>JAZLBW010000035.1:0-151646 GCA_045613905.1 Candidatus Caccoplasma sp.
CTTGTTCCCTTCAGTTCAACCATGGCAAGGAGTTCCTTCATTCCCCGTGGAGTTGCAATTGCGTCGTATTCCACACGATGAGAGTGATGAGAATATCCTACTATACGACTTGCCAAACATTGAACAAGCATTGTCTGTATTCGGTGTGGCAGGACAAAATGCAGGAGGTCAACGTCTATACTTTGAGGGAGATCCTGCTGTCTATCCTTGGACTTACGATGAGAAAGGTTGGTTTGTGCCTATTAATTTTGTTGAAATTTCAGGTATAGAAGAAGAGGTTATTTCAGAAGGTACAGAACTAAAACTATATCCTTCGCCAATGCGTAACCACCTAACAATAGAGGGATGTTGCGTAGGAGATAAGATAATGATTGTAGATATGACAGGTCGTATCTATTATAGTGCAATAAGTCAATCTGAAAAAGAGATTATAAATGTATCTTCATATCCATCAGGATTATATATAGTATCTATAGGAGAGAATGTTCGTAAAGTTGTGAAGATAGATTAAATTAATAGTTAATTCATGAAAATATGAAAGGGTAATCCAAAAGTAAAAAGGGATTACCCTTTCATTTATATAATTAATGGAAATAGTTATTACTTTTACGTCTGTTTTTTATATGTAATGGCAGCTAAAAAGTTGAAGATGATTACAAAGCCTCCAAGAGCAGCATAATTTTGCCACATCTCCATAAATGTTGGGGCTTTTAAATATACTGCACGCATAATATCAATAAAGTAACGAGGAGGTAGTATTACCGTGAAATACTGTGCCCATTCAGGCATTGAACTTATTGGGGTGAGCAATCCGCTCAACAACATGGATATCATAATAAAAAAGAACATTACAAACATTGTCTGTTGAATGTTGTCTGAAAGATTGGCAACCAATACACCAAATCCTGAAAACGCAAGAATAAAAAGAATAGATGCGAGGTAAATATAGCCTAACGAACCTAATGGAACCAATCCATACACTAACCATGCAACAACCATTGCAATGGAGATTACAAAAAGTCCTATCAGCCAAAAGGGAATCAATTTTGCGAGAACAAACGTAAATTTACCAATGGGGGTAACATTTATCTGCTCAATGGTTCCTGTCTCTTTTTCAATAACGATATTTGTAGCTGTAAAGAATCCGCATATCATAATAAGCAATATAATCATCAGTGCGGGAATCATCAGGTAGCGATAGTTAAGAGTCGGGTTATAACGGTTCTGTACCACAATTAGCTCCGATAGTTGTTCTGCTCCCTGTTCATTTCTATATTTTGATATGGTTGAGCCAATGGTTTGAACAAGATATTGACTGCCGAGTGAACCTTTTGTTGCATTTACAGCATTTGCCGATATATCCAATTTTTGAGGAGATACAGTTGACATATCACTCTCAAAATTCTCAGGAATAACAAGTATAATATCCACAACACAATCTTCCAATAGCTTATTTGCTACGTTGTAAGTGGTTGCTTCATCTATTATGGTAAAGTACTCAGAAGCTCTGATGTCACTTGATATACGGTGCGATAGGGTAGAGCAATCCTCATCAATTATTGCAACACCAACATTTTTAACATCCATTGTCGTAACCCATGGCATTATCAACATTACCATAACTGGAAATATGATAAAAAGTTTAGGCAACACAGGATTGCGAAATATCTGAATGAATTCCTTTTGTATAAGTATATATAATTGTCGCATAGTCTATTCAAGTTTATCGTTGAACTTTTTGAGAGAGACGCCCATAATAGTAGCAGTCATAAATAGGAGTATTGTCACCTCTTTAATAACAGCTGTTATTGGTAGTCCCATAATCATCATCTTTCTCACAGCTTCAATATACCATCGTGCAGGAGTTATATATGATAATGGCTTCAGAACAGAAGGAAGGTTCTCTGTTGGAAATACCATTCCTGAAAGCATCATCATTGGTAACATCAAAATCATTGCAGTAAGTAGCATTGCAATTGCCTGGGTTGATGCCATTGTTGAAAAGAGTAATCCTAAAGCCAAAGCTAAAATCAGATATAGTATTGAAACCGTAATAATACCAAACAGTCCACCACTCATCGGAACATCGAGCATATATCTGGCAATAACCAATATTGTTGCAAGATTAATACACGATATTATAAAATAGGGTATCATCTTGGCAAAGATGATTTTTATGGGGCTAACCGGAGATACAAGAAGCACCTCCATTGTTCCAACCTCTTTTTCGCGAACAATCGAAACCGAAGTCATCATCGAACATATCAAAATAAAGATAAGTCCCATGATTCCGGGAACAAAGTTGTATGCCGATTTCATTTGCGGGTTATAGAGTAGATGTAAGTTTAGTAATGACTGTTGCGAATAGCCCTCTGTAATAACATTCTGCAAGTAAATAGCACCTGTCTCTGCGATATTGGTGTTTGATGCATCGAATATAAACTGTATGGCATGAGGAGTGTTTATTCCTTCATCTCGTTGCGATAACAATCTGTCGTAGTCTTCGTCAAATACCACAACAGCATCAGCCATACCGCTACGTAAAGTCTTGTCTATATCATCATTATTTATATAGTCTATAACTGTAAAATATGGATTGTTGTATAATTTATCCACTGCATCTTGTACTGCTTTGGAACGATTGGGAGCAACTATTGCAACATTCAGATTGTTTACTTCTGTTGATATTGCAAAGCCAAAAATAATCATCATTGCAACAGGGATAAGCAATACAAGCATCATCGTTCTCACATCTCGCAGTATGTGTAATGACTCCTTCTTTATAAATGGTATAAAATTGCTAATCATAATATTACTCTCCTCTTTTTGCTCCGCGAGCCAAGTAGCGGAATACTTCATCCATCGATTCCGCATTATATTTTTCTTTAAGTCGGGTAGGGGTGTCAAGAGCCTTTACCTCGCCATCAACCATAATTGAAACACGCGTACAATACTCTGCTTCATCCATATAGTGTGTTGTTACAAATATAGTAGTACCACAGTTTGCAGCCTCATAAATCATCTCCCAAAATTGTCTGCGTGTTATAGGGTCAACACCACCTGTAGGCTCGTCTAAAAATACCACTTCGGGACGATGAATTGTCGCCACAGCAAACGACAGTTTCTGTTTCCAACCTAATGGTAACGCACCAACAAGAGTGTTTCTCTCAGATGAAAAATTAAGTTTCTCAAGCAATTCGGTTGCTCGTTTTTCAGTCTCAGATTTCGACAAACCATATATTCCTGCAAAAAGTCGCATGTTTTCCCATACAGTCAGGTCGTTATAAAGCGAAAAACGTTGGCTCATATAACCTATATGTCGTTTTATCTCTTCACCCTCTTCCATAATATCAAATCCAGCAACCTTTCCGCTACCCGATGTCGGATAGCTCAATCCACAAAGCATTCGCATAGCGGTTGTTTTTCCGGCACCATTTGCACCAAGGAATCCGAATATTTCACCACGTTCAACATCAAACGATATGCGGTTGACAGCAGTAAAATCTCCAAAGCACTTGGTTAACTCTCTTACAGATATTATAGTGTTGCTCATTGTTCCATAAGTTTTATAAACATATCCTCAATTGATGGACTTACAGGCTCTATCTTTAACCCTTTTGTATTGGCAAGTTCTTGCTTGAATTGTTCAATATCAAAACTATTATTTGCAACAAGGTGATGCGCATCTCCAAACGGATAACACTTCTCAACTCCCTTTACTTTACGAGCATCCTGAAGCAGTTGGAACATGTTGTCTGCTTTGATGTTGTATAGCAGAGATTTGAATCCTGCGACAATATCGTTTGGTGTGTCAATGCCAAGAATACGTCCCTCATTACACAAAGCAATTCTGTCGCATCTCGAAGCCTCATCCATATACGGAGTTGAAACAAGAATTGTTATTCCCCTCTCTTTGAGTTTAGAGAGCATATCCCAAAATTCGTTTCGCGATACAGCATCAACTCCTGTTGTGGGTTCGTCCAAAAACAGAACACTTGGACGATGTATCAAGGCACACGATAGAGCAAGTTTTTGTTTCATACCTCCCGAAAGTTTTCCTGCTCTGCGCTTTTTGAATGGTTCTATTTGACAATATATTGGAGCAACAAGATCGTAAGAATCCTCTACATTAACACCAAATAGAGCCGCAAAGAAATTGAGGTTCTCCTCAACGGTTAAATCGGGGTAAAGCGAAAATCGTCCAGGCATATATCCCACACGTTCACGAATGGCATGATAGTCGTTGACAATATCAAACCCATCAACTTCAGCCCTCCCTTCATCGGGGGTAAGCAGAGTTGTAAGCAGACGAAATAGAGTGGTTTTGCCGGCACCGTCAGGACCAATAAGTCCAAACATCTCGCCCTGCTCAACCTCAAACGATACGTGTTCTACTGCCTTTACAGCACCGAAACTCTTTGATATGTTTTCAACTTTTATAGCTGACATATTATTATAGCTTTACCTCTCCTGCCAAACCTATTTTTATGCGTCCATCATTCTTAACTGCAATCTTAACAGCATAAACAAGATTGGCACGAGAATCTTTGGTTTGAATGTTTTTGGGTGTAAACTCGCTCTCTGACGAAATCCATGTGATTTTGCCAACATAGTTGTATCGTTCATTGCCACCAAAGTCGGCAGTAACAGTTACCTCATTACCCAAATTAACCTTCGACAATTGGTCAGAAGTAAAGTATGCTCGCAAGTATATGTTTTCAAGGTCAGCAACCTTCATAAGCGGTTTTCCTATGGCTGCAAGCTCTCCTGCCTCTGCATATTTTGACAATACAGTTCCGTTTACAGCCGAACTGATATAGCATTTTGCAATACGGTCATCAAGAGCCGCTATTTGAGCCTCAAGAGCAACTGCATTATCATTGATACTTGCAGTGTTGTTGTCGAGAGTAGATAGTGTGGCAGAGAGTTGATTTTCTAAAATTGTTATCTGTGCTTTTATATCGTCATACTGCTTTTGAGTAGATGCACCTTCGCGAAGCATGTTTTCAATTCTTTGAAATTCTCTCTTTTGTGTAGTAATTTGCTCTCTTAGAGAAGCCACTTGTTTCTCTTTGTCGGGGCGACTGCTCAATAGTGCCGATAGTTGAGCCGATAGTTGTTTGCGTTGCAGATGAAGTTGCAGACTATCTATAACTCCTATTGTTGAGTCAGCTTTGATGATGTCTCCCTCCGTAATATCAAAATTCAAGATTTTTCCGGTGGCCTCTGACGATACAATAATCTCGGTAGCTTCAAATGAACCTTGTGCATCATAATTGGTCTTTTTGCTACAAGATACTAAACATAAAATTGAAATAATATAGATTAATCGTTTCATGGCTTATTGATTTAATGTTGTTTTTAATCTGTAAATGGCTTGTAATAGTTCTATCTCATGTGTGCTAAGATTTAGTGTGGCAGTTGTTTCGTCTGCAATTTTACGCAGTAGGTCTGTTGCATCAATAACACCATTGTTAAGTTTCGATTCCGCTGCAATACGAACCGATTGTCGTAACTCAACAATTTTATTATCATCCTCTATTGCACTGCGTAGGCGCGTAATCTCACCGTCATCTTGTGTGGTTTGCATTTGAGAGTTAAGTAGGAAGAGGTCACGTTGAATTGCAATTTGTTGCTCGGCAACATCTAACTTGTTAATATTGTTTTTCTTGGTATAAAATGCTCCTATGTTCCAAGCCATGCGTACACCCACAATACCATTAAGTGACCATTCTGCATTAACCATACTCTTGAACATATCCATTCCGGGATAACCATAATAGCCTTGTGCAAAAGCACTGAATTGAGGCATAAGTGAAGCATTTATTAAACTGCGTTGAGCCGAAAGTTTATTGCTTTGTGCATCAAACAAAGTAAGTTCCGGACGTGCAGAGTTGCGACTTGCCACATTGCTCATTGCAGGGCGGGGTAGCTTCTCTGTTGAAAGCGGTTGTCCAATGAAAATCTCCAACATTCTGCGGTAACTTGCAAGAGAAGCCTCAACTTGTCCCAATGTTTGACGAGCAGTGAGTAGTTCTGCCTCCACAGCATTTACATCCGACTGCATAGCAACTCCATTATTAAATAGTGTGCGCATGCGATTAAGATTGCTTGTCAAAACTTCAATCAGAGTTTTTGTTTGGGCAACACGTTCGTCAAGCAGAAGAATACCAAAATATATGTTATCAACTCTCGATTGTAAATCATAAAGCGATACATCCAATTTGCTTCTTTGCTCTACAGCCTCTGTCTCGGCAATTTTGCGATTTGCTTTTGACATACCTCCATCCCAGATATTTTGAGAAATGTCAATGGCAATCTTATATTGGTCTTTGCGGATACCTGACATATCCATACCGTAAGAGGCAATCATATCATTCAGAGCCTCGGGATATGTGGGAGTGGCAGACTGATAAGTTGCTTGCCCCGACAAAACAATTTGCGGAATCCAAGCACGAGCAGCATTCGAAACATTATACTGCTCAGTTTTTGAAATCAAATCGTACTGCCTGATTTCAGGATAGTGTTCGCGTGCCATTTTGCGACATTCGTCAAGTGTTTGAGCTTGTATCGTATGAGCAAACATTGCCGTTAACACAAATAGAAAAAAACGTTTCATAATATTATAATTTTTTTATTCTTCTCATAATTGTTTCTATATTTTCAGCTTTACGTGCAGCCAAAAAATCTTTTGAGGAAAAGTTATTCTCTCCAAGCATATTCTCAACAAAAAGAGGCATTACTGATGAAAATATATTTAGAGAAAGAATGGTTTGGAATAGGTGTATGATATTAAATTGCTCCAGCTCTCCTCGTTGTGCTGCTTCATCAACCTCTTTTTGTAGGTTATTAAAGAGATGTAAAACTTTATTTATTTTTGATTTTAGCACAATGAATCTCTCTTTGTTAGGAAGCACCTCATTTATCAAAAATTTTGGGAGGTCAGGATTGGCTACAATAAAATCAAAATGAACAGATACAGCCTCTTTGATTCGTTCAGTTATGGGGAGTTTGTCATTGCCAAACAAATAGGTAAGAAGAGGTGTGATTTCTGACATTTTTTTATCTATTATTCGCTCAAAAAGATGTTCTTTTGTACGGAAATAGTAATGAAGCATGGCATGTGTAACCCCTGCCTCTTTCGCAATAGAAGTTGTTCTTGCTCCATCATACCCTTTTGTTATGAATTCTCTTTCTGCGGCTTCAAGTATCAGTAACTCTTTATTTTGAATTATTTCTTCACCCATAAATTGTAATTAATCTTTTGTGTTAACAAAATAGTTTAACAATTTTGTTAATGCAAAGATGTGAATAAATTTTTATTCCACAAAATATTTTGAATTCTTTTTATTTAAACGTATTTAATGATATTATAGTTTAAAAATAAAAAAGCGAATTACCCATTGAGCAATTCGCTTTGTATTAAATGCTAACAACTTATAATTAAAACTCCGATGTGAAGTGGAATTTAATTTTGGGGAAGTCGCTTTGTGCCATTTGCAAAACGTAAGCCGAATCGGCAAGGAATACATCTCTGTCTTCCTTATCTTTAGCCATATATTGGTATTTACGTTTTTTGAAGTTCTCCAATTCTGCTTTGTCGTCGCTCTCAATCCAGCAAGCTTTATATAATGAGATAGGTTCCCATTTACATTGAGCACCATACTCGTGTAGTAAACGATATTGAATAACTTCAAATTGAAGTTGTCCAACAGTACCAATAATTTTACGGTTGTTGTATTGGTTAACAAACGATTGGGCAACACCCTCGTCCATAAGTTGGTCGATACCTTTGTTCAATTGTTTTGCCTTCATTGGGTCGCTGTTCTCAATGTATTTGAACATCTCGGGAGAGAAGCTTGGCAATCCTTTAAAGTGTAGCTCTTCTCCAGCTGTTAGGGTATCTCCAATTTTAAAGTTACCTGTATCGGGTAAACCTACAATATCGCCTGGGAATGCCTCATCCAATACCGATTTCTTTTGAGCCATAAAGGCAGTGGGGCTTGAGAATCGCATCATCTTTCCGTGGCGAACATGTTTATAGTTTTCGTTACGCACAAATTTACCCGAACATACCTTAACAAAGGCAATACAACTGCGGTGGTTGGGGTCCATATTGGCGTGTATTTTAAATACGAATCCTGTGAATGCCTCCTCCTCGGGCTTAACTTCACGTTCAATGGCGTTGATTGGTCGGGGAGAGGGGGCAATGTCAATAAAGCAATCTAACAACTCTTTAACACCAAAGTTATTAAGAGCTGAACCAAAGAATACAGGAGCTAACTCTCCTTTTAAGTAATCCTCTTTGTCAAAGTCAGGATAAACACCCGATATAAGTTCAAGGTCGTTTCTTAAACGTTCAGCATCAGCCTCTCCAATGTAGCTTTCAAGTTCAGGATTGTTTATGTCTGTAAACTCAACACTTTCGGTTACAACTTGTTTGCTTGGAGTATATAGGTTAAGATTTTTTTCGTATATGTTATATACACCTTTGAATCTTTGACCAATGTTTATGGGCCAACTCAAAGGACGAACAGATATTTTAAGTTCGCTCTCCAATTCATCGAGAATCTCAAATGGGTCGCGACCTTCGCGGTCCAACTTGTTTACGAAGATGATAACAGGAGTTTTACGCATACGGCAAACCTCCATAAGTTTACGAGTCTGCATCTCCACACCCTTTGCAACGTCCACTACAATAATAACGCTGTCAACAGCAGTAAGTGTGCGGTAAGTATCCTCAGCAAAGTCTTGGTGACCGGGAGTGTCAAGAATATTAATTTTGTGGTTGTTATATTCAAATCCCATTACTGAAGTGGCAACCGAGATACCGCGTTGCTTCTCAATCTCCATCCAGTCCGAAGTGGCGGTTTTTTTAATCTTATTTGATTTTACAGCACCGGCAATGTGAATAGCACCACCAAAAAGCAACAACTTCTCGGTAAGAGTTGTCTTACCGGCATCGGGGTGGCTGATAATTGCAAATGTCCTTCTTCTCTCTATCTCTTGTGTAAGTGTACTCATAAAATAATTAATCAATATTTAATAACTTAATACAATCTTTCAAACTCTCTTTCCAATCGGGTATATTTAATCCAAATGTGTTTTTTATTTTGCTTTTGTCCATAACGCTATAGGCAGGTCTTTGTGCCTTAGTGGGGTACTCTTCCGTTTTGATTGCTTTAACATTGCACTCAATACCGGCAAGGCGGTGTATTTCGCATGTAAAATCGTACCACGAACACTCTCCCTCGTTAGAGTAGTTGTATATTCCTGCAACAAATTCTTTTGCTTCAGCTACTGACATTATTGTTTTAGCCAAATCACGAGCATAAGTTGGCGTTCCTCTTTGGTCGCTAACAACATTCAAACTATCTCGTTCTTTACCAAGCGAAATCATTGTTTTTACAAAGTTTTTGCCAAATGTAGAGTATAGCCAAGAGGTTCTTATGATAACACTGTTATTTGGTAAAATCTCCTGTAACTTGTTTTCTCCTTCGAGTTTTGTTTTTCCGTAAACCGATTTTGGATCAGTCTCATCGCTCTCCATATATGGAGTTGTTGCATCACCTCCATAAACATAATCGGTAGATACATGTATAACCTTTGCTCCCACATTTTTTGCGGCTTTGGCAATATTGGCTACAGCATCACAATTAATTTTCGCGCAAAGTTCACAATCCTCTTCGGCTCTATCTACAGCAGTATAAGCTGCACAATTTATAATAAAATCAGGCTTATGAACTTTGGCAAAATCAGATACAGTATTCAAATCGGTGATATCCAACTCTTGAACGTCTGTAAATATATAGGAGTTTAATTTATCATCGTTGGCAATGCATCGCATCTCATTGCCAAGCTGACCATTAGCCCCTGTAACTAAAAATTTAGCCATACTCTTATTCTATTATATTTCTAATTCTCCTGCTTTATCTTTCTTGTAAAGTTCGGCAAGTTGTGATAAAAATTGTGTAATGGTTTTAGTTGCCGATATAGTCTCTTCAGATATCTCCCTTTTAGCCAAACGTAACAATAGCATACCATACAACGAGTTAAAAGCAGTTTCAATGTCGTTACATGTAGTATCTCCTTGCTTGTTTTTAATCTCGTTGATATATGGCAGTGCTTTGTAAAATGCAGCTGAATACATAGGCATTTTTTGAGAAGCAAGAAGTTGTGTGTGCAAATCGTTAAGTTTAATAATAACGTTTATGTTTATCTGCAAATGTCCCTTCTCCAACTTGCCTTCGTTACGCATCATCTCAATCAAATTCTCGTACCATTGGCTTATTTCGGATTTAACTTCCGAAGCAACATCATATTGCTCTACAATATTAGCATTAATTATTGTAATATCATAATTACACGCCCTTATAATATCCTCTACTTGCCACATATATAGCAGATACTCGGCAATATTATTCTCTCTTTTCTCTTTTGCTACAATCATATTGTTTTTAGAATGAGAAGTGTAGTTCAATACGAACACCACCTTTATTAATATTTGGTAAATCGCGATAAGTTACGCGGAAAATATATTCTATTCTTAAAATACTGAAGATATTATCCAATCCAACACCTACCTCCATATAGGGCAGTTTGGGATTCCATTTATTGTTTTGGTTAACATCGGGGAAACGCCAAAGCGAAGGATCTTTATCCGGATTGTTCTTATCCGATAAATAGCCAAAAAATCCTTTGAACGAAAGAACTTCCCTAATCTTAAGGTACTTGATATATGGTATATGGTTAAATATAATACCATTTGCGAGGTATTCAACGTCCCATGCGGCATAGTTGTCAAAAACAAACTCAATGGGATTTAACACAGCAAACGCTTGAGTTCTGATTGTATATGAAAGGTTTGCATCAGGAATAATCAATGCTGTATATGGAGTCTTGGTCCAAACTTTAGAGAACAAAAGAACAGAGTTAATATGTCCGTAAGTGGAGAACCAAAAAGCCTTTTGTAAAGTGATATCTGTACGTTGATAATTGTATTGACTATTTAAAAAACCTTTCCATCCCATACCATGATTAATCATAATGATGGGAGTTGTTTTATTTATTGGATAGCGAGTTCCCTTAGTTTGGTAAAAACGCTCTTTGTAAGCATATCTAAGCTTGATGTTGAAGTCGGCTTGGTCATATTTTTTAAAGGAGTTTCCGTAGCCATCTATAAACTCAACCCATTTTGTAGCCTCTTCAGTTTTAAATGCAAAACCAATATTATACGATAATCCATGATTATGCTCTCTCATGTACTCAATCTCAGAGGTCCTCAAATATGTTGAGCGAATATCCTGCATACGTTTAAGAGCAAGAAATATGTTGTCCTTATTGGTAAATCGGTATTGCTGTCCAAGCTGGTTGATGTCATATTTGTGACTAATTCTCAATTGATGAATAGGAAACTCTTTGTAATGCTCCCTTTTGTCAACGAAAGAGTATATAAAGTCGGCTTTATATTTAAATCTCTTATCGCGTGTTCCAAAAGCCACGTAAGAGTCAAGAAATATGCGTTTGTGCAGATTTGGGGTTGTCATACCTCCGAGTCTTAAACGAGCACCTTCAACGCCATTTCCGCTTATTGTTGTGTTTAGTGGTCCTAAATCGAATTTACTGTTTTCAGATGTAGGAACATATCCCGAAACCAAGCTTGTAAGAATTTTTTCAGACCAATAGAAAACTTTGTTCTCTCTAAGTCGTGCAAGAATTTTATCAACAGAGTTCTCTTTCTTCTTTAGAGGAATCATACGATTCTCTTCCCAATACTGTTCGGGGTATGATAATGCGTACTTATCTTCAATAACCTCTCCCTCCAGGTTAAAAACAGAACTATCAGCAGGAACATCAAAGCTATATTTATCGCAACCAATCAAACGACGCACATGTAATCCCTGAATACCAGGCATCAATTTCATTTCCACCATTGCGTCGTCTAACGTTTTCATGCGCAAGCCGTCTTCACTCCTTGTAAAAACCTGCTTTATTTTCATGTTTTGAACGTAGTTAAGATTAATATCTTTAGGAACGTTCATATCAACCTTTTTGATAAAGTAGGTAGAGTCAAGTGTCACATAAAGGTGTCCGACAAAACCGTTTGATTCAGAATTATGAGGTGCAAAACCCAAATCAACGCACTTCTCATTGTCAATCAATAGAGTGTCGAGTAGGTAAAATTTGTAGAAAGAAGGAGCAATATTCGATAGCGGACTAACAAAGCGGGTAAGCATAAGGTTAATCTGGTTATCATAGATATTAACCTCCTTAAAAATTTCGTCATAAAACTGTTGCATGCTCTCTTGGTTGAGCATGTCATCAATACCCATGCGTCTGATAGCCTCTATATATTGCTTCTTACGGCTTCCCTCTTTTTTGTAATATATCTTTGAGTTGCGCTCTTTTATTGAAACGGTAAGAATTGGCTTGCCTGATATTTCGGAAGTATCTACATAGTCAAACAAAAATTTGAATTTTCTAAAAATAGGTTTCTCCTTTTTAGCCTCATTAAAGTCGTTAAACGCAAGAGTCAGACGGTCATATTGGTTATAAGAGTAATAATCTTTCTCCTCCAAACTGTTTCGTTCGCCTGTGCTAATAACCTTCTTAACAAAATCTACGGCAGGATTCCCCTTCTTCTTATATTTTTCGCGTTTAGGTTTAATGACAACCTCGTCCATTGCGTACTCTTCTCTTTTCAATTTGGCATCAATCTGATATTTCTCTCCGCGAACAACGGGGAAAACATAATCTTTGTATCCTACAGAAGAGATAATCAACTCTTTAGAATCAGTGTTTGTTTTAATTGAGAAGTTTCCGTCATCGTCAGTTGTTTGAACAGCTTGAGTGCCTCTGAAATAGACCGTGACAAAAGGCATTGGCTCATTTGTGACAGAATCTCTAACAATTCCCGAAACATATGTAATTTGCGCTTGCACTGAAGTCGGCATAGCAAAAATTGCTATCGAGATAGTCGCAAAAAATAAAATAAAATATTTACGCATTACAGATATATTTCTATGAAATTATTAGGTTCTTGAATAGAGTGTTTTTATATAAAAAAATCGAGTGCAAAGGTACAAAAAATATCCCTAACATTTTGTCCGTGATTTCTATTATTTTATTCATTTTGTAATTGTTAGCAAAAAAGATTAAACGCAAAAAAATATAGTCTAATAATACCAACATAAATAAAGAACAAAAAATAGGAGAAAAAGTATGAACCCAATTTAAGAAACTGTTAGAATTTTATTGAAAAATATTTTTATCATTGCGAAGCTGGTTTCGATTTCTTTGAGTCTATTTTAGGCATCTTTTCTTTCTTATCTTTTGGAAATAGCCCGCTATTACCTGCAAGATGCGAAAAAAAACCTACTCAAAAATAGCTCTCAAATAATTCCGAAATAAAATTCAAACAGTTTCTAAAAATCTCCAAAAAACTATATTATCTTTGCACAATAATTAACGGCTATAATAGGCATAGCGTAGCTTTTGAATTCTAATATTTGTGTAAAAAACAGGTATGGCAAAAGAGATTGAAAAAAAATATTTGCTCTTAAACGATAACTATAAGGCTCACTCAACCGTAACATATATTCAACAAGGTTATATTACAACAAAAAAAGAGGGAGTTGTAAGGGTAAGAGTAAAAGATAACGAAGCCTACATTACAATTAAGGGGCAAAATCAAGGCGCGGTGCGACTTGAGTACGAATATCAAATACCTGTATCAGAGGCAAAGGAGATAATCGAAAATTTGTGTCAAAAGCCTGTAATTGAGAAAAAACGATATAGCTTTCAAGCTGCCGATGGACACATTTGGGAGATAGATGAGTTCTTTGGTGAAAACGAAGGTTTGGTTGTCGCAGAAATAGAACTCTCGCGAGAGGACGAAGGGTTTGAGAAACCCGAGTGGGTAGGTGAGGAGGTAACCTCTGATATGCGATACTACAACTCAAATTTAATGCAAAATCCGTACAAAAATTGGAAAAAATAAAGTGAAAAATGATGAAGAAAACAAGCTATTTAATGCTGCTATTTGCTGTTATTTTATCAGCATGCAGTACAGTGCCATTAACTGACAGGAAACAGTTTATATTGGTAAGTGATCAAGAGGTGTTGGCGTTAGGTTTAGAAAGCTACAACGAATATATCTCAACCGCACAATTATCTACCGATACATTAAGCTCAAAGATGGTAAAAGAGTGTGGAACCAAAATACAAAAAGCCGTAGAGGAGTATTTGGCAGGAGCTGGATTAAGCTCTCAAATATCGGGATACAGTTGGGAGTATGTTTTGACTCACGACAGTACAGCCAATGCATTTTGTCTTCCCGGAGGAAAAGTGGTGGTGTATGACGGTTTGTTGCCATATACAAAAAATGTAGATGAATTGGCAGTAGTGATAGGGCATGAGATTGCGCATGCCGTGGCAAAACACTCTAACGAGCGAATAAGTCAAGAAATGTTGCTATCTACAGGTTCTCAAACCCTATCAACCATACTTTCCGGAAAATCAGAAACAGCTCAACTATGGGGCGAAACAATATTCGGACTTGGTGCCAATTATGGAATAATGTTGCCATTCTCTCGTAAACAAGAGTACGAAGCAGATAAATTAGGACTAATCTTTATGACAATGGCAGGATACGACCCTTCAGTAGCAGTAACATTCTGGGAAGCAATGAGTACAGGAGCGGTATCAATGCCCGAGTTTATGAGTACACACCCAAGCGATGCAAACCGCATAGCCGCAATAAAAGAGCTATTGCCCGAAATGGAGCAGTATAAAAAGTAACAATATAGTGCTAAAAAATATGGAGTGTCGCTTTTGTGTGAAGTGACACTCCATATTTTTATATCTTAAGTTTATCTATAGTCTAATACCGGTAGAGAATTCAAGATATTCAGCCTTGATACTGTGAGATTTAATGCCAAAACCAAAGAACAAGTTGTGTGCTTTAGGAATATAATATCTCAATCCTGCTTTCTCGTAGTGCCAACCTCTTTCGCGGTCGCCGGCTTCCTTGGCTAATTCACCGTTAACACCTTTGTGGCGGTATGGATAAGCACCAATAGCAATATGTATTGCAAAATTACGCCAATAAACCTCTTGAACAACAGCAATACCTATAGAGAAAGGATTATATCCGGGACAATTATCAACAGCGTCATCACCATAAAGAATTCTATCAGCCGCTTCCAATTCCTTCATATTAGAAGAGTAGAAGAGGTCTATACCAAGACCGGTGGCATAGCGAGGAGCATATCTATACATAAACTCTCCACTTAACGAGAATTTTGGATGATCCTTAAGAGTTTTGGCAATCTCTTGTTTTTTTTCAGGATTTGGCTCTTTCTCAACGTAAGCATTCCATTCAGCCATACAAGTGTGAGCTCCAGCTCCTAATGCGATTACATATTGCATACCGCGTTTAAAGTCAGGTGTTATACGTCCTGCATTTTTATATGTACGGTAGTCGTAATCCGATAATCTATAGCGAGCAAATAATCCCACACCAATAGCATTAAGAGCCTCGTTTGGTAAAGCTAATCTACCGTTTGAATAGTGGCGGAACATTACAAGAGTACCCAACTCCCAGCGTTTCCCTAAATGGGCCTTGGCAAAAGCACCACCACCAAAATATGCCATAACAGGAGAACTTAGCCAGTTGTTGTTAGGGTTGTTAATGGGGTCGTAACGTTCAGGGTTATATGTAATACCAAACTCAAGTTGATATCCTAACGAAACATATTTAGAACGGAACAACGAGCGTTCAAATGCTCCATACAAAGAGTACAAACAAGGGAATTTAGTGTTGTCCGTAAACTTAAAATCACCCATATTTGCTACTTGAAATCCCACGCTAAGTAAAGGGAAGCCATATGCGCGTGAATAATAGTTGCTATCATTCGGGTGTGATTGAAAACCTACACTTGCCTCATATGTCATGTATCCGGCACATTTTAGGTTGGGGCGAGTTCTCTCAATGTCATATCCGTACCAGCCATTTGCAGAGATGGTCATGTTAGAACCTTTTTTATTTTGAGCCTTGGACGTTGCAAAAACAGCCACTACAGATAGCAAAATAATAATAATTTTTTTCATTATATTTCCTAATCTTAACAGGGGTGCAAAGATACAAATAAATTAGATAAAATTATTAAGAATATTGGATATTTTAATATTACAGAGGGTCTTTTAGTAGTTTTATGGCTTCGGTGTTGTAAATAGCTCCGGACATAGCAACACCTCCAAAATTTAAACTTTTCAAATAAAGAATTTTGTCAAATGTCACACCACCCAAAGCAATAACTTTTTCGTCAATTATCCCATTTCTCGATGCCTCTATAAGTTCTTCATGTTTAAAACTCGACATATATCCAACTTTTGAAATGCTATCAAAAATAGGGCTTAAAAACAGATAGTCATATTCGCTCTTAAATCTTATTATCTCCTCAAAAGAGTGGCACGAGCGAGTTCTAAAACCATTATAATCTATAGGCAACGAAGTAATATTCCTATTTATATGAATTCCTTTCAGTGAAAATTCGTAGTATAGCTCAGGATAATCATGTATTACAATTTTTGCTTTTTCTTCTGTTGTCAGTTCTTTCAGAATGTCTCTACATTCATTAATACTCGAATCAGGTTTACGAAGATGTATAATATCAACGCCACTCTCAAGTAGTCTTTTGATTGTATATACATCTTCGTTAGTAACCATAGGGTATGTTATGGCAATAATCCTCATCTCTTAAGTGATTCAATTATAAGTTCAGCAACTTTTTTACCCGAAAGAAGCATGCCTCCGAATATCGGACCCATTCTTGGGGTTCCACTAACCGCCGAGGCTGCCATACCGCATACATAAAGTCCGGGATATATCTCTTTTGTTCCATTAACAACCTCTTCTTCTCCCGAAACAACATCAAGTGAACGTTCTCCAATAACGTCTCCCGTCTCTGTAGCAAGTCGTATTCCGTTTTTGCGAGCAACGGTTCTGCAAATTTCGCTGTCGTGACCTGTACCATCAATCACACATTTAGCCATAATGTTAAGAGGGTCAACGTGCATTCCCTCCCTTAAAACAGGAGTCCAATTAACAACCACGCCACTAACAATATTGTTTTTAAATATAACGTCTTCAACCGAGTAGCAGTTAAAAACGGTTGCTCCTGCATGAACTGCTTTATATAATAGGGCAGAGGTACTCTCTACCGAGTCCATAACATAAAGATTATCATTGTAAGGTTCGTAGTTTATTCCAAACTCTTTAATAATATGTAGAGCCTCCTCTTGTACCACAATTTGGTTAAACATCATAGCTCCACCCCACATACCGCCTCCGGGCGAAAGTTTTCTGTCGAACTGAGCAACTTTCAATCCTGCTTTTGCAAGATAGTATGCCGCAACAATACCTGATGGGCCACCACCAACAATGGCTACATCCAAATCTAAATTTCTTTCTAATTTTTTAAAATAGGTAGAAATAATACCTTGTGAAACATTTCTTTCAATCATAATTGTAAAGTATTTATAAATAGTTTATTGTATATCAATTATTTTTCATCACATAGAGTATGGCTGATTTTCATTGCACAGAAATTTGGACCACACATTGAGCAGAATTTACCTCCTACATTATTTGTCGATTTGTAATATTCTAAAGCTCTCTCAGGGTCTAAACTAAGATTGAATTGATCTTTCCATCTAAACTCGTAGCGAGCCTTACTAATGGCGTTGTCTCTTATTATTGCACCAGGATGCATTTTTGCAAGATCTGCTGCGTGTGCAGCTAACTTAAATGCAATTACACCTTCTCGAACATCCTCTTTATTTGGTAATGAAAGATGTTCTTTTGGTGTAACATAGCAGAGCATTGCTGTGCCATACCAGCCTATTTGAGCTGCCCCAATAGCAGCAGTTATATGGTCATATCCGGGAGCAATATCAGTAACTAATGGACCTAAAGTATAGAAAGGAGCATTATGACACTTCTCAATTTGTCTTTCCATATTCTCTTTAATCTTATGCATTGGCACATGTCCCGGACCCTCTATGAATACCTGAACATTCTTAGCCCATGCTCTTTCTACTAACTCTCCTAATGTATCCAATTCAGCAAATTGAGCCATATCGTTAGCATCATGAATACTTCCTGGTCTCAGACCATCTCCAAGAGAAAGGGCAACATCATAGCATGAAACAATATCACATATATCGTCAAAGTGTTCGTATAGGAAACTCTCCTTTTGATGAGTTTGACACCATTTTGAAATTATACTTCCTCCACGACTAACCACTCCTGTAAGTCGGTCTGCGGCAAGCATAACATTTTTTAGTCTTATTCCACAATGTATGGTAAAGTAATCAACACCTTGCCTACATTGCTCAATTAGAACATCACGATATATTTCCCATGTTAAATCTTCAGCTTTACCATTGACTTTTTCTAAGGCCTCGTATATTGGAACTGTTCCAATAGGAACAGGACTGTTACGCAAGATTAACTCTCTGGTTTTGTAAATTTCTTTTCCTGTTGATAAATCCATAATAGTGTCTGCTCCCCATTTGCAACACCATATAGCCTTTTCTACCTCTTCTTCAATGCTCGAGGTGTTTGCGGAGTTTCCAATATTAGCATTTATCTTAGTTAAAAAATTTCTGCCAATAATCATCGGTTCTGATTCAGGATGATTTATATTTGCGGGTATAACAGCACGACCATTAGCAATCTCTTCTCTTACAAAATCAGGGGTTATGTGACTATTAATACCTAACATTTCACAATTCATATTTTCTCTAATCGCCACATATTCCATTTCAGGAGTAATAATCCCTTTTTTAGCATAGTACATTTGGCATACATTGCTATATTTTCTTGCTCTTTCTCCTATCCAAGCTTCTCGTAAATGAGGTAATCCATTTTTTAAGTCGATGTCAATATTGTTATCTCCATAAGGTCCCGAAGTATCGTAAATATATATTGAAGGATTCTGGCTCTCTGTTTTTTTACCATCTATAATTGAAATAGTCGGATGTTGTGTAACTCTGCGCATACCAACTTTTACACTTGGATGTATAATGCCTTCTATATAAACCTTTTCAGAATATGGGTAAGATATTTTTAAATTTGAATTCATATTTAATAAATTATCTGTTAGTATAATAGATTTTTTATCTCTTGCATCTCTTTAATCGGATTTGTTGCATTAAGAATAGAACTGCTCAAGGCAATACCATTAATCCCTATCTCTAATAACTTAGGAATATCATCCTTTCTAATACCCCCTATTGCTACAAGAGGAATATTTATGTTGTTTTCTCTCATTTTATTAATTATGTTTTTGTAACCTTCAAGACCGAGAATAGGGGCAAGGTTATTTTTGGTTGAGGTAAAACGGAATGGACCACAGCCAAAATAATTTGGATTGGCAGTCTGCATGTTAAATAAAATATCTTCAAAAGAATTTACAGTACCCCCAATGATAAAATTATCCCCAACAATTTTGCGAGCATCGGCAATCGACATGTCATTTTTGCCAAGGTGAACACCGTCGGCATCAATACTCCTTGCAATACTAACATTGTCATCAACAATAAAAGTAGCACCATACTCTTTGCACATTTCCTTAACTTTAATAGCAGTTTCAGTTAGCTCATATGCATCAGCCTCTTTCATCCTAAGTTGTATCCAACGACAACCACCCTCTAAAGCAATGCGAGCCGAATCAATATAGGAGTACTCATTGGTGTGATGAGTGATAAACTGCAACCTGTAACTATCAGAAATCATATATCATCATTTTTAAAGGATTAAAACCATGATTCACCGGGCCATGCCCGTTACCAATTTCAATATCAGCACCATGATGAATAGCATCAGAAATAAAATCTTTTGCCATAGAAACAGCATCTTCCATACATTTACCTCTTGCCATAAATGCGGCAATGGCAGAAGAAAGTGTGCAACCTGTACCATGAATGTTTTTTGTGGGTATAGTAGGAGATGAGAAATAAGAAATCTTTACACCCTTTTCCGATTTTAGATAAAGAATATCTATTTTCTCGTCGCCATTTTCGTGACCTCCTTTAAGAAGAATAGCATTAATGCCAAAACTCATCAGATTTTGAGCAGCCTTGCTCTTTTCGTCATCAGAGCCCAAGGGCATATTTGTGAGAGATTCCATTTCAGGAATATTGGGCGTTATAAGAGTTGCCATTGGTAGTAATCTCTCTTTTATTACATCTATAGCCTCAACAGACAAAAGACGATGTCCGCTACTTGAGACAATAACAGGATCAAGAATTATGGGAATTGAGTATCTGCTCATAGCATCGACAACAGCCATTGCAATGTTGCTATTTGCCAACATCCCTATTTTTACAGCAGAGGGATGAATATCCTCAATAACGGACACTATTTGATCGTAAACAATCTGAGGTGTTAAAGCAAGTTGAGAGTGTACACCTTGCGTGTTTTGTGCAGTAATGGCAGTAATGGCAGTAGCACCATAAACACCAAGAGCAGAAAACGTTTTAAGATCTGCTTGTATTCCAGCTCCACCAGAAGAATCGGAGCCTGCAATCGATAATACAACGGGATAGGTTTTTCTTGAATTCATACCACTATTTTTTTTACCAAAAGCTCAAAATAGTGGTACGGCAATATATTGTGTACCTGTAGGTCTAACTCCAAACTTCCAGCGTCAGCATTATCTGTACTGGTGCAATGTGTATAATCTCAGCCGCGGTAGCCAAAATGGGCATTACCGGACACCACCATTCGAGTTCGTTGCAAAAGTAAGAATAAAAAGTAAAATATAATCAAATTTGCTCGAAAATTTTTTGAGTGTGCGAGAGTATTCTTATCTTCAAACAAGTTTGAACAAAAATGATAAGGTAGGAGTAGGAGGGATTCACTCACCTACGTTCGTGCATCCCTGTGCTGCCGCAGGCCTCCTTACCAACAAATTAAAGAATTATACTATCGTATAATCTTCTTTTTTGTTTTCCCATTTGCTTTTAAACAAGTTTAAATCAAATGAGGCAACAAAAAAGAGTTTGAACATTGTTCAAACTCTTTAATTTGTTGGCGGAGAGAGAGGGATTATGGTCCAATTTAGCACTATTCTTACCCCCTTTTATATGTGCTTCTAACTGCGAATAATACACATCTACAATGAGAAATAGTGATAAATTATCTACTTTTCACCTTCTCAATCTTCTCATATTCTCCTATCGCTCCCACATCGGTGCAACTTTTTTAGGGTAAAAATGCACCAAAAAACGGTCTGCTTATATCTTCTAACTGGCCTATAATCAATAAAATAATTATTATTCGTATAATACACACTTTCTCTTTTGAACGCTTCTTCTCAATTTCTCATTATTGAGTTTTAGTTATTGTATCTTTTGTATTATACTTTGCCTTATCCACCAAACGGCATAACTCATAAACTTAAAGCCACTTGACTCGTCATACTTTTCAGCGGCCAATACTAATCCCTCATTACCTGTGCTTATAAGTTCTTTCATAGACAAGTTGCAACCTTTGAACATTTTTGCAACAGCAGTTACAAGGCGTAAATTTGAATGAGAAAGTTTTTCTATTGCCAACTCTCTTTCAGTACCCATTGATTTTATATCCTTTATAAGTTGCAACTCGTCTTCAATAGAACAAAACTGCTCATTCTCGCACATCTCTGTTATTCTCTTTTCCATACATTACAGAATTAATCGGTTCTTTATAATATATACGAAAAGAACTTGCTTTTATGAGCATTAAAAACAGGAAGGTGTGCAAAAATGCTGCACACCTAGTGTTTTTATTTCACTTTATTATTTCCTTATATTTATCTTGATCTACAAGATGAAACTTAAATAAAGAATATTTTTTCCCTTCCAAACCTAATCTTTTTGCTTGTATTTTAAATATTGACTTAAATAACCGTTCCATATCAAAATAATCTGTGATTTCCTTTATGGTATCGCCATATATTTCGATAATCTGTTTTTTATAAGACTCTTTTTCAACTTGTTCTATAACTTCGTTTGGGTTGAATATCAAATATATAAATTTGATATTCTTATTAGCATTTTCGTTTTCAAGTATATTTGCAGAAATTGCGAGAAAATGACATATCAATTGTTTGATATCAAAATGTATAATCTCTTTGCCATTGAATTTAAAAGTGCAGTTGAAATGTTCATTATCTTCTTTTCCATTCTTTATGGGTCGTCCATTATTCTTAAAAGAAAATTCAGGATACAATTCTTGAAGTTCTTTATAGATTTCTTCATAAACATTAGATACCTCTATTGTTTTATGCGAACTATATATTTCCCTACACTTTGCTTCAACAAAAACATCACCATCTCCACGCGTTATATAGCCATCAAGATTTGCACTACCTCCAACCCTTGTTGGCAATAGTTTCTCAAACTGAAAACATTCAATATTTTTTGAAATGTTATAAAGAAAACGACTGGACGAGCCAAAAGAGGCCATTTTAGGCGGATATATTCCCCAACGACCTTGCTTCACTTTCAACTCGCCACCATCAGCATCATTATATTGCGCACGATGCAATGAGGACATTGATTTTAGAAATTCTTCCCAAGATTTATTGGATAGATAATTCCAATACTTATTTCCTGCAATCTCATATCCATACCCAACGGACTTTTCATCGCACTCATAATCTCGTATAGCATAATCAAGTGCCTTTTCGCGAGAATCTATCTTTATATTTTCACACATAACATTACATGTATTTAGTTAAACATTCTGTTAATTTTCTCTTTATTTCCTCTCTCAATTCCACAGGCTCCAACACCTCTACATTCTCCCCCATAGCAAGTATGTGAGTTGAGAGTTCTGGAGTCAAGCATAGTTTGTATTCAAACTCGCAAAATTCACCATACTTTGATGCACCCTCTTTTTGAGAACGATGAAGCGGCAAAGAACGCAAATATTCTATTTGCACACCATAGGCTCTTATCTTAACCTTGACGGGGTTAAGTTCCTCATTTACATATATTCCAATAGAGTTTGCATAATACTTCTCTGCATTAAAATTATGTGGTAAAGTAAATGATATGTCCGACAAATTCATTTCAAGAGTGCGGTCAAGTGCTATATTCCTTATACCCCCAAGTTCTTTGATATAACCAACAACATACCAGCGTTGGTGATAAACCTTCATAGCATAAGGTTGAATATTAAATGTTTCTCTATGCCCATAGAACTGCTGATAATCAATTTGCAATTCTTTTGATTTCTGCATTGCCTCAATAACAGTTTGCAGATATTCTGTTCCACGCGGTATATCCTCAAACAGTATTCTCTCTTTCATATTATGCCCTGCTGTTATCATATTTGATAGGGTGAAAGAATTCAATAGCCATTTGCGGATACGGTCATTTTTCAATGTGTCAGGAGTAGATATGTAATATTTGTACCCATTTGAAGGATTGCATTTTATTTCAATACCAAACAACTCCTCAACTGCATTTTTATGTTGGTGGAAGGTGCGTAATGGCAACGGAGCACCATCTCCCAAGCGACATTCCTTCCATAAAACATTGATTTCTTCATAGGAAAGTTGCTTATGTTGAAGGAGTGTATTCAGCAACCAAATGTAACGGTTAAATGTCTTGCTTATCATAACTTATATCCGCGATTTACCGCAAATATAATGAATTGCTATGTAAAATCATTGCATATCACTAAATATTATTCCCAAAATTGAAATTTTTATAGAGGTATGCATTGTTTATGCAGACCTTTGTATTGTTTCATATTAAAAGTAACAGATTCTTTCGTATAATATATAGTAATGAAAGAATACTAATATGAAGAACAGACATCTACAAAACAGAAGTAACGCCATTAAGCAAAAGGCATTGATTGAATCGTTGATTTTTCAAACAAACTGGGGAATAAAGAAAATCTATGGTAGTCCCGAAGATTTAATTACCGAAATGGTAAAGACAGAACTTGATTGTATTGTAGAATTGAATTTGTTTGAAGATTTGTTAATGATAAAAAAGTTTGTTGATGATGTGAAATCTGCTTTTAGCATTGAACCCGTTGCCGAGCGTGGCGATTTTTGCAATAGTTTGGTGGCTCTTGCCTTGGGGATTGGCAGAACAAATATCATCACAGAATTAAATGCACCAGCAGACTGGCAAGAAATGGCTGAAAAGAAAATTCTCGGCATATACTATACCAACGACATCCGCAATGCAATTGTTGATTATGCAAAACAGAACGCTTATAATATCTCAACTTATTTAGGAAAGCCAATAATTAAATTGAACAAGATATTTGTAATGTTAGATAGGGCGAAATAAATGGTTATATATAACTATGGCATTTGTATGGTCGGCAGTCCTTTTATTATGGTCGGGATTGACTTCGCTTCGCTCGTCCATCCCTGTGCTGCCGCAGGCCTCCTTACCAACAAATTAAAGAATTATACTATCGTATAATCTTCTTTTTTTCATATATATGTTTTATTTCAAATCAAGTTTTGGGTAAAGAGATAAAGTAGGGGTAGAGAGGAATTCACTCGCATACGCTCGTGCATCCCTGAGAGTAGAAGCTATTCAAGCAATTAGGGAAACATCGCAGATGTTTATTCCTAATTTTATTTTACACCTATCAACAAAGGTAGAATCGTGAGGGGATTCACTCACCTATGTTCATGCATCCCCGAGTGGAGAAGCTGATCAAGCAATTAGGGAAACATCACAGATGTTTATTCCTAATTTCATTTTACACCTATCAACAAATAAATTTGTCATAGGTATAAAACAAAATTAGGGAACAACTTTCGTTGTTCCCTAATTGCTTGGCGGAGAGAGAGGGATTCGAACCCCCGGAACCTCTCAGTTCAACGGTTTTCAAGACCGCCGCAATCGACCACTCTGCCATCTCTCCAAGAACCGCCTTACTCTTAAAACGGGTTGCTTTGTTTCTCAAAAGCGATGCAAAGATATGATGATTTTATGATACCTCCAAATTTTTTTGCAACTTTTTTATCATAAAATTTCAATTTTTTTTCTTACTTTTTGTAATGCATTATAATACAGTTTGTTGGATGCGTGAAATATTTTCAATAAAAATAGACAAAATCGTTAAAGACTTTGTCTATTAATTTTGAGTAGAAAAAATATTTTCTATTTATTATGGGTTTTATGCATATCTGAAGTGTGTTGCATAGCCTTTTTTGTGACAATTTTTTTTGCCTTTAAAGGAGTTGTATTAGGAATCATATCACTTACTGTGTAGTAAACAATGGCAGAATCACCTATAAAAATACCGCTGCCTTCAACAATGGCGCCATCTTTTGTAAACCAAATTGTATCGCCTTCCATTGAGATAATAGATAGAGTGTTTTGACCTGTAGGTTCAGCAATAATTCCGTTAACAATCATCATGCTGTCGTTTGGTTGGCTTACTGTCTCAATAACCTGATAGTTGTTTTGTTTTTTACTACAACTTAAAAGCGCAAAAGCGCAAAAAATGCTTAAACTGAAAATGAAACTCTTTTTCATAAAAATAAATTTTAATAGACAAAAAATGGAGAGTTTTTTGTATCTCTCCATTGTATAACTATTAAAATCCGTATTTGTTCATTAAGGTTTTGAATTTGCCCTTATTTTTAACCCTTTCAAACCAAAGGTTAAGACTATCTCTTAAAATAGGAGAGCTGTGTCTTACTCCCCATGCCTGAGGAATTGGTATGCTTATTTTGGTGTCAATGTCAATTTGAGGTAAAAACTCCTTCATTCGTTTTGCAATGGTAATACCGCAAACAGCGTAGTCAATTGTAGAGTCCGCAACCATTATAATAAGCTGTTCTGCGCTGCGGTTATGCCAAATGTTGGTATGTATCGAATCTCCAATTTCGTAGGCAATATTGTTTATTACCATCTTTACGCTTTCGTCATCAACAATACTAACTGTTTTTTTTGCCAGATTGAGGTTGTTTTTTATACCGCCATCTAATCGTTGAACAACAACCAAGTTGTTATTGGTATTGCTAAACGAATTGCAAAACATAAGTTTTTCTTTGCTCGTTGTTGTCGTGAATATCGGACGAGCAATAATATCGTATCTATTGTTGTTAAGCAGAGTAATACTCTCGGTTAGGCTATTGATGGTGTCAATTTTAAAAGGCAATCCGCTCTCTTCACCAATAATCTCGGCAAGTTCGTAATTAATAAGAGAAGTAGCATCAATATTATCGTTAAAATATGCATTTGTAACGATTCTTAGCGTATCTGCCGAAATTTCCATATAATCTCGATGAGATGTGTTGATAGAGAAGCTCTTGATAAGTATCATGGCTGTAATAGCCACAACAAGCAAAACAAAGTATGTGATTATATTTCCTTTAATAACTCTTTTCATTCTTAAGAGAGTATTAGTTTGCGAAATCGACGCTCACGCCAAACTGAAACGATGCGGGGTTCATTGGGTAGTGAGGCATATTCATATAGTTGTTACCGCCAAACAGACCTTTGTTAAAGTGTGCATACATAACATAGAAGCGAACCATTTTAAGTTTCATGTTTGCATAAACATTCATAAAGGGGTAGTTACCCACCTTAAACTCGTCCTGTACTCTGAATGTAGCTGTAGCCGGATTATATATTTCGCTATAATAAAGAGTGTTGTATCTGCAATCTACACCAATTTGGGTTTCAAGTACTTTTGCAATTTTAAAGAGAACGTATAGGTTTCCGTATGCCGATAGCGCAGGCACAGGAATTACACTCTGTTTGCTCGAAGCCTGATAAATAGCCTCAAGATCAAGGTGTACAACACTCACTTTGAATTTTTGCTTAAGGGCAGCTGTGAAAAGTTGAATATTTCCGCTCTCTTGAGTAGGAAGATTCTCCTTGTTGAAATATACATGGTTTTGAATATTTTCAAATCCAACATTCAAGTATGTGCCCCATCCCGGAATAAGCACCTCTCCACCAACTCTGAATTTGCGAATTTTGCCAAAGTCGTTATTCCACACAAAGTGGTTAGAGTTATAACGTTTAGTGTAGAAAGCAGGCTCAATATTTTTAAAGAAACCGTATGCTCTAATGGTAAGCGAATCTTTCAAGAATTTAAATTTCGACTGTATGCCACCCTCAATATCCATCGAACCAAGTTCTGTACCTGTCAAGCCCCATTTACCCTTTACGTCATATGTCAAAAGAGAACCTTGTCGTTTCGAAAGTTCACCACCAACCCAAATAATGTTATCGGTAAAAGTCAGCATATTTTGTTCCGAAGAGAACGGGTAGCTCTCATCAGGCAACAAAGGCAACTGGGGCATATTTGTAGCCTCTTGAGGAGTAGGGGTAGGCATAAGTCTGAATCTTCTGACTTCGTATGTGGCAAAAGCCGAAACTCCCATTTTTGCCCTTTTGGTAAACCCTTCCAATAGCGAAACACCTATGGTGTTACTCAATTTCCAATACGAAGTAGTATCGTTGGTTTGACTATCGTTAATGTAAGAGTTCTTAAAAAAGTTCTTATTATCATCGGCATTATTGTCCGAGAAACCACGTTGGTTATCCTCGTAGTCAAGAGTATGAATAATACTCATAACAGGCACATACTCTTCAATACTTAAAGTATCGTCAACAATTTTTGTCTTATAGCTACCAAAATTATATCTGTGAGTAGCATAAACATTTTTACCTTTGAGACGAGTAAGCGCACCTTTAAGGTTTACAGGAATATCTTTATCATCAATATTACCCCTTCCGTTATTCACCTCATCGGGGCGAAGAATAAATGCATCGTCGGCAATACCACCATTCTCTTGCATAATCAAGTTGTATGCGTTGAACATAACATCCAACTGATATTTATCACAAATATAGTTGGCGGCCAATTGCCAATTAAAGTTTTTTGTGCGTTGACGATCATAAAAACCTTTGTTATGCAAAAGTTGAGCATTTCCCTCAAAACCAAGATTCTTATTTACGTTAGCCGAAAGAGTAGCTTTTAAATCATCATTTCTATTCTCTTTGCTTGCACCACTCATATACGAAAGCAGAGTCATGGGCAAGCGAGTATTATAGAATGTATAAGTTTGCGGAGTAACAATGTTGCGCATAAATGGGAATTTAAAGATAAATTCAGGCATCTCCTCTCTATTCAAGACAATTCTCGACATAGAGGGACCACCTAAATATCCGGCACCTGTCGAGCCGTCATCCCAAGAATAAGGTTGGTCGGTTTGGAAGAAATTGAGGTGTAGCGTATCGATGGGAACCCTATAACGAGTACCCAAAGTCTCTGATAAACGCCAAGCATAAGGTTCTCCGATCTTCTCTTTTGTTTGAGAATAAAGAGAAACTACGCATAACGTAAAACACAATACAACGCTCCAAAAATATTTCATTTTGCAAAGATACGAATAAGCGAGCAAAATAATATCAAGTTTACTTGAATATTTTACAGCGAGCGTGAGTATCTTCGGCGTTTACGCCAAAGATAGACTAATAAGCGAGCAAAATAATATCAAGTTTACTTGAATATTTTACAGCGAGAGCATTTTAAGGCAATTGCTTGCAATTAAAATTGACTAAATGTCAATTTGTGCATTAAAATGGGGAGTGCAGAGCCCTGCACGACGGAGTAAAGTATCTTCGGCGTTTACGCCAAAGATACGAAGAAAAACGATAGAGAAATAAACCAAAAACCTTAAACGGTTGTTATATGTACAAAACAACAGTTATGGACATATCAGTAATTAATTTCTGGGGTAAAACCAAGTTCTGGTGGGTAGTTATGTTGGTAGGAATAGCATTTATACCAATGGGACTATGGATAATATTTTCACCTGTCATAGGATACGAAGTAGTATCAATCCTATTAGGATGGGCATTGTTGCTATATGGCATAGTACAGCTATTAGTTTCATCAGATTCAAAACGCTACAGGCACACATGGGGATGGTGGTTGGCAGGAGGAATATTAGACATTTTCATAGGATTTCTCCTATTGGGAAACATTGCTTTAAGTGAGATGATATTACCCTTCTTTTTTGCTTTTGCCTTTTTGTTTAAAGGAGTAAACAATATAGTTTCATCAATAGCCATACGAAACATAAATAGCTCATGGTGGATATATATGTTAAACGGAATACTTATGATGCTCATATCATTTATGTTCTTTTACATGCCCTATATGAGTACCTATGCAATCCTCTTTTTAAGTGCTTTAGCATTTATCTATTGGGGAATAAGCATAATAGCCTTTTCGTTTGACCTAAAACCAGAAAAAAAAGTTGAAATTGAATGAACAATGTCAAACTCAAATCTGTTTTATTGTCAGATGTTAGTTTTTAGTAACAATTAGGAATTAGTTCGGCACTGTGTGCCAATTAGTTCGTGGCTACGCCACAATTAGAAATTAGTACAGCACTACGTGCCAAAATTGCGATTAAGCGAGAGCAATATCAAATTTATTTGAATATTGCCGAGCGGTAGCAATTTGAGAGAAAGAACTGAACTAAAATTGCGATTAAGTGCAAGCGAGCCATTGTTGCGATAAAAACAAAAGAGCCAAAATTGCGATTAAGCAAGAGCAATATCAAATTTATTTGAATATTGCCGAGCGGTAGCAATTTGAGAGAAAGAACTGAACTAAAATTGCGATTTTATAAAAGCGAGCACTGTTGCGATAAAAACAAATGAGCCAAAATTGCGATTAAGCGAGAGCAATATCAAATTTATTTGAATATTGCCGAGCGGTAGCAATTTGGGCGAGCGAAGCGAGCCAATTGTGTTTTATATATTTCCTATTTTCTTTATCGAAGGAGCGGGTATTGCGTGAGCAAGACCCGCTTCGCTTATCTAACAACAAGCATTGAAGAAGTCGTAAAAAAGCAAAAAATACGATATAAACTCCAAAACTGTAATGTAAGCTCAATATAAATATCTATCTTTACAACATAAATTAAGGAATTGTTTCTAAACCATTTCAACTTTGAATTGTCAATAAGACAGAAACAAAAACCAAAAATTATGAAGACAAAGACTATTTTTACTGCAATGATGTTGATATTGTCAATGTCTGCAATAGCGCAACGAACAGTATTTGACGACGATATATATTACACGCCCAAGTCAAAAAAGGCAACAACAGAGGTTACAAAAGTAGAGACAACCACAACTACAACCACCACAACCAATGAGCAGTCAGCATCTGTTGCGTCAAGCATAAACGAAATAGATGTCGATGCCTATAATAGGAGATATAGTTCAAGCACAACAACAGCCCAAGAACAAGCATTGCCACAAACCACCACAACAACAACTACTACCACCACTCAAACATACTATGTGAACGGAGTAGGAGCGGAGAGCATGGAGTATGCCGAGCGAATCAGACGCTTCCATAACCCCGAAATAGGAATATATGTAGTAGATCCCGAATATAATAACATCTATCTCATAGAAGAAGACTATACCCCCTATATTGCATCCATAAATGTAGTAACATCGCCATGGGTAACACCATATAGCTGGAGTTTAACATATAACCCATGGTGTTATAACTCATGGTATTGCAATTCATGGAGATACGATCCATGGTATTGGCCAACAGCCTATAATCCATACTATCCTTCTTATTACCCCGGTTATCACCCACATCGCCCATATCCCGGGTACAGACCGGCACCGGCACCCCGACCACCTCATAATCCGGGTTATGCCCCTGCACCACAACGCCCGGCAAGCAATCATGGCAACAGGTACACACCCGGAGGTTCGGTAGGAACGGGAGGACGCACCGATGGTGCGGTACGACCCAATGGAGCAACATCACCATCACGTAATGGAAAATCCATAGCACCTTACGGAGGAGGTCAACCCTCTAAAAAATCTACACCCTCATACGGCGGAAGAACATCATCGGGAGGAAGCAATAAAGGAACCTCATCAAGAGGAGGCTCTTTTGAGAGACCATCATATTCAAAACCATCAAGCTCAGCGCCATCACGCCAAAGCTACAGCCCGAGTAATTCGGGAGGAGGCAGCAGAATGAATTCAGGCTCATCGGTAGGAGGTTTAGGCGGACGCAGTGTAGGTGGACGAGGATCGAGATAAGAACATAAAAACACAAAATAACATGAAAAAGATAGCCATAGTAACAATATTGATGATTATCCCTATTGCAATTATTGCACAAAATGCAATTGATGCATACAACATATCATCAAGTCAAATAAAAGGAACATCAAGGTATGTCTCGATGGGAGGTGCATTTACCTCACTTGGAGGCGATCCATCGTCAATTGTTCAAAACCCTGCAGGAATAGGAGTGTATCGCTCTTCCGAAATTTCTGCAACAATAGGGGGGCAGTGGGTATCTAATGCCTCGCCAAATGCGGAGACAGCCAAACGCGCAGACTTTACGTTTGACAATCTATCGTTGGTCACCACCTTTTTTACAGGTAAATCGAGTGGATTGATAAATTTCAATTTGGGAGTAACCTACAATCGAAATCAATCATATCAAAGAAAGTATAACGGAGCGACACCAAATTTGGGAGCATCGTTTACAAACTATATCGAAACAGTAACGCAAGGCATCCCATCAACCGATTTGGTAGTAACCGAAGAAAAAGACTCATACTATCAAACCTCATCGCCATGGCTCTCAATATTAGCATATCAATCATACCTGATATCGCCAACGTCAGACGGAGCATCAACATATTATGGATTATTCACACCCAAAAAATCAACAGGATCGTCATATACAACAATATTAGAAGATGGACGTAACGATGAATATACCATAAACTTTGGCGGAAACATCAACGACAGAATCTACTTTGGTGTAGCATTGGGAATATGCGATTTCAATACAACACGAGAAGTATATTATTCAGAACGTCTATCATCAACCGACGGAATATATGTTGATAACAATAAAACTGAGTATAACATAACCTCTGCAGATTACCAATATTATACCTTCTACAATATGCGAGGAACAGGGTTTAACGGAAAATTTGGAATCATAGCCCGACTAACAGACAACCTAAGATTAGGAGCAACCATACACACACCAACATTCTTCACCATTGACCAAACAATGGATGCTTCAATCGACAATAACTTTATAATAAACGGAATAAAAACAATAGAGTCATACCAATTAACCCCTGCCGTGGCAACCAATACAATAAAAATTCGCACGCCATGGAATTTTCAAGTAGGAGCATCGTATGTATTTGGACAAAAGGCAATAATATCAGCCGACTATCAATACAAAGCCTACAACAATATGAAAATGAGCGAATACAACGGCGATGATTATCCCATTGAAAATGCCTTTTATAAAGCATGTTTCAAACCCGAGCATACCGTAAAAGTAGGAGCTGAGTTTCGAGTAACAAAAGCACTATCGTTGCGAGCAGGATATGCCATACAGTTAACACCAATTGAGGCAGAGTTAAAGGACGTGACCGTAGAAGTTCCAACAGCAGGAATGCAAACAGCATACATCCTTCCGGGTAACGGCTCATATTACAGTTGTGGAGCAGGCTATAAATTCAAAAGATGTTACATCGATTTGGCATACCAACACTATGCACAAAAATCAGATATGTTTGCATACTCACCCATATTTACCAACGATGCAACACTTGTACCATCATCATCGGAGATAACAACAAAACAAAACTCAATAAACTTTACCTTTGGACTAAAATTTTAGATTATAAAACACCCAACGTAATCACAGAAGAGGATAGACCATTATTGGTTTCTCCTCTTCTTGTTTTTATAAAACCGTTTAATAAACTTATCAAACGAATAATTACCTCCACCTGTAATAAACAAAGTAATATAAATACCCATATACATCAACGCAAGTTCGCTCTGTTTTAGAAAAAACTCAGGGAAAGTAAAAAATGCTGCAGTACACATACCCAGAGCCAGAAGAATAGCTGCAATGCGGGTGAAAAGCCCTGCTATAATAAAAACAGAACCCACAAACTCAACAAAAGTAATAAGAGAAAGCGCCACCCATGAGTTCAACCCAAAAGGCGAGGGGAAACTCTCTGCGATAGCACTAAAATTCTCAATCTTATCAACGGCATGAGTCAACATCATAAACCCAACAAAAAATCTCAAAAACAGAATGGCAATATTAACCTCAACCTTAAATCCATTTCTCAAAAATCTATCTCTTTTAACCTCAACCATAAATCGTTTTTTTATAATAACAAAAAACAGAAGTAAACAGTTTGAGAGAATAAATAGTATATTAAAATAAATAAACTCCTTTGACAATTTAGAATTTATTAATACATTTGTAAAAGTAGAAACGCAGCGTTTGTTTAAGCTGTAAGATAATAAACAAAAAACATATTGCCTATGGAACAATAGCGTACGATTGATACGCACATTTTAAAATACATATTGAAAAAAGCGTTTTAGCGATTATTCTTTTCCTTTGGAAGTTTGGCGACTATAAAAAGACAGAAAAGATTGATGGTTAGAATGCTCGTACTATATATCGGTACGGGCTTTTATCTATTCTTCTGTCTGGGTTACGCCAAACACCTCAAAGGGGGAATATTATAAAAGTTCCGTGCTTTTTTTATGTGCGTATTTGAAAGATTTAAGGAACACGAGAGAATAACAATTTAATACTAAAAGTTTAATTATGAAATTCAATAAATTAATTTCTAGAATTATAATGATGATTATATCATTTATGTTATGTACATCATGTAACGAGGATAATTCAATGTCTCCTCAAAATCCAGGAGTAATAGGTTGTAATTCAGGCTTGTATATGGGAGTTATAGGCTTTGATAATGCCATTACAAACAAAGAGATAAGTATATTGACACCCAATACCAAAGGCACCTTTACCGACTTTGTGACATCATTAACCAGTAAAGACGGAACCTTGCTTTATTACGCAGTAGATAATGCAATAGATGCATTGGCGACAAGCATGCTACCCAACGATTTGGTAAACGTGGCAATGGTAACTTTTACAGACGGATTAGACCAAGGATCATTTATGATGGGAGGCAGTTATGAGTCTAAAGAAGAATACCTATCGGCAATAAACAAAAAAATCAAAAATACTAAAGTACAAGGCTTATCCATATCTGCCTACTCAATAGGATTAAAAGGTGATGATGTTACCGATAATGCTCAATTTAAAGCAAACTTAAACAATTTGGCAAGCAGTTCCGATAATGCTACTGAAGTAAACAGTATGGATGAAGTAAATGCCAAATTCCAAGAGATAGCAAATCAACTCTATAAAGAGAACAATATACAAAACATAAGTATTATCATGCCCGGACAGGCAAACGGAACCCAAATCCGCTTTACCTTCGATAATGTAAGCGATGCCTCTCAATCTCAACTCTACATTGAAGGAACCTTCTCTCTTAGCGACCGTTCATTAAAGAACATAACATACGGAGGAATCACTTCGGGCAGTGGCTCAGCAGTGGCAGGAGTACAAGACGGAATATTTGTAACATTCACTTTCAATGATTTAAAAGCAAAAGATGCCAATTATGAAAGTATCCCCACCAATAATATAAAGCAGTGGGATTATATAAAAAGTACAGGACAGTGGCAACAAAACTCAGAGTTCAACCCAGAGAATCAGCCACAAACAAAAGTAGAGCGTAAGAGTGCAGTAATAATGTTGGTATTAGACTGCAGTAGCTCATTAGGAACACAATTTTCGACAATGAAAGCCCATGCCAATGCCTTTATCTTAAAGATGGCAGAGAATACAGCAGAGAGTACAGGAGGAGGCGTAAATACAACCATAACAGACCCCATATCAGGTTTAAGTTGTGACGAATTGGTCTATGTCGAAGGCGGTACCTTTACCATGGGCGCCACAAGCGAGCAAGGTTCAGATTATGATTCACACGAACGACCCACGCATAGTGTAACCCTATCGAGTTACTATATAGGCAAGTACGAAGTAACGCAACAACTATGGGAATATGTGATGAGTTATAGAGGCAAAGCAGCCGACGGAAGCAACATGAGCGCTTATACAGGCGTATGGTTAGGGGCAAACCCATCATCAACTTATGGAGAAGGTTCTTACTATCCGGCATACAATGTAAGTTGGGATGATATAGTAAATAAATTCCTCATCCGTCTTAATAAAATAACCGGCAAAAAATATCGCCTGCCAACCGAAGCAGAGTGGGAGTATGCGGCAAGAGGAGGCAAAAAAAGCAAAGGCTATAAATATAGTGGAAGCAACACAATAGGTGATGTAGCGTGGTATACATCAAATTCAGGAGGCAAAACGCACCCCGTAGGGCAAAAGCAACCCAACGAATTGGGCATATACGATATGAGCGGAAACGTTTGGGAGTGGTGTTACGATTGGTATAGCTCTTATTCATCATCACCGCAAACCAATCCCACAGGACCAACCTCAGGCTCATACCGCATGTGTCGTGGTGGTGGCTGTACCGACTTTGTGGACCCCTGCCGAGTTTCGTATCGTTACTACTACCACCCCAACAATCGCGGCAACCGCATAGGTTTCCGTCTTGCCTTAGATTTATAACCTGCAAATTTCTAAGCTGAAAAGCAAAAAAAGCAAGCAAAAAAAGAGAAACAGTAAAAACGAGAGTATGGCGTAGCCACCCGAGAATATACTGTTTCTCTTAAAAATAAACAAAGGCAGGGAAACAGATATATAGGTTTCCCGTCCTCCAGACGGACAAAGACGAGACCTTTTTGCCGTAGGTTTAAAAACCTACGGCTATTGAATGACAAACTTCGTTTGCCAAAAGTCTTATCAGACAATGAAGTATTTCGGACACACGATCGTGTGTCTCTACTGTTGAGTCAACTTTTTTCAAGGAAAGACAGAATAAAAAAATAACCCATATAAACACAGTAAAAGCGAGGGTTACTTCGCTTCTACTGTATAAATGAATTAAAAAACATTTCTAATTAACAAACATGCGTTTGCTGAACCTGCTCATGCTCGGCATAGTTTATGCAAGCATAACTCTGCTCTTGCTTAATCGCAGCTTTGTGGCACAGCCACAAACAACTAACAACTAACAACTCTTTTAACTGCAACCACTCCAAGAGTGATAAACTCGGCAACAGGCATGGCAATCCACATACCAACTTCGCCATAAATCATTGGTAGAAGAATAAAGCAGGGAATAAGAAAAATAAAACCTCTTAAAAGCACCAACCAAGTGGCTTGTTTTATCTGCTCAATACTTTGATAGTAACCAATAATTGCTACGTTTAAGATAAAGAATATAATACCCGATGCAAGATAAGGAAAGCCTTTAATTGCAATCTCTCCTGCTTGGCTGTTGGCATCGACAAAGAGTAGCACCAACTCTTTTGGGAAGAATAGGAACAGAACTGCAACTATAGCGCCACCAATAAGCGAGTATATAAGTAATAATTTTTGTGCATCTTTAATCTCTTTCCAACGTTCAATTCCATAATTAAAGCTGATGATTGGTTGAGCCGATTGAGCAATGGCATTACCAACCATAAAGAAGAATGGCATATAGTAACATGCAATACCATAAGCACCAACACCTGCATCGCCAAGGTAGCGCATAAAAATAAGATTTCCCACATATATAAGAACAGCCAATGTCAGTTCGCCCAACAGTGTTGATGAGCCTATTTTGCAGTGATAACCAAAATTGCGGAACGAAAGTTTAAGAGAAGTTTTACTCCATTTAAGTTTGGTAAGTCCAACAGTTTTATAGGCAAACAAAAGATAGTATATAGCCATTAATCCACCAAAAATAATGCTTATGCCTGTTGCTATGGCAGCACCTTTAACGCCCATTCCCAATGGGAATATAAATACCCAATCCAATAATACATTTAGCGAAGCAGGTATTATGTTACACCACATTGCATATTTGGGTGACCCATCTAATCGGATAACAAATAACCCAATCATACTCCACATCTGAAACACAAAACTTGGCATAAGCCAAACGGTATAATCCATAACCTGAGGTAAAAGTGTAGGGGATGCTCCTAATAATTTACCAAAGAACTCAGGGAACAAAACCAAAGCAGTGGCAAATATGGCTACAATAGCAGACGCAATTATTATTGCTTGTGTAACATTTAATTTAGCGGCCTTGATGTTGTTTTGTGAAAGATGAATAGATGATGCTACAGAACACCCCATACCTACCATAAGTCCAAATCCTGCCATAATTTGAAATATGGGTACAAATATATTCACTGCGGCAATACCATTTGCGCCAACTCCATGACCAATAAAAATACCGTCTATGGCAGTTACGGCACAAATAGATAATGCTCCCAACAGAGTTGGTATAAGAAGTCTTCTGAATATTGCTGAAACCTTGTCGTTGTTAAAATCTATATTATCTCTGTTCATATATCGTTTTATATTAAAATGGATAAGAGAACCTGGCATTCTCTTATCCAAATATCAGTATTATTTGTTTTTGTATTATAGGTTTTCTAACTTTTTAATCTCATCTTCAGCTTTTGCTTTTAGTTTCTCACCTTGTTTTTCAGCCTCTTCAACCAATTTCTTGGCAGCTGCTTGTGCTGCCATCTTTGCAATTGGGTTTGAGGCTTTTTCAACAAGTTTCTCACCCTCTTTTTTAGCCACTTCAACAAGTTTATCGGCGGCTTGGTTTGCCTCTTCTCTTAGTTTTGCAATTTGTTCGGTGTAATCTTTACCTGTAGCTTTTTGAATTTCATTGACTATGGCATTTTTAGCCGCCTCCTTTGCTATTGAAGTCAAGTCTAATTTAACAATGGGTTTAGAAAAAGTTCCTGTTATTGTTCCCGGTATTTTGCCAACATATTGCGATACTTTACCGCCATCAGGAAGTGTCACTGTAATATCGTAATTGATTGTTTGATCTAATCCTGTAACTCCCCCTAAGTTAATATTTGTATCTTTTATCTTAAGGTCAAAAGGTTTTGTATATACCTTGCCTTCTTTAACCTCAAACGGAATTTTTATGTTAACAGCATTTATATCTCTTAGTGCATCTGTTTTAAGATTGTTTGCAATCAGATTAAATGCCTCAACGTTGCTGATTGTAATTTCATTTGATTTGATATTTCCTGTTGCAGTCAAAGAGTTCATATCGGGATTGAAATCTTTATCCAATGTTGCATTGAGTTTAATATCAGCAGAGTAGTTACCTCCTGTCTTTTCAAACAAAGGAACAATCTCTTTAATTATGTCCAACTGCTCAAAGGTGGTTTTAAAATCTGCCTTTGTTAAGTCAAAACTGAAATCTACGGTAGAACAGTTCTTTATTTTTGCAGTATTAAACTCTCCGCTTGCTGTAATACTTCCTTCAAAGGCGTTGAATTTAAGAGAGTTCATTCTTGCAATACCATCTTTTACGCTTATAGTTCCTTTCAGGTTGTCAATTACAATTTTTTGGAACAAAACTTTGTCGAATGATGATTTCAGTGTTAGGTTCAAATTTTTGGGAATTTCAAGAGCTTCGCTCTCTGTTTCAACTACTTCTGCCACATCTTCACTCTTGTTTTCTGAGGTAGTTTCTGCCGACGTTGTTGTATCTGCTGTTTCTTCCTCTTGGCTACTACCCATAATTTCGTTAAGATCGAGCATTGTTGAACTTACATTCAATGTCCCTTTTAATGTCTCGTCTCTTAAAAGATAAGCAATGTAGTTGTTTACCGATCCGTTTGCCGAAATATCACTCTTGCCAATCTTTAATTTCATATCGTTAATGGCAAGAGCTTTAGTGCTTACAGAAACAGCAAATTTATTAATCAACACTTCGGGAAGCCCAGGCTGATTGTATAGCATATCTGTAATGTTAAAGAAACCTTCACCTGTAATTTTTTCGTATTGCTCTTTCTCGATGTCCGAAAGTTTTCCTTTAAAATTAAGGTCGGCATTAAAAGTTCCGTTTATATCAATGCTATCACCCAAAGGATAAACCTCTTTTATCATACCAAGGTTCAATACTCCTTTTGCTCCGGCACTGAAATTCAAATCGCTTATAGGTGTAGAAACATTTGCCGATAAAGAGAAAGGGTTTTGTGCAATACTAAATCCTAACGACGCATTTGCTTTTGTCAAATCCAAATCGCCTTGAGGGTGAGTTGCATTTACATTAAGTTTTATATCATCAATGTTTTTAGGCAATCCTTCATATGCCATTTTACCGTTGTTCACAGCAAGAGTAACATCAAACTCGGGAAGATAATCTCCTGACATAATACCTCTTATGTGAGCACCTAATTTAAGGTCTCCCGTGGCTGTTAAATCCTCAAATGAGTTTTGATAAATTGCAGGAATCATAGAGAGAATATCTTTGAATTTTATTGTTGATGAGTTAACGCTTAAATCCATCTCAATAATATCGTCATCGGGTAGGGCAGCCCAACCATCTACTGCCAATTTAATTGCGTTAAGAGCAATAACATTCTCTTTAAGTATGAATTTGCTATTTTCAAGGTCTGCATCAATCTTAATGTCTGCATTGAATGTTGCATCTTTCAGATAACTTATGCCATCCATTGCGGCATTTAATTTATCTATGGTTGTTTTTAAATCCAAATCGGTGCGCAAATCCTCCATATTTCCGGCAAGAGATAGGTTTAAGTTAGTTATGCCAAAACTCATGTTCGATGCGCTGTCGTTGTATGTTATGTTTGCATTTTCAATTGAGAATTTATTCAACTGCAACTTAAAAGGAGAACTCTCTGTTGTAGCTTCAATATCTACACTCTCCTCAATATCTTCTTGCGTCTCTTTTCCCTCTTCAATGGCATCAATTTCCTCAGCATCAGTACTCTCTTTCATGATATCCCAGTTTGCGATGCCATTGCTGTTTACAATAGCATTTACACTTGGAGTGTCGAGAATAATATGTTTTACTTCATATCCCTCATCGCTGAATAGACTCATCATATTTACGACAACTTCAATTCTGTTGGCAGAAACCAAAGTTACATTTTCGAATGGGGCAGAGCCTGTAATATTCAAATCGTCAATTGATATTGAAGCATTGGGGAAATGTCTTATAAGACTTATATCCAAATCAGAGAAATCGACCTTTGCAGTAACAAATTCGTTAGCAACCAATTTAACAATATCTCCCGCTTTCTCCTTTACAAAAAAAGGAATTATTAGTAACAGAATAAATATAAACCCGACAATAGAGGCAACAGATATTCCTACTATTTTCAATATTTTTTTTAAGTTATTCATTGCTAATTAAAACTTTTGGATGTTACTCCTCAATAATACAATCAACGTTTTTGTTTTCTCTTTTAATTTTTTTGTATATCCAAGTAAATGCAATCATACTGAATGTGAATGCCGCAATGTCTGAAATAGGCATGCTTATCCAAACACCATCAGTACCGAAGAAGTAGGGAAGAATTATAATACCGGGAACCAAGAATAGCATCTGTCTCGATAGAGAGAGCAGAATAGAAATTTTGGATTTTCCGATAGCTTGGAAAAAGTTTGTGATAACAATCTGTGCGCCAACAAGTGGGAAGCACAAACCTGTTATTGTTAGTCCGTTTGATGCTATGGCATTCAGAGTTGGATCGTCCGAGAATATTTCAACCACTTGGTCGGGGAAGAATACAAACATGACCCAACCCAATGTTGAGATAACCGAGCCAATGAATATTCCATAGTAGAGAGTTCTCCACATTCTTGTTAACTGTTTTGCTCCATAATTATAACCCAAAATAGGTTGCATACCTTGGTTTAGTCCTGCAACAATCATAACTATTAGCATCAACATTCTGTTTATTATACTTCCGTATGCACCAATAGCCAAGTCTCCACCATTCTCTTTTAAACTGCTGTTTAAGAATATTACCATAATGCTGGCACAAACGTTTAGTAAGAATGGAGCTAAACCAACAGCAAGAATACTCTTGATTATTTTGTTTTGTAGCGAGAAGTATCCTTTTTTGAAGTGAATAAAACTTTTTTTGCTGATGAAGTGTTGCAATACCCAAATCATTCCGCAAAACTGAGAAGCAACAGTGGCACATGCAGCACCCTTGATTCCCATATCGAGGGTGAAGATGAAAATTGGTGCTAAAATTACGTTTACCACAACACTCAGCAATGCAGAGTACATTGCTTTTCGAGGATACCCTGTCGAGCGCATGACATTGTACAATCCAACAAAAACATAAGCTATCGGATTGGCTAACAATATTATATACATAAAGTCATATGCGTATGGGAGAGTTCTTTCGCTTGCTCCAAAAAAGAGTAGAATCTCTTCCAAAAAAGGTATGGTACATACTGAAACACCAATGCCAACCAATATTAAAAGTAGTGTAACATTGTGTAGCACGGCAGTGGTACGCTCCATATCCTTTTGTCCCATGTAAATTGACGATATTGTTGCACCACCAATTGATATAAGCATACAAAAAGCAATAACCAAGTTCATCAATGGCAAAGTAACACCAACACCCGATAGAGCATAAGCTCCCACACCTTTGCCAATGAAAATACTGTCGATGGCGTGATAAAGCGATGTTACTGTCATGCCAATTATGGCAGGAATAGAATATTCTGCCAATAACTTACCAATTGGAGCAGTTCCTAAAATATGTGGTGAAGTCTTTGATCTCATTATATCAATTAGGATTAAAACCTATTTATAGTTTCTCTAATAGCAGCAAGTCTTGTAAGTAGATTTTCCATTAAGTCCAATTTCAACATATTTGCTCCGTCCGACTTTGCAACCGATGGGTTTTGGTGGGTCTCCATAAACAAACCATCAACTCCTGCTGCAACTCCTGCTCTTGCAATAGTCTCAATCATTTGTGGCATTCCGCCTGTAACCCCTTCAGTGCTGTTAGGTTGTTGCAATGAGTGTGTAACATCCAAAATAACTGGGAATCCAAATTTTTGCATCTCTGGAATTGCTCTGTAATCTACAATCAAATCGTAGTATCCGAATGTTGTTCCTCTATCGGTAAGAGCAACCTTGTTGTTTCCTGCATCAACAATCTTTTGAGCTGCAAAACCCATTGCCTGAGGCGATAGGAATTGCCCCTTTTTTATGTTAACTGCTTTGCCTGTTTTTGCTGCAGCAACCAACAAATCTGTTTGTCGGCACAAAAAGGCTGGAATTTGCAAAACATCAACGTATGGGGCTGCCATCTCGGCATCCTCTACAGAGTGAATATCTGTAACAACAGGGATATCGAAAGTTTCTCCAACCTTTTTCAATATCTCCAACGCCTTAATATCTCCAATACCGGTAAAAGAATCAATTCTTGAACGGTTAGCCTTTTTGAAAGAACCTTTAAAAACGTATGGTATTTTAAGTTTATTGGTAATCTCTACACATTTTTCGGCAATCTCCATTGCCATATCTTCTCCTTCAATAACACAAGGTCCGGCAAACAAAAAGAATTGCCCCGATGTGGTATGTTTAAGTTTATCAAGATCTAAATACATAGATATATTGTGTTTATTGGTTAATTATCTGAATAGTACTACATGCAACCATACCCGCAGTTTCGGTGCGTAGGCGACTTTGACCAAGCGAAATAGGTTTGAATCCGTTCTCAATGGCAAGGGCAACCTCTTCCTCACTGAAATCCCCTTCGGGACCAATAAGAATCAAACAGTTTGCTCCTTTTTTGTATGCCTCTCTTAACAACTCTTTCTCTCCTTCGTGGCAGTGAGCTATATACTTCTCTCCGTCAAAAGGTCGTTTAACCAATTCGTTAAACTTTATCATCTCAGAGAGCATTGGCTTTGTAAATTTAAGAGATTGTTTCATTGCAGAGACTATAACTTTTTCAATTCTCTCCGTCTTAATCTCTTTGCGCTCGGAGTATCTGCAATTTATAGGGATAATGGCATCAATTCCCATCTCAACACACTTCTCGGTAAACCATTCAATTCGGTCGATGTTTTTTGTGGGAGCTATGGCTATTTCAATTTTGCAACCCCAAGTTGTAGCAAACACCTCTTTCTCAATTATAGATACTTCGCAGTGTTTAGGATGAGGATTACATATCTCGGCTTTAAAGAGATTTCCTTTCCCATCTGTAATATTTATTTGGTCACCTTGATTTAATCTAAGAACCTTAACGCAGTGTTGCGACTCTCCTTCGGGAAGAGTATTTGTTGATTCTATATCGGGAGCATAAAATAGCTGCATACCTTTAACCTTATGAAAAGATGTTTATTATTATACAAAGATACGAATAAGCGAGCAAAATAATATCAAGTTTACTTGAATATTTTACAGCGAGCAAGAGTATCTTCGGCGTTTACGCCAAAGATAGAATATAATAAGCGAGCAAAATAATATCAAGTTTACTTGAAATTGCCTATAAATTGTTGCTTAATATTTTTATACGCTCATTAATTTGCGATGCCAATTCGTAATTTTCTGAGTCAATAGCCTTTTTAAGTCGTTTTTGAAGCTGTTTAATATTAAGTTCTTCAATAGGCTTTTTCTCTTCCTCCTCCTCTTTCTCTATCTTTCTTTTTTGTTGAGCAGCCTTTTTATCCTCAATGCTTACGCCTGCTTCGTCAAAAATATGTTGGTAGGTGTAGATAGGAATATTCATTCTCAATGCAATGGCGATTCCGTCAGACGGTCTGCACTCAATCTCTTTTACTCTTGTCTCATTTTTACATACCAATTTGGCAAGAAATACCCCCTCTCTGTATTCATATATAATAACTTCGCTTACCTCTACATTAAATTCTCTTGAAAAGGTTGCAAAAATATCGTGAGATAGGGGACGAGGAGCCGGTACTTTTTCAAGAGCAATTGCTATTGATTGAGCCTCACTTGCTCCTATAATAATGGGTATTCTTATCTTGTCTTCAGGTTTGCCAAGAATAACAATATATGGAATATTTTCTCCGCGACTGTTGCTGAATGATAGACCTAAAACCTGAACTTTTATTTTGTTTGCCATAGATAGTATAATAATAACTTCTAAATGCGAAGATAATAATTAATACAGATATTTTTAATAGTTATTGCCCTTTATTACTAAAAAACCGAAACATACTTTTATACGGCAATCTTAAATATCAGAATATCAAAGCAAAAGTTAAGTATCCCCGATATTAAAAGAGCAACTAAATTACATACTATTACATCCCAACCGAAAATAGCTTCAAACAACAAAAGAAACCCCATCTTTATTAAGAAACCTGCAACTGCAGAGATATTGAATATAAAAAATTTTCGACAAGCAGATTTTGTCTCTTTAGTGATTGTATCATTGCGCCATATCCAATAATATGAGCATAGGAAATTACACATAACGGCAAATTCAAATGAGATGGTTGGAGATACTATATTGACTCCAAAGTATGACGATGAAAATATAAAGTCAGAACATATCCATAAGACAAGAGTATCCACTCCTGTTCCCAACAATCTTGTTATGACAAACTTTATGTACTTTATAAATATATACCTTATAAACACAGTTTAATCAATTAAGTTACTTGTTTTTTTAGGGTCTATTTCATCTAATGTTTTGCGGTCTTTCAAGAATTGTTGCAACCACATCCCAAATAGCGATGAAGCCAGCATTATGCCAACTATATCATATATGCCAAATACATAGTGGTAGAATTTAAAATTTATCTCTATCCAATTGGTGTACATTACAATAGTGTTTAAAATTATTATAACTAACCTCAACTCTGTGGGACCAAACACTCCACCGTATGTTAAACGAAACTCATCTTTTATTATGGTGCAGATATAAGTATATACCGATAGCACCAAATAACCTATTAAAAGAAGCATTGCAATCTCCATTCTGAATACAGGTGAAAATCCTGCACCAATGCACATGATACAAATGGTAATGGCATCTAACGAGTGGTCTATGAAGAATCCGTAAACAGGTCGTTGAGCGTTTCTTGTGCGAGCAAGAGTTCCGTCCAAACTATCGCCATACCAATTAACCATAAGGCCAAAGGATGCTAGCCATAACCACATTAAATCATATTTTGAGAGAGCATACCCAATAGCGCAAATAACAGCACCAATAACTCCCACAAAAGTTAACATATCTGATGTTACCCATCGAGGTTGTCGGTTAGCCAACCAAACAAGCGCACTCTTTTCAACTTCGCTTAATATTGAAGATTGAATTCTTTCCGATTTTTCTTTTCCCATTATTAAAAGTTTTTATTTGAAAATTTGTATAAAACAGTAGGCTCAACCACATATTTTTTCTCCTTGCCAAAACCATAAAAGGAGTGTTGCATAAATTTTGTTATAAATAGAAATATATTTTAAGAACAATTGAAATAAATTATAGTTTTATCAGATAAAATAGTATATTCGCAATATTCCAATAAAAAGAGAATAATTATGGAACTTCATCCTAAGTTTTGGGAGTTTACACTCCGTTTGTCAGTCGTCTTTATTTTGGGTGCAATAATTGGTCTTGACCGTACATACAGGGCAAAAGATGCAGGTTTTAGAACACACATTCTTGTCTCTGTAGGTAGTGCATTGATGATGATAATCTCGCAATATGGTTTCGAAGATTTTGTGGGAGATGATGCTGTCAGGTATGATCCTGCACGTATTGCAGCCCAAGTTGTAAGCGGAATTGGATTTATAGGAGCAGGAACCATTATATTGCAAAAACATATAGTAAGGGGACTTACCACAGCTGCAGGGCTATGGGCAACTGCAGGAATTGGTTTGGCTGTGGGCAGTGGAATGTACTCTATTGGAATTGTAACGGCAGTATTAACACTTTTAGGTTTGGAACTTTTCCCGTTTATCTTTAAAAAGGTTGGAATACACACTCTTTCAATACAATATTCAACATCTATATATTCAAATATTAAGAATATAAACGACGAGGTATCTCGTTGTAATGGCCGTTTGATTAGCTATGGTGCAGAAAAAATAGGAAGTGACGCCAATGCATCATACCGAGTGAATATTATTATTCGCTCAATCAATGCCGAAACAGAATCGCATATTATAAATTATATTCAGCAACAGCCCGAAGTGCTACTGGAAAAAGTTGATTAGAGATGCATTTGCTTAAATACAATATATCGGATAGTGTAATTGCCTTTTCATCACAACGTGGAGGAGGAGAGGGGTGCTACGAAACGTTTAATGTAACACACTACTGTGGCGATAGCGAAGAGCATGTATCAGTGTGTCGTAAGGAGTTGTGTGAAGAACTTAACATAAGAGAAGAGAATCTTATTTTGCCTCATCAGACTCATGAAACAAATATCATAGTTATTGATGAAGAATTCCTTTCTCTAAACAAAACAGAGCAAGCGCAGAAACTTTACGGAGTTGATGCAATAATCACATCCATTTCTTCTGTGTGTATTGGAGTATCAACTGCCGATTGTGTTCCTCTTTTGTTATACGATACTAACAAAAAAGTTGTTGCTGCCATACATGCCGGGTGGCGCGGTACTGTTCAACGGATAGCTGAAAAAACTATCGACTATATGCAAAATGAGTTTTCAACATCACCAAGCGATATTGTTGCAGTAATATGCCCAAGTATAGGAGTTGAGGCTTTTGAAGTGGGAGATGAGGTTTACACAGCCTTTTCGGAGCATGGGTTTGATATGGATATAATAGCCAAACGATATGAAAAGTGGCATATCGATTTGTGGGAGGCTAACCGCCTTCAATTGGTAAGTTGCGGTGTTATGCCTGAAAATATTCAACTATCGTCAATTTGCACCTATACGAACCATGATAAGTTTTTTTCGGCTCGCCGTTTAGGAATTAATTCAGGACGAATTTTTAATGGAATAATGATAAAATAAAAAAGATGATTGAATAAAAAGGCTCTTTTGTCGTTACGCTTGTCTCCAAAATCCTCATTTACTATTAGTAAACTGCGGTTTTGGAGCCTACGCAGGCCTAAAAATAGCTCTCTTTATTCAATCCTCAGTAAAAATATATTAGATCTCCTGTTCTGCTTTAATAATCTCCATTCCATGGAGAATAGCCTTTTCGTTTTCAGGAATCAATTTATGAAGTCTCTCTGCCAACGACTCTTTAAGGCTGTTTACAATACTTTCGGTGCTTACAACAGGGCAAACTTTCAGAATTCCACCTAAAACCAGCATATTAAAAGCTCTGGCATTACCCATCTCAATGGCCTCGTCCATAGCATCTATGCGATATATGTTAATATCTTTACGAGTTGGAGTGTGGCGTATTCCGTAGCTGTCATATATTATTGTACCACCGGGTTTTACGTCTTTCTCAAATCTGTCGAGTGATGGTTGGTTCAAAACAACAACTACATCATACGAGTTTAAAACGGGCGAACTGATGCGGTCGTCACTTAAAATTACTGTAACATTTGCAGTTCCACCACGTTGTTCAGGTCCGTATGAGGGCATCCAAGTAATCTCTTTACCCTCTATCAATCCGGCATGAGCCAAAATCTTTCCTAACGAAAGAATTCCCTGACCACCAAATCCTGCAACAATTATCTCTTTTTTCATCTTATTAATCAACTGTGTTTTTTATATCACCAAGAGGGTATTTTTCAAACATATTCTCTACCATCCATTTATTTGCCTCATCAGGAGTCTTTTTCCAACCGGCATTACATGTTGAAACCACTTCCACTAATGAAGTTCCTTTTTTAGCCATTGAGTTTTCGATGGCTTTCTTTATGGCAGCTTTTGTTTTTCTGATGGCAGCTGCATTGTGTACACTCTGACGAGTAATATAGCAAGTTCCGTCGAGTTGTGCCAATATGTTGCTTATTTTTAGAGGGAAACCATTCAACTCAGGAGTACGTCCGTAGGGACAAGTTGATGTTTTCATTCCCAATAGAGTAGTGGGAGCCATCTGACCACCTGTCATTCCGTATATACCATTGTTGATGAATATTATAACAATATTTTCTCCTCTATTGCATGCATGAATAGTTTCTGCAGTACCAATTGCAGCCAAGTCTCCGTCTCCTTGGTATGTGAATACAAATTTATCAGGATTCAAACGTTTGATAGCTGTAGCAACTGCAGGAGCTCTTCCGTGTGCCGCTTCAATCCAGTCAATATCCAAATAGTTGTATGCAAACACCGCACAACCCACAGGTGCAATGCCTATGGTTTTCTCTTCCAACCCCATTTCGTCAACAAGCTCTGCCACAATTTTATGAACAACTCCATGACTACAGCCCGGGCAGTAGTGCATTGGGTTATCGTTCATCAAACGAGGTTTCTCATATACGATATTCTCGGGTTTTATAATATCTTTTATATCCATTATCTTATATACTCATTCTTAATTACTTCTAATATCTCGTCAGGGGTTGGAACAATTCCTCCCAAACGTCCATAGAATTTAACATCAATAGTTCCGTTTACTGCCAAACGAATATCTTCAACCATTTGTCCGGCATTCAATTCAATAGAGATAATACCTTTTACTTTTTTTGCATACTCAGCAATAATATCCGAAGGGAATGGCCATAGAGTGATAGGCCTTAAAATACCAACTTTAATTCCCTCTTCACGAGCCATTTCTTGTGCCTTTAAGCATATTCTGGCAATAGAGCCAAATGCTACAATTATGTAATCTGCATCATCACAATCAATAGCTTCATATCTTACTTCGTTTTTCTCTATCTCTCTGTATTTTGCTTGAAAACGTAAGTTGTTGTCTTCCATTACTGCAGGAGATAACTCAAGAGAAGTTAATATATTTGGTTTTCTACCTTTGGGTTTACCTTGCAAAGCCCAAGGACATTGAGTACGAATCTCCTCCTCGGTTCTGCGAGGACGAACAGGAGGAAGTATAACCTTCTCCATCATTTGCCCGATTATACCGTCTGCAAGAATAATTGCAGGGTTTCTGTATTTAAATGCAAGATCAAATCCTAAATATACAAAGTCAGCCATCTCTTGAACACTTGAAGGAGCAAGAGTTATTACTTTGTAGTCGCCATGTCCACCACCTTTTACAGCTTGAAAATAATCTGCTTGTGACGGTTGGATTGTTCCCAATCCGGGACCTCCTCGCATTACATTTACTATCAATGCAGGAAGTTCTGTACCTGCCAAATATGACATTCCCTCTTGTTTAAGACTTACTCCGGGGCTTGAAGAAGAGGTCATAACAGCTTTTCCTGAACCAGCACCACCGTAAACCATATTGATGGCAGCAACCTCACTTTCGGCTTGCAATACCACCATTCCTGTACTCTCCCAAGGCTTTAAAGTCATAAGAGTCTCCATAATCTCCGATTGAGGAGTTATAGGATACCCAAAATAGCCGTCAGCTCCGTATCTTATTGCTGCATGGGCTATAGCCTCATTTCCTTTTAATAATTTTATCTCTTCTGACATAAATTTCACTCTTTAGCGGTTGTGGTTAAAGTTTTACCTTATATACGGTAATACAACCATCGGGACAAACATATCCACAACTTGCACAACCAATACATTTATCGGGATTTTTCATATATGCGTAGTGGTATCCTTTATCGTTCACCTCTTTCTCGTGAAGCGATAGCACCTCTGCAGGACATGCTGTAACACAAAGGTTACAACCCTTGCAACGCTCTTTATTAACCTCTACTGCACCTGCTATTTTAGCCATTTTCTTATCTGTAATGTTTTAGCCCATCTTTTTAGGGCTGTTTTGTTTATTAAATTTTTATTTAAGAGTTACAAAGTTACAAAATTTAATTGTTACCCACATATTAAATACTGATAATAATTTAAAATACACCTTTAATATCTTATTAAAATGTTAGCTCATTATCAAAAGGTGTCTTTATTAATGAAAATGGGGTTGATTAAGAAGGCTCTTTTGTCGTTACGCTTGTCTCCAAAATCCTCATTTACTATTAGTAAACTGCGGTTTTGTAGCCTTCGCAAGCCTTAAAATAGCTCTTTTTATTCAATCCCCAACAAAAAGAGGGTGCCCCTTTAATACTTTTGGGTTACCCTCTTATCATTTTATGTATATCTAATTCTTAAGCTCTTCTGATTCGTATCGACATTGACTCTTTCAAGTGCTTTTCGCATACCAATATCAGATATCCTCCGCCTCCTGCACCACTTATTTTCCACCCTTTAACATCTTTGTTTTGGCTGTATCTCATAATTTGAGCCAATACATCTCCGGGTGCCATATTTGGGAATAGGTTCAACTGAGCATTAAAACTCTCTGTAACTGTTTCTCCAAATTTATCTAAATCTTTGTTTAGTATGGCATTCCAACATTTTTCTGCAGCCATACTCAGGTTGCGAGCATTTTTTTGATTTATTGAAGCATTTTCATATACATCATAGTTGTTCTTACGAGGATATAATGGTATAAGACAAATATGCTCCTCTATCCAATCCAATATATCTTTATCGCAATTATTTGTTATTTTTTCGGGCCAAAAATCTCCATTATAATCCAATTTGTTTAATCCTGGCATTACAATTCCAATTGAGTCTTGCGAACCGCTAACATATTGTACTCCCGGAGGGTTTTCAAAGCAGAACAAGGTTTTTGCAAGTTTCTCTTTATCTCCCGTAGGAATATCTGTTTGCCATAACTCAATCGCTTTTTTTCTTGAGCTTGTTGACATTCCGCTTCTGTCGTTGAATTCGTAATCTGGTTCAATATTGATTGTTAAAACAGGACCTGGATAGTGTTGGCTTACGTTTGGTTGATCCAACCATCCTCCTGCAATGTCAATTCTATAGGGGATATTACACTCATTGCGTAAAGCAGTGGTTGAGCGAGCAGGAAGATTTCCGTGAGGAACACGTTTGCTTACAATATATTCAATGCCAAGTTCTTCGCAGAACTTTTCCTTTAGAGGAGTGCTTCCATCGCTATTCACAAAGAATATATCTGGCATTAATTCTCTAACCTCTTTTTCAAAGTCCAAAAGACCGCTACCACTGTTTACCCAAGCATCTTTTACCGCTTTAAGAGATTTTACCATATACAATCTCTCAGCTTCGGTATTTATTGTTTTACGAGCCTTAAGTTCTTGAATGGTTTTGTCAGAACCTATGCCAACATATAAATCGCCATATGACGCTGCTTCTTCAAAAAATGCCACGTGTCCGCTATGAAGCATGTCGTAACATCCCGAAACAAAAACTTTCTTTTTTACTTCTGTATTCATATTTTTTCTAAATTTCCTTCATTATTGAGTTTGTAATAGGTAATACCGTCCGAAGTCTCAACAATAAATGTGTCTTTTAAATTCTTAACGGTAATGCTGTTGCTTGTTCTTATGTGTGCTGTGCAATTTTTTGAATCTATAAAAGATACATCTCCTATCGCACAATTTCCATCAGTGTCTTTCTTTAAATAATCTCTTATTGAGCTCCATGTCCCAAGATCTGACCATCCAAATTCAGAGGGTAGGGTATATATGTTATCTGCCCTCTCCATTATAGCGTAATCTACCGATATTTTTCTGATGTTGTTATATACATTGCTAACCACATTGAACTCATTTAATGTATCATATGAGTCGCTTATCTCTTCGAAGGAAGAAATTATATCATTTGCATAATCTTTAAAAGATTTTATTAGAGTAGATAGTTTCCAAAGAAACAGACCTGAGTTCCAATAATAGTTGCCTTCTTGTATATATTTCAGAGCCACTTCATATGAAGGTTTCTCTTTAAACGATAACACTTTCTTTATGCTTTCGCTGTTGTTGTCTGCTGAAATATATCCATAACCTGTGTGAGGAGATGATGGGGTAATGCCAACAGTTATTATTGCGTCGTTTTCAGACATAAAGTCAAGAGCATCGCAAATGGTCTTTTTAAACACTTTTGTATTTGTGATCGAGTGGTCGGCAGGAGAAACAATTATTTCAGCATCACCTTTACACCTTTTTTTAATTTTACATCCTGCGTACGCAATACAGGGAGCTGTATTCCTCATAAATGGCTCAAACATAATATTCTCTTTAGGAATATCGGGTAGCTGTTCATAAACAATATCTTTGTAGTCGGCAGAGGTAATGACCCACACATTTTGTTTTGGTACAATTCCCTCAAAACGATCAACGGTCATCTGTAGCATGCTTTTTCCTACACCCAAAACGTCCACAAATTGCTTAGGACATTCAGGTGTGCTTATTGGCCACAATCTACTGCCAATACCACCTGCCATTATTACAAGATGTCTCTCTATATTATTGTTATTGCTCATTTCAGTAACTTAAAATCTTTTTGAATATATAAATCATTAAGTTAACAATCTTGTTTTTTATCAAGAGTCTCAAACTTTGAGTTCTGACTTATATATTCAGGAATAATCTCTTTCATTGCACCAACAATAACTTCATCATTGAAATTCCATGCCATATCAACCAAATTGTCAATATTGGGAGCAATTTCGTCATAGTCATATTCACGAACCTTACCAATCATAATCCGTTTATGTTGAGTGTTGTTGGTTATCTCTTTGTCGTTCAATAACTCTTCATAGAGTTTTTCTCCGGGACGCAACCCGGTCTCTACAATATCAATATCGGTATATGGTTTAAGCCCCGATAGCTTAATCATTCGTTTCGCAAGGTCATAAATTTTTACGGGGTGTCCCATGTCAAATACAAATATCTCACCACCAACACCCATACATCCTGCTTCTAATACAAGTTCGCAAGCTTCGGGTATGGTCATAAAGTATCTAATTATACGTTTGTCGGTTATTGTAATGGGTCCTCCCTTGGTAATTTGTTCCTTAAACAGAGGTACTACCGAACCGTTGCTGCCAAGTACATTTCCAAACCTTGTTGTTATGAATTTAGTATAATCACCTCCGCTGTTTTTTAATTTTAGAGCAAGTGATTGTACATATATTTCAGCCAAACGTTTTGTCGCACCCATAACATTTGTTGGGTTTACCGCTTTATCGGTCGAAACCATAACAAACTTCTCTACATTGTATTTTAGAGCCAAATCAGCAAGATTTTTACTTCCTCCCACGTTTGTTCTTATAGCTTCGCTTGGGTGAAGTTCCATCATAGGAACATGTTTGTATGCTGCTGCGTGAAACACAACTTGAGGTTTGTATTTACGGAATGCTGACTCAATGCGAATTAAATTCCTCACATCCCCCATGAATGGGATAACCACATTGCCATATCCTGCATTCTGCATCTCAAGCAGAATGTTGTGCATTGGGGTTTCGGCATTGTCGAACATGACAATTTTTTTTGCATTATATTTTGCCAATTGTCTAATAATTTCGCTACCTATTGAACCTGCAGCTCCTGTAACCATCACAACTTTATCTTCAATAAAGTTTTTTATGTTGTTTACATCCGGTTCTATAACATCTCTGTTAAGAAGTTCCTCAATTTGAATATCATGAACATTGCAAGAAATGGGAATGTTGGTATCATTTTTACTGTGTCTTAACAAACTGTCTGAAATTTGTCTGACTTTGATGTCTGCATCAAGGAATGCATCAATACCGCCATTTCTTAAGAATGCAATTTGAGAAGGTTCAAAAATCAAAACATCTGCATTGAGATTTTTAAATGTTTTTCCAACTTTCTCAGGAGAAAAACGTTTAATGGGTAATCCATTAATTTCTGCATTTGCATATCTCTCCTCTTTTATCCAAAGAAAAGCAACAGGCTCATATTTGCCTTTTATCTCGTGCTTCAGTTTATTGGCAAGAGCAACCGACTCGGTTTCCGTTCCTAAAATAACGGCTCTTATTTTTCTGTTTATACCTGTTTCGTATTCAATGCCTTTGGCGTATAGAGCCTTTGCTATAACCCTTACAGAAGCCGAGCAGAACATAATGGCTAATCCCATTCCAACAACCAATACATTGTGAGAAAGGACACGATAGCCGGTAACATACTCCACAATATAGTTGTTGGCAACCAAAATAGCGGTTGCAATAATAACCGAAACAATAAGTTTTATTGTGTCAATATATCCACTATATCTAACAATGCCCAAATAAGGTTTTATTATTGCGTAGCATATCAGATACACTGTAAAAATCAAGAAAAGTTGACTTAAAAACTTTATAGGTTCAAAATCGAAGTTTGGGAACAGAAGAGCCTTTGCTGTTGGAATAAGACAACAACAAACAACCACAATCAGCATATCTATACCCAAAACAACATATGGGTGAGTTTGATTGCGTTTGAACCACAAAGCAATTCTTTTGAGGATATTAAATTTTGTATTGTTATCCCCACTAAAGAACCTTTTAGTTCCTCGAATAGCCCTTATAAAATAATTTTTACTCATAATTAATAGCCCTTCAAAATTAATCAATGCTTTTCATAAACCCCAAAGGTTTAATTGTTATTTTTGAGCATGTAAGTAAAAATAACGTTTCATAAACCCTATATATGCCAAGCATAAAATAAAAGCTGAGATAAAAAGATAAGTGTAGCAATAGTCAAAGCACACTATGTAGCCGGCAATAATCACTCCTTGCAGAATCATATACAATAACGATACAACCAGATGAGGAATTTTAAGCTCGTTAGCCATAATTTGGTATGCATGTTTACGGTGAGCCTCAAAAATATTTTCACCAAGCATAATTCTGTGAACAATGGTCAAAATAGAATCAACACCGTACAGCATCAGAAAAACAATATAACTAAGATTTCCTGTTTCAATAATAAGTTTTCCAAGAAGGAAAAGAATAATAAATGCCATTGCTACTGAACCGCAATCACCGGCAAAGCATTTAGCTTTTTTCCTGAAATTGAAGAAGCAGAATACCAAGCAACCAACAATTGCAATGAAAATAAGTTCAGGCATAACAAACTGCGTAACACAACTGTTTATATAAGCCAAAGCCCCTAAAACAACAAGCGAGTATCCTCCGGTAATACCATTAATGCCATCCATAAAGTTGTATGCATTAATAACACCTGTGCAGAAAATAAAAGCAATAAGTACATACCACCAGGGCATATCGCCACTAAATAAACCCCATTGCATAAACATCAGAGCCATGGCAGAGAAGTGAAATAAAATTCTAACCTTTGAACTCAAATCAATAACATCATCAATAAAACTGATAAATGTAATTAGGGTAAGACCAAGTAAAAACCAAGGGTAGGGGAATCCAAAGAGCATGGCAAAATAGACAATGGCGATGTAAAAAATAATACCGCCGCCTCTAAGAGTAATACTTTTGTGCGAGCTACGTTCGTTAGGCTTATCAATAATATCAAATCTGTCGGCAATTTTAAAGTAAACAAGTTCCGCAACAAACAAAACAGGTATTGCCAATGCAACCAACCACCAACTCATAGCATTTTCAATTCCAGCCATAGCTATATGATTTTAATTATAAATTCTTAAAACTTACTAACGTTTTGTACATACCAATCTCCGAAGAAACAGGCATTTTATCCACCTCCAATGCCTTTTTAATTTTGCTGTTATCCACAACAAAATTTTCGGTAAGTTTCATCAAACGCTCACTATTAAGAGGTAAATGAATAACATCTCCAACCTTTGCCAATCTCTTAATCAACCCTTTGCCAATCCCCCAAATAACAGGCTTTTTACCTTGCGATTTAGCAATCAAAGCAATTAGGGTGTTGGTAGATAGAGGTTTATCGTCGGCAACGTTGTAAATACCGCTTTCAATATCCTTTTCAATTAAGTTTTTAATGATAAAACAAAGGTTATCGATGCCCATAAATGAGCGAAGGTTGTCAAACCTACCCAAAGGCCAAGGAATACCTTTTTTAACCACACTGTAAAGCAGATTAAGATTTCCTTTGTTTCCCTTGCCATGAATCATTGCAGGTCTTAAGATGTAAACACTTTTATCTGTTAATTCAAAACCATTGTTTGCGATAATATACTCTTCAGCGGCACGTTTCGATTTACCGTATGGAGTTTGCGGATTACACACAACATTCTCACTTAAAGCATCGGTTTTAACTCTGTCTGTGGCTGCCTTAACGCTGCTGAAAAAAATAAAGTTTTTAGCCTTTGACGCAGAGAATAAATCAAACACACGTTTAGTAAGTTCAGTATTAATCTCAAAATACTTACTCTCTTCAGTAGTATTTTTAGTGTCGTGAGCCATGCCCGCAAGGTGGATAACCGCGTCTAACTCATCCCAACAAATACTCTCAACCTCACTCCACGAGAAAAAGAAATCATATGCCCCTTCGCCTTGTTTAATATCAAGAGCAATAAGATTGCAATCTAATTCTCGTTTCAGAAAAGCAGACAGATTAGAACCTACAAAACCATAAGCCCCTGTAATCAAAATATTTATTTTCTTAGTCATATTTTCCTCTATTCAATTAGAAATTAGTTCGATACTTTGTTATAATTAAGAATAATTCCTCATTCCTAATTTCTAATTCATAATTTACAAAAGCGAAGATAATAAAAAAACTTAGAAGTTGATAATTTATATAAAATATAAATTTCTCAATTTAGTATCTTTGAGAATAACAAAATAAAAAGAGGCTTTGAAATGTTCCAAAACCTCTGGGTTGTATGATTATTACAATGGTAAAACCCAATTACAAGCGATTGTAAGCTAACAACAAACAACTCTGTTTAATTAATTAAAAAATAACATTTCTCATTCCTAATTGTTGCAAAGCAACGCACTAATTCCTAATTTGGAGTCTTGACTCCAAGCAGCCAATTTGCAAGGAATGGGCTAATTCTAATAATATTGCTCACTACAAGGCATAAAGCAATAACCATAGCAGCTAAAGTAAGGCTAACGAAAAACTCTAATGTTGGGTTAATGTTTTCTGTAAACCATTCACCAACCATCTTTAAATTACGAGGTAAAAAGAAGTAGTGTAATAAGTAAATATCTAAAGTCCTCTTGCCTATATATTGCAAAACTCTACCAGCTTTTGTCTCTTTAGTAAATGAATCTTGGTATTTGTAGAAGAAAGAGAATGTTACAATACTACCACTAATTCCAAGAAGTATAATTATGAGTAGGTTAATCGCAATGCCAAATATTGCTCCTTCTTTTATCCAAATAAATGAAAGAATAAAAAATAGAACTATTGTTAGTCCAATAAATTTAGAATTGTTTAAGTATGATTCAAAAATTTGAAATCTTCTTTTAGCTATAATACCCAAAATAAAGTATATAAAATATTGAAAATTATTAAAACCTAAAGCATTGGGAATAGAATGATTAAATCCGATTAAATTTAAAGTTTTGTTGGAAAATATTGTTGATAGAAAGGTAATCAGACCTAAAATTAATAGTGTTATATCATAAGATTGTCTAGATTTTATCTTTTCTAGTATCTTTGATATAAGTATATATACTACGAAGTATTCAAACAATGAAATAGTAAACCAAAAACCATATTTCATTGGAGATAAAAGATATCCAATGAAAGACATATTAAATACATAAACATATAATCCAGAAATTAATAGAGTAGGAATAATTAATTGTTTAAATTTCCCCAAAATAACATTGATAATATACCTCTTATTACAAATTTGGTTTTCTTTATAAGCAAACAAACCGCTTATAAAGAAAAAAAGAGGCATGCCGAAAGGAAGAAAAATATTTTCAAATGAGTTTATTTGATTTAAAGATTTAAATATGTCAAAACTAAAATAGTTTATATGCCAATAAACTATTATGAGCATAATAAATCCTCTAAGAGCATCAATATATTCTAATCGGTTGGTTGGTTGGTTGGTTGGTTGGTTGTGCTCATACATAATATTTTCTTTAAATAAATTTTAATAACTAAAAACTACTCATCTTAATCTTAAACAAAAGCATACTAAGTGCTTTATAAACAATTCTTAACCACATCAAAATAATGTTGGAGTAATAGCCGTTTTCTTTGCAGGCTCTTAGGCACTCTTTGTTAATAATGTTTTTGCTTTTTATACCCTCTGTGCTTGCACCTCCGGTACGCATAGTAACAAAATCTAATGGAAGATATTTGCATTTAATTTTAGCCTTTACAACAAAACGAAGTAAAAGTTCAAAGTCTGCGGCAATTTTGTAATCTGTTTTATATAGTCCCAAGTTTTCGTAATATTCTCGCTTAACATAGAACGATGGGTGAGCAAACATAAAACCCATTCGCATCATCCATGGTCTAAAACTTTTAGAAGAGTAATACCTAACGCATTTATTTAAGTTATCCGGGCTAACAAAATGTATATCACCATATACTGCATCAATATTTTCTTTATTAAATGCATTAACTATCTGCTCTATAATATTGTCAGAAGTAAAGAAATCATCAGAGTTTAGCACTCCAATAATATCTCCTGTAGCCATTTTAATACCCTTGTTGAAAGCATCATATATACCATAGTCTTTCTCTGATTTTATAACCTGTCTTTCCCCGGCATATTGTTTTACAATCTCCAAAGTATTGTCCTTTGAAAGTCCATCAACAATAATATGTTCAATATTGGGGTAAGTTTGTGCATTAACCGAGCGTATAGTATCCGCTACAGTCTTGGCACTATTATATGTACAAGTAATTATAGATACTTTCATATCCTATTTTATAAGTTTGCTCTTTATAAATGATTTAACAGCGTATGTGCGTTTTTCAAAGCACCAATATACTCCGTATGTTATTAGCATGCAAATAATAATTGCAAGTAAATAATATCCTATAGAGTATAGGTTTATGCTTTCGCTTTTTGGAAATCCAATACTTTCCATTAACCAACCTAAAGGATTGTGTACTAAATATAGAGTATATGAGAATACAGCAAGTTTAGTTCCTAAATTATTTATATATATACTTAATTTATTTATGGGTTTAGTATTCGCAATAAAACTTACAATTATGCAGAAAGATATTGAAAGAAGATATTGTAATGCGTCATAAGTGAAACCATCTACATTAAATTCTAATGTTCTTGAGCCCCTAGTTAATTGCATGCAAATAATTGAAGCTATAAATCCAAATATAGCAAGATATAAGAAGACCTTTGATTTTTTATTTTTGAAAGTAAAGTATGTTAGAGCTCCCATGCACCAAATAATTAAATATTTCAAGTCAAGTTTTAGAAATATCAAGGCACATATTATTAGAATTATAATTGGTATTGTTTTATTTTTATTCTTAAAGAAAGCAATAGCCGCACCAATTATTATATAGAACCAAACTTCGTACGCTAAACTCCATAGAGGTTCGCAGTGCCCAACAAAACCAACTAAAACACCTTGTAATGAAAATAAATTTCCTATCCAATTAATCCAGTTTATTTGTACTCCGAGAGCGTATGTAATAGGTATGATTAATAAAAGAACGGATATTAAAGGAAGCATAATCCTTACAAATCTGTCTATTGCATAACTTTTCAAGTTGAATGTACCTAAGTGAACTTTTTCTAATGCTTTGCCTCCTACTAATAGTCCGCTTAGAACAAAAAATATTAGTACTGCTTCATGTCCTAATCTTGTAGTAAAGTAGAAGATTTGTGAAAAAATATTTTGTTGTTCAACTGGGAGTAGTCCATATTCAACGAAAAAGGTTCCACGGTAATGACATAACATCACCTCAAACGCAGCCAAAAATCTAATAAGGTCCAACCAATAAAAATGTTGTTTATTTTCTAAACTCGTGGTGTTCATAAATTATTACAACTCAATATTATAGTTTGCTTTTATATACTGTTTAATTTTACTCTTGTCGTTTCCGCACTTGCTTTTAATTTCAAAGATTTTAGCATCAACAAGAGTTCTGTACCACCACCCTTGAAGGAAGTGCCATAAGAACCCCTCTTTGCCATCTAAAAAACCACCTCTAATAAAATATCTTAGGCAGAAGTATATAAATGCTCTAAAGAAAAGAGGCAATTTACTGTATCGTTCTTTGTTTTTATGCTTGTTAAATGCGTTATATGAGTAACTATATTCGTTATTTATATCTTTGTCATTACACAAATTTAAGTAATCAATAGCTTCCCTAATTGCATAATAGTTGTGTTTACTTGTCCACTCTTGTACTGTAGATAAATTATTATCAACCCAATGTCCTTTAAATCTGATAATATCTCCCTCAACCATTATATGCTCATCCATCATACGAGGTTCGCATATAGCTCTATCTCTTCTAAAAATTCGTATTTGACGAATTTTACCTACTCCGTACCTTATTTTTCTTCCTAAAAAATATCTATCAAGAGTTAATTCAATTCCTGCAATATTATCTGATAAGTTATTTAACTTATTATTTATTTCGTATATCAATTTATCTGACAGGTATTCATCTGCATCAATTCTAATAACCCAATCACTATCTATTGGTGCATTTTTTAAAGCCCAGTTAAATTGCTTTGAATAATTGTTTTCCCATTGGTTATACAAAACTGTTGCACCCATTTCTGATGCTATTTTTGTAGTATTATCAGAGGAATAACTATCAATTACAAATATCTTATCTGTAATTTGTAAGAGACTCTTAATACATCTCTTTATATGTTGTTCTTCGTTATATGTTAATACAATAGCAGATATATTGGACATATATTTATAATTTATCAATTGAGATATTATAAGTGGTTTTTATATAATCTATAATATCCGATTTATTGTTATTACATCTTTTCTTAATCTCAAAAATTTTAGCATCAACAAGAGTCCTATACCATAATCCTTGTAAAAAATGCCAAAGAAAACCCTCTTTCCCCTCTAAAAAGCCACCTTTTATAAAATATCTTACACAGAAATATAAAAACGCTCTAAAAAATATTGGTATTTTAATATATAATTTTTTATTCTGTTCTTTCTTTGAGATATGTTTTGTATTCTTGTTTGATAAGTTAAGTTCCAAATCTAACAATTCAACAGCTTCTCTAATGGCGTAATTGTTATGCTTTTCAATCCACCAAACAAGAGGATTAAGATTATGATCTACAAAATCATTCTCTAAAGTTATGATATCTCCTTCAGACAAAATAAGATGCTCATCCATCAATCTTTGCTCGCATCTGCCTTTACCATTACGGAACATTCTTAAAATAATAACGGGATATGTACCTCTCTTTACCCATTTCCCTAGAAAAATATGTCGTCTTTTAAGACTGATTCCTGTTATATTTTTGTCAATTTTAGGAAGTTTCTTTTTAAACTCATTAATTAACTCAGGTAATAGGTATTCATCTGCATCTAATCGCAAAACCCATTCTGTTTCAATATTTATATTATCTATAGCCCAATTAAATTGTTCAGCCTGATTTCCAGGCCATTTGTTTTGCAACACAATAGCTCCTAACTCTTTGCATATATCAACAGTTTTATCTGTAGAAAAAGAGTCAATAACATATATCTTTGATGCATATTGTTTAATGTTTTCTATACATCGTCTAATATGCAATTCTTCGTTATATGTGAGAACAATTACCGTTAAATCTAACATTTCTCTTTAATTACTCGTTTCTTTAAAAATACTGCAGGATTACCTCCAACTACACTCCATGGCTCAACATCTTTAAAAACAGCAGCTCTTGCACCAACTACAGCACCTTCGCCAATAGTAACTCCAGGCCCAACAAATGCCTCTGCTGCAACCCAACTATTGTCTTTTATCTCAATTTGAGTAGTTATTAACGGAAAATTTATATCAGATATATCGTGTGATGGGGTGCATATAAATACTTTTTCTGAAATAACTACATTATCACCAATAATGATTTTCCCTGGGTTATATAAATTCACACCATTGCTAATACAACTATTATTACCAATAATTAAATTCCAAGGAGCCCAAATTTTTGCTGACGGATATATTGTATTATTTTTACCTATTTTTGCTCCAAATATTCGTAATAAAAAACATCTCCACCAGCTAAAAATTCTTGTAGGGAATGGTCTAAATAAAATCCAATAACAGATTGTCCAAATCAATCTGCCTAATTTGTTTTTAATTGATAAATTATTTTTATAATCTTTTCCAATCAGTAATTCGTTACTCATACCAAACTCTTATACAATTTAATTAACTCTTCAACTGTTTTTTCAATAGAGTATCTCTCTTTAACCAAATTAATGGCATTAATTGCCTTTAATTTATAATTGTCAGTGCTTGTTGCTATTGCACATTCAATAGCATCTGCAATGCTTCTTTTATTGCCATCAATCCACCACCCGCAATTATTAGTGTTTAACTCCTCCCATGGAGTCCCTTTTGTTGCAATGCAAGGAATACCCATACTCAATGCTTCAGGAATAACCATACCAAAGTTCTCACTTCTGCTTGGTAAAATCAGATAGTCTAACTTTGCCATCTCTTGCAGAGCTTTGTCTTTTGGTAATAATCCAGTAAATATAATATTTGTCATATTGTGCTCACATACAAAGGTATGTAATTTTTTTGAATATTCAGGGTCGTTACCTCCTCCAATTATAGTAAGAGTACAGCATTTTGTTTTATTACCCAATTTGTGCCAAACTTCAAGCAAAACATCGATATTTTTAACGGGGTCGGTTCGCCCAACAAAACCGAAGCGAACAATGCCATCATTGCTATAAGAGTGTCTCAATCCATAATTTACAATTCCATTAGGTATTACAGCAATAGGTGTTTTAATGCCTAACTCTCTAATACACTCTGCTTCATACTCACTTGTTGTATGAATACATGCAATGTTCTCCAAATCTCTTTTTTGAAAAAGTTTAAGAAATAGTTGTTTCTTAAACGAAGTCATCCTAAGAGCATTCCTGTTAAGCATACCATGAATGGTAACAACACAAGGTTTATCTTGTTTGCGTGCAGTGCGAATAGTTTTAAAAGTAGGATACGTCCAAACACCATTAGTATGGTAAATGTCATAGCCCTTATGTTGCTCTAAAAACCTCTTTAAATTTTTGCTATAAACAAACTGACTAACTCCATCAAAAGGTAATGCCGTAATGCCATCATAACTATTTCCCAAATAAGCATCGTCATCAGAGTAGGGTAGTAGAGTAACCATTTCAATATCAATGCCCCTCTCTCGCAATAATCCATAACTATTCAAAGTAGAGGTAACAGCTCCTCCGCTTGACAAATTCAAATCAGTTATGGTTTCTAATATTTTCAAGTTGTTAGTCTTTTTAAATTAGAAATTAGTACGGCACTTCGTGCCAATTAGAAATTAGAAATTAATAATTATTTTCTCTTTTTGCTTAAATTATTATTCTAATGAATTAGATGTTGTTTTAGTAATGCTATTTAGTAATTTATGTAACTCTTTTGCATCTGCTATAATAGAATTAAAATATTCAGTATTAATATAACCAGTTTCGTGTAATAATTCTAACCAATATATAGTTTCAGAACACTCTTTAAAAGCAATATACATTTTTGCAAGAAAATCCTTTTTGCTAATAGCGCAAACTGCTTCTGCAATATTTGCTCCTATACTTGTGCCACACCTTAATAATTGCTTTGAAAGAGTATATTCTTGCTTTGTTGAACAAATTTCTTTGTACAACAAAATTATCTTAATTGCAAACTCTTTACTCTTTATTTTAATTATGTTGTTATCTTTCATTTCTAATTCCTAATTTCTCATTTCTAATTCTAAAAAGATTATAAAATCTTTTCATAGACTTTTATAATCTTTTTAGTTACAGCTGAAACCGAATAATTATCAATAACAAGTTGTCTGCCACGCAATCCCATTGCTTTTCTCTTATCTTCTGTCGTTGAAATAGCATTTTCAATTGCGGATGCAATATTATCTACTCCATCGTTAATCCACCAACCGCAGTTATGAGAGTTAAGTTCTCCCCATGGTGTGCCTTGTGTTGCAATGCAAGGTACTCCACAAATTAGGGCTTCGGGAATAACCATGCCGAAGTTCTCCGATTTGCTTACCAGTAGTTGATAATCAAAACTGCTAACCATTTCTGTAAGTTCATTTCCGCTTAAAAAGCCACAGAAAACGACATTTTTCAACCCTTTGTCTGCAACAAAATCGGTAAGTTGTTTTTTATAAATGGCATCTCCCTCACCTGCAATAATAAGTTCGCAATCCTTGGTCTTATCCCCAAGTTTAGCCCAAGCCTCCAATAAAATATCTATATTTTTTATAGGGTTAATTCTTCCTACAAAACCAAAGCGTTTAACACTATTCTCTTTCTCTCTGATAGGAGTAAGTTTAATATCCAAACAATTCGGAATAATCTCAATAGGTCTTTTAAAGCCAAGAGCCTCAATGTATTCAGCCTCTTGTTGGCATGTGGATTGAATTGCAGTGGCATTCTTTAAATCCCTCCTTTGGAAAAGAGCCAAAGCAAGTTTCTTTTTCCAAGGCTTAGAGCCAAGTCCTGCGGGGTAGAGCATTCCATGAGGTGCAATTATGTAGGGCTTATCATTTTTCATTGCCCACTCCGCAGTGGCGTGCGTAGGGTAGGTCCACAACCCATTGGCATGATAAATATCATACTGTTTGCCATATCGCAACCTATCCCTGAAATTCTTACTAAAAACAAATGGATTTTGAGCATCGTTATCAACAGCAATAATAAAATTATCATTGCCAATAACATCTTCGCTACCAATAGTAAGCACATCTGCTTCAACACCTGCACCATTCAAACCCTTAAGCAAATTGTAAGTGCAAGACGAAGGGCCTCCACTGCTCTTACTCAATCCCGATATTGTGTGTAATACTCTCATTTTTTTAATTAGGAATTATTTTTATTGGCCCAATTAGGCTAATTAGACTAATTGGTCTAATAAAATTTCTAACAACTAACAACTGATACAAAGCAGTTTATCTGCTTTGTATCTCTCCCCTCAAAATCAAAGGCAAGGGCATTATCTCTATATTGTTTATAGTTACATTCAATTTCATTAATCGCATTATTGAAAGAGTCTATATTGTCTAATTCAAAAGTAACACCTGTTTTGGGGTCAATTACCATTTCATTACAGCAACCAACTCTGTCGCTTGTAATAACAGGTAATCCCCAATAAATAGCCTCTTCAACAACCAAACCCCAAGTCTCTGTTCTCGATGGCAAAATAAATACGTCATGAGCTTTGTAAACTTCGGGTAATTTGTTATTCTCAACAAAGCCCGTAAAATTAATATTCTCTTTTGCTAAAGCCTTTAGCTCTTCTTCAAGCTCTCCCTTGCCAACTATGGTAAGAGATTTGCCATTTTCGTTAAAGCGCTCAATCAAGAATTTTAGGTTTTTACACTCAATCAATCTGCCAACATAAAGGTATTTTTTTTCTGTTGGGTTCTTATCTTTTTCAATAACTCTCTCAGGTTTATGAAAAATACCAACACCTCCTGTAATATGAATATCTCCTTTAAAACCCATAGCATCAAAAATAGCTTTATGAGCAACACCAGAGGGTAGGGCAGAAGAGCAACGGTTAATAATTGCTCGCTTAATAAAACCTCTCAACCCCGAAATATTTGACTCATATATTGTGCTTTCGCACAACATACAATTTTTGCGTTTTGGAGATAAAAAAGCATATATAGAATATTCGGGGACAAACCACCCGGAAAATAACAATTTATTGTAGTTTATCTTCTTTAGTAACTTTACTAACTTTATGAAGCATAAAAACTTATTGCGTCTGGCAGAGTTGCCTTCCCAAAGAAACGTATAGTCAAAATTGTATTCATTACTTTTCTTTAGTGCGGTATTAACTGCTTCATCACCATAGCCATAAAATACAAGTAATAAAGACTTGCTCTTTGCCACTTCGTTACAAAGATTAACTTTGTAAAACGAAGGCGTATTAGTTAAATATACTATGTCGTAGTAAGTTTTCATTTTATAATTCTTATATAATAATTAGAAATTAGTACGGCACTTTGTGCCAATTAGAAATTAATTAGTCTAATTTGCCTAATAAATATCAAAAAACTAACAACGTTGCTTATCGATAAGCAACGTTATATGCACTATATGCCGCACCAAAAGTTATCCATACCATAAAGAATAAGAAACTTCCTGCTGCAAATATTTGTCCTTCTGCGATCATGTGTACTGCCCAAAAAATTAGACAAGAACCTATATATACTCCAAAAAGTTTATCTATCTTCTCAACTTTTAAACAGTTTCTTAAGGATTTAAACCATAATACTAAAAGAGCAGTAAATCCTAATAAACCTGTCATAGATAATGCCCCTAACCATGAAGAGCCTGGTTCTACAGTCCCAGAATCTGTCTTTTGATATGTAATCTTGCCAGTACGTTCATTAATGTCAGTAACATATTCAGCATATCCAAAACCGACACCAACTAATGGACTACTTTTAAATTCTCTAATACGTTGTTGCCACATTACATCTCTACTACCGGTATAGTTTATTTCTCCCGTTTCTGTTATTTGAGCTTCGTTTTTCTTCTCGATACCCTCCATATAACTACCCCATAATGGGTATGAAAGAGTCATTAATGCAATAATTGATATTGCAATAGTTGCAAATTTTCGTTTGTTATTACTATATAATCTGTAAAAAAAGTATATAGTAGCAACAATAGCACCAACAAGAGATACTCGGGATGCTGCTAATAGCAGAGTTATAAAAGTGACTATAATAAGTGAAATAATAACTATTTTATTGTATCTACCTTTAAACAATAAATATAAGAGAGTAATTAAGGTTACTGCAGATATAGGAGCCAATAACATTGAGTGGTTGGTAAAGCCTCCAAAACCAAATCTTCCATTCTCACCTCTGAGGATAAAAGGAACAGATAAAATAATTACGACTATTAATAACAGATGTATATATTTAAAAAGAGTAACTCTAAATTTATCATAAAAATTAGACTGAATAAATGGTGAGGCAACAATAGTTACAATTGTAAATAGGGAAAACCTCATCCATGGTTGATATACTGTAGGAATATCATTTAGTATAATGCTCAATATACAAGCAATGTAGAGAATTGTCATTGTCATACTAATTCTCTTAATTGTTGCCTGAAAGAATGTTGTAAATAGAGTAAAAATTAAAACACCATAATATAAATTTCCTAAATCAAATGTTTGCAGAGATACAGCTTGATTTACCACAGCAAGAGCAGTGATAAGAGCAATTATAGTAACTGTGTTTATGTTTTTTAGAATGTTAGTTTTCACCTTTTTCAAATTAGAAATTAGTTTGTTGCTTCGCAATAATTAGAAATTAGGAATTATTTTTATTGGTCCAATTAGACTAATTGGCCTAATAAATATCTAAATTCAAACAACTAACAATTTATTTTATTATTCGTTGCTTTTTTAAGTTATCAATCATCTTCTCAATAGTTCTTATTCTGTCGCGTATTATATAAGTATATTCGTTTGATATATATTCAAATCTTTCGCAATCTAATAGCTTCCTTTCAATATCGTTTAAAGATACTTTTGCAATATCTAAAAAAGATATTGCTCTGTGACGTGAATTTGTTGTTTCGTAATACGATATATTAAATATAACAGTCATTAATGACTGTTTTATCCAGAAATATTCTTCGTTTATATCGTTTTCAGACAGAAGTTTTATCAAATTATATATTTCAGTTATTAAATCAATAACTTTTACAGGCTCATCATCTTTATCTTTGATATATTTAATTTTACCGTTTTCCTTAATCAGCATTTCAATAATAATTTGTTTATAATACCTAATGATCGAGTTTTTGTAAAAACTCTCCTACTAAATAATTTATATCAATATCAGTCGTTAGTTCTTGGTTGTATCTGTTTTTTATGTAATTTTCAATTTTATCACTCAAAGATACAAAATCTCCTTTATCAATAAGCCATTGATCGCTATCTTTTTCAGGAATAAGTTCTGCAATACCTTGCCCTTTAACTGCAATAAATGGGACGCCACATGCGAATGCTTCGGTATAAACGCACCCGAAAGCCTCCCAATAAGAAGGAAGAACGAACAAATCTAATGAGTTGTAATAATCATTAAGTTCTCTATGAGAAATCTCAGTCTCAAAACTTATATGTTCGTTTAAGTTATTATTTTTAACATACTCTTTGCAACTATTTAATGTTGCACCACTACCAATAAATCTTATAAAAAGATTATTATATCCTTTATTTTTTAATATTTCAACAGCTTTAATTAGAGTGATTTGGTCTTTTAATTTCCAAAAATTTGCAACACAACCAATAATAAATTTTTCTTTCACTTTTTCTGATGAAGTAGGGTGGAACTTTGTCGTGTCAACCCCATTATACAGAGTATAAGTTTGTTTTGGTTTAACCTCTTTGTAAGATGTTAGGTACTCTAAAGTTTTATTGCTAACACCAACATTTATATCAATTTTATTACATATTCTACTGCCATACCAGACCATATATTTTTTGTGCCAATTCATATTTGCACAACGTCCGTTTTTAAGGCTTAAAACATCAAATCCGTGGTGTTGTAGTATGGTTTTAATTTCAGGATTTCCCTTTTTAAGAGCATTTGCATATATGCCAAGTTCTGTAACGTGGCTGTGAACAACTGCTATATCAGATATCTTTATATTTAAACTTTTAAGTTTTTTCTTAAATGATGCTATATTATACCAATTAAAAGCTCCTGGTAATATTGCAGAAGGAACTTGAAGAGCATTAAATCTGTAAACCTCTATTCCGTCATATATATAGTCTTTTTCGTTGTTTTGTAACAACGATGGTTTAAAAACAATAACTTTATCATATTTATTGCTCTTAATTATTGCCTTAACCTGATCATAGACATAAGGTCCCCTGAAATTATCAGACTCAGGGAAAAAAGGTGTAATTACAATATATATCATTTTAGCTATTTGAAATATTTTTATAACTTAATCAAATTGTTTATATTTTATTATTAGTTATTATATAAGATATATTCTTTGTATGTTTTATATGAAATTCATTTTAATTCAATTCAATTCAATAATGCAACGTTTATAATTATTTTCTATATGAATTTATAATAAGATTTTCCCAAATATTAAGGATATTATCCTTTGAAAATCTTTCAGAAGATATTTTAGCTTCTGTTGATAACTTCAATATTGAATCTTGGTTTTTAATTAATGTTTTTAATTTATTTGCATACTCTTTTTCATCAAAAGCAGGAATAATAATGCCATTTGTATTGTTAGTTATTATGTCGTGCAAACTACTATAACTATCAAATGCTATTGGTATCGTAGAGTGTTGCATTGCTTCTGTAAGAACCATACCAAAACCTTCAAATATTGATGTCATGCAAAATATTTGAGCTTTCTCATAGAATGGTTGAGGATTGCAAAAACCATGAAATGTACAATTTTTAATATTTAAATCCTTTGCCATTTTTTCAAGATTTTCTCTATCTGGTCCATCACCTACAATATCTAAATGCCAATCATCTATTGTATTACTTACCTCTTTCCAAATCCTAAGTAATTTATCACACCCTTTTACTTCAGAAACTAATCTTCCAACGAATAGAACACGTTTCTCTTTTTTAATAACGTTAACAGATTCATAAGTATTCATATTTGGAATTGAAATAAGTTTATTTTTATCTGTTTTTTTGTATATGGATATGAAATCGTCAATAAATGATGGTGATAGAGTAACTATTTTATCATAGTTATTATCTAGTTCTTTATGTTTTTTCTTTGCAAAATATTTTCCATGTATTTTCCTTATATATAGTAAATAATTATTATAAAAATAATTTAAGAATATATTTCCAAAATCATTTTTCATTACTATTTTATAGTTGTTAAAAAAAGCCATATAAGAACTATGTTGAATAGCAATCGTGAAGATATTATTAAAGAATGATTTTCTATTCTTAAAATATCCGAATTTACCTATAATTTCTCCTTCAGTTTGATCAATAATATGAGTAATATTGTTTTCTTTAATAATTTGTTTTATATAATCTTGAGGATTTTCGTTCGGAACAAAAAATAGAGGAACTGGTGGTATATATATTTCTCCTAATCTGTTCTGCTTTTTACAGAGCAATATTACATTAAACCCTCTCTCCTTTAATCCTCTTGCAAGAGAATCTGTTACACGTTCCATCCCTCCCTGTTTGGGAAGAGGTTCATTATCATTATATATTAAAATTGAGATTTCATTTTTCATTATTTATCAATAATCTTATCCCACTCTTTTAACAGAGTTTCATTATTTGTATTTAATATTGTATTTCTTGCATTTATATTTAACTCTTCTAATTTGCTCGGAGTATTAATAAGTGCTTTAATAGTATTTACCATATCCTCAATATCAAAAGGTTCGGTTGATACGCCATTATACCCATTCTTGATAATGTCATTAACTCCTGCAAAACTATTCATAACTATAGGAACTACACCGTATGACATAGCTTCTGTAATAACCATTGGTGTTCCCTCAAAGTTAGAGGTCAATAATAATATTTTTGCTCTTTCGTAAAATTGTTTAGGATTGGCGTGTCCTGCAAAAGTGACTCTTTCTAATTTAAGATCTTTAGATAATCTTACTAATCTCTCTTTGTCTGCTCCATCACCAACAATAGTTAAAGCCCAATCATTATTGTCGGCTTGTAGTAGCTTCCAAACTTTAAGAACTCTATCAACCCTTTTTTGAGAATAATCTAACCTACCAATATAAATTATTTCATTCTGTTTATTTGAGCAATTATTGTCAATATTATTGAAAGTTAATGGATTTATTACTGCAACTAGTCTTGAAAAATCACCTTTTTTTATAAGGTTTTTATAATCCTTAATGTAGTATTCTGAGAGCAAAATAACTTTGTCAGAATTTTCAAGCATATACCTATATCTTGCTCTTTTATTTTTTAGAGCGTAATATTTATTGTATGGCGCTTTAATCCATTTAAGAATATTTATAATTTTTTCTTTTATAGGAACATTAAAAATAGGTAGGTATAAACATTTGTAAAATGTTCGAATATTTCCATATACATCAAAATGCAAATGAGTGATTATTTTTATATTCTTATAAATATGCTCATGTGAAAAAAGATATATGGATGCACTATTCCCACCTTCATTTACAATGACATCTATTTTATTCCTGACAATATATTCATTTACAAATGATATATTTTCTGATGTTGCTCCTTCAGATTTATTTGGCAGAAATGCAGAATTATAAGAGCCGTCTTTTAATGTTGGAATACATGCCATATAGAATAAATTATGACCTTGTCTTTGCAGATATTCTGCAATTAAACATGCGACTCTTTCTGTGCCTCCACATTGAGGATTAAGTTGATTCCCGAAGTATATTAAGATGTTCATGTTAAAAATCTCTTGTAAATAATTTCTGAATTCTGAAAATCCATTTGGGACCTAATACGCAGGCTATAAATGATTTTATGATTATGTCAAAGGTGAATTTATTACAAATCTTTAACCATTCTTTTAGATTAAGTCTTATAAAAAATTTATTAGTGCAAAATTCATTTATTTTATTAGGATAGTTCCGTCTAGTTCTAGAGCAGGCCCCCCACATTATTAGAATATAAACTTCTATACACAAAGATCTCAACTTTTTATAAGTATAAGCATATTTTAAATAGCTATAATAACTTTCTAATATAGAGCATATTTTATTATATGGTAAGTTTGAATTAGTGATAGATCCATCTCTATATCTATAGCCGTAGTAACCAATATTAGTTGCTTTTAAGTTATTCGTATTTTCTACAATTTGCGGTATTATAGCAATATCTTCGCTTATTTGCCCAAGGGGAAATCGTATCTCTTTGAATATTTCAGCTTTGAAAATTTTATCCCAACAAGCGACATGTATATTTTCTGTTAAATACGCTTTCAATATATCCTCTTTATCGTAATATGTTTTAAAAGGGTATAATCTTTTATGTTCTTCAGATGATTGCCATTTATGAATAACGTCATATTGAACGATATCTATTTCAGGATCTTCAACAAAACAATTTATAATATTCTCAAATACATCCTCTCCGATAATAACATCGTCACTATCAATGAATGTTATATATTCTCCTTTTGCAATATCTAATCCTGCATTTCTGGCAGAACTTAGTCCTCCATTATTTTTGTGTATAACTTTTATACGACTATCTTTTAATGCATATTCATCACATATTTTTCCACTGCTGTCTGTGCTTCCATCGTCAACTAGAATTAGTTCCCAATCGGAGAACGTTTGGGTTAGTATGCTGTCAATACATTCTGAAATGTAGTCTTCAACATTATATACAGGAACTATTATACTTATTATCATCGGATAATTGTTATATTATTAATATATTTTATACATTTTTCTCGTTCTGTCTCTAATAATTTTCTTGTATTCTTCCAATTTATATCAACCAAATTAGGGAAAGGAGAACCAATAACAACCCCTCTGTTTTGTAAATCTAATAATTTTAATAGAGACAATTGTCTATCATCTTTTGGATTTTCATTTTCTAATATAGAATAAAATGGTACTTCAAAATTTACAGCAAAGGCTGTTCCATGAAATGATGATGTAATTACCAAATTTGCATTTGCAAACAAATTAATAAACTCTATAGGACCAACATCTTCCAATAATTCCCATTCTGGATGTCTTTCAATAATCTCATCAGGAGCTGTAATAATTTTTATTGGAAGTTTAAGAGTCTTAGCATAATGTTCAATAAAATCATTTGCGTATGGCATTGGATTCCATGCATATGAAAGTATATATACTAGAATATAGTTCTCTTTATAATTGTTATTGCCAAAATTTTTCAACCACTCATTTTTACTTAATAATAAGGTGGGATCCAATACAACTTCAGCATCTCTATCAATGTATTTTTTAATTAATGTTTCTCCATTTTTTTCTCTTACAGAAATATTTTTATAATCAATAATTTGATTGATCCATTTACTTATGTTTTTATCAGAAGTTATTATAGAACCAAAACTTGCGGCATATGATACTTTAATTTTCTTTTTCCCGTTTATAAAAGGAAAGAAGAATGAATTGTCTCCATTTAACCAACGATTATTCCAAACTTGGTCACTTCCAGTCATATATATATCATATTTTGAGCAACAATATTTTAGTGATATTGGTGACCTAAATTGTTTTTTTGATATTTTTAGATATTTGTCTATAAAAATGTCATATTTATCAATTTCGTGTTTTTCTTTTCCTCTGATTAACCAATACATCCTACATTTTAGTAGAAATATTATTTTTCTTAAGAATGGAATTTTTATATGTCTTTCATTAGGATATACATAATCTATAATTTCATTTTCTTTACCTAACATAAATAAGATTTGTTGAAGTGCATATGCTTGAAGTGCAGAACCATAATTTTTCACTCTATGCATAGTTAATATTCCAATTTTCATAAAAATCTTTTTATTTTGTTTATTATTATACGCGGTAGAATAGGTAATATATGGAGTTTCTCATATAATGATGCTATCTTTAAAATATTATTTAGAGATATATTAGTTGAAAGTATTTTTTGAGTTAGTTTATAACTTATAGGAGCATAAGCATTGTTAGACATTTGTCCTTGAGTTACGATTTCATTATTATGATGTACAAATGATGCATTTTTTATTTTAGATACTAAATCCTCTCCTTTGGGAGTGAAACAAATCAATCCACTAACACCATTTTCTTCATTTTTATACTCTTCTCCCCACAAATCACCAATTCGGATGTCTGCTAATGAGTTGTTTTTTTTGAACTTACAAGAGTTTATACAACATGGAGATAGAACATAATGCCCTAAGAAGTATTTATAAAATAAATCTTCGTTTACATTTTTTGAACGATATATTTCTTTGTTGTTTTTATCTACTGCTACAATTCTCCATGAATCATGCCATCCAGTCTTCTTGTCACGCCATTTTATATTAACAATCTCTTTATTATCTTTAATGCCAGTTTCTGAGATATATTTATCCCACATTTTTAATGAAGGGACTCCATGACAAAAGAAATCGACCAAAATAAAATTATCTTCTTTTTTCTTTTTTTGTATCATTAATCTTAATGATGCAATTTGACATGGTGTGCCAAATACAATGTATTTATCATTAAAATTAATATGTTTAAAAGCTTCTTCTGTGTAACTTGGAATATATTTTGAACCTAAAGAGTCTTTTAAATCTTCTATTGTAGTGCATATGTAGTGTTCTGCTCTGTGTGTTTTAGTATTGTATTTAACGCCACAAAATTTATAACCATCTTTTAGTGCTTGGCATGCTAATTCATAACCGATACCTCCTGATGAAGCTCTTTCTCTTATCTCTATGTCGTTGCTCCATGAGGCATAAGATTCTATATTTGTATTATTGAATTTTATTTCATTTGTAAATGAGCATATAGAAAGGCACAATCCACAATTAGTACACTTATTTTGCTCTGTTATAACCGGAGAATAAAACCCTTTTTTATTTTCCGTTATCTTAATTATTTTGTGAGGACATGTAGACGAACATAATCCACATCCGAAGCAATTTTTTAATTTAGAAATATTATTCATTATACTATCTTTCTAATATATATTTTTAAACTTATATATAAGATATTAATTATACGTTTAAGAGAATATCCTTTACATTTAGATTGATAATTATATAAGAACTTTAATGCTTTTGCCATACCATATTTATCTATTATCTTAAAATAAAACATGTCTAGGACTCTAAAATATCTTCCAATTGTATATTCATCCTTATCATATTTATATAATTCTCCCCACCATAAAAGACCTTTCTTCATCTGTTGATTAAAATCTGAACCACTCCACACACCACCATTATGCTCTCTATAAGTAGCCATGGTATCTCGGAAGTAGTATCCTTTTGAATCTTTTAGCAGATTATAAAAAAGATGTAAATCAACACAATTAGTGTATCTTGATAAATTATTCATAACAGATAGTAATTTTTCTCTTCTGAATAAAATTGTTAAAGTTATTATAATATTTTCATTAATTCTATCTTTATTATTAAAGAATACTCCTTTGGTATTATTATTGATAATATGAGGATATTCATGTGGCTTATATTGTTTCTCATATTCAGAATATACGTTCATATGATGGCAACATAACGAGCAATCAGGATTTGCCTCCATAAAATCAACTTGTTTTTGGAGTTTTAGGGGGTCAGTCCAATAGTCATCACCTTCGCACATCGCAATATATTTACCTTTTACTCGAGGATACATAAAACGATTCATAATTTTTCCTCCTCGGGTGTATTGATTCTCTGTTTGGTATATTGGTTTTATAATATCGGGGTATTTTGCTTCGTATTCTCGAATTATATCTGCTGTGCCATCAGTTGATGCATCGTCGTGAATAAGCAATTCAAATGCAAAATTTGTTTTTTGCATAAGAATTCCATCCAAACACTCTCTTATATATGGTGCTTGGTTATATGCTAATGTTAATACACTTACTAATGGCGTTTGCTCTGACATAATTTTATTAATTTATTTTGTCTTCTTGTTGTAATTTGAATATCTCTTTTTGCAACTCTATCTCTTCCTTTAATTGATCAATAGTTGGCAGATATGTTAAATATCGAGCCTGAAATAACCTTTCGTTATCATGTAAAACAGAGTATCTCGCCATATCTTCACTTGTTTCAGAACATAGTATAAGTCCAATAGTAGGATTGTCTCCATCTGTTAATTTTAGTTTGTCGTACATCCTAACATACATATCCATTTGTCCAACATCTTGATGAGTGATTCTTGATGTTTTAAGATCAATAAGTAAAAAGCATTTAAGAATGTAATTATAGAAAACCAAATCAATAAAATAGTCTCCTATATCAGTTCTTATATGTTGTTGACGAGCTACAAATGCATAACCTTTACCTAATTCCATTACAAATTTTTGGATATGTGTAATTATTGATGACTCTAATTTTGTCTCCGTAAAATCAGAGTTTGGAGATAGTCCTAGAAATTCAGCAACAATTGGATTTTTTATAAATTCCAGTTTGTCTTGCTGTAATGGTGCTGTTAATTTCTTCATCTCCTCTTTTACAAATTGTTTGTTCTGAGATTGTAATAACCTATAGTAATATTGTGAAGAAATATTTCTATCTAATGTCCTTACGCTCCAATTTTCATTAATGGCTTCGTTTAAATACCAATTTCGAGCATCGTTATCTGTTACTCTGAGTAGTGTGCGATAATGTGTCCATGATAGTATTGGAGATTTTGTGCTCACTGAGTCCAAAATGTTAGGGAATGTTTTATAAAAACGGACAAACTTATATAATGAGCTAATATCAAATCCTTTACCATATTTCTCTGTTAGAAATATAGACAAATGCTTTATAATTTCTTTCCCGTATTCTGCTCTGCCTTCACTTTGTAGCTCTTCATCTGTAATGCGTTTGCCAAGCAACCAATTACGTTGAATTATTGCAATGTTTACGGCTTGATATGCACTATTTTGAGTTCGTTCAATAATATTTTGCACATCTTTGTATATGCAGTTGTTGCTATTTATGAATTCAGTTTCTTTCATCAGTACAATTTAGATTATATATATTTAATTATCATAAATACCATCCAAACACTCTCTTATATATGGTGCTTGGTTATATGCTAATGTTAATACACTTACTAATGGCGTTTTCTCTGACATTATTTACTTTATATTTTATTTTGATATCTTATTATTTTTGCAGGGACTCCAACAACAATGGCATAATCTGGAACATCTTTTGTTACAACGGCACCAGCTCCGATTCGAGAGTGTTTCCCAATATAATTACATGAATCCAATATGATAGCTCTTGATCCTATTGTTGAATTTTCTTCAATAATTAACGATGACGGAAGTGCAATGTTTTTATCTATATTGCAATCTGAATGATACGGGTGATGATGTGTCTCTATTATAACTCCATTTGTTAATTGAACATTATTTTTAATTATAACAGAGCCAGAATAATCTATAAAACAATTTTTTGCAATAAGAACATTGTCCCCAATTGATATTGTCCCATCCAAATAATGTTGTCTGCTAATATCAACATTATATTCTATCATTAAATTTTTCCCCGCATTGTATTTCTTTGTATATGCTTTCCTCCTTTTTTCGCGTTTGCTCTCTATTTCATATTTTATACTTGTGTATTTGGCAAGAAATTTTCTTGTATTTATAAAGTCATTTTGCCATTTATCACGTTTAATACCAATTTCTTTATATTTGTTCCCTAAGTCTTTGCGATCTTTATCAGATAATATAAAAAAAGATTCTTTAAGATATTGATTAGACCACATTTTATATGTGAAAAAGCAATATATAATATCGAAAAATATTTTCAATTTATAATTGAAACTTTTATTTGCTGAAATTTTAATCTCTTCAGCATGATTCCAACCATATTTTATTACTTGTCTTAGCCTATTCACTCCCATAAAATGAATTTATTTAATTTTATCATTTGATAATTTTAACAAATACAAAGAATTTATCATATCTTCAATATTGTATTGGGGAATCCAATTGAATGTATTCATAAATAGAGTTGAATTTACACCTACCTTTGTATAGTTTTCTGATTCATATTCTACGATATTTATATCTTGTATATTATGATTTTTTATTCCTATCATCTTCGTTATTTGAGCAATTTCTCCAATACTATTTATTTTATTGGTTCCCAAGTTATATACATTTTTAAACTTTATTTTATCAGCATTATTAATAATTTTAATTAGTGCTGAAGCAACGTCTCTAATATCAATGAATGATACATATTGATTTGGTGCTGTAACTTGTATCGTCTCTTTATTTATTGCTTTATCTACAAAAACTGAAACGAATCGTGCGTTCTCGCATATGCTACTAAGTCTAATATTTGTCCAATTGATATTTGTGTCTTTAAATGAAAGTTCGGTTAATAATTCAGATGCATATTTCCCCATTGCATATATATAGTCTGGATCTGTATCTGTTTGTTCACTCCACAATGGAGTAGATTTTTTACCATATACACTTTGTGATGATATATTTATGAATGATTTTATTTTTATGCCTTTTAGTATATTTAATAATTCTTTTTGATAATCTAATGATTTTGTAATTAAATTTCCATCTGAACTTCTTGAAAACGCGGTGTGAATACAAATATCAAAATTATAGTTTTTATTATATTGGATAATATAATTATGGAATTCTTCAAGGGTAAAAATTTTAACTTTATGTTTGTATTTATTATATCTATTTATTAATGTATTTGTATTCGTTGATAATAGATATAATTGGTAATCTGTATCAAGTAGTAACTTTGTTATAAGTTCAGTTGCAACAAGTCCACTTGCTCCTGTAATTATTATATTCTTCATATTCCGCAGATGTCTTTATATCTATAATTATCGATTATCATATTTTTATTATCTGTAGAAATAACTTTAATGGTATTTTTTACCGTATCCATCATTTCTATCAGCTTGTTATGGCTTTCTGCATATAATAATACTCTTATACCTACTTGTGATAATTTGCCCATAATACTTTCATCTATAATATCACCTTCTTTATATGATTTATGTATGTGTAATACACCAGGGATGTTCATTGCCTCAGTAATTCCTTCATAATGATGAATTTCTCCTTTGTTTAAAAGAAGAGTTACATTTGCCATTATAGGATTGTTTATATTAATTGTTTCTAAGGCAGATACGTCAACTTTATTCCCTACCGCGTAGTTTAAAATAGCTTTTAAATGATTAAAATTATATGCCTTTTCAAAAAGATGGTGTTCAATTGAGCCCGTAAGCCTATATCCCATCTCGTATATTATATAATTACCATTATCATTAAATGATTGCATGAAAACCATTCCTTCTTTCATTTTTAATGATTTAAACATCATTTTGATATTTTCGTTTTCTTCTTTAAGAAAAGAATTCTGGTTGATAGATGGGAATGTGTAACCAATAGGTAATTGCAATAGTTTTTCATCATATTTTAGCATATGTCTATCACTAACCCCTAATAGATAAATTTCTCCGTCGTACAAATAATAAAATATTGTTGCTTCTTTTCCTGTTAGAAATTGTTCAATTAATATCTGTTTGCTTGGAGAGTATTTTAATGCTTCGTTGTAGAATTTATTAAAATCTTCTTTGTTATTACATATATATATACCTCTTGCTCCACTATTGTCAACGGGTTTTATTATTATTGGATATTTAACTCTATTTTCATTTACATCATTTATGCTATATTCTGGTACAACAGGTATATTAAATTTTTTGCAAAGATTTTTAAATGTAGACTTATTTGATGTTGTTTCAATAGCTTGTAAATTAGCATAACAAGGTAATTTAGCTTTTTCGCAAATTTTTACATATGCCGACATTAATACATCAGCATATCCCATTATTACACCATCAATATTCTCTTTTTTTATAAGATCACATACTGCATCAACATCTGTACAACTTATTATAAAATTTTTGTCAGATATAGCTTTGCATGGAGAATCTTCATAATAATCTGTTACATATACATCTAATCCTATTTCTCGTGCGGCGTATACTATCTGTTTTGATATTGTAGTACCCCCTAATATTAATATCTTTTTTTTCTTATTCATAGATGTATATATTATAAATCAATTATTTCTAAAATTTTTTTCATTTCATTTATACCATATCTTTGGTCAATTGGTAGTGCAATAAGTTGATTTGTTAAATAATACTCAAAATCATCTTTCTTGCACCATTCAAAGACATTTGGCCAATATGTTGCTACATATATTTTATTCTCTATAAGTTTGCTTTTTAGATTTTGGTCATCAGTAAAGAATGGATATACAAGAGGACATTCAAAATTATTTATATCGTCAATAGTTAATCTATTTATATGTTTCAACTTGTTATTAAGAAACATAAAGTTGTTTATCCTTTTCTCTTTAACTGATATAAAATCTATTGAATCTATTATGTCTTTTGTTAATTTAGAAATAGTTTTGATTGAATTATTGACTAGTTTGTTGTCGTTTGTCCTAAATTCAGCGAATCCATTTGAGGCATTGGTATCACGCCTTATTAATAAATGATTAAATCTTTCGTATGATATATCTTGCTCATAACTTGATAAATCAATCTCTCTGTCAATGAATGCTATTCCTCCGTCTGCTATTCCTACATATTTGCGTGGACTATATGCACATTTTTTTGTTGGTTCTGCAAATAATGCCTGGGCATTATCTATAATTAAATTGTCCTTGTATTTGTTGTTTAAATATTTAATATACCGATCCTTTATTCCAAAATAGTTTGTGTATATAATATATTCGTTATTTTGCAAATTTATTTCTTGGGCAATTTCCAAATTCTCATTTATTGAATAAAAAGAGTAATTTATATTTAATTTCTTTATTGGTTCTAAAACTACGTTACAGGTGTAATAGGGGATATATAACATTTTAATTGTATCAATGTTCCTAAGTATAAGTTCTAAGGCATTTCTACAACTATTTAATAATATGCCATTTTTATTTGGCATATTATCTACATTTGCTGGTAATTCTAAAGAAAAATATCCTCCAATTTCTTTCATTTGCAATCACTCTTTATAAAAGATTATAATTGTCAAGCATTTTATTTATATCTTCAGGAGAATTAAACATCATTACATCTATAATGGATAATCCAGGTTCAAATTGATTGTCTAACTGTTTGTATGGAGTTATATTGATTTCTTGAAAATATAGTTTGATATTTGCATTATCATATTTTCCTCTATCAAAAAAACTCATTCCTCCTGTAGGATTCCAATATTCATCAGCTCCCTTTATCGCTTTACATATATTCAACGCCCATTCATCAGGTTCATTTGCTGTAATATCTAAATTCATCTCTGAAAAAATTTTAATCTCCTTTTCAAAGCCTAAATATTCACAAACTTTTGTTAGTGAATATTGATTTAGCTTTACAATATCATTATAATCTTCAGCAAATATTTCGTTCAGTAATTTAATTGTTTTAAAGTAGAAAGGAGCTCTTTTTTTATAATGTTGTAACTGGGCTAATATTTTGTTTTTCCAATTTTCCTTATTATTTATTAAAACATCTTTTATTATTGTGTCTCTACCATCATTCTTTATCAAAGGAACTTGTATATACTGCCATTCTCCGGAAGGTTTTAAAATTCTATTTCTTTCTATCCATCCATGTCTTATAAATTGAACAGTATCAAACAAAATAAACATATTTGTATGTTTTATTAGACTTATATATCCAATATAAGGCATAAAATATGGTTGCATTATTCCAAGTTTCATCTCTCTTATCTCTTTATACAATCAATTACTCTTTGAATATCGTTTTCGCTTAATGCATCGTGCATTGGTAGGCAAATTACTTCCTCTGCAATACGTGTTGCAACGGGCAAGTTTTTAGGGTCTGACGACTCTAATCCTCTGTACGTTGAGAAAGAACTTATTAGTGGGTAGAAGTAACGTCTGCCAAGAACATTCTTCTCTTTCATTTTGAAATAGAGTTCATCGCGTGTCATTTCGTAATCTTTCTCCACAAAAATAGGGAAGTATGAGTAGTTATGTTTTACTCCAGGCATATCCTCGAAATATCGTATTCCCGGCATATCTTTCAACTCCTCACGATATATCTCTGCAACTTTTTGTCGTGCTGCTATCGATTCATCAACCTTCTTTAATGCCAATAGACCATATGCCGAGCGAATCTCGTCCATTTTACTGTTGATTCCGGGAGCAACAACTTCTGTCTCTCCTGCAAATCCAAAGTTTTTTAGATAGTCAATTCGCTTTTTGGTTTCTGCATTATTCATTACCAAAGCTCCTCCCTCAACAGTGTTATACACCTTTGTGGCATGGAAACTCAAAGTACTCATATCTCCCGCATTTAACACACTTTCCCCATTTATCTCCACTCCAAATGCATGTGCTGCATCATATATGACTTTTAGACCATATTTGTCTGCTATTTCTTGAATTGCTTTTACATTACATGGTTTTCCGTAGCAGTGAACAGGCATAATAGCTGTTGTTCTTGGTGTTATGGCTGCCTCTATTTTTGCAGGATCCAAATTGCAAGTTGCAGGGTCAATATCTACAAACACAGGTTTTATTCCGTTCCACCATAACGAGTGCGTTGTTGCAACAAAACTATATGGGGTAGTTATTACCTCGCCTGTTACTCTTAATGCTTGAAGTGCTGTTATTAGTGGTAGCGTGCCATTTGTAAACAGGCTTATATATGGTACTCTTAAATATTCACACAATGCCTTCTCCAATTGTTGGTGAAATTGTCCGTTATTGGTAATCCACTTGCTATCCCATATCTCTTGTAGGTATGGCATAAACTCTTCCAACTTTGGTAATAGTGGCGATGTTACGGTTATTGTTTTATTATCCATTTTAGCCTTTAATCTCTAATTCTCATTCTATCATCTAAAAACTAATTGCTGATAGCTAACAACTTTTATCCTTTTTTATGAACGATATCAAATATAACAATTCTTTTGATTTTATTAGGTATGATATTGATAAATAATATGCTATTCCTATGATAAATCCTGTGATTATTTGTAACAACAAATCTTCAATGAATAGGTTTACTCCGAATACTATTGCTCCCATTGAAAGAGATAGAGCTAAAATGGGTAGTAAATCTCCCATTTGTTTAAAGAAACCTACATTTATAAGTTTTCCTGTATAGTATGTGTTTATTACCAAACATATTATAGACGCCATAACTCGTCCTATACACATCCATATTATTCCGTATGGTATTGCTAATATGAGGATTGATACTCCTAGTATTTTTTTTATGATTTCAAGTCTTAAGAACAAGTCGCTACGACCTTTAACTTGTAGCAGATTAAGGTTTAAGGCGTGTATTGGATACCACATTAAACTAAAACATAATATTTGCAGAAATGGAACACATTCTGCCCATTTTGCTGTAATCATAAATATTATTAGTGGTTTTGCTAATGTAGCTAAACCAATCATAATAGGGAATACAACATATGCCGATAGTTTTATTAATTGTCGGTATGTTGATTGTAAGCGTGCATCATCATCTTGTATTTGGCAGAGTAGGGGAAATGTTACTCTTCCCAACACTCCAGTAACAGTTGTTGCGGGCAGATTGGCATATCCATCAGCCCTTGTATATTGTCCTAAATCGGCAGCAGAGAATTTTTTTCCAATTATTATTGGGTATATATTGTTAAATATAGTATCAATTAGCCCTGATGCCAATAATTTTGAGCCAAATCCAAAAAGTTCTCTAAACGATTTCCAGGAATATTCCCAAGTAGGTCTCCATTTACCCCATATCCAAAGGAGAATACATCTAACGGCTCCGCCAAATACTCCGGGCCAAACAATAGCCCAAACCCCAAATCCTGTGTATGCCATTGTAACACCGCCTGCTCCCGTAATCAAAGCACTAATTACAGATATTTTGGCTTGTGTCTTAAAGTCCATCTTTATTGTAAAAAGGGTTTGTTGGACAATACACAATGAATTTAGTATCAGTGATATTGCGGTAACTTTGATAAGATCTGATAGTAATGGAGTATTATAGAATTTTGCAATTAATGGACCCGAAAAAAATAGAGCAAAATATAGAACGATTCCTACAACAATATTAAAATAAAATGTTGTAGAAAGATCTGTTTGTGTCCTATCTGTTTTTCGTACAAGAGCTGTGCCGAAACCATTGTTAATAAGTGTGCTGGCAACTGCGGTAAATATTGCCAACATTCCAACCATTCCGTAATCTGACGGTGATAGCACACGGGCAAGCAGAATGCCTATGATAAATTGAATGCCTTGCAAAGAAAAGTTCTCTGCAAAACTCCATATCATTCCCTTTAGTGTTTTTCCTCGTAACGATTCACCCATAATTAGTTGTTTGTTGTTAGTTTGCATCTAATAACTCTCATTCACCGCCTCTGCCACTTTTAAAACCTCTTCATTGCTCATTGCTGGGCTAATGGGTAAGCTAAGTATTTCGGTTGCGCATTTCTCGGCAAAGGGTAAAGATAATGTGTTTAGCTCTTTATATGCTTGGTGCTTGTGAATCGGAGTGGGGTAGTGTATCATTGTTGGAATACCTTTCTCCTTTAATTTCTGCATCAGTTTGTCTCTGTTCTCAGTTCTGATAACATACTGATGCCATACACACTCTCCGCCTTTGCTTAAAAGCGGTTTAATTACTTGTTCAGAAGTTATGTGCTTGTCATAAATCTCGGCAATTTCTTGGCGTCGAGCATTTTCTCGGTCAAGATATTTGAGTTTTACGCATAGCATTGCTGCTTGTATTTCGTCCAAACGGCTATTTACTCCTGCGTATCTGTGAATATACTTCTCTTCAGAACCATAATTCCCCAAGGCACGAATAACTTCTGCCAATTTGTCATCATTGGTTGTTACAGCTCCGCCATCGCCTAATGCTCCAAGATTTTTTACAGGATAAAAACTTGTCCCTGCTGCATCGCCCAATGCTCCGCACATATAACTTTCGCCAAATCCTTTGATTGCTGATTTTGCTCCCATTGCCTGCGCATTGTCTTCAACAATCTTCAGTTTGTATTGTTGTGACAAACTCTTTAATTCTTCGCTCCAACAGCATCTGCCATATAGGTGAACAGGCATTATTGCTTTTGTCCTTTTGGTTATTAGTGGCTCAATCGATGCAATATCTATATTTAGTGTTTCTGCATTAATATCAGCAATAACTGGTTTTAAACCACTTTCAATAACGGCTGTTAATGATGCAATAAAAGTGTTGGCAGGTAAGATAACTTCATCTCCAACACTCATTACTCCCAATTCTATGTATGCTCTGAATATCAGTTTCAGAGCATCTAATCCGTTTCCTGTTCCTACTGTATTATTACAGCCTAAATATCCGCATAAATTGCTTTCAAACTCTTCTGTTTTCGGGCCTCTTATGTAATATCCGCTGTCGATTACTTGGGCTGTTGCTTCTTTTAGCTCAGTGCGGTATTTATCAGATATTTCTTTTAGGTTCAGAAAATCCATATTTCTGCCATTTTAATGGCAAGTTCATTTATTTTGTATTCTCAACTGCTTTGAATGTTGCCGAGATTGAGTCGTTGCTACTTGTTATTACAAGGTATTTACCGTTTTCGGGGCACTCTTTAATTTCGTAGTTATCTGCAACATTAAGAATTGCTCCAAGCATTGCGCTTTCTCCTTGATCGGGGCAGAATTGTAATGTTGATGCCATATCTACCATGAACAAGTTTCCGCTGTCTGCTTTTATTACCCATCCGCCAATATTATTGCATCCGTCAAATGCAGCAATTGTGCTGTCTTGCATATTGAAAATAACATACGCTTGCTCTTCGTTTTCGTTTGTAGTAATGGTTTTGTCGTTAATTTTTACCAACTCCCATTTTCCACAAATTGTATTGCACTCTGTTGCTTCGCAAGTTGTCTCACAAGTTGTTTCGCTTTGTTTTTTTGAGTTGCAACCAATTACTGTAGCTGCAATAGTAAATATCGATATAAAAAGTAAATTTCTCATTTCAGATTATTTTTGATTAAGGGTATCTAATTCAATCAGAATTTCTCCTACGTTTTTGTCAAAGTCGGCAAGTAATGATTTGTAGTATTCTTTTACCAGTTTGGCATTTTTAGTTCCGTTGGGGTGGTTTACTCTTGATAGAAATTCACCCTGCATGTCTAAAATTCTACCAATCAACTCATCAAATTTTTCGTCGTCGCTTCCGTTTATAAAAGCACTACTCAAAAAACAATTTGTAACAAGTTCTTCAGCAAGAAAATTAATCTCTTTCTTTAAATTGCGTTTGTTTGCCATTTGTTTAAATCAATTATTAAATTAATAATTTTGTTAGAGCAAATTTATAAAATATATTTTGATTATCCAACAAAATTTCTGTTATATAAATCTTATTCTAAATTCCTTTCTGTTTTCTCTCAATATTCATAATCCGATGCATTAAATCTTTTATTGATTCCGATTTAAGAGCAACTCGCATAAGCAAAAAGTTTATCGGGAAAATGAAAATCCATACAGGTACAGGCGCCCATATATTGCTTACTCCAATCCAAATAAAGAATTTGAAGCACAAAATCTGTAGCATGTAGTTTATAAACTGAACTATGCAAAACAGTATCGCTTTGTCGAATGTAGGTTTTGTGCGAAATGTGTAATAGTTTGATAACAAGAAGTTTGTGATAAAACTTATTGCAAATCCTATAGAGTATGCAATGCCAACAGAGTTTGACATTATATAAGACAAAGGCAAATATACTGCATACAATATAAAAGTAACCATGGTCCCGGTAATGGCAAATCGCAAAACTTCTCCTTTGTGTTTCTTGTTTTTTTGTATGTTCTCGCTCATAAAATATCTCGTTTATATATTGCAAAGTTAAAACAAATTTTCAGAGATTATCCATTTTTTTGACTTCTTATAATATTTTTGACAAAAAAAGAGGCTGTTTTGAAACAACCTCTTTAACAGTTTAGATTAGATATTCTTAGATTAAGAATCCTAACAGGATACCAGCTGCTACTGCCGAGCCAATAACACCTGCTACGTTGGGACCCATTGCGTGCATCAACAAGTAGTTTGTTGGATCGTATTCCAAACCTACCGATTGAGAGATACGTGCAGAGTCAGGTACAGCCGATACTCCTGAGTTTCCAATAAGGGGATTGATTTTGTTATCCTTTTTAAGGAATAGATTGAAAATCTTAACAAAGATAATGCCCGATGCTGTTGCAATAACAAAAGACAATGCTCCAAGAGCAAAAATCTTAACAGAGTCTAATGTCAAAAACTCAGATGCTTGAGTTGATGCACCAACAGTAACACCCAATAGTATTGTGATTGTGTCAATCAGCGGACCGCGAGCTGTCTCTGCCAAGCGACGAGTAACACCACTCTCTTTTAATAGGTTACCAAAGAATAACATTCCCAATAAAGGAAGACCCGAAGGTACAAGGAAACATGTTAGCAACAAACCAACAATTGGGAATATAACTTTCTCGGTATGAGATACGGCACGAGGAGCTTTCATCTTAATCAAACGCTCTTTTTTGTTAGTCAACAATCTCATAATAGGGGGTTGAATAACTGGAACAAGTGCCATATATGAGTAGGCAGATACCGCAATGGCTCCCATTAGGTTAGGTGCAAGTTTTGATGAAAGGAAAATAGCTGTTGGTCCGTCTGCACCACCAATTATACCGATTGCGGCAGCTTGCATAGGGTCGAATCCCATAGCCAAAGCAATCATGTATGCGCCAAAAATACCAAATTGAGCCGCAGCACCAATCAATAGTAATTTAGGATTAGAAATGAGTGCCGAGAAGTCGGTCATGGCACCAATTCCTAAGAAAATCAACGGTGGATACCAACCCGATTTAACACCTCCGTAAAGGATGTTCAAAACAGAGTTCTCTTCGTAAATACCAACTTGAAGTCCAGCCTCCATATTGAAAGGAATGTTTCCTATTAATATACCAAAGCCTATGGGTATAAGTAACATGGGCTCAAACTCCTTGGCTATTGCCAAGTATATGAAAACCAAACCGACAAGAATCATTACAATATGACCGGGAGTTGCATTGGCAAAACCAGTATAAGTCCAGAAGTCGGCAAGATTTTGACTTAAAAAGCTTATAAAATCACCCATATTATTCAATTGTTACGAGAATACTGCCCTCAAGAACAGAATCTCCTTTGTTTACACTAATTGCAGTTACTGTACCATCTTTATCGGCATTGATGTTATTCTCCATCTTCATTGCCTCAAGAATGATAATTGTTTGTCCCTTTTTAACTGTGTCTCCAACATTTACTTTAATGTCAAGAATAACCCCGGGTAGGGGAGACTTAACACCCGATTTGCCTCCAGCTGCCGCGGGAGTTGGTTTGTTTACAACAGTAGTTTGTGCTGCGGGTTTTGTGGGAGCGACAACTTGTTTAACAACAGGTTTTGCTGCAACAATAGGAGTTTTCTCCAATTCGACTTTGTATGAGGTTCCGTTAACCTCAACTTGCGCAATATTATCGTTGATATCGCCAATGGTAACATTGTATTGATTACCATTTATAATATATTTATACTCTTTCATTTTTGTAATTATTAATCAGTAAATAGGTTAACGAAATCATTTTCTATTGGGAGTCTCTCTTAATGAGTATATTTTTGAACTCCAAGGAGAGTAGCTGCGTTTTACACGAGTAATGGTAAGCACAGTCTCCTCATAATCGTGAGCGCTGTTTTGCATTTCGTGCAATGCCATTGAAATAGCAGCAATAACTTCACCTTGAGCTTCGCCAAGTTTTTTCTCTTTTGCCTCTTTCTCGCAAGTTACGCCTTTGGCTTTCATGGCGTTGCGTTTGCTCAAATAAATCGATACTTTACCAATGAATTTAAATAATATGTAAAGTATCAACAATCCTGAGAATACAACAGTCATTGCCGAAATAGCCATACCGTAACCAAATTTATCAAGATTGGCAAACTTGTCTTTTTTGGGATTGCTGTTTAGAGTTGTGTTATTAGTACTTGGAGTAACATATTTACTATTGTCACCACCTTTAATTTCCCATTCTTTAGCGCCATCACTTGTGCGAGCCCATGAGCAATCAGCCATTAGTTTACCTGCAGGAACGATTACCGAATCCAATAATTTTTTACCTGAGTCAAGCAACTCAATGTAGTTATCGCTATTGGCATCCAAAATACAGTTAATGTGGAATGTTCCGCGATTTGGTTGATTGTCTGCCCAGAAAAGAGCGTGTTGACGAGGTTTTAAAACAGTAAGTACATCGCCTTTAGGAATAAAGTATATTGAATCTCCTAAACTGTTTTGTACTCTGATGTAGCAACCTGCCAAGTTTTCGCTTCCATACGATTTATTGAATATCTCAATCCATGCACTGTGTTGTCCGTAATCATCTTGATAGTTTGTTATGTTTTTAACAAGAACTTCGTTGATTACAAGTTTCGACTCGCTTTTGTTATCGTTGCTATTGCACGATACAATTGTCAAGCCCAAAAACACGGACATACAGATATAGATATATTTTCTTATTCTGTTGTTCATAATCATACTTATTATAGAGGAATATTACCGTGTTTTTTAGCAGGGTTAGAAAGTTTCTTGGTTTGCAATTGTTGCAAAGCTCTAATTATGCGGAAACGAGTGTTACGTGGTTCGATAACATCATCGATGTAGCCATATTTAGCGGCATTGTATGGGTTTGCAAACAATTTAGTGTATTCAGCCTCTTTCTCTGCCATAAATGCTTTTGGATCCTCGGCTGTTTTAGCCTCTTTAGCATAAAGTACCTCAACAGCACCGGCACCACCCATAACAGCAATCTCTGCCGATGGCCAGGCGTAGTTGATATCACCACGAAGTTGTTTACAGCTCATCACAATGTGCGAACCACCATATGATTTACGCAAAGTAACAGTTACTTTAGGTACAGTAGCCTCACCGTAAGCATAAAGCAGTTTAGCACCATGGAGAATAACTGCATTGTACTCTTGACCAGTACCTGGTAAGAATCCGGGAACGTCAACCAACGAAACAATAGGAATGTTGAAAGCATCGCAGAAACGAACAAATCTTGCACCTTTGCGTGATGCGTTGCAATCCAGTACACCGGCATAGCGACAAGGTTGGTTGGCAACAATACCAACGCTTTGTCCGTTGAAACGAGCAAAACCTACAATAATGTTAGTAGCATATTGTTTTTGAACCTCAAGGAACTCGCCGTTGTCAACAATGGCAGCAATAACATTATACATGTCGTATGCTTTGTTGGGGCTGTCAGGAATAATCTCGTTCAAAGAGTCTTCCAAACGGTCAATTGGGTCTGTACACTCAATATAAGGAGGTTCCTCAAGATTATTTTGAGGAATGTAGCTCAACAATTGGCGGATAAGAGCCAAAGCCTCCTCCTCAGTCTCGGCAGTAAAGTGAGTAACACCCGATTTGCTTGCGTGAACACTTGCGCCACCCAAATCCTCTTGGCTTACATCCTCACCTGTAACAGTCTTAACAACTTTAGGACCTGTCAAGAACATATATGAAGTACCCTCCATCATCAAAGTAAAGTCAGTTAGGGCAGGAGAGTAAACAGCACCACCGGCGCAAGGACCAAAAATTCCTGAAATTTGAGGAATTACTCCCGATGCCAAAATGTTACGTTGGAATATCTCAGCGTAACCTGCCAATGCGTTAATACCTTCTTGAATACGAGCGCCACCCGAGTCGTTAATACCGATGCAAGGAGCTCCCATTTTCATGGCTTGGTCCATTACTTTACAAATCTTCATGGCCATAGTTTCAGAAAGAGAACCTCCAAATACGGTAAAGTCTTGAGCAAAAACGTAAACCAAACGTCCGTCTATTGTTCCGCTACCTGTAACAACACCGTCACCCAAGAACGTTTTTTTATCTTGTCCGAAGTTGGTACATCTGTGTTTCACAAACATATCCATCTCCTCAAAACTGCCTTCGTCCAAAAGCATTGCAATACGCTCACGTGCAGTATATTTTCCTTTTTCGTGTTGTTTGGCAATAGCTTTTTCGCCACCACCCAAACGAGCCTCTGCACGCAAAGCAATAAGCTCTTTAATTTTATCAAGTTGAGTACTCATATAATATATATAAGATAGTTATAAATATAGTTTATTATAAAATTCAGTAGGTCTATTACTTGTTAGGATCTTCGCAAAGCTCAGTCAAAACGCTACAAGTTGATTTAGGATGCAAGAATGCAATTTGCAAACCTTCAGCACCACCACGAGGAGCGGTATCAATTAAACGAATACCTTTTTCTGCAGCATCAGCCAAAGCATCAGCAACACTATCAGTAGCAAAAGCAATGTGATGAATACCCTCACCCTTATTCGCAATAAATTTAGCAATAGTGCTATCTTCGCTAGTAGGTTCAAGTAGTTCAATTTTTGTTTGTCCAACTTTAAAGAAAGCAGTTTTTACTTTTTGATCTGCCACTTCCTCAATGTTATAACATTTTAAACCAAGAACGCCCTCATAGTAGGGTAAGCATTCCTCAATGCTTTTAACAGCAATACCAAGGTGCTCAATGTGAGTTAAATTCATAATATTAAAAATTTAAATGTAAATAATTTCTCATTAAAGACAATTTTGGGCAAATATACAAAATATAATCAATAATAAGTAATCATTCCCATAAAAGTTTTGTACACTTAAAAAAAGAGTAAAAACAGGTGTAAAATATTAAATTTGACAATAAAAACTGCCAAATAGTCATAAAAACTGCCAATAATATATGGCATAATGGAAAGATGTGACAAAAAAACAACTTGAGACAATAAAAATTGGCAAAAACATCAACAAATATATTTGGCACGTTGTTTGAAGTAAGTAAAGTGCAAGCCTGAAAGAAAGGCGTACATTAAAAAAGAATATTAATAACTAAATTTTACAATAAAATGGGAAAAATTATTGGAATCGACTTAGGAACAACCAACTCATGTGTATCAGTAATGGAAGGTACAGAACCGGTTGTAATTGCAAACAGCGAAGGACACAGAACAACACCTTCGGTAGTAGCATTCATTGATGGTGGTGAGCGTAAAGTAGGAGACCCTGCAAAACGTCAAGCAATCACAAATCCAACACGTACAATCTTCTCAATCAAACGTTTCATGGGTGAGATGTACGATCAAGTACAAGATGAACTAAAACGTGTACCTTATAAAGTAGTAAAAAGCGGAAACAACACACCTCGTATTGACATCGACGGACGTTTGTATTCAGCACAAGAGATTTCTGGAATGGTACTTCAAAAAATGGAAAAAACTGCAGAAGACTATCTTGGACAAGAGGTAACAGAGGCAGTTATTACAGTACCTGCATACTTTAACGATGCTCAACGTCAAGCAACAAAAGAGGCAGGAGAAATTGCAGGTTTGACAGTACGTCGTATTGTAAACGAGCCAACAGCTGCAGCTTTGGCATACGGTCTTGACAAATCTGACAAAGATATGAAAATTGCAGTCTTCGACCTTGGTGGAGGAACATTCGATATTTCAATCCTTGAGTTAGGAGACGGAGTATTTGAGGTAAAATCAACAAACGGAGACACTCACCTTGGAGGAGACGACTTCGACCACGTAATCATCGACTGGTTGGCAGAGCAATTCCAAGCAGAGGAGGGAATCGACCTTCGTCAAGACCCAATGGCATTGCAACGTTTGAAAGAGGCAGCAGAGAAAGCAAAAATCGAGTTGTCAAGCACAACTTCAACAGAGATTAACTTGCCTTACATCATGCCGGTAAACGGAATACCCAAACACTTGGTAAAAACTCTTACACGAGCAAAATTTGAGCAATTGGCAGACAGCTTGATTCAAGCAACAATAGAGCCTTGCCGTCAAGCATTGAAAGATGCAGGATTGTCAGCATCAGACATCAATGAGGTAATCCTTGTAGGAGGATCAACACGTATCCCTGCAGTTCAAGCAATTGTTGAGAAATTTTTCGGAAAAGCACCTTCAAAAGGAGTTAACCCTGATGAGGTGGTAGCAGTAGGAGCAGCAATCCAAGGAGCAGTATTGTCAGGAGATGTAAAAGACGTATTGTTACTTGACGTAACACCACTTTCACTAGGTATCGAAACTCTAGGAGGAGTGATGACAAAACTTATTGATGCTAACACAACAATACCAACTCGTAAATCAGAGGTATTCTCAACAGCAGCCGATAACCAACCTTCAGTAGAAATTCACGTATTGCAAGGAGAGCGTCCAATGGCAAAAGATAACAAAACAATCGGACGTTTCCACCTTGACGGAATTCCTGCAGCAATGCGTGGAGTACCACAAATCGAGGTAACATTCGACATTGATGCAAACGGTATCTTGAACGTATCTGCAAAAGACAAAGGAACAGGTAAGGAGCAAAGCATTCGTATCGAGGCTTCAAGCGGTTTGAGCGACGATGAAATCAAACGCATGAAAGACGAAGCGGCAGCAAATGCCGATGCCGATGCAAAAGAGAAAGAGCGCATCGATAAACTAAATCAAGCAGATGCAATGATTTTCCAAACAGAGAAACAAATGAAAGAGCTTGGCGATAAAATTCCTGCTGACAAAAAAACAACAATCGAAGGAGCTTTATCAAAACTAAAAGATGCACACAAAGCTCAAGACATTGCAGCAATTGATACAGCAATGGGCGAGTTAAACAATGTTCTACAAGCGATGGCACAAGACCTTTACAGTGCGCAAGCAGCACAACAAGGGGCACAACAAGGTCCTGCTAATGAGCCACAACAAAAAGCTGGTGACGACAAAGTTCAAGACGTAGATTTCGAGGAAGTAAAATAAAAACTATTCTCATTAATATGAGAGAGGTGGGCAACAATAGTTGCTCACCTCTTTTTGTTGACACAAATGATATAATTATGTGTTGGTTTGTAAGTTATAGCTCTCTCTTCTGTTCAACTCTTAAGTTTTTGATTTTACCTTTAAAACCATTAATATTATCACCAATTTGTTCGAGGGGGAAGACTAATGTTTCTTGAATTGGCATATACTCAATACGGGTATATTTAGGGTTATAAACCTGTTTTTTTCTACCTTCGAGCCTCTCAATAAATTTACCATTTACATATAACGAAGTTCCTTTCCAATCTCCTTCAATACGAATATTGCTCCATTCATTACAAGGTAAGGTAAATGAGGGAAATGTAAAGTAGTAACCATCACGAGAAAATGCTATTCTGCCAGTATTTTCCCAATTTGTATATAATGCAGAGTGGGGACCTTTAAATAAAATACTACTGATATTGTTGTCTGTATCAGGACATATAGAGAAAGAGACGCTATATGGATAACCCACTTCTTTAATTGATGTAGTTGTAAAATTATTTCCATTTAGGAATATCTCTTCATTATTGTTAATAAGTGTAGTATCACTTTCAATTTTTCCTAAAAGATTAACATCTGGGGCTTCGGGTAGTGTTTTACAAAGAGCATCAAACTCTTCAAATGTATTATTGGCGTTTTTACCCCACAATTTTTCAGCCATTACTTGAATTGCAGGAAATGAGCGATAATGTACATCTTGTTCCGAAATACCATTGCCACAATGATCATTCCATACAGCAAACATTCCTCCTAAAACACCTTCTGTCCCTTCCTTCAAAGTTTGTTCTCTATTCATTATCCAAGGAGTCCATGTTTCATATATCCATTTATGGTCAAGAAATTCTCTATAATATCCTGCTCCAGGAACAATATAAAGGTATGTATCGCATGTATTAATAAGTTTATATCCCTCTTGTAGCGATATTTCAGGGTCAATCCAATCGTATGACCATGCGTTAATTGTAATACCATCTGCCATTACAGGAGTTTTCCCTGGCAACCATTTAAGACCTCCCCACATACGAGGAGACTTTCCATACATTGCAATATATCTTAAATATCTATCAGTAAAATATCTATATTGTTCAGCTTCGTTTTTATTGTATTCATCAGTACCTATATGAACATCTTTTGAAATAAATACAGGTTCATCTCCTGATAGGTACTCATCTAAAAGAGAGTCCACAAAATTATATGTCTCTTGATTATACAAATCAAGATGATCCATTCCATATTCAATTGAGCCAATTTCAGGTTTGTAGTGCGTAAAAGCTAACGAATGAGCAGGAATGTCAATTTCAGGAATAATTTTAACGCCATACTCAATTGCCATTTTTTGCAATTCTTTAAATTCTTCTTTTGAGTATGAGCCATCTTTTGCTGTAAGACCAGGAAAACGATTACTCTCTAATCTAAAAGCAGAATATGTCTTATTCCAATCATTATCAAAAAACTGAGGGAAACCATTGTCGTTCAAATGAATTTGGAATTCATTCATTTTATAAAACGATAGAACTTTAATTTGCTCTTTTATGTAGTCTAATGAAAAGAACTTTCTTGCAACATCAAGCATAAAACCTCTACTCTCGAAATCAGGCCAATCAGTAATCTTACCCTTTGATATGGTTCCATTACTTGTATATATCATTTGTAAGAGGGTACGAGTAGCCCAAATAATACCTTGTTTGGTATTGGCAGAGATATAAATATTATCTTTAATTTCAATAGAGTATCCCTCTTCTCCATGTTTTTTATCTAAATCTGCAAGAGTAATAACAATATCTCCTTTTATGCAATTATCAAACCCAATAAAATAGTTCTTATCTAATAAGGCATTAAGATCATTTGCTAATATTTTAGCAGTTGGGTAGAGTAAGGCTGAATCATTAGCATTAATAATAATATTATTAATATCGTCAATGTCAAACATGCCCTTATATTCTTTCCATTCTTTAATCGATGGAACAACATTCGGGAACTTTTCTTTGCAATAGATATTTAAACAAACAATAATACCTAATAGTATCAGATATAATCTTCTCATATAAAACATATTCTTTGATACGATAATCTATGTAAATAATTGCTTTGATAGTACATGAATACTACATAATTAATCCCTAAAGCCAAGCTTAACAATATGGTCAATATCGGTAGGAATTTCATCAAAATATAGAGTTATACCATTTTTATCTTGCTTATACTTGACCTTCTCTTCATTAATTAAACTGATTGCATTGATTGCTTTTAAATCTTTTATGGGAAGATATAGAGTCTTTTCGTTAAGCGAAAGGATATGCACATACATTAAGTTTTCTTTCATTGCAGTAACGCCCCACTCTTGAGGAGGTATTACACCTGCAGTTGTGCCATATACACTCTCTCCGTATTTCCCTAACCACTCTCCAATCTCTTTAAGTCTTATAGCAGCCTCTTCTGGGAATTTTCCATCAGGTCCTGGTCCCACATTGAGCAGTAGGTTGGCGCCCATACCAACATTGCGGATAAGAAAATGAATAATCTCTTTGGTTGATTTGTAATCATCGTCAGCGATGTTGTATCCCCATGTTCTATTCATGGTTTGGCACGATTCCAGAGGGAGTTTGCTAACCTCTTGCCCTTCAGAATATCCTGCTGTGTTTTGTCCCGGAAGGTCGCGTTCAAAAATCTGAAAATCTTCGCCCTCTCTTATCTCTTTATGGTGGTTGTTGGCAATCAGACATTGTGGCTGAATTGAATGTATAAGGGCATACTGTTCCTCCAATTGCCACTCAAAATTGGGTTTATCCCAAACACCATCAAACCAAATAGCTCCAATTTCTCCATAGTTTGTAAGAAGTTCTGAAAGTTGATTGTTCATAAAAGAGTAATAGCTTCCCCAATTCTCTTTGCTTTTATCACGTCCACTATATTGTCCTGTAGCTCCTACTGGAAAATCATCACGCCCCCAATCAATATGGGAGTAGTAGAGGTGGAGTTTTATATCTTGTTTTTTACACTCATCGGCAAGTTCTTTTAAAACATCTCTTTTAAATGGAGTTGCATCAACTATATTATAGTCGGTGTAATCAGAATGAAACATTGAAAAACCATCGTGGTGTCTCGATGTAAAGCAAAGGTACTTAGCTCCTGAACTCTTAATAATATCGATCCACTCCTTTGCGTCAAATTTAGAAGGGTAGAATCCGGCTGCAAGCTGAGAGTAGTTTTTGTACTTTATATTTCGGTTAGTCATAACCCATTCACCATCTCCCATCATGCTGTAAATACCCCAATGAACGAAAATTCCAAATTTAGAATTGGCAAACTCTTTGCGTCTTTCCAAATTTTTAGGAGTAGGGGAGTATGGTATGTTTTCAGCTGTCATAATAGCCGAAAACAAAATGCTAAGCAATAAAACTACACTTCTTCTCATATCATTAAATATTTATTTTCAAAAATATAAAAATGGAGGAGAATAATCAAATTCCCCTCCATTCAAAGTAATCTAAAAATATATTTATTTTACAATGACTTTATTAATAGTAGAAAAATCATCTTCAACAACTTTTACTATATAAATACCTTTTTCAATATCTATAGTTGTTGTCCCTATAATTGCAGTATTGCAGATAAGTTTTCCTGAATTGGGTGCATAAGCATAAGCAATGCCATTTTCAATCCCGGTAATAACTATTTTGTTGTCAGTACCATAAACTGTTACATTTGAAGACTCAGGATCTTCTATTGATGTTGCTGGGTTGTAAACATTCAACATGAAATCAACAAGACCTCCACCATTATCCAATATATTATTGTTCTCTTCAAAGCAACCGCAAGGGTCGGTGTTATCCCAGTCTAATTTATAGCGAATACGATATAAACCACCTGCATCGGAAGGAATAGTAATAGATCCTAATGCACTTGTGCCTTCATTTGAACCTGTAGCACCAGAGCTTGTTTTTCCACTTATATAATTGAACGATACAAGTTCATTCCAATTGCCACTTGAACCAACATCAAATACATAATTTCTATTCCAATCTACATATACATATTTGTGCATCCATGAACCATTAAATGATAGAGATGGGTTAAGAACATCTCCAGCATAGCAGTTTAGAACTTGATCTGTGTGGTTTTCATAAATAGTTCTGTGAGGATCATTAGAAAGTCCACTTACGCTAAAAGTAGATGCACCTGGGTATGTAGAACCACTCAAAGTAACAGATGTTAAATATCTATTGTCGTTTCCTTGGCTTGCAGGACGATCAGTTCTGCGTAGGGTTTCTGTTGGTTCGCAATAAGCTTTCTCATTACATGACACAACTACTTTTGCTCCTGTGCTATTAGATACAAAAGAGCCATAATAATTGTCGTTCATGTTGTATAAAGAAATATTTTCTCCGTTAACTGAAACAAAATCCAATACATAATTATCTTCTACCTTTACAGTTATGCTATACGAAGTATTAGCTTCAATAACATCTTTGTTTGCTAACTCATTGCCGTTATTGTCAGTAATGGTAACAGAACATCCTGCACTTTTGGTAATATTTAGTTTAGGAGCAGCAACGGGCAATTCAGTAGAGTTAACTCTGAAAGTAAACAAAGTTCCGCGTTTACGAGCTTGGCAAGGACCTCCGCCAAGGCTGTTGTGTGCTTCACCTTCTCCTGAACATAATCTTATACCAAAGCACCCAGCTTTTACATCTTGAGGAACAATAATGTCTGTTTGTTTATCAATGATTTCATATCCTGGGTTTTTGTACATAACATAAGTCTCGTCGCTACCAGTACTCCAAGTACCGTCCATATTCCAATCAATATAAGCAATACCATCGCCCCATTGTGTATGGAATCCAGGACCAGAAACAAAAATCTTTATTGTATCTCCAGGACAAACCTCTGCAATACAAGTTTCTGATAAATCAGTTACAGATGTTGTACCCTTATTAAAGTTAAAGGCAAGAACCGAGTTTACCATAACATGTCCACTGTGAATACCATAGTGGTCGCCATCTCCGTTATTTGGAGCTGTACCTTCGCAGTAGTCTGGAAATTTAGGTTCCATTTTCATTGTTAATTCAAGATCTTGGTTAATACCAGTAACAGGTAATGGGTTGTTAGATGTCATTGTTGCACCATAAGGAATACCGTCTTTATACCATTGTACAAATTGGTATCCTGATGCTGGAACACAAGTTATGTCAATGTTTGTACCTGCAGCATATTTGCCGTCATCTCCAGGTTGAGGAGAAAGAGTGAATGTTGCAGCTCCAGCAATGCTTGGTACAGCAGAAAGAGAGAATCTCTCATTGTCGTTTGGAGCAACAGTAATCATTAAATCATAAACTACACCGGCACCAACTTCGTTACATGCTGCGTCAGCAGTAATAGCATTTTCACTAATCATTGCTCTTACGTAAACATTGCCTGAAACGGCTGTTGCTGGAACAGCAACTGTAATGTTCTCGCTATTTTCAACTGCGCCAATAAACTCGCTTGCTTCAAATGAGTGGTTGTTGTTCCAGTCAGTCCATAGAGCAATGTTTTTGTTTGAGAAGTTTGCACCCTCAGCTTTAGTGGCTGATAATGTAAATGTAGTTTGACGTTTAGTATTAACACCACCCAAAATGCTGTAGCGATAGAAGTTTGCACTTGGAGTATCAGCATTTGTAAAGTACTCTAATGTAGTTCCATTTTGAGGAGTTATAGAAATAGTAGAGAACCATGCATCAGGAGTAGTTCCTGTTGGCTCACAGAATACAAGCTCTTTAAATTTAGCAATCAAACCAATACTGAACTCAGCAGAGAAAGTAAACTCAGCATCTTCGCTCAAAATACCTCCTGTTTCTTTGCTGTACCAACCGTCAAAAGCATAACCGTCGTTAGGTGTTGCAATAGCAGTGACAGAAGCTCCGTTTGCCACTTTAATTTCGCTTCCTTCCATATTTTTGAAGCGAATAGCACCCCAACCACTTTGACCATCAGTTCCTGAAATTGAAATGATGGGACGCTCAACATATTTCGATACCTCCATAGGTATGTTCAATACCATACCATTAGTAACATCATCGCAGCTTGCAAATTCAGGTTCACTTGGAGCATTTGCTGTGTTGTTCATTTTAATTCTTATGGCACATGTCGAAACATTTGTTTCTTCAGGGATTGTTATCTCTGTTGAGAAGTCAAAAAGACTACCATTTTTAACACCTACAATTCTTCCAATATATTCGCCTTCCGATACAAACTCTTTATCAGCATTAAAGTCAACATAAACATCAGCTGTCCAAGCTTGAGGATTTCTTCCAGAAGATTTTTGTGTGAATTTAAGAGTAAATGGAGCACCTGCTTCAGCAACAATAGCTTTCTCAGTATATTTAGTGTAAATACTTGATGGTTTTTGTGTAAACTTGGCATCAATATTCATTGAAGCACCTACAGTTGTAACCGAAGAAATATATCGATTTGTTGCAAGTGTGCCACCAACTTTACAATAATCAGTTACTGAACGAGGATCAGGAGAGTTACTGATTACAATATCATCAATGTAAATATCCAAATCGCTATTGATTCTTCCTAAAGCACTTTCGCAATCCGGGTATAGAATCAAACGGTCAATTTCCAAGTTGCTTCCTTTAATTGCAAAAACAGCGTCGCTCCATGCATTAGCACGAGATTCAGATTGAGAAAGTTTCTCAAATTGCATAACCTCCGAGCCTGTATTTTTACCTCTCAAAAGAATACGACCTGCTACAGGTTTATGAATGAAAATGTGAATGTATTGAGTGCTTGTGGTCAAATTAAAAGGACGCTCTAATTCAATTTCAACACCATTTCTATCTCCTGCATAGTAAGGTCTAATAACATGAAGAACTTTTTCAGAAGAGTTCATATCATCTAAATAAGGATTGTCAATAATCATTGGCGTATTTGAACATCTTCCGTCGTTGAATGGAGATTCTTCCCATGTATCAACAAAAGTGAATTTTTTGTTGTTGCCGTCCTCAAACGAAGACAACACCACTTGTGCGTTTGCATTCAAAGCAAACATGCCTATCAATAAGGCAACTATATAATAATTAAACTTTTTCATATTTGTTATGTTGTTTCGTTATTAGTAAATAGAAATTCTGCTGATTAGAGGACACTCCTTGCTATCTGTAATTTTAACTCTAACCTTTTGAGTAGAGATAGGAGATGATAGCGTTACAATTCTCTTATGTCCTATAGTTGTTGTCTCTTCAGTTGTTGATTGTTTTACCCAACTTGAACCATTCCACGTGTAAATTTCAAAACCTTTTACACGTTGTCCTTTACGGATATATTCACCCAAACGAACATATTTAACTTGTTTAGAAGAACCAAGATCAATATCAATTGTTCCTGTTTTTTCTCCATCTTCAAGAGCCCAATATGTTTCAGGATCGTTATCAGTTACATTAGATGCAGCAAATTTACCCGAAACAGAACTGCTTCTCTCTGCTGATGCAGTAGCGGTTTTGTTTAAAGCAAGGTCAGTACCGAAAGCGTTCTCTAAAAGAGTTTTGAATTGGTGCATAATGTTAACTGTTTGTGTTGAAAAACTTCCTGTTTTGTTAGGAGGGAAGTTAAGAATTAAGTTAGCATTACGTCCTACGGTGTGCATATAAATAGTAAATAACTCTTGAGCTGATTTTAGTTGGTTGTCATTGAATGTCCAGAACCAACCCGGACCATTTTTTGCATCAGCCTCACCTGGTAACCAACGCCAGCCGTCTTCCTCTCCATATTCATTACCACTGCCATCACCGTTATAACCATTATCATATAAACTCCAAGAGGTTTCTCCTGCCCAGCCTTCTTCATTTCCAATCCAGTGGCAGTCTTGATCCCAGCCCCAAATTGCACAATTTGGTTGAAGTTCCTTAATCATCTTGAATGCGTTAGGGAAATCATAGTAAGTAGCAGCATCTATACTTCTGCTTTCTCTTGACCCGCCATAGTATCCATCTCCACCATTTGCTCCATCAAACCACATTTCAAAAATCTCTCCGTAGTTTGTACAAATTTCACGGATTTGCTCGTGGAATGCTTCTACATATCCAGCACGACCATATTCTGCGTGGTTTCTATCCCAAGGAGAGATATATGCACCAAATTTAAGTCCTTGCTCTGCACACTCTTCCGAAAGCATTGCTACAATATCCACATGACCATTGGTAGTAGTATTGTTTTTTGTCGTATGATTTGTTGTGTTTGTAAACCATGTACAAAAACCATCATGGTGTTTACATGTAAGGATAATACCTTTACAACCAATGTTTTTAATCTCAGAAACCCATTGTTCAACATTAAGAGGTGATGTTGGGTTAAAAGTATTTATGCTCTCATCTCCATATCCCCACTCTTTACCTGTAAAGGTGTTGATACCGAAGTGCATAAAAGCATAAAACTCCATGTCGTGCCATTTTAGTTGAGTCTCTGTAGGAACAGGGAACACAGGCAAAGGCTCATTTACATCCGAAGATATATCACACAGTGCTGTTGTTTGCGCAAACGAACTTATTGTTACAGCTAAAACAATAAGAGATGCGTACAATTTTTTGATGTTCATAAATGATTTATTTTAAGTTAGTTATGTACTGTTAAAAAACTTGCATAAAGTATGCAATTTGCCAATAAATGCATATTTATACTAAATTTAGACAAAGGTAAAAAAAAAACCACTATTTATCAATAATCACTACATATATTTGCAAAAAAAATACAGAAAATTAACAAAAGTCGTTTAGAATATGAAATAAACCCCAAAGTTTTTTGTCCAAACTTTGGGGTTCACTTCAAAATTGGAATTCCTTTTTTTGTGGAACTTTATGTTTTTAAAGTTATATAATTTTCTTTACCAGACCGAACATTCGATATGGCATATATCTGAAAGGTAAGTCAATCCAAGTGCCTGTTGTTACAACCGAGCGTAGGTGTGAGAATGCTTTGAAACTCTCCTCACCATGGTATCTCCCAAGTCCTGAATTGCCTACACCGCCAAATGGAATATTTTCGTTTGCAATGTGCATTATGGTGTCGTTTATACAAGCACCTCCCGAAGATGTGTTGCGAATAACCTCAACTCCATCACTCTCCTTACCAAAATAGTATAAAGCCAAAGGTTTTTCTCTGTTGTTAATATAGGCTATTGCCTTACTTCTTTCGTTAAACGTTATGATTGGGAATATGGGTCCGAAAATTTCTTCTGTCAATACCTTTTTTGAATTTGCTTTTTCATCTGCATCACTATCCGTAAGGTTTATGTGGGTTTCGAGAAGGGTTGGTTCTATAAACCTCTCATCTGAATTTGTACGTCCACCATAAATAATATCTCCATCTGCAAAATACCCTTTTACTCTTTCAAAGCTGCGGTCGTTTACAATGCGAACGTAATGCTTGCTCTTGCTAATATCGTTTCCGTGCAACTCCTTTATTGACTTGGCAAAGGCTTTTATAAATTGGACTTTTACATCTTCGTGAATAAGCAGATAGTCGGGAGCAATACAAGTTTGTCCCGAGTTAAGAGTTTTTCCCCATGCTATGCGTTTGGCAGTCGTGTTAATGTCAGCATCCTTATCCACGATACAAGGACTTTTACCTCCCAATTCAAGAACAACGGGAGTAAGATATTTTGATGCAGCTTCCATTACCAATTTACCAAGAGATGGACTTCCTGTAAAGAATATCAAATCAAAACGGTGCGATAGCAACTCTTGATTTACATCTCTATTACCTTGAACCGTTGCAACGTAATTGCACTCAAAAGTATCAGCAATCATATTGCTAATTGTTTCCGATACCGTAGGAACATATGGCGAAGGTTTAAGAATTGCAGTACAACCTGCCGATATTGCACCAACAAGAGGATTTAATAATAGTTGTACGGGATAGTTCCATGGCGATATAATAAGTGTATTTCCCAGAGGCTCGCTTACTATACGGCTACGCGAAGGGAACATCTTAATAGGTGTAGCTTTGCATTTTGGTTTAGCCCAACATTTTAGATGTTTTATGTGGTTTTTTACCTCGGCTTTTACGATACTCAACTCTGTAAGATATGCCTCCTCGTATGATTTATGCAAATCTTTCCATAAAGCATCAGCTAAAGGTTTCTCCCATATGTCCAAAGCTGTATGCAGTTTCTTTAACATCTCCACTCTAAAATTCAAATCAAGAGTGGCTCCACTTCTAAATAGAGAGCGTTGGGCTTCAATTATTTGTGATATATGTTCTTTCATACACTATTTTTTACCAACAAAGTTGTCCATTGTGTGATATATTCCAAACACCTTTCCGAACACAAAGTCAAATAGAGGGAATGGCAGAATAAATTGCCAGAAGCGAATAAAGTGGAATCCAAATGGAATACCATAGAATACTTTGTTCTTCTCTATTGCTCGAATTATCTTGGCAGATGTCTTTTCCGGGTCAAGAATAGGAAAGATGGGAGAGTTTACACCATTAAACATTCCTGTGTTAATATAATATGGGGCAATGGTGGTTATACGAACAGGGCTTTTTTGCTCTTGTAGTTCAATGCGTACCGATTCAGACCACCCGATTGCAGCCCATTTGCTTGCTCCATACACCGACATTTTGGGATTACCCAACATACCACCTGCCGAAGCAATGTTGCAAATATGCCCTTTAGCTCTTTTAAGCATATCAGGTAAAATCTCTCTTGCAACAAGCATGGGGCCAATAGTATTTATACGAATAAGCAGCTCTATTTCGTTTCTGCCTATTTTATCAAAAGATTTATTTCCTGTAACAATACCTGCGTTGTTTATAAGAATATCAACTTCACCGCACTCTTTTACTGTCGATGTATATGCTTCGTGTATATTGTTTTCATTTCCAACATCAACACGATAACATTTTACTTTGCCAATGGCAGATAGCTCTTTTTCGGTGTTAGACATGTTTTGCTCGCTGATATCCCAAATAATAAGACAATTTGCACCTTTTTCCAATGCTATGCGTCCCATTATTTTCCCAATACCCGAAGCTCCTCCGGTAATAAGTACATTGCTATTTTTTAATTTCATTCTTTTTTTATTGAATAGTTATAGTTTGACGAGTGTGTTAAACCGCGTGGGTTATGTGGCGCACTTCGTAAATGTTTTTCATGGCCCTTATGTCGTCTTCAACATCTTTCAGCTCGTTAATAGAGTGAACGTAGAAGACTATGGTACAATCAATGATTTCATCTTCTGTAGTACTTTTTATGCTCTCGATGCTTAACAAATTTTTCTGAGATATTTCTGTGACCAAATCCAATAAGAATCCGTCTCGGTTTACTGCCTTAATGAATATGGTTACGGGATAAGTCTGATTCGAAGCATACAAGCATACGTTTTCAATAATATCACCCTGTTGTGCTGCTACAGAAATTGCAGTAGGACAATTACATTTATGAATGGTAACGCTATTATCTTCGTGTCTGAATCCTATAACTTCATCTCCAGGTAGAGGTTCGCAATTAGGACACAATATATACTCCGTGCCTTTATCGCCTTTTTTAGCCTTTTCTCTTCTCAAATATTGTTTGATATATTGAATGGCTTTGTATGTAACCACATGATCCAACCAACTCTCTTTTGGATGATAATTTGTGTCAGAACCAATTCTCACTCTATCTCCGTGTTGAAGTTTAGTGAATATCGACATCAACTTATCATTGATTATGGCATATTGAGCATGCTCTCCAATGTTTGAGTGAATTTCGTATGCAAAATCCAATGCAGTAGATCCGCTTGGCATAATAAATTGTGTTCCATTGGGAGAGAATACCACTATATCGTCGTTATAGAAAGTTCTGATTACGCTTTCAATGCTGAAACCACTATCTTTACCGTGGAATGAAATATCTTTTAAAATATCGCGGAATTTGGCAATCCAACCCTCAACGCCGGTTTCTCTCTCAACAAGGCAGCCATAATATGATCTTTCTCGCATGCTTGTTGATTGAATATGCACCTCCATCCATCTACCTTCGTTACCCATCAATTTGCAGTGAAGACTGTGGTAACCGTTCTCTTTAGGAGTATCTATATAGTTATTTAAACTGCCTGGTTTTTCAATGTAAAGGTCTGTAAGAATAGAATATATTCGCAAAGCCAAACGTTTCTCTGTTAGTCCCATCTCTTCCCAGTTACTGAAAGTAATGTTTATAACCCTTATATGCTCAACCTCTTTAAATGAGATATTTTTAGAGTGCATTTTACTCCATATAGAGTACACAGTGCGTTTGTCACAGTCAATCTGAGCTTTAATGCCATTTTCTTCAAGTCTGTCTTCAATGGCTTTTATCCATTTTGTTGCGGCAGGAGCATGCTTGTCTGCATAGTCATCAATTTGCTTTTTAATATCATCGTATTCGTGAGGAGAGCGGTATTGTAAACTCAAATTTTCCAATTCAGATTTTACCTTATACAAGCCCAAGCGGTTTGCAAGAGGAGCATAAAAGTAGTCGGTTTCTCCTGCAATTTTAATCTGCTTTTCGGGTTTCATCGATTTTAGAGTACGCATATTATGCAGACGGTCGGCAAGCTTAATCAACAAAGCTCGAATATCGTAATGAATAGAGTTCAACATCTGTTGAAAGTTATCGACCTGTTTCGATGTTTCATACTTATCTCTTTTCTTTTTGGTCAACACATCCACAAGAAAGGCAATATCCTGACCAAATCCCATTTTAATCTCTTCTATAGTATGGTCTGTGTCCTCCACCACATCATGCAAAAGAGCTGCAATAGTTGGGTTAACGCCCAATTTTAGCTCATCCAATACAATTCGTGCAACTGCCAATGGGTGAGTAATATATGGTTCTCCTGCTTTTCTTCTTTGGTTAATGTGAGCCATTTCGGCAAAACTGAACCCTTTCTTTATAAGAGCCATCTCCTCGTCATTGAAGCGTTTTGATGCACTGTTAAAAAAGTCATCACGCTGTGCTCTGACCATATCTCTATAAATATCGTAACATTCCATAATAGAGAGAAAATTTATTTTGTAATTAATTCGTCAATTGTGTAATTTAAAAAGTCGTTTAAAGGCTTTGTGCTTTTGTATAAAGCAGCAACTTCATCAATCCAATTCTTTTTGAAAAAGAAGTCATCTTGTAAATATTTTACTACACCAAAATCTTTAAGTTTCAAAAGTTCAGGAAATTCAAAATCCTTGTCAAAACCAACAGGTAACTTTTTTAACGAGTTTTCAAAATTCAACCCACCAAAGTTCTCGGTAAAGCTACGTTCTTTTATAATATCGTTAAACTCATCTATATTTTCATATATAGCCTTGCGCTGAGCCTTAAGAAGAGCGGGAGAGGGGAACCAAAGTCCTGCGCAAACCATTGAATTCCCCGGCTCAATGTGCAGATAGTATCCTGCACGCTCTAATTTTTTACCCAATTTGGTGATAAAAGCACCGAGGTTTGTTTTGTATGGAGTTTTGTCGAACGAGAATCTCATATCTCTGTAGATTCTATATACGCACTGTTTGGTTTGTACACCCTGTATTTCACTATCAAAAGTAGAGATGAGAGTTAAAAGTTTTTCAACATCACACTCAAACTCGAGTCTGATGTTATCGTAATCGCACTTGTTTTGCATAAACCAATCGCGATTATTATTGAGTTTCAACTCATTTAAAAATTTAAAAGTATTCTTATTCATCTCAATATTTTAGATATATCAAACTCTGACTAAATTGAATTATAATCCTGTAAGGCAGTCCTTTAAGAACTCAAACAAAAATTCTGCTCCAATTTACATAATTGGCAGTAAAGATAAACAAAAAAATTATTTATAAATATTACCAAAGCAACATTATTTTTTGAAAATTGATTATCTTATAGTAACTTCGCACGAAAATTTTAAAAAAGTGCCTGAAACAGGGTTAAATAAGAAACTGTTTGAATTTTATTTCGGAAAATTTTAGGATATATTTAAAGACTACAATATGGAAGAACAATTGAAAGATTCACTCCCCGAAAACGCATTTAGGGAGTTACAACCGGGCGAGGAGTACAAACCCGTGATGTCGCCCGACAAGAACTATCGCGAGGTAACACCATGGTCTGTAACATGGGGAATATTGATGGCAATTCTATTCTCTGCGGCAGCTGCATACCTTGGATTGAAAGTAGGGCAAGTATTCGAGGCGGCAATTCCCATTGCAATTATAGCAGTAGGATTGTCAAAAGCAACAAAACGCAATAATGCGTTGGGTGAGAACGTAATCATCCAATCGATTGGAGCATGTTCAGGAAACGTGGTGGCAGGAGCCATTTTTACACTTCCTGCACTATATATGCTTGATTTGGATGCATCGTTCATGCAAATATTTCTAAGCTCGTTGATAGGAGGTATTTTAGGAATACTATTTTTGATACCATTCCGTAAATATTTTGTTTCGGATATGCATGGAAAATATCCATTCCCCGAAGCAACAGCTACAACACAAATTCTAATTTCTGGACAGAAAAAAGGTAATCAAGCAAAACCTCTTATCATTGCAGGTTTAATCGGAGGTTTGTATGACTTTATTCTATCAACATTTGCGTGGTGGAGCGAGGTCTTGTCAACACGATTCCTTCCATTTGGAGAGATGATAGCCGACAAAGCAAAAACTGTGTTCAAAATAAATACAGGAGCAGCTGTATTGGGATTGGGTTACATTGTGGGACTTAAATACTGTACAATCATCTGTGCCGGTTCAATATTCGTATGGTTTGTATTGATTCCGGGAATGAGTGCAATCTTTGGTGATGTAATGCTCTCTACAGGAATAACCGAGGCTGTTAAACCCATTGGAGCAATGTCGGCTGAGGAGATATTTGCAAACTACGCACGTTACATAGGTATTGGTGGTATTGCAATGGCAGGATTGATTGGAATCATAAAATCTTGGGGAGTTATTAAAGGTGCAGTATCGTTGGCAGGACGCGAGCTTAAAGGTAAAACAACACAAGTTGCAACTGCGGTAAAACGCACCGACCGCGACCTATCAATGAAATTCATTGTAATATCAGCAATAATCACACTCGTGGCGATGCTGATGTTCTTCTATTTCGGAATCATAAGCAATGCAATGCAAGCAGTAATAGCCTTTATAGTGGTGGCGGTAATAGCCTTTTTGTTTACAACAGTTGCGGCGAATGCAATTGCAATTGTAGGAACAAACCCTGTATCGGGAATGACCTTGATGACACTTGTAATTTCATCTGTGATTTTGGTTGCAGTGGGTCTTGAAGGCGACAAAGGAATGTTGGCGGCCTTGATTATTGGAGGCGTTGTTTGTACTGCATTATCAACAGCGGGAGGCTTTGTTACTGACCTTAAAATCGGATATTGGTTAGGATCTTCACCTCGCAAACAAGAGAGCTGGAAATTCCTTGGAACACTTGTCTCTGCGGTAACAGTAGGAGGAGTAATATTGATATTGGATAAAACATACGGTTGGACAGGCGAGGGAGCATTGGTTGCACCACAAGCAAACGCAATGAAAGCCGTAATAGAACCAATGATGTCGGGACAAGGTGCGCCTTGGATGCTTTACGGAATTGGGGCTGCAATAGCACTATTGTTAACTGTATTAAAAGTACCTGCATTGGCATTTGCATTGGGAATGTTCATTCCATTGGAGTTGAATACTCCATTGGTAGTTGGAGGTCTTATCAGTTGGTATGTAAGCACACGTTCTAAAGACAGCGATTTGAACAAAGCACGTCAAGAACGTGGAACATTGTTGGCATCAGGATTCATTGCAGGTGGAGCATTAATGGGAGTTATCAGTGCAGCAATGAAGTTTGGTGGATTTGAGTATACCTCACCCGTTGGAGATTTGGCAGCTCAAATAATCGGATTGTCAGTATATATAGCTCTAATCATATACTTGGTATGGGATAGCATGCGTGCAAAAAAAGAGGATGCATAAAATCTCATTATATTAAATGAATAAAGTAATAGAAAACATAAAAAAACTTTGCCCCCTCTCCGATAAAACCATATCGGAGTTGGAGGCAAAAGTTGTAAAATGCCATTTCCCTAAAAAGTATAAATTGGTAGAGGCAGGTGTGTATAATCGCTATGCCTACTTTATTGAAAAAGGGATGACGCGTTCATATTGGATGGTAGAAGGAGAGGAGATAACCACATCTTTCTCTTTTGAAGGATCAATAGTTTTTAGCATGGATGAACTCTATTACGGAAAGCGAAGCGAGGAGTATGTTGAAACTCTCGAAGAGTGCGAAGCATATCGTATATCTTTAACAGATCTTATCCACTTATGGAATACCAACATGGAATTGTGTATATGGGCAAGGATAATACACCAAAACGAATATCGTCGTTTACACCGTAGTCATAAAGATAGACTAACATTACCAGCCAAGGAGCGATATGAATCGTTCATCAACCAATTTCCGAATGTTATTGAACGAACAAACCTAACCTATGTTGCCTCATATTTAGGAATAACATTATCAACGCTCAGCCGATTAAGAGGTCGAAAATAATTTGATTTATATCAAATATATTTTTACATACCACTATTAATTTTGTGTCCAAACGTAAATATAAAAATTATGCAAACAAAAACGGTGGCATCACAAAACTTTGCCGATACAAAACCTCATTACGAACTACTCGACGGATTGCGTGGAGTGGCTGCACTAATGGTATTGATATACCATATATTCGAAGGCTTTGCCTTTGCCGAGGGCTTTAACGGAGCAGGAGAGGGTATAATAACAACCCTCAATCATGGACATATAGCAGTAGATTTCTTTTTTATTCTTTCAGGCTTTGTAATAAGCTATGCATACGATGATCGTTGGAATAAAATGACAATAGGCTCATTCTTCAAACGACGTTTAATACGCCTTCATCCAATGCTTGTAATGGGAACTGTAATAGGTGTGACAGCATTTGCAATTGAAGGATTTAAAACGTGGAATGGCGAGGTAACGCCCGTAAGTTGGGTTATGTTGGCAATGCTATTGACAATGTTTATGATACCTGCAATCCCCGGAGCAGGATACGAGGTGAGAGGCAATGGCGAAATGTTCCCTCTTAATGGACCAATGTGGTCGCTCTTCTTTGAGTATATAGGTAATATATTGTATGCACTTTTTATTCGCCGACTATCAACAAAACTACTTGCAGCGTTGGCAGTGGTGTTAGGAGTGTTGCATGCTTGGTTCTATGTGTTTGATATATCGCAATACAACTGCGTTGGGGTGGGTTGGACAATAGACGCTGTAAACTTTTGGGGAGGAATGTTGAGAATGTTATTTCCATTTACTGTTGGAATGTTGCTGGCTCGTATATTTCGTCCTTGTAAAGTACGCGGAGCATTTTGGTTATGCTCAATGTTGCTTATAGTGATATTTGCAGTACCATTCATTACATTCAAACCCGAAGCGGTAAGTATAAATGCTCTTTACGAAGTGTTGTGTATAGCACTAATATTTCCTGCAATAGTATTGCTTGGTGCAAGCGGAGCAGTAAAAGGAGAGGCAACAAAACAGGTAAACAAATTCCTTGGCGACATATCGTATCCACTATATATAGTACACTATCCAATTATGTATATATTCTACAAGTGGCTAATCAAAAACGAGTACTATTCGTTGGAACAAACATGGGTAATACCTTTAGTGGTTGTATTATCGAGCATAGTATTGGCTTACGCTTTGCTAAAACTATATGACGAACCCATTCGACGTTGGCTTTCGTCAAAACTAAAATAAACAAATAAAGGCTAATTGGTGCGACCAATTAGCCTTTATTATAATCTAACATCTGACAACTATTTCAATAGCGTTGATTTATACTTATTGGCAAAACTACAAATAATGTCACAAGTTTCGGAGATACCCAATAGGGAAGAATCTATTGATAAGTGGTACGATTTACCATCACCCCAAGTTTTGTCGGTAAAAAAATTGTAGTACGAAGCCCTTTGTTTATCGTGTCTTTTAACAATTGCAGTAGCTTCTTTTTCAGAAATCTTATCGCGAGCCATAACGCGTTCAACTCTCTTTTCGAGCGGAGCATGTAAAAACAGGTTTATGCAGTTGGGAAAATCTCGCAGAACATAATCGGCGCAACGTCCCACAATAATACAATTACCCTTTTCGGCAATCATCCTTACAACGTCCGATTGGCATTTAAAAATATGTTCGCTCGACATAGAACTGTTGTTGTCATCGCCAAAACCAAACGAAAGCCAGTTTGTGGAGAAAATATTGGGAATAGAAAATAACTCCTTCTCATCGGCTTGCTCAAAGCAACTGCAATCCAAACCGCTCACTTTGGCAGCTTCGCTCAAAAGCTCTTTGTCGTAATAATCAAAACCCAAACGTTTGGCAAGCTCTTTACCAATAACCCTGCCACCGCTACCAAATTGGCGACCTATAGTAATAATAAATTTCTCAGCCATATAGTAAAATAATAAAACTGTTCTAAACCAAAATAGATAACGTTTGTCATAATAACAAGCGTAAATATAATCAACCGCTAAAATAAGAAATTAAATTCAAAACGGCTCTTAAAAAGCCAAAAAAATGCAATATCTTTGCACTTTGAAATATGAATAGCAGTAAAACAAAAATAGAACGAGTTGTAAAAAGCATTATAATAGTGTTAATGCTTATGGTAATGCCTGTGGCAAATGCCCAACTGAATACCGACCGAGTTATGAACATAGGTCGCAATGCGCTCTATTTCGAGGACTATGTATTAGCAATACAATATTTCAATCAAGTAATAAAGGTTAAGCCATATATGGCAGAGCCATACTTCTTGCGAGGAGCTGCCAAGTTAAGTCTCGACGATTATAAAGGAGCTGAGGAGGATTGCTCAATCTGCATAGAATACAATCCCTTTATAATAGGGGCCTATCATGTGCGCGGAGTAGCACGTCAAAACTTGGGCGATAACCTTGGAGCAATAGAAGATTACAACAAGGCATTGGAATATATGCCCGAAGACAAGACCTTTCTTTTAAATAAGGCGATAGCACATGCCGAGGAGAAACAATATGCCCAAGCCGACAGCACCTATTCAACTTTGATAGATATACACCCCGGTTACTACAATGCTTATATGAGCCGTAGTCAATATCGCATACAAAACGCCGATACACTTGGAGCTTTGGCAGACGTTGAGCGCGCACTTGAAATAGACAAATACACTTCATATGGATATGCTCAACGAGCAATGATAACATTCATGTTGGGGCAAGACAAGGAGAAATCTCTGTCGGATATGGATAAAGCAATAAAGATTGATCCCAAGATACTTTCGTATTATATAAACCGAGCAGTAATGCGATATCATATGGACGACCTGCGAGGTTCAATGGCAGATTATAACCATGTGGTTGAGGAGGAGCCATCTAATACATTGGCTCTCTTTAACCGCGCACTTTTAAGAACACACGTGGGAGAGTATAACGATGCAATAGACGACTTTTCCAGAGTATTGGCACTACGCCCCAACGACATATTTGCAGTATATAACCGCGCGTTGCTATACGACCGTCTATCAATGTATCGCAAAGCGGTAAAAGATTATACCCGAGTAATAGAGGAGTATCCCGATTATGCAGGAGTCTATTTTGCCCGTTCCGAAGCACTCCGTAAATTAGGAGATATAAAAGGCGGAAAAAAAGACTTTGACAGAGCAATGCAGTTAGACGAAGAGGCTAAGAAAAAAACAGCTTCGGCAGATACCATAGCGCAACAAAACCAAGAAAAAGTACGTAAAGAATCAGATAAAAACATAAACAAATTCGACCGCCTTTTAGTCTCTGACGATACCGCAATAAAAACAGGATACGAAAGCACCATACGCGGACGAGTGCAAGACAACAAATACAAACTCAAAATAGAGCCGCAAGTAACACTGACCTATTATGAGCAACCCTCGCAGTTGAATATGCCCAAAAAATATTACAGACAATTAGAGGAGTTGAACCGCGCAAAAATATTGCCACGCACATTAAAACTAACAAACAAAGAGGCAAGTTTGGACTCAATAAAAATAGCCCGACACTTTGCAAGCATCGCCGATAACACAAAATTAATCGACATCAACCCCAACAATGCAGTGCCATACATGTCGCGAGCAGTAGATTTCATGCTCATACAAGACTTTAACGGAGCAATAGAAGACCTAACCCGAATAATATCGGCAAGCGACAACTTCATATTTGCCTACTTCCTAAGAGCCGTAGTGCGTTACAAACGCATAGAATACATGTTGTCGTCAGCCATGGCAGACGATGTGCCCAATTCTCACATAGGCGACAATATGCTATCTGCAACAACCCTAAACAACAAAGCAATATCATTGGAGTATGAAATGGTGTTGCGCGATTATGATAAAGTAATTGCAATAGACCCCACATTCCCATACTCATATTATAACAGAGCAAATATCAGGTGCGAGCAAAAAGACTTTAACGGAGCAGTAGCCGATTACACGAAGGCAATAGAACTTAATCCCGACTTTGCCGAAGCCTATTTTAACCGAGCATTGGTATATACCTACATGGGCGATAACACAAAAGCAATATCCGACCTCAGCAAAGCAGGCGAATTGGGAATGGTACCTGCCTATAATGTAATAAAACTAATATCTGAAAATTAGTAATATAGCCACACTTGAGGGTAATAGACCAAATAAGGTCAAAAAAACTCATAAAAAACATTGTCATTATCAAAAAAATTACTACCTTTGCCGAGAATTTTACCGAGGTGGTAAAAATAATGTTAAACCAATAAATTGTGAATGGATAATAACCAACAAAAAAACAACCCAAAACCTATTAAAGGACGCCCTCAAAAGAAGGACGAGTTGAAAGACGCATATCGTGTAAATGAGAAAATAACAGCCAAAGAAGTACGTTTGGTTGGCGATAATGTAGAGCAAGGTGTTTATTCAATTTACGATGCAAGAGCAATTGCCGAAGAGCAAGAGCTTGATTTGGTAGAAATTTCGCCCAATGCCGCACCACCGGTATGTAGAGTGATAGATTTTCAAAAATTCCTCTACCAACAAAAGAAACGTGCAAAAGAGCAAAAGGCAAAAGCAGCAAAAGTTGAAATAAAAGAGATACGTTTCGGGCCACAAACCGACGATCACGATTACAACTTCAAACTAAAACACGCCATCGAGTTCTTGAAAGAAGGAGCAAAAGTAAAAGCGTATGTATTCTTCAAAGGACGTTCAATCCTATTCAAGGAGCAAGGAGAAGTACTATTGCTTCGTTTCGTAAACGACCTTGAAGAGTATGGTAAATTAGAGCAAATGCCACGTCTCGAAGGAAAGAGAATGATAATAATGCTCTCACCAAAAAAGAAATAAAAAATTACCGACAAACGGTAAATAATTAATAAATAACTAAAAAACAAAACAATGCCAAAAATTAAAACTAATTCCGGTGCCAAAAAGAGGTTTGCCCTTACCGGATCAGGAAAGATCAAGAGAAAACATGCTTTCAAAAGTCACATCTTAACAAAGAAGACTAACAAGCAAAAACGTAACTTAACACACTTCACAACAGTTGCTAAAGCTGACGAGAAGAATATCAAAAAGTTACTTTGTATCTCTTAATAAACACAATTAATTAAACGGAGAAATCCAAATTATTAACCGGATGTATTAGCACAAAGATTATCGAAAAAGGTGATAACGCTAACATTCAAAAAACAGTAAAAAATTATGCCACGTTCAGTAAATCATGTAGCATCAAGAGCAAAAAGAAAGAAAATTTTGAAATTGACCAGAGGTTATTTCGGAGCACGTAAAAACGTTTGGACAGTAGCAAAAAATACATGGGAAAAAGGTCTTACCTATGCTTACCGCGACCGTAAAGACAAAAAAGGCAACTTCCGTTCATTGTGGATACAACGTATCAACGCTGCAGCACGTCTTGAGGGAATGTCTTACTCAAAACTTATGGGAGCAATTCACAAAGCAGGAATTGAGATCAACCGCAAAGTTCTTGCAGACCTTGCATTGAACAATCCCGAAGCTTTCAAAGCAATTGTTGACAAAGTAAAAAACGCATAATAAAATAAAAGCGTAAGAAAAAAACTCCTGATCAATCGGTTAGGAGTTTTTCTTATTTGTAGCAGTTTGTTTTCTGAAAGCATATTCAACAAGCGAAAGCTTGTAAACTAATAACTATCCCGAAGGTACGACTTTATCCGACAACTAACAACTCATTTCTAAATTAAGCGTACTTAGGAGAAGGTCCATACCTATTCTCAAATAGCTCGCTATCTTGGCATAACATAACAATCAAAACAACTTGGTAAATAGCCAATGCAATAAGCATAACCAATAGCCCGGTCATTTGCATAACCACAAACTTAATATCTATAAAAAGGGGGTCAACCCAACCAAAACCAAAGTATAGCAATTTGTATATAAGCGAACATCCCAAAACAAACTGAACAATAATATTAGCACCACACCACCAGCCACTGCGACCGGTATCGTGCAAACGGCGAAAAGTAATAGGAATCGAAACCACACTACCAATCAAGCCCAACGCAGGAATAGTAGCACAGATAATGTAAACAGTCATCATACTCCACCAGAACTCCGATCGGCGAGCACGTCCGGAAAACACAAAAATCTTACTGGTAGAACTCTTCAGAGCCTCTGAAAAACTCAATGACTGAATATTTGCCATATCAATAAAACCCAAAATAAGAGTAAAACAACAAAGAATCTCTAAAACAAACTATCTAATTTGTTTCAGACGCAAAACCAACGAATCGGCAACAGCATTAAATGCCTCTTTATTGGCCTTGCTTATAGGCTTTTTAGGTTGCGACTTAATAGTCAAAGGGTTAATGGGTTTGCCATTCTCATGAACCCTGAAATCAAGGTGAGGACCTGTTGAAATACCGGTAGAACCAACGTATCCGATAACCTGTTTCTGTTTAACGTAATCACCCACTTTAAGCCCTTTGGCAAAACGAGAAAGGTGCATATAAGTAGTAACGTAGCCATTACCATGTTTAATCTTAACGTAATTACCACCGCCACCTTTTTGGTAAGCCCTGGCAATAACCTTACCACTACCAATAGCATAAACAGGAGTGCCTGTAGGAGCTGCATAATCAACACCGTGATGCGATCTGTAGCGTTTTAAAACAGGGTGGAATCTACTGTTAGAAAATTTAGAAGTAATACGATAAAAATCGAGAGGAGCCTTCAAGAAAGCACCCTCAAGACTATTACCATCAATATTGTAGAATAGTTCCTCATTATCTTGCACAAACGGAATAGCATAAACCGTACTACCACCCGTATTAAACGAAGCAGCCAAAATACGGTAGTTATTCATGGGTGTGTCACCAACATACTCACCGGTATAAATAAGACGGTACTCGTCGCCATTTTGCACACCAAAGAAATCGACCGACCACCCGAAGATGTTCGACATCTCAACCGCCAATAGGGGAGAAGCACCATTCTCTTCCATCGAAACCCATAACGATGAATTTACAATACCTGCCACCTCTCGTTCAATCCACTCCGAAGGATTACTCTTGCGCTCAGCTCTGAATCCATCGTTAATGTCAAACACAACATAATCCCTTATATTCTCCTCGTACACCAAAAATCGAGGAGTAGCAATAGAATCAGTATCACTCAGCAGCGAACAAACCTGTCCCGGGCGAAGCTTACGTTCATTAAACACCGAGTCAGGGCATTGAGTAAGTTTATACACATCGTTAATAGTAAAGCCAAATCTTGAAAGCAAACCTGTCAACGTCTCGTTAGGTCTCAAAGTATCGTACTCAATCCTGTAATCCTCAATAGGCAAGCCATACTTAATAACCTTCTCTTTCGGAGCCTCTGCAACATCTTCGCTCCCTTTGCATGCAGTAACCATAATCCCTGCAAAAAGAGCAAAAGCAACACCCCATATAACACTATTTAATCTATTTAATTTCATTATTGTAAAAGCATAAATCTAATATCCACAAATTTAATAAAAAATAGGAGAATAGAATAGGGGATAAGAATTAAATAAGATTAAAAAAGAGAATATAAATTCTGCTATGTGTAGTTAATTGCTTTCAAATTAGTATCTTTGAGATAAATCTCGAAGATACTTCAGCTCGCTGTAAAATATTCAAGCAAACTTGATATTATTTTGCTCGCTTACTTAGTATCTTTGACATATCAGAAACAATTCAATCAACTCAACATCCATTTTATCCTTGGTTGTGAATTGCTTTCAAATTAGTATCTTTGACATATCAGAAACAATCGTAAGCGCGAGCACGATAACAAGCTAATTGTTGTGAATTGCTTTCAAATTAGTATCTTTGACATATCAGAAACAATCTTTTTCACTCATCGACTGACTTTGTCCGTGTTGTGAATTGCTTTCAAATTAGTATCTTTGACATATCAGAAACAATTATGTTTCCAAAACCGATACTGTCCATGGCTGTTGTGAATTGCTTTCAAATTAGTATCTTTGACATATCAGAAACAATAATTATTTGTCATAATAGTATAATTTTATTGTTGTGAATTGCTTTCAAATTAGTATCTTTGACATATCAGAAACAATATAGTATTTACAAATTACTGAAATACATATTGTTATAGATATAATTAGAAAATAAAAAATAGAAGTTTCTGGTAACAAAAAATCCCTCATTTGAGGGATTTTTTATTTTTAAAATAATTCTAACTGTTGACCTGGAGTGTTTATTGTTTGAGGTTGTTTGCCAAAATATAGGTCAATATTTCCAAATTGTTTATCCGTTATACATAAAATGCCAACTTTTCCAAATTTTGGTAAAAAAGATTTTACACGTTTTATATGAACATTAGCATTTTCTTGGCTTGCACAATGTCGTAGGTAAATTGAAAACTGAAACATAGTAAAACCATCTTGTATAAGATTTTTACGAAACATAGCATATGCTTTCTTATCTCTTTTTGTTTCTGTTGGAAGGTCAAAAAAGACAAGAATCCACATAATCCTATATTGGCTAATTCTACTATTCACATACTATAGAGTAGGGTATGCAATTTTTCTCAGTTCTCCACTAAAACATTGATATAGTGAGGCTGTTGTTTGGCTTACAGCAATCATTAATGGACTTTTCTTTTCGTTTATTACAACGTCAATTGTTGGAATTGTAAGTAGTTTGGCTTTAATCTCTTTTGTTAATTCCAAACCAATTCCAAATTCATTGATAATTTCACAAACTACTTTGTCAACATATGGTCTATATGGCTCCATTATATCATCAGCTAAACAATACGCATTATATCTGTTGTGATGATGAATTCCCAATGTTGGTAAAAGGCCGCTGCTAACTAATGCTCTGGCTACAATTCCTCTTAATATTGCATATCCATAGTTTAAGAGATTATTTGGGAAACTACCGTATCGTTCTCTTGTAAAATCGTTAATATCTCCAAATAGGTTTTGCCAATAGTAATATGCTGCACGAGCTTCAAAGTTATCAGGGTCTCCACTTCTTACACTTTTGCTCCAACTCTCCATACAACCTGTTTCACACTCTTTATATTGTTTGAGAATTGCTGTTTGGTTGTTAATTTTAGCTTGTATGGTTTGTTGCCATAGTTGTTTTTTCAAAGGGAGCGATGCCTCTATTTGATGCCTGAATCGTTCACTTTGTGTTGTGTTTCCACTTAATGGTAACATTAACCCTGTTGGCATACTGCGCTTGTCGCAAGTTATTATGGCACAATTGTTTTCGAGCAGTGCATCAATGGCGCCACTTGTAATTGTAATCTGTCTATTGTCTAAAACAACTATGCCAACATCTTCAATTGGTTTTGTAATCTCTTGCTCACTTAACTTTATTACAAGCTGTTTGTCTTTAAGAGACAGATATGCAGGATTCCCAAAATACAGGGTCTTTTTTATCATAAGCTCACATATTTTTAAATTAATATTCTCCTACAGCAACAATTTCTCCAATATGATTTACTCTTACCTTAACAATATCGTTTAACCCTTTTGAACTTCTAAAATCTCTCCAAGTTTTACCTCTCATTATTATTGCTGAATTATCAATAGATGTTTCTAAATGATGTCTGAATACATAATTTTTGAAAGCAAATTTTTGTACTCTAAATAAATTAGGACTTATAATTGAATAATTATCAGGGTCTAATAAATCAATCTCTTTAGGATTAAAGCCGGTCTCTTCATTTGGGAATACAAAATATTCATTTTGTTTCATTGAGAATAAGAATCTCCATCCATCATTTTTATTGTATTCTTTATCAATAACTGGTAATCCTGCATTAATTCTTGCAACTGCATCATAGAAAGGAACAACATTTTCGTCTATTTCGTATAATATATTTCCGAACTTGTCAAATTGTATCTCCCCATTTTTGCCAAGCAATGGCTTTTCATATACAGCAACATGATGGTTGCTTCCAGTATTTACAAAATCAACAGCTACTTTGTTTCCGTTACTATCAAGTTTTAAATTACCGTCCTTGTCTCTCTTATCGTGCAGAGCTTGAGCATTGCTAATTCCGCTTATTGTAACTCGTTTTATCTTAATGCCTTTATCTTTATTCAACCAAATAGGATTCTCGTCTAGATTTGTAAATGCAGCCTTTGCATTTCCATACTCTTCTAATCTATTCTCAAGAATTTTGCGAATATGAGGATCTATAACTTTCTCAATTTTTAAACTATCGTCAATAGCTTTTCTAATTGTGTATATTGTTTCAAATGTTACCGTTTTTACTTTTAACGGAACAAACATTGTTTTGCTCTCATTTAACCATATTGGATTCTTGTCTAAGGCATTTTTACCAGTAAAAGCTTTCTTTGTATCGTTTCCAAATTCTGAGAGTCTTCTTAATAGAGCCTCTCTGTAACGTTTGCTTGCTACAGTAAGAATCTTTTCTTGGTTAAACGAAGCATTAACTTTCTCCTCTTTTGTTGCATATATCTTTTGACTTCCATAAATTGTTTCTTTATGTAAAGTGCCTCTTGGCGTAAGTTGTATTTTTATTTTATTCTTTCCTTTGGCTTTTGTTTTATTTATATTGTTTGTTACAACTTTATTTTTTGCTTTTATTGATACTAATATCTCTTCCAAGTGTTTCTTGGCTTCTGATCTAAACTCTTCTAATTTAATTGGAGCAATAGCTTTGCCATTATCAAAATATTTATTCTTTATAGCATATTCATTAGAGTTTGGTTCAAAGCTTGCATTTTTATTGTTGAAATATTGTATATATACATCTTTTGTAAATGCAACAGCAAGTGCATCCATAGCATGATGTCTATGGTCGTTACGTTTCGTCCAATCTTTAATTTGTCCAATCCTTTTACCATCTCTATTAGTGTAGTAATCTACCAATCCAAGAGTCTCGTATTTATTCCAATTTAACTCTTTCATAATATCAACAAGTTGCCAATCTTGTCGTAATTTATCGGTAATTGAACCGGTTGTAGCAACAACTCTTCGGCAAATGCTGTTAAGCATAGCAAGAGCCATTTTTGAAATATATCTGGTATCGCTTAAGTCTCTATTTATAAAACCGTCAGGAATATCTTTTTCGGTCATTAATAGATTTTTTAGTTTTGTATTTTTTCCCTTGAACAACTCTTTACACTTCTGTTCATATTTTGATAATTCTTCTGCTCCATATTTTCCCAATATATAATCGTATGCAGTTTTATTCCCCTTTTCAATATTAATTTCTCTAACTTCAAGCGTTTTATTGGCAAAAGAATCATCAAATTGTCGTGATTGAGGAATAATATGTTCTATGTCAAAACGATTTGTATATAAATCTTCCTGACGTATATATGTATTAGAATATAATGTTTTGTAACCGTTTGGTTCAAGTTCTTTATATAGTTTATACCTGATTATATCATTTTTACTTATATGCGATAGATTAAATTCTCTTTTAAGAATCTCTTTTATTGCTTCATTCTCTCGGGTTGCCTTTGCTATAGCAGAAGACATTAAATCTCTCTCTCTTGCATTTTTCTTTAATTCACGAGCTAGTTCTACTCTAATTTCATCAGGTTTGCCATATTTGTCAATCAATGTATTAATTACATTTACCATTTGGTTTAATATCTTTTCAACTACTGGATTTCGTAGAGAATTCTTTTGCAATATTTCAAGTTTGTCCTTTAAAATTTTGTTCTCAATTTCATCTTTTGTTAATGAAGATTTTGAGTGTCTGTATCCTGCGTATGAACAAGCAATATCATATTGGTTACCCTCTTTTAAGAAAGGTAATATCTTTTTTATGGCTTTAGCACTTAAACTTCCATAGTCGTCAACAAAAGTAATTTCTGCTAATATTGAGGCATACTCTTTTTCGATATTACATATTTCAGCAATTTTATCAATTAATTTAGCATTACCGCTTTTGCTGTTATCTCCTTCAAATGAGTATAATAAATGCCAAAGTTTAAAGTATGGTTGTTTGTCTAAATCACAATTTGAGTCAAAAGATAAAACTTCACTATTCCAACCTAATGATTCAAAAATGGCTTTTGTCTGTTCATATATTTCATCAGAAGTTTGTTTAAAGTTTAATGCTTCGTGTCCAGACATTTCAAGCATTTTACTAAATGCTTTATAAAGCAGAATATTAGTAGTATCCCCTTGTATCTCTTTAAAATTAATTTTGTTTTCCCTATTTTCTAGCTTTAATATTTTTACAATATCTTTCTCTTCAATTTTTTCTCTGAATTTAAGGATATTGGCTAAATACTCTTTTTCCTCTTGACATAGATATTCACCGTTTATTTTTATATCGTTGATTTTTTGCCAAACTTTGAACTCTTGGAATAGGGGAGAGGAGCGAGGAATTACTTTACTACCAATAATAATAGTTTTTTCTTTTCCTTCAACATTTATAACTTTTTCATCTTTTTCAAATTCACAAAAACTAATCAATCCTTTCTGACTCTTTAGTTTACGTTGATAGAATATAATAACATCTCTAATCTCTTTTTTTAGTTCATCAGTTAATTCTTTATGATATTTACTTTGGTTTTCCCAAATAGTTTCAAATTCATCTAAATAGTCTTGACGATAGAATACTCTGTTTTTAAGGCTCTCGTTAGGATTGTTTTTAATTATTTCATATAAATATTGTCCTACAGTTTGTTTCTTAAAATACAATTCTTTGCTTCTATCGCTTATTGCTCCTAAATATCCACTTGATGAACTTATTTCTCCATTAATATTTTGAATAACTATTGCTAATTCTTCAAGCCCTATTTTATTAGTTAAAGCATCATTTCTCCACTTATAATTCTCAATCTTTAACTCAATACCTTTTTTATTTCGTTTAATTCCTACGATTTTATTCTCTGTGATAACTTTTTCATAAGAACTATTTTCGTTATCCCATATTTTACACTCTTCTTTCCATACAAAATATTTTGCTAATATTGCCCATGTTTGAGAACTATTCTTTCCTTTAATCTCTTCTAATATGTCATTGTTTAAAATCTCAGGGTAGAACTCTTTTTGTTTATTCCAAATTAAATTTAATTCATTTTGCAAGTCTGAACGATAAAAGTCGGGTAACGATTTCTTACCATTAAGTAGTAGTTCTAAACAAAGAGATCCTGGAGTCTTGTTTTCATTGTACATTTTAATTGCAATATCCATTCCATCAATCAACTTTCCATCTTCTCCTCCTTTGGCTTTCCTGCTACTTTTATAACCACGTTTTTTATTAATCATTAAAAGAATTCTTGCAAATTCATTCAATGTTACCTCATCATTAACAGATTTTGCTCTTAGCCTATATGTTTCAAATGTAGTTCTATTACCCTCTTCTGATAAGATTGAACTATCGTTTATAATATTATTCTCTTTTAATATCTCTATTAAATTTTCTCTGCGAAGTTTATAACGTTGTAGATTCCTTCGCATTAATCTTTTTAAAGTTCTTTCAGCATTTGTAGTAATACTTTTTCCTTGTTCAAAATTTTTACTTTCATCAGAAGTAAGCGGATTAACCCTAACTCCTAATTTTATAATAGAAGATTTTTCAGAGTCATTTTCTGCTTCATTAACTAAAGCCCAACCAATGCTACCTACACCTAAATCTAAGCCAAGAACCCTTTTCATATATTATAGTTTTTAAGAATTTACAAATTGTTTTTTCAAAATTATAAAAATATTTTCATTTTAATTAAAAAAATTATATATCTTTGCTCTCACTAATTTGAAGCAATTCACAATAAGGATTATTCCGTTGTGAAAACATTAGGTTGCCCTCGTCCTTATCGGGGGCTTTTTTTATCATATAAAAAATGAAAACAATCCCGGGGTTAACCCCGAGATTGTATGATATTGAAGTCTCCATCTCATAACTACCTATAAAAACATATGAAAAATAAAGATTTAGAATAACCTCAATATCCGAAATAACTACCTAATTTATTCTACCTAACTAACAACTAACAACTAACAACACTTACTCCCCCCATCTGTCGTTACCTCCGGTAATTTGCCCTAATACATTAAGTAATAATACCGCAATAACTATAGCTGCAAATATTATAAATTACCTCCTTTACCTAATATTGCATCAATAAAAAACAATGCGAGCCCTATATAAATCAAAATCTCAAACATAATAAATTTCTAATTCCTCATTTCTAATTTCTAATTGACATTAATAGTCCATCCCAAAAATTATTCCAAGAACGCAATGTACTAATACTACTCCTGCAATTGCTAATATTGTTCCCATAACTACCTCCTTTTTTTTGTTTTTAATTTCTGTTTAAATATTGTTTAATTACTTTTCTCTCTTGTTTCTGATACAAAAGTAGGATGTGTATATGCCAAATAGTTGCATATGTAAAAATAAAAACAAAAAAAATGAGAAAAACTTTTCAGTTCTTCTCATTCCTCATTTCTAATTTATAAACTTTTCTTTTTCTTAAAGAAAGGCTTTTTCTTGCCTTTATATTTGAATGGTCTGCGTTTCTTTTCGCCTACTGAAGGTGTGTATGCCGGAGCTTCGCCAAGTTGTTCGGGCATAGTAATTTTTTCAACCTCACGTTCCAGGAATCGTTCAATTTTACCAAACTTATCTTGTTCCTCTTTCGATATAAAAGTAATTGCTTCGCCTTCGGCATTAGCTCTTGCAGTACGTCCAATGCGATGTATATAGTCTTCGGGGTCGTGCGGAACGTCGTAGTTTATAACCAAGCCTATATCTGTAATATCTATTCCTCTTGAAACTATATCAGTTGCAACGAGTATCGATATTTTACCATTTTTAAAGTCGAGCATAACCTCATCGCGTTCGCTCTGTTCAAGGTCGGAGTGCATAGCTCTTACGTTGTATTTCATTCGTTTCAGGCGGTGCGCAAGGTCTTTCACTTTAATCTTTGACGAAGAGAATATTATCGTCTTGCTCTCAACGGGAGTTGAGAATATATGCTCTATCAATCCAATTTTTTGAGGTTCGTAGCAAACGTAAGCCATTTGCTTGATAGCCTCGTTGGGTTTTGAAATGGCAATGTTTATCTCGGCGGGATTATTAAGAATATTCTTGGCAAGAGTTCTAATTTTAGGAGGCATTGTTGCCGAAAACAAAAGAGTTTGTCGTTTTGAGGGTAGATGTTTCGATATTTGCATAATATCGTCATAAAATCCCATATCCAACATTCTGTCTGCCTCGTCAAGTACAAGATATTCAACGCTGTTAAGAGATATTTTACTGTTTATCAGGTGCGAAATCATTCTACCCGGAGTGGCAATGATAACATCTGCTCCTTTATTAAAAGCTCTTAGTTGTTGATCCCATTGCGCTCCGTTGCCACCGCCCGATACCGATAAGGTAGATATTGGCATAAAGTATGAGAACCCTTCGAACTGCATATCAATTTGCGATGCCAATTCGCGAGTGGGAGCTATAATAATTGCTCTAACTGCGTCTTTGTCCCCCTCAATCTTATGTTTCATTATAAGGTTGAGCAGAGGAAGTATATATGCTGCTGTTTTCCCTGTTCCTGTTTGGGCGCAAGCTATAATGTCTCTTCCCTCCAAAACAACAGGAATAGTCTCTTCTTGTATGGGTGTTGCCTCAATAAAGTTCATGGCATCAAGCCCGTCAAGCACCTCGGGTTCAAGTTCTAAATCCTCAAATCTCATTTGGTTAATGCAATAAATTTACTCTTCAAAGTTACAAAAAATATCCAATATTTTTGAACTTAATAGATTTGTATCAATAAACATTCAATTAAAAGTATTATTTTTGTATTTCGCAAAATGTTTTAAACATGAAAGTTACTGAGTTAATAGCAAATAGCGATAAAACCTCATTTTCGTTTGAGGTGTTGCCTCCTTTGAAGGGAAATAGCATAGAAAAGGTATTTAAGACTATTGATCGACTTCGAGAGTTCGATCCCAAATATATAAACATAACAACTCACCGAAGCGAGTATATATATAAAGAGGCTGAGGGAGGATTGTTTCAACGTGTGGCAGTTCGCACACGTCCAGGAACTGTGGCTCTTGCAGCAGCCATTCAACACAAATACGACATCACAGCAGTTCCGCACATTATTTGCAGCGGATTTTCAAAGGCGGAGATAGAGTATTCGCTCATTGATTTGAACTTCTTGGGTATTCACGATTTGCTTTTGTTGCGTGGCGATAAGGCTAAGCACGAAATGCGCTTCATTCCCGAGCCTGATGGTCATGCACATGCTATTGAATTGCAAACTCAGGTAAACGATTTCAATAAAGGATTCTTTATTGATGGTTCACAAGCAGCCATAAACACACCATTTTCGTATGGAGTGGCAGGATACCCCGAAAAACACGATGAAGCACCAAACATTGAGCAAGACCTTAAACACCTGAAAGATAAGGTGGATAACGGAGCAGATTATGTTGTAACGCAAATGTTCTTCGATAACTCAAAATACTTTGAGTTTGTTGAACGTTGTCGCGAGATAGGAATTACAGTGCCCATCATCCCGGGAATAAAACCCATTGTTTTTGCAAATCAGTTGAATGTATTGCCAAAGATATTTCATGTTGATTTGCCGGATGCTTTGGCAATTGAGTTGGCTAAATGTAAAGACGATGCAGCGGCTAAACAGGTTGGAGTGGAGTGGTGTACCATGCAGGCAAAAGAGTTAAAAGCTAAGGGAGTTCCAAGCATTCACTTCTACTCACTAATGGCAACAGAGAGTGTGGCACAAGTAGCAAAAGCGGTATATTAATAAAAGAGTAAAGATGTTTTTTAAAGATATTATTGGACACGAAGATATAAAACAGCATCTGCTAAAATCGGTAGCAGAGGGAAAGATTCCTCATGCTCAACTGTTTTGCGGTCCCGATGGTGTAGGTAAATTTGCAATGGCAATTGCCTATGCACGTTATATTAACTGTACAGGTCGTGTTGCAGGGGATACTGACGCTTGTGGCAATTGCCCATCGTGCCGTCAGATAACATCTATGATGCATCCCGATATTCACTATTCGTTTCCTATATATAAAACATCAAAGCCAAAAAGAACAATCTCTGACGATTACATAAAGGAGTGGCGTCAGATGTTATCCGAAACAAAATACATCTCCATAGAGAGATGGTTAGAGGAGATAAAAGCCGAAAATGCCCAACCACAGATTTATGTTGACGAGAGTCAGGAGATAATTCGTAAACTCACATACAAAAGCTTTGAGTCGGAGTACAAGGTAATGATAATATGGTTGCCCGAGATGATGAACGAGGGGTGTGCAAACAAACTCTTGAAAATTCTTGAAGAGCCATATGAAAAAACAATATTCCTGCTTGTATCAAACCGTCCCGATAAACTGTTGGCAACCATATTGTCCAGAACTCAGCCAATACACTTTAAAGGATTGCCTCACAATCTTATATCAGAGACATTGCAATCGAGGTTTATGGTTGACGCCGAGGCTGCTGAGGCTGTTACCCGATTGGCTTCGGGAAGCTATCGCAGAGCATTGGAGTTGATGAAGCAGACAGGCGAGAACAAACAATTCTTCGATTTTTTTGTGCAGTTGATGCGTCTTTCGTATGCGCGCAAAATCAAAGAAATGAAGATTTGGAGCGAAGAAGTGGCAAAACTTGGTCGCGAAGCAGAGAAACGTTTTTTGCAGTATTGCCAACGAATGTTACGCGAAAACTATATATACAATGCGCACATACCCTCAATTGTATATATGACACCCGAGGAACGTAACTTCTCAACCCGATTTGCACCATTTATAAATGAAAAAAACGTTATAGAGATAATGGAAGAGTTAGGTCGTGCCGAAAACGATGTATCGCGTAACGGCAACGCAAAAATAATATTCTTCGACCTCTCGATAAAAATGATATTATTAATTAAAAGAACAACAAGTTAAATTAGGAATTAGTAATTACTAATTAGGAATTGATAAACTTGCAACAATTCTTAATTCCTCATTCCTAATTCCTCATTCCTAATTAAAAAAAGATGAACAAGGTATCGGAAAACCCTTTAAAAAACCGAGATTTAGACCGTGGAGTAATGCCACTCATAATTGTTACAACACTCTTTGTAACGCTATATCTCGTATCTAACGTAATGGCAGTAAAAGTAATAGGTATTGCAAACCTATTTTTCTTTGATGCAGGTACAATAACTTTCCCGCTTACGTACATGCTTGGCGATGTACTCACCGAGATTTGGGGATACAAAACTACACGAAAAGTTATTTTCATGACTCTGTTTTGCAATATACTAATGGTGGTATGCACGCAAATAGGAGTGTGGTTGCCGGCTCCCGAAAATTTGCAGGAGACTAACGATGCTTACAATCACATCTTCTCATGTGTCCCCCGTATAGTATTGGCATCGTTGATTGGATTCCTGTTAGGAGAGTTATCGAATTCTTGGTTTATGGAGCGCATAAAAATATGGACAAAGGGACGTCGTTTGTGGGTGCGTACCATAGGAAGTTCAGCTATAGCATATTTCTTCGACTCTGTACCATTTGTTCTTATCGCATTCTATGGAGTAGTATCAACTCGTGAGCTGCTGTTGATGATTCTATTGCAATATGTCCTAAAATTTGTCATAGAGGCTATCTTTGCCACACCATTGGCATATGCAACAATAGGATTCTTAAAAAAACTATCATTAGGAAGATAATGCAACGCTACTCACTTATAAAAACAAAACTACCTCGAGAGTTTGTTCTTTTACAGGGTAGGGGATGCAAATGGCGTAAGTGTACCTTTTGCGATTATCATGACGATGTCTCAGAAAATCCGTTTGAAATAAATAGCGAGGTATTGCACCAAGTAACAGGAGAGTATGGAGTGTTGGATATTATAAATTCGGGTTCTGCTCCCGAACTTGATGAGCAGACCTTGTCTCTTATCTCAACCATAGTAAAAGAGAAGAATATACATACCCTTTGGTTCGAAGCGCACTATCTATATCGTAATCAATTAGCTGAATTTGCAAAACGTTTTGCTCCTGCACAAGTAAAATTTCGCTGTGGAATAGAGAGCTTTGATGCAACCTTGCGTCAGCATTGGATGAAAGGCGTATCATCAGAGGTGACTCCAGCCGATGTTGCCAAATATTTTAGTGGTGTATGTCTTTTGTGTTGCACCTCAACCGATACAAAAGAGCGTATCATTAACGATATAGCAATTGCCGATAAATACTTTGAGTATGCCAGCATAAATCTGTTTTGTAACAATACAACGTCAGAAAGTCGTAATGAGCCTCTTGCCGAGTGGTTTATTTATGACGTTTATCCTACTCTTAAAGATAATCCAAAGTTTGAGATTTTGGTTGATAATAGTGATTTGGGAGTTGGGTCGGTTTGTGATAATGACTCATCTACTGCCTAATATTTCAATTCGGATTTGGTCACATACGTTTGTATGCTCCCTGCAACCTCATTCTCATATTAGTTGTATCTGAATCATTCTAACAAACCTTTTGCAGTTTGTGATAAAAACTCATCTCAAGCTAACAACCAATAATAATAAAAACTCCCACCTTGCTTATGCAGGGTAGGAGTTCCTTCTATTTAAAACTGTAGTTGTTATTTAACAATAACAGTTCCGCGTTGAGTTGTACCTTTATTGTCTTTTACAACAATAATGTACATACCTTTTGCCCAACCATTGGTCGAAACAGTAATGTTGTTATCCATATTCATATATTCATTTGCAGAATAAACAACTTTACCATCAACCGATGCAACCATTACGTTAACAACACCCTCCATTGAGTCAGAAACAAATACATTAATATCATTACCGTTCTCTACAGGGTTTGGAGCAATTATTGTAGATGTGTTACATTCAGAACTTTCAATACCTGTTGGTAGTCCCCATTGTCCATCAAGGAAGCTAATTCTGTCCAAAACATATTGTTTCAAGAAATTAACCTCTGCTTCGTATGAACCACGAGCAGCTAATTCACGATATACCTTACTCCACAAAATATTCCAAACCTCAAAGTTGTTTTTTTGTGATTCGTCTAATAGCTCAGCTGTTTCATCAATATATTTGTTCATAAATGATTTTAGGCCTTTTGCTCTCAATTCGCCCCAACGAGCTTTTACGTTTGCTTGGAAACCTGCATCTTGCCACCAACGAGCAATCCATGTTTTGGGGTCGTGAGCATATGTACGCATTAATTTTTGAGTTGCATCACCTAAACGGTCGTCGTTGTTAAATGCAATGTCAAAATCCCATAGAGGACCCAATTTAAATATCTCGCCTCTCTCTTTGTACATGTATGTACTCCACCATGAGTCAGAGTTTCCGAACAACTCACATGCTATATACCAATCAACCAACGAAGCTTCGTCAACATATTTTCTCCATCCTGTCTCTGCATTAGTGTAGCTCGAACTAAACAACGCAGTCTCCATTTGTTGAGTGTAGTTAGAGATGTAGTAGCTTTGGTCTGAGTTAATCTCATCATCTTTAGGATATTTGATAGTTACTTTCATTCCTTTGTTTGTTTGGAACCACGAAATTTCGCTATCGGCAAATCCGTCAACCTCAATTAGGTATCCACCTGTAATTTCAGGATCGTTAAGAGTTGTAGTCTCCTCTTGCTCAAGAACAGGAACCCTTTTTGATTTAACCTCAACTTGGTCTGTTAATGTATAGTTACCCAAGTTTTTGCCATTCAAAACAACGTCAACAAAAGTAACCGAAGGAGTAAATCCAAAATCGAACATATTGCGAGCTGTTTCAAAAGCCAAGGCATTACGCAATAAAGTTTTGTCGGCATAGTTTGCTAAAAGAACCCAGTTTTTCTCTTTAGCTTCATTGCCTAAAAATTTAATTTTTTTATCGAATTTCAAACGGTAAGGTTTTTTAGCCATACCCCATGTTGAGTTACCACGTCCTTTAATCTCTGTAAGAACTTCTGTTATGTTATCTTCTGCGTTTTTAGCACCTCTTACTGTAACATATGCCTCAACATAGTCATCTTTACTTGTTACGCCAACGCCATTAACTGTGTTGATGAAAATTGTAGGAATATCTGTTAATTGAACATATTGGTCTTGGAAATTTGCAACCAAAGTAATGTCTTCCTCACCTCTATAGTAGTATGGGTTTGATGTACTAACTACATCTCCTGTCTCTTTGTTTGTCCAATTTTTGAATGTGTATCCCGATGTAGGTATGGCAGTAACAGAAATTGAAGTTTGGTCAGATGTAATAGAGGTTTCGTCTGTATTGCTAATTACCGCACTACCTTCTGCAGGATTGGCACTTTCAACAGTTATTGTACGTTCAACCTCAAGAACAGTCGAACCAATATAAACCTCAACGTCAACTGCAACTGCAGCATCGTTAGTTCTTACAAGAGTACAAGCACCATCAATTCCGTATGCCAAAATTACACGCATACGAGTTAATCCTGTTTCTGCATTAGCAGGAACATTGAAGTTGAACGTTCTGTTGGTCGGATTTGCACCCTCTCCGTATGGGAAGTAGTCGCGGCTTGCAGGCTGTTTCTCAACATATTCGCCCGAGTCATCAAAATCTTTATCGCCGTTCCAATCCACAAATACGTGAATGTATGTCCAGTTCATCTCTCCGTTAACAAGCAGGTTGATATTATCACCTGCAGCAAAAACAACCGGGTCGCCCGAGTTCATCACGCCACGATAGCAGTCGCCATCTGCTCTACTCCATAAGCCGATGTCAATATTTCTTTGACCTGAAGTAGATGTAATCTCAAGACCATCCAATGCGCGGTCTGTCTTTGTACTCCATCCTAACGAAGTACAATACTCTTGAGCTGAAGTTGCCATTATAAGGCAAAGCATAAGAGTTGAAAGTAAAAATTTCCTCATAAATAATTATAATTAGTTGTGATTATGTTTCTTTTAACTTCTCAAAGATAATTTAAATTTATCTGCTATGAAAATATTTCGAATAATTATAATCATGTTCAAATAAAAGTTTTAAATCTCAATGCCATTCACACCAATACCAAACAGAGCATAGTCGTAAACAACAGGGTCAGCAGGATTAAAACCTTTTAAAATTTCAGTAAGTTCCACAACCGCTTTACGGTCATTGCTTTTTCGTGTCAATAAATTTAGTTTACGAGCAGTATTGCCAACATGTACATCAAGCGGAATATGAAGTTGCGAAGGTTTAATGCAATCCCAAACACCAAGGTCAACAATACCATCATTTCGCACAAGCCATTTTATCGCCAAATTAATACGTTTAAGGGCAGAGTTGCTGAAGTTCGAAGGGAAGCACTGCGAGTTAAACTCTTTGTTATTGGCAATGTATGATATATTTCTAATCTCTTCACATACTCTCCACGCAGGGGCAGAATCATCTCCAATGCCAAGCTCTTTTACCATATTGTTTATGCTTTCGAAATTTGAATATATTGCATGAAAACCACGGAGCATATATGCCAAATCTGGTTGAAAAAATGTTCTGTGAACATTGGCGCTGCTCAAATATTCAAAACCCTTGTTCATGACAAATTCGTATGGGGCATTATTCATAAGAGAGAACATACGGTCAGCATCCCTTAAAATCATACTTCTTTTACCCCAGGCAATGGTAGCAGTTGTAAAAGCAGCAATCTCAATATCTTGTAACTTGCTGAATCTATGCGGAAATTGAACAGGGTCGTCCTTTATGAAATCAACGGTATTAATCCTCTCAATCTGTTCGTCTAAAATAGCTTTTATATCCATACTCAAAAGTACAAATACAAATTTAAACAGCAAACAAAAACATAGCATTATTGTTATATAGAGTGAATAAAAACCGAAAAACAATGAAAAAGCTACAACTACTATTGCTATTCATAGCAACACTCTTTCCGAGTGTACTAATATCTCAAAACACCAAGTCAAAAAAAGAGATTAGAAAAGAGATTCAAACCGAGCGTAAAATACAAGAAGCACATCTCGATTCAATCAATAGAGAAATGGCACTGCTTGCCGTTTCATCCGACAATTGGGTGTTGAATGCAACATCAATAAACACAACCGGAGGAACAGTAACCTACGTTCAACCCAATGTAAACTTTGTTAAGGTCGAAGGCAATATAATGACCTTTCAAACCTCAACAGGCTTTGGCGGAGGCATAAATGCAATGGGAGGCATAACCTTGCAAGGAATGATTGTCAGCAAAACTCATGACGAAGATAAAGGCTCTATTTCCTATACATATAATGTAAGGGGAACAGCGCTAAATGCAACAGTTATACTAACATTCGACAATGAAGGTGATACAGCAACAGCATTTATGAATTTCGATAACGGATATTCTCTAACCATGTATGGCGAAGTACAACCCTATACAGTAAATTCTGTTACCGAAGGAACAACGCTTAATTAGAGTAAACAGGGAATAAAATGTTTAAAATGTGTTATATAACATATTTTAACCACAAAAAAAGTTACAACCTCTTGGAAAAACAGAAAATAATATCTATTTTCGTATCACAATTAAAGCGATATTTGGCTTAGGTTGCATCCTAGTAGATTGGGAAACTCATCAATTTAAGAAATACCGAGACACGCTTCGCGGAGCAATGGCGGGCCACGCCTTCGGGTATGCTTAGCACGGTGGATTACAAAGGTTCGCGGGCACTCAAATCCTGTCTTTCGGAGTTTCATCGCATCCTACGATGCAACCTCAATATAAAAGGGAAGTCAATTTTTATTGGCTTCCCTTTCTCGTTTTCATTCATCAGATTTTTTTTATAAGACTAATTAGTCCAATTAGACCAATATGACTAATTTATTCCTAATTAACAAACATTCGTTTGATGAACCTGCTCTTGCTTAATCGCAGCTTTGGCACGCAGTGCCGGACTAATTTCTAATTATCTAATTAACTAAAAACTTACAACTAACAAAGCCACGAATAAGCGAGTGCAAAGTTATACTTGCATAAACTTTGCCGAGCGTGAGTGGGTTCGAGAGATGAATATCTCTCAACTGATTTTAAATGCTCGCATTTAAAATCATGGACACACCGCACGCACAGATAGCCCTTCGCAACGGTAACTGTAGCTCCAATCTACGATGCCCGAATTAAAGCTCAAGTAATAGGCGGAGAGGCTGTCGTTCGAGTAAAGCGAACTCGACCAGTAGTATCCGTTGCAGCCTACATTGCTGAGATTGCTATTGCTGCGATAGCCCGCCGCAGGGAGAAAGATGGAATTACCATTCTTCTTACTTGTTACTTTATACCCCTTTACTCCGTTTTGGGTAGTCCATGTCCAAGTGCAGTTTGAACTGTTTCTCAATTCATCTTGCTCGGCTTTGGTTGGCATGCGCCAATTCCCTCCCCAATTATGATGGGCGGCATCGTCTTTGAGTTCAAGTGTAGTTTTATTATCTACTGTACCATATTTTGAATCTGTGTTGTATTTCCATATGTCATAGGAGTAATCACCAAAAACGTCTAAAGATACATATTTGTTATGATAACTGAAATGTTCACTATTTTGGAACTCACCCCACGAAAAACAATAACCATACTCCTCGTGAGAGTTTGCTCCCACATTACAAGAAGCCCATTTGACACTTAAGCCGAGGTCAACATAACCTTTACCATTTTCTATTCCTGTAGGCAAAGATATATTTAATGCAAAATTTGCTTTTATCTCTATATCTTCGGTGATAGTTGCTGTATAGGGTGTTTCTTTTGATACTTCTTCTCCGTTCACTGTCCAATTAACAAAAAGATAGTAATCATCTTGTGGAGTGGCTGTGAAGGTGACCTGCGCGTTATGTCCTACTTGCGTTTTGCTTGCTTTGGCTGTTCCGCCTTCGCCTGCTATTACGGTTATTTTATGGGTGATAAAGCTGGCTTGAACTTCTGTGTTTTCTGTTATGGTAATTGTATATGGGTTTTCTTTTGATGCCTCATTGCTATTTACTATCCAACTGATAAAACTGAAACCTTCTTGTGGTGTGGCGGTGAAGGTGACTTTTGTTCCATTTAACACGTCTCCTTTTTGTGATGCTTTTACACTGCCTCCTTCTGCTTCTTTTACGGATACTTTGTAATTATCCTTTTCAAAATTAGCTCTGAATTGTGTCGATCTCTTTACTATTGCCCTGTATGGGTTTTCTTTTGATACCTCATTGCTACTAACTGTCCAATTGACAAAGCGATAGGTGGCTTCGGGGGTTGCGGTAAGGGTTACTTCCCAGCCCGACATTACCTCAGTTTCTGATGTTGTCGCTGTTCCGCCTTCGCCACTTGATACTGATACTCTGCACGTTGTTGGCTCTGTTGTCAGTCCTGTATCTTTTGAGCCATCTTCTTCTCCGGCACATGATATAATACCTCCTGCAAGTATAAACATCAATGCCATTAAATACGAATAATGTTTTAACTGTTTCATGATTACTTATGTTATTTTGTTTATTCTATTGTAAGTCGATCTTTAAAAAATGGTGTTTTTTAGTATAGCTATCCCAAATAGATGAGTACGTTTTTTGTAATGTTATAGTTCTACCTATATATGGCTCTGTATTTCCTGAAATAGTGGGAGTAATTTTGATTTTAGAACGATTATCTAATTTCGTGTAATTTTCGTTGTCGGTATAAACAATTTCATAACATAAAAGAGCGGGTATATTTGCTCTGTATTGTTCTAAATTTTCGAGGTCCGATAGTAATGAAAAACGATTATCTGTAACTGCTTCTTTTGGACTATATTTGAAATATTTTAGTTCAATGGCTGCATAATGTTCTTCAGTATCACTAATGAATTTTAGGTAGATGTCGCATCTTGCTCTGCCCTTATTGCTTTTTGAGGTAGATGATATATCTTGCCATGTTTCAAGCTCTACATAGAAATGATCATTTTTATCAAACTCATAAAGTTGACCTATCTGCTTTAATATAACACCTAATTGCATTTGCAATGATGCTTCGTTTTCTACAATAAAACTTTCGCTGACTATTTTATGACACAATAGTTTGTATGAGTCATTAATAATTTGTTTTAACCTTTCTTCAAGAGAAGGGACTGAAAGGTAGTTTGAATTTTGTGTAGTCATAGCTTTCTCTTTACTGCCATTCATCTCCTAAAAACGACAATTAAATGCATAAAGAAAGTGTGGAGATGGCTTTCGTTTATTAAATAGAAGGTTGTGGAAAGACCTATAACAACAATAAACGATGCGATACCCCACACTTGAGCAGTATGAGATACGCAATAAGCGTTGTCGCATAGCTACACAAGGAAGGTGTTGTCCGCCGTCTTGTTGTTATTGAAAACTTCCACATTTTCTATTTAAGACAATACGAAAAACACTTTCAAATAAAATGTTCTGTCAGCGTCTATATTGACACGTGACCCTACAAACTTACAAAATATTTTTCATATGAACAACACTCTTGGGGTATCGCATCTTTATTGTATAGATTATATAAACATATAAAAAAATAGGAATTAGAATTCATTTCTCATTCCTAATTCCTCGTTCCTAATTAACAAACATTAGTTTGATGAACCTGCTCTTGCTTAATCGCAGCTTTGGCACGCAGTGCCGAACTAATTTCTAATTATTGCTAACAACTAAAAACTAACAAAAGCTATCAATATATTTGAAAATCTCCTCAACATCCGATGGGTTAAACCACGCAATGCTCTTGTCGCGTTTAAACCAAGTGAGTTGTTTTTTTGCATAAACGCGAGTGTTGCGTTTAATCTTTTCAATAGCCTCATCTAAAGTAAACACGCCATCGAAATAGGCAAAAATCTCTTTATAACCAACCGTATTCAAAGAGTTTAAGTTGCGGTATGGAAGAAGAGTTTTGCTCTCTTCAATAAGACCTTCTGCAATCATCTGCTCGGTGCGTTTCGAAATGCGTTCAAAAAGCAATTCTCGTTCAATATTCAAACCAATCTTGATGATATTAAACGGACGCTCTTTTTTAGTGTTGGTGCGTAGTTCTGAAAAAGGTTTGCCTGTTTGGCGACACACTTCAATGGCATGAATAACACGTTTGTGGTTTTTTAGGTCGATAGTGTTATATAAATCAGGGTCGCGCATTTTAAGTTCGAGGCATAAACTATCCAAACCAAACTCCTCGAAATCGCTCATTGCTTTGGCTCTCACTTTGTCAGTAATAGTCGGAATTTCATCGATGCCGTTACATACAGCATCGATATACATCATAGAACCACCGCACATGACCAAAGTGTCATGCTCTCTAAAAAGCGAAGAGGAGAGAGTCATAAACTCCTCCTCAAACATTGCCGCACTATAGTAGTCGGTTAATTCTAAATTTCCAATAAAATAGTGTTTGACCCTATCGAGAAGTTCTTGGCTTGGAGCCGCAGTACCGATGCACATGCCACTGTACATCTGTCTGCTGTCGCACGAGATAATGGGTGAACCATATCTTTCTGCACAGCCAATGCTTAAATCGGTTTTGCCGACAGCCGTAGGGCCTAAAATCACTATTAAGTTTTTCATTCTTAAGAAAAACTATTTATTAGCAACAAGTTTTGCTATCTCTACAATTACGTTAACTGCTTTTTGCATTGCTTGAACCGAGATATACTCAAAACGTCCGTGGAAGTTCATACCACCTGCCGAAAGGTTGGGGCAGGGAAGACCCATAAACGAAAGTCTTGCACCGTCAGTACCACCGCGAATAGGTTCAACTTTAGGCTCCATTCCGCAATTTGATATAGCCTCTTTTGCCAAGTCGATAATGTGCATAACAGGCTCAATCATTTCGCGCATGTTGTAGTATTGGTCTCTAATTTCAAGAGATGCGCAATTGGGGAACTCCTTGTTTATTTTGTTTGTCAAGTGAGCAAACTCCTTTTTGCGACGCTCAAAACGGTCTCTGTCGTGGTCGCGAATAATGTATGTAAGGGTGGTTTTTTCAACACTTCCCTCGCAACCAACCAAGTGGTAGAATCCTTCGTAACCCTCTGTATGCTCAGGAGTCTCCCAACGAGGCAACATAATTGCATATTGGTTGGCTACACGCAAAGCATTCACCATTTTATGTTTAGCATAACCAGGGTGAACGTTACGCCCTTTAAACGTAACCTTAGCCAAAGCAGCATTAAAGTTTTCAAACTCAATAATACCTTGGTCGCTACCGTCCATAGTATAACCAAAGTCAGCACCAAACTTTTTCACGTCAAAGTGGTCGGCACCTTGACCAATCTCCTCATCAGGAGTAAACGCAACTCTGATTTTACCATGTTTAATATCGGGGTTTGCAATCAAAAACTCCATGGCAGACATAATCTCTGCAATACCTGCTTTGTCGTCAGCACCCAAAAGAGTTTTACCATTGGTAACAATAATATCATCACCAACGTAACCCAAAATTTCGGGAAAATCCTCAGTTTTTAAAACTACATTATCCTCAGCACAAAGAACAATATCTTTACCATCATACTTTTCAACAATGCGAGGTTGAACATTGTGACCGGTCATGTCAGGCGAAGTATCCATGTGAGCAATAAAACCGATAGTAGGCAACACCTTGTCGGTATTAGCAGGCAAAGTAGCCATAACATATCCGTTATTATCAACTTCGGCATCAGTCAAACCTATGGCAATAAGTTCTTTAACCAATTGCTCGGCAAATAACATCTGACCAGGAGTGCTGGGTGTTAGGTTGGTTAACTCGTCCGATTGAGTATCAACTTTAACGTACCCTAAAAATCTTTCAACAACATTCATAGTATAAAATATAAATGAAAAGTATTAAACATAAATATCACTTCAAAGCACAATGTTTGAATATCAATTGCAAAAGTAAAGAAAAAATCTGTAAATTTGCGTATCAAAATATAATAAGCAATACAAAATGGCAAAAAAAAAGAGAACCACTACAACAAAAGCAAAACCAAAAAATAAAAAAACATCAAAACAGAAGAAAAAGAAAAAAGACTTGCTATGGCTTTTCCTAAAAATATTCTTTATAATGGTGTTAATATCAGTTGTGCTGTATTATATGGTGCGACCAAACAACACAACCACCCAACGAGTAGTGGAATTGCCACAACAAGAACAAGTATCAAAGGAGAAAACCTTTGAATTTACCCAAGAGGTGGAAAAACAAGAGAAGCCTACTTCAATTAAACAAGAAACTCCCAAACAAGCTCAACCGAAACAAGAGGAGATAAAACAATCAAAACAAGCGACATCGCAAAAAGAGCAACCTAAAAAAGAGAAGGTAACATATACAAATCTTGAAATTCCTGAGTGGAAGACAACAACCACACATCAGCAGATAAAAAACTTAGGATATACCTCGTCATATAACACCTCATACGGAATACCAAATTGGGTGGCATACGAACTGACACGAAGCGAAGCCGCAAGTCAAGAGGCTGAGCGAACAAATAAGTTTAAACCCGATCCAAAAGTAAAAGGAAAGAGCGCCTCAAATGCCGACTACAAAGGAAGCGGATACGATAAAGGACATATGGCACCTGCCGCAGATATGAAGTGGAGCAAAGCAGTAATGGAGGAGTCGTTCTATTTCACAAACATCTGTCCACAAGCACCGGGGCTAAACCGAGGAGCATGGAAAGACCTTGAGGAAGAGGTACGAGAATGGGCAATACGCGATAGTGCCTTGGTGATAATCTGTGGGCCACTCTTCACAAAAGAGCCAATACAGTATATCCCTCAAACAAGTGTGGCAATACCCGATGCATACTTCAAAGTAGTATACTCGCCATATACAAAAAATGCACGAGGCATAGCCTTTGTATTCCCCAATAGCAAAACATCAAAACACCCACGCGAATACGTAGTGACAATTGACAGCGTAGAAAAGATGACAGGAATGGACTTCCTCTCACAACTACCCGACGAGATAGAAAACCAAATAGAAAAAACAAGCAATTATACCAATTGGGAGTAGCACCATGAGAGCCGACACAACAGACACAATATGTGCCATATCAACAGCCCCCGGAGTAGGAGGAATAGCAGTAGTACGCATTAGCGGACCACAAGCAATAGAAATTACCGACAAAATATACAAAAACATAAAAGGCATAACCGTAGCCCAACAACCAACGCACACTGCAAAATACGGCACAATATACACCCAACAACGAGAAATATTGGACGATGTGGTTGTAACACTCTTTAAAGCTCCACACTCATTCACAGGTGACGACACCGTAGAAATCTCGTGTCATGGCTCGCAATATATACAACAAACACTCCTAAACCTTCTAATTCAAAACGGATGCCGATTAGCAATGCCAGGAGAATACACACGTAGAGCATTCATAAACGGCAAAATGGACCTTGCCGAAGCCGAAGGAGTAGCCGATGTAATAGCATCGACAACAGCCGCAGCACACCGAGTGGCAATAAACCAAATGCGCGGAAAGTTCAGTAGCAAACTTGAAGAACTACGTTCGCAAATGATAAACTTTGCCTCACTCATAGAATTAGAATTAGACTTCTCGGAAGAGGAGGTAGAATTTGCCGACCGCACACAACTATCAGAATTAGCCACAGCAATACAAAAAGAGATAACCACACTAAGCAATAGCTTTGCCACAGGAAATGCCATAAAAAACGGAATCCCCGTAGCAATAATAGGCGAAACCAATGCAGGAAAATCAACACTCCTTAACCAATTGGTAGGCGAGGAGAGAGCCATAGTAAGCGACATACACGGAACAACACGCGACACAATAGAAGACACCATAAACATCTCAGGTACACTATTCCGCTTTATCGACACAGCAGGAATACGCACCACCACCGACACCATTGAGCAAATAGGAATAGAACGAAGCTACCAAAAAATAGACCAATCAGAAATTATCCTTTGGCTAACCGACATAACAGGCACACTGCCCTCAGCAGCCCAAGAGATAAAAGAACGTAGCCAAGGCAAAAAACTAATCCTCTTACTCAACAAGAGCGATAAACTAACAGACGAAGAACGAACCCAAGCACAACAACAAATTCAAACACAAATAGGAGAGGAGATACCCCTATTAACCATATCTGCCAAAAACAACCAAGGCATCGACACATTGCGCGAAATGCTCATCGCCTACACCTCAACCCAACAATCAGTAGGAGACACCATAGTAACCAATGCACGTCACTACGAAGCCCTAATAAAAGCAGAAGACGCAATGCAACGAACCCTCAACGGATTGGAGATGAACATCCCTGGCGACCTCCTTGCCCAAGACATCCGCGAAGCAATGCACTACATAGGTGAAATAACAGGACAAATCAGCACCACCGACCTATTACAAACAATCTTCTCAAAGTTTTGCATCGGCAAATGATTTGTTGTAAACAACTGTAACTATTTAGAGTCAACTATAAGGAAGTCGCTGAATTTCAGCGGCTTTTTGTTCGTTGTATATTCTATATTTTGGTCATCTGCTTTGTCTCACTCTTTTGTTTTTTCATTTGCACGGTGGCCGCCAATATCCATTTGCTAAACTCAGATTTACTTTGGAAGATTTTCTGGTGGAGCGTGGGGATAACCATTGTAAGTATAGCGCTGGTAATTGCTTTATCTAAATTGATAGAACGGTCAAAGTAGATATTTAAAACATTTGTCCGAGTGTATTAGAATTTTTCTAATTGAGTCGGATAAATGGTGTTATCATAACAATATATGAACATATTTCCGAAGCATACAAATATTTTTTTGTAACCATCGGACAAATGGATTTCTCCGCTCTCATCTATCTGTTGCAGATGGTAACTAATATTTTGTTGCGTCACCCCAAACAACTCAGTCATCCTCTGCTGAGAAAGCCAAAATGTATTGGTATCGAAGATAACCTGCACCTGTGCTTTGCCACGAGCCCCTTTGTAGAGAAGAATAGTCGATTCCATACTGCGAACTGCCACATCGCTCGTCATAGTAGCAGAAAAATACTCCTGAGCGACTTTCACCATATCCTTCTTTTGGTCGGCATTCATAGCAATAGCCATACAAGCGGCTCGTGAAAGTCTGATGCTAAGCACTTCACGCACACCACCATTTCCAAGCTCTGCCATTTCGGTAAACTCTACAAAGTGCTCTCCAAGATGATAACCTTTCTGTGTTACCCAAGCCTGAGCCTTCGCCATCACACGCTCAAAGTTCCAATACTTCCCATAACCCATCACTCGCGCCAACTTACGCGAGTTCCACCATTCCTAGCACTCGGCATCCACTTCTCGAAGTTGCTCAAATGGACTAAGTCAGATCCTTCGCTATATCGAATCTGTACCACTTCTGCATGAGCATTATACTTATTGCGATCAAATCCCTGATTTTTAAGTAGAGCGACATACTCCACGCCATCAATCAGTATCTTGATGTTACGAGTTTCACCATGCCGAGGCATTCCCCCAAGTATTAACTTTAACATAAGGTGAAATTCGACAGGGATTTGAAATCCTTGTCGAAAAGTTGATCGGTCTATTTGTTTTTGACAGAGAAACATCTGTATAATTATTTATACATTTCTTTTTATCTAATTAAGAATTGGGTTAAATAATAAAATTATTCCAACTTTATTACAATCCCCGACTCCTTAATGTATTCTATTTCATTTTTTTTCAATAGGTCAAATTCTTTCTTTAGATTATATAATTCTCCTTTTTCTTTGGAAATTTCATCTCGATAATTTCGATAGAATTTGAGAGCAGAATTAACCTTCTCATATGAAGTCGTAATTCCATTCCAAGAAGAGAACCCTTCCTCATGAGTAATAGAGAACAATAAATTCCTTTCCTCATTGTTAAGTGAATTCATAGCTTTTACCCAACTAGACATTGACAAAGGGTGAGATTTCGTATCAAGCCACTCGAAAAAGAATCTGTAAATAATGAATGTATCCGGCATTTCTAAAAGTGTTCTGTATTCTTCTTCATTCTTTCCAAATGCTTTGTAGAAATAATGTGTACCTCTTCCGATCATACCTTTTGTACAGTTTAAAATTGCTTGAACGGAACGAACGTACTTTACATTCCAATATTTTCCTATATAGTCTCTACCATGACTATAGTCTCCGTATAGAGGATGGTATTTCATCGGAAATGAGTAGATATTCACATCTAGTTCATCACATAAATTGACGTTAATCTCCATTCTCTTATACAAATCAACAGGCTTGTCTTTAAAATTGTACAATAGATAGTTTGAAAAATTCTTGATACCATTTTGTGCACTCATACGAAGTGCGTTTACATAGGTATCCTTTATTTCAATATGATCAAATGCTATTCGCAAAGGAGATATTGCAATTCTTCCGAATTGCTCTGCCATGTGTGGAGTAAATAATCTAGCATCAACTCCTTGATTAAAATCAACAAGTCGTTGTTTAGGTCTATATTGAACTTTACATTTGTGATAAATTGGTTCAATCTCTTCATATGCAGCCAATAACTCCCTTTTAGTGCTAGTTATTAATTTAAACACATGATGATTGTACAATGACTTGAAAACGACTGGGCCCTCAGGCTTTTTCTCAATCTTTTTATAGTAATCTATAAGAAGTGATTGAGTCTTACGAATATATGCTCGATCATTTATCCCTTCTCTTAGATTTTTGACAGAAAGATCAAGCAGGTCAGGTCCTACATATGTTGCACCTTTCCCGAATCCACAATCTATAATTTCCTGAATAATTCTGTCAAAAGATTGAGAAGCCATAACATTATTGTCCATCAAAAGAAGATTCTTCTGTGGACCGCATATTTTATCAACTTCTACGATACGATCTTTTAGTGGAATGTAATCTTCGTATTTTGGTTCTAAAGTTGGTACAGCACAAAAAGCGCAATGCCTTATACAACCACGAGTAAGGTAGCCGTAATAAGCATTGGACATTGGGTATTTATACTCAATCTCATCAAGAATAGTATAATCCAAAGGTAAAGAGTCGATAATTTGTTTATCTCCCTCGTCTAATTCTCCTGGATGATTAAGTAGCCCTCTATGTGGTTTTATACCTGTGGCTGCTTCCAATTCATCTGGTTGTAAAGTTGCTAGTACACCACCAACCATAAACATACCATCAGGCTTAACCAATCCTTTCAACTGATTGATAGTATCAACTGTTATATCAAAATAGAACGTAAAAAGTGTAGTCACAAAAATTCGATCCCATTCAGGGTTCTCCAAATAGTGCTTGTGCCAGTAGTAGTCTTTATAATACTTTATCCAATTTTCAACAATAATCCAGTCTGGTATATTTGAAAGATTTAACTCTTCTAAATACAACGACTTACGAGTTTTTATGTAGTTGAAGATAATGTCCTTCTTTGCTTGCCAGAAGATTGAATCGTTTATATCGTACAATTTACAAATACATAAATCTGTGATTCGGTCAATAATAAACTCCTTAATATCACCTTTATAGAAGATGACATTATCGCCTAAGTTCTTATGATAAGTTGCTAGCTTCATAAGAGCAACAGGGGGAAATTTATTCTTGTAATTTGGCTCTACGAGTAGAATATTTCTGTTCATTCTGCTAGAATCTTTTTAACCAGTTTCGCTTTGATCTTATCTTTTGTTTTGTCGTCTAAGCGATTCTCTGAATTAAGGACTTGATAGACCTTCTTCATTAAATTATATTCAGATTTACCAAGTTTTTTATATACATCTGTATCTTTAGGTACAACTGGTGCTTTATGTTTACCTATTGCGTCAATTGCTGCACTGTTTGTCAAGTCTGTAGAATCATTTTTTCCATTTTTTTCTGTCTTATCAACTTTTGTTGCGCTAGATATCACGGAATCTATGTTTACAGCTTCAATCTTTTCCCCAGGCTTGGCTTTAGCGTTATACGAGGAAGCTGTCTTTTGAGCTTCTTTAGACCAATGCTTAATAATCAGTTCCTTAATGAGATCTGCATTTTCTGCTTCGTCAACGACTTTAATTTTTCCTACGATTTCTGATTTAGCCTTTTCTACAGTATCTTTATGCTCTTTATTTTTATTTTTAAGTTCAGACTTGCTTTCATCTGAAATGTCTTCAGCCTTAATAGCCATGTTGTTCTCTGCAATAGCAGTCTGAGCTTTGATAAGAGGGCTTAGCGCTGCACTTCCTAATTTTGACATTGCGTTATATACAGAATTGATTTCCTTACATTTCTTTTTAAGACGGATTTCTAATTCAGTATATTCCTTTGAAGACTTAATGCCATCGCGCGATCCTGTCGGTTGAATGCCTTCGTGCATTACAAAAACTTCGCCAATTACATAGTTCGCATCTGTTGGATTTTTGAAGCAACCTATTAGATAGTCTTGACTACCAACCGCCATATTCTTAGCACGGAGCCTAAGGCCTTTATAGTTAACCCCTTCGCCCATTTGTCTAGCTTCTTCGTTTATTGAATACCAACCCCAGGCAAGATCTCCAAAGTCTTCATCTGTAATCTTGAAGAATGTTGGTGGAGTAATCTTCAAAGGCTCATTGCCTATATATATTGAAGAGGTGTATGGTTTTACTACAGGTTTATCATTAAGGTGAACTTTGCAAGTCTTTTCCCTCATGGAAAGTTCCTTAAATTCTGGATATTTCAAAAAAGCCTTTTTCTGACAATCATCGTAAAAATTCTCATCATATGGTACTGGTGCAATAAATGAAAGATAACTTTTTATTGTTTCTTCATCACGCAATTCTTCCTTTACATTTACAAGCGTTACTCTAAAATAATGCAGATTTTCAGCTTCGCTTTCGAATACACAGGAGGTTACCTCATCCATGACATCACCGCAGTCTTGAGAATCTTTTTCCTGTACTAACTTCCTCGCTAATTTAGAATCAAAAGTAAGTATAGAGCGTATAGGTTCTCCAAAATAGCTAGTTTCAAAAACTATTTTATCACACCAGTTAGCACCTGACAATCGACCGATTCCATATTGCCCTATATCACTATTTGTCTTAGTTGAATTTCCAAGGTCTACAAGAATTGGTCCGATTTCATCGGATTTAACACCTATGCCTCGATCCATGATTTGTACATTGCCACAACTTATGTTTATAGACACATAGTTATCTGTTTGGGAAATTATTCCTATTGATTCTGCTTGATATATTGCGTCTATTGCATTTTGAACATATTCACGAAATACAACTGTAGCATCTGTATAGTTGTCACCCATACAGATTTTAAGCAAGCCTTTTCCTATTTTACATTTGTATCCTTCCATTATTTATTTTCTTTATATACGGGACGTGGGAAGTTAATTTTCATCAATGAACGCATTGCTGGATTTGAGATGATATATTCTCCTGGATTTAAACGAGTCATCATGTTGCGGTAGGTTTCTCCGAAGAATCTATACTCGGAACTTGCCACCTCAACAAAATTAGTTCTACCAAATGCAGAGGTTGCGCAATTTCCTCTAACACGCTCGTGAATGGCACTCTTAAACTGTTCTACAGAGAACAAAATCAAACCCAAAGAACGTCCACGTTCTGTTATTTCCAAAAGTTGTTGAAGAATCTGAGATGATTTTGGAGTATCCTTTGAAGCGTATTTATTCAATTCGTCTACAAAAACGATGATTTTGTCTGGCATACCCTCAATATTCTTTGCGCTCATCATTGTATGAAGGGTGTCCATAACATCACCAAATACAAAGCCTTGAGATTTTTCGTCCAAATGTGCAATATCAATGACACGTACCTGATTTGGTTTTATTTCTCTAAGAGAATCTGATAAGATAACCTCGTGAGAGTCTTCTGCTACATCGTCTGTAAAAACTTCATCGCATAGAACCTTATCCATAATACGATTAAACTTTTTCCATGATACCAGTGGAATATTTGTCTTACTTAGTTGATCTTTATCTTCAAGAAGATTTTTCATTACAGACTTGAATTTTGACCATGACCCAATAGAGTTAAAGGGTTCTTTCTCACTTTCAATATAAGCGATAACTGATGCCATTGTTCCAGATGAATCATCTACATCCTCATTTGCAAAAATATATTCCAATCTGTCTTTGCAAGCACTCCAAGTATATTTAAAAATACCAAGTTTACCTTTATTACACTGTGAATGAAGAATTTCCTCCCAGTTGCCGAAAGTTTGCATATGATGGTTTTCTTCACTCTTTGAGAATGGATAGAAATAATAAACATTCTTAAATGGTTTAGGTTCCAAATTTAAAAGATCGTATTTCTTCTTTTCAATCTCGTCCAATTCTGCTTCTTTGTCAATGGTGAGCAAGTCTTGCCCCTTGACATTAAAGATAACATATGCTGCGGTCTTCCCTTTCTCTGCGGATAAATCTTCCTTTGAATACTTCTGCTGCATAGCGTTAAGAAGAAACATACAATATGATGTTTTGCATGCAAGGCCGGAAATTCCCGATATATTTAAATGTGCTCCATCAGGACCAACTATAAAATCAGCATTGATATTAACAGGAACTTGTTCACCATACATTTCAAGATAACCACATGGTAGTGGATTTTTTACTTTGTCTATACCATATGCTTTCAAAATGTCTTCTTTAGTACAAGTGGTTACAACATTCCCGTGGAGGACCGGTGTATAGATACCCTTATCATTACCTACAACCTTTACGTGGACATAATTAAAGGCCAACCGATCAGTATTACCATCAGATGTATCAGCAATCTCTCCAAATTCAGAAGAAATATAGCTAGACAAATGATTGGCAGAATCTGTCACATGATTTATCGATTCTATTGAACCATATGTGATAGAGCCATTTATATGTTCTACTTTTACAATGTCAAAAGGATTTAGGATAACACCAGCCTTTGTCCAAAAATAAAAGTCATCTATTGTTGAAGGATTCTTTTCTGTAGCAGAAACCTTTCCTAACTTTTCCACTTTGCCCATATTATATAACATTTATGATTTTTTTATCGTAAATATATTTTGACTTGCAGTAACTTTCTGTAAGATATACAGGATATAAATGATTTCCCCATCTAGAGTCTTTCCCAAAACATACTGGAGCAGCCTCATTTAGCAAGTGCTTTGAAATGTTATCAATAATTGGTGTGCTAACTGGTTTATCGTCCAACATTATGAATTCAACTTTGATAACATCTGAAAAATGATTACTTGGTCTAGGATTTGAACGAAGTCTAAGATACCAAATACAATAAAAATGATTACCTTGTTTAAAGGTATATGCATTGGTTCGCGACAACGGAGGTAATTGCGCAATAATTTGTCCTATTTTCTTTTCTTGATAACTCAATAATTCTGCATTAAACAGTTTTGAAACTCCTATCACATGCTGAATATGATCTGTATATTGAGCAATATCAAGATTTACATCCTTACGATTTGAAAAATCTTTTTTATATTCAAGTGTACCATCTTTAACAAGCCATGAATCAGCACCTAATAAATTCGTTTTACATAGATACTGAACCATCAATTGTTCTTGATCCATCATCTCATTTTGTATGACAGATATTGCACGATGAAGATATTTGTCGCGTCCTAGATAGTCATCATTAGAGATTTCATCTGCATCATATGGAATAATTTGGCTGAATTGAATCGCATCTTCTTTATATTTATCCTTTAAAGCTTTATTCATCAGATCCTTCTGGTGGATGAAATAATTCTCACCTAGTTTGTCTATATCAAATTTATCAGGAAGTGCTAAAACAATTTCTCGTTTAAACATATTAGCGGCATCCTCCACTCCCATAACACGACCCTCGCGCGAACAACAGCCAACAATTATTTGACCTGCAACTACCGGATAAACGGTTCCATTAATTATTATATCACTTGTTTTGTATATATGTCGAGAACCATCAAGAAAATATTTAAATTTACTTTGATTATGCTTCTCGTGAATGTCGTCAGTATCTATTTTATGAAAATGACATTCTGTATTGGGGTGCATTTCTGCATATTTTGGACGTGATGGTGGATTATTACTTCTAGTATGGTCTTCGTAACTTCCAAAAAAGTCTAAAGCATTTTCATTGATAATATGCTTGTTAGACTCAAAAGTTGAAATTTTTGGACTACTTTGTTTAATGCAATTTAGTATTACGCCCATAATTTATTGATCTTGATTGATTAAATTATGCAAGAACTGATAAAAGGAATTGTTTCATATTATTTAGAGGGCGCAATTAGTTCTCGTCTATCCACATTCAAAAGAGTGGCTATTTTATCTAATGTCGCCAAATCAGGCTGGATGGTATTGCTACACCATTTACTGACTGTACAAGTAGATTTTCCTAATTGTTCAGCCAACCATTTACCTGTTTTCTGTTGTTCAACAAGTACTACTTTTATTCGATTTAGATTTGCCATTTCATCCTAATTTATTTAACTTATATGCAAATGTATTAAAATAATGGCAGAAAAAAGAATAAGTCACATGAAATTTGCCCATTTCGTTTATTTTTTATACATGGAATTGTTCGTACTATAAAAATAAAGGAGTAGTGCACTACTCCCATTTAATTATATAGTCACATTAATAATACTTATCATTAATATGTATCTTTGTTACAGCTTTACACCGTGAAACTAGCAAATCAATGACATTTCAGATTCAGCCTTTAAAATATAATCTCTGTCTTTATTAGTAAAAATCGTATTTGCCTTATTTTCAAAATCATGAAAAAAATCATTTATGCTAACCAGCATAGTGGTATTATGAAAAAAACTTATGAGTTGATTTAAAACAAGTACTAAATAAAAACGAAGATTACTTGTAGCTCCTTCTATGTCTTGCTTTAAAGCAGCTTCATGTATCAATTCATTTCTCATTCTATATATACGTACAATATGCCACTCCAAGTTCTTCTTATGACATGATATATATTCTTCAATACTTTCTTTAGAGCGTAAATGAGATTTCATTTTACATAACCTGTATTGAGTTTTACAATCTGTTATCCTATTTATTAAAGTTCCCCATTCTGAATACGTAATTCTTGACAAGGAATCATTTATAGGTAATACTCCTTCTTTATGAAGCAGACTATCTAAATACTGAATATTCCTAACTGTATATGAATAGCAGAGAATATTTACAAGATGCTTTTTTATTCTAGCAAAAGTGTTTTCATGGCTAATAGGTGATGAAAATATAAACTCCAATGCAATCCAATAATTAACGAATCGAGATTCAAGATCATTACTATCATTGGCCATCCTTAGATGACGAAGAGCAGATTTCAGTCTTTCTTTTGCATCATCTTTTACAAGTTTGCTCTCTAAAATATTATCAACAAATAATTTCAAACGTTTTGACATCTCAGAATCACTTTTGTGAGTGCCATCTAGTTGATAATCATGATTGCGCAGTTCTGAATAGTAACCACCTGTTGTGGTCTGAGATATAACAAGAACATTTGAATCAAACTTACTGATTTGTGTGCTATTACCTAAATGAAGTGTATCCAACAATAAAGCCATTGAATCTTTTGCTTTTTTTATAGCAGCATATGTATCTAATGCCTCAACATAGAAAACTTTGAATAGGGTACTTCGAGTTGCCTTTAAAAAATTATTAACAGGTACATAACCTTGTGGATTTACTAATTCATTCTTAATATGTTCTAGATTATCTACAAAACCATACTCTTCTTTGCACCCAGCAATATATGAGTTAGACTGAAACTTATATATTACAGTATAAGAAGTATTTTGCTGAGAAAGAAGTTGTTCTTTTAAAGCAACAATATTAATCTCACCCTTTAATAATTTAGAAGCTTTCAGGTACAAACGATTCTTTGAATGGCCTAAACGAAGAAGTTCGCTACAAAGAAAAGAAAGTGCCATATCAAAATTCTTCATTTCCTTTACATAACAACCATCAGCATCCATATCACCAGGTTTATTAATTTCACCTAACAAATAGCCAAATAGATTCTCAGCATATATGCTAGAATTGCAATTGATACATTTGCGACATAAATATTTTAATTTACTAGACGATTCATAAATACTCTCACGTCTTTCGTTACTATCGGGTACAATTTTTATATACCCCTCAATATCAGAAATCAATAGTTTTTTGTCATAGAAAGAATAGTCTATCCAAATATCATCATCAATGAGTTTTTTGCATTCCTCCGCACAATGGACAAGAGTTTCTGGATTTTGGATTCTACGTTTCTGCCAACCCTCGATTAACTCACACAATTCTTCTAAAATAGAAAGTACATTATGGTTCCTGACGCGATAACTATCCGGTGTTCTTTTATTCAATAGTTCCTCAAAACGCAATTTAAAATATTTATCAAGTTCTCTATATTGCATATATTTCTCTATATTATCATTTATTTTCAATTAAAATTTGGTCTAGTAAATAAAAAGTATTACTTTTGCACTAGAAAATTGATTTTACCCTATAAAGGGAGCGCGTCATTCTTGTTTCGAGAACGATATGTTCCACGGTTTGATTCACCTCCCTACTGTTTAAGATGCCACAATAGTGGCATCTTTTTTTTGCCATCAACTAATTGCAAAATTACAACAATTTGGATAATTTTAAGGTAGTATGCACTTTTAATTTATCAAATTGAATGCATAAATGATATTTTCTAACAACTCAGATATAATGACATCATGGAAGTTGTAAATCTACTACAATTAGGAAATCGCTCAGAGCTTCGTCAATGGCTTAAGAAGAACCACAACAAAGAGAAATGTTGTTGGGTGGTGACTTATCG
>JAZLBW010000036.1:0-15259 GCA_045613905.1 Candidatus Caccoplasma sp.
CGAATGCTGGAAGAACACCGAAGTTTACAGATTGAGTTCCTGGTTTAGCAACGATAGTTAGGTTAGGAACGTCTGGGTTAGCAACATAAGTTGATTTGTACTCAGTGATATCGATTTCATAGTCTGCTTTGCTCAAGTCGACAGTGTTAGGATTAACCTCGATCTCTTCAGTTGCAGGATCATCACTCATGATAGTGTGGTTTTGAGCTTGGAAAGCAACAACTATGCTTTGACCTGGTTCGATAGGATAAGTTTTACCGTTACCAACCCAACCTGCAACGTATGAAGAAACGGCAACAGCTTTCATCTCTTCAGGAGTAGAACCCCACAATACAGTTTTTGTGTTAGCTGCAATCTCTGTACGAGCTAGCAAGCAGTTGTCAAGGTATTGAGTAAATGCTGAGTTGTTGTAAATTTCAACGAATTGGTCATACATATAGTTTTTGTTAGCAGGAGTTTTACACATAGCTGAGTAGAACTCTTTGATAACCAATGGAGAAGTCAATGACTCTTCAGCAGAAATTGAGATAGAGCTTTCATTGTAAACACTAACATTCATTTTTTGACCGCTAAGGTTCATGTCTGCAGTTTCAAAAAGAGCATTTACGTTATACTCTCCTGGCTCTACTTCAACAACATAAACACCAGCACTCATTTTGTAAGCAGCAAACTCAACACCTGTTAGTTGGTTTCTTGCAATTACGTTCTCGCTTGTTACATCATCCCATGAGTAAGCCTCAGGAAGAGACGTATTTACTGTAAGTTTGTATACTTTAGCGCCGTCATTTCCGTCGCTAGGAGTACAAGCACCCATGAATAGCAATGCTACCAAGGGAAGGATTGATAAAAGAAATTTTTTCATAATAGTTTGTTTTTAAAATGATAAATAGATTAGTTATTGTTATTAAATTTTAATTTTTAACTCGGCACCAAAGTATATTGGAGAGTACATTTCGCGGTAACCTCCTTGTTTATCTTTGTGGTACATTTTAGAGAATTTCAAGATATTGTTTGCCACAAACGACAACTCAACGTATTTCTTAAACTCTTTGGTCATCTTGAAGTTAAGCATACAAGTCATTGGGAATGTTTGCTTATCATAGTAGTACATGTTGGTAGTGTAGTTTACCAAATCAACGTACTCTCGGTTGTAAGGCATTGTGTTTTTATCCCAAACTGTGTAATTGCCCTCTCCATCGTAGAATCCTATTGGGTGAACCATATAAACCTCTTTGCCGTTGAAGTTTTTTATGTGTTCAAACAAAGAGTTTCCGTTTTCATCCTCATAAATAGTTTGAGCACTCTCATACCAAACAACTTGAGCTGTAGTTGTAAAGACAAGTTTCAACGCTGGAATGTGAGTTACAAAACGGAAGTTTGTATTTACACGTTGAGAAATTGAACCGCTACCCGAAGGCATTACAGCCAAATAAGTGTTGAAACCTTGAATTTTGTTACCATTCAACGCAGTTGTCATATTTGGGTTCTCAACAGCATCGGAGTTCCAGCTTGGACCAATGTTTCTACGTTTAATATAGTACCAAGCACCGTCAACGATAATGTCTGTTTTAATTGCTTTAATCTCTCCAAAGTTAAATGAGTACTCAATACCTTGTTTGAATGTCTCGTTTTCATTGGTTGGAGTTTGGTATGTTACTACACGTTTTTGCAACAAGTAGTCCATTTGCTCTTTAGTTCCGCCGGGAGTGTTTGTGTAATAAAGAGTTCCGTCCTCATAAATAGGAGTAAATCCGGCAGGAAGATTTCTTGTGTCGTATTTTTTGTATTGCAACCAGTAAGGAATTGAACTGAATCCATACTCGTTTTTATATTGCTCGTTAAAGTATGTGATGGTACCACGTATTTTATTGATACGACCGGAGATACCAACCTCAAATTTACGTGATGTTGCAGGTTTTAGCTCTGGGTTAGCACTGTTTTGAATCACATCAGTAGTCATAATGGCAAGAGTACGATTGGGGTCTCCCGATACATAACCATTATAGCTTGTGTAGTCGTAATAAACAGGGTTGGGGTAAAGGTGTAGCAATGTTGGCATTTTTGAAGCTAAACCATAACCTCCCACAATTGACAAGTCATCAAATACCTTGTTATTTTCGTGTGATAAGAATTGGTATGATATGTTGATACGTGGGTCGATTGTTGTCATGTTTCCACGTTTAGCCAACTCATCAATAAACAATGTGTTAACACGTACACCTGCTTGGATATTCAATGTAGTTCCGGCAAAGTTCAATTCAGTTGCATTCTCCAAGAAGTATGACATTTGGTGCATTGCAGGAATTGATTTGAAAGAACGAGGACGTGCTCCTTGACCATCGCTTGGTTTTGGAGGCGACATAATGTTGAAAGTCATACCATCACCGTAGTTTGCACTTAGGTTGTAGTCAGCTCCCACCTTAATATTATTAGAACCACGTTTGAAAGTGAACATTTTGTTAGCTTTCAATTGGAAATATGCAGTAAGAGGTTTTCCTTTGATTGTGTACTCAGCCATGTACTCAGCAGGCAAGAAGTGAGTTTGGAACTCTCCTGGAATTGTTGAGTATGCAAAAGGCATTGCAGAACCTGATTGAATTTGACGATACAAATCCTCTTGAACGCTATAAGATAGCGAACCTGAGTAGTTAAGGTTGCTGATCCACGATTTATTTATACGCCACATACCATCAACTGCAAAACGGATACCTTGGTTCTTGTTTTGCAATAACTCATCTGCGCGCATTGACTCATCGGCTTTTTGAGCACTCAAGTTACGATAGTACGAAAGTTTAAGGTTCAAACTCAAAGGAGTAGTCTCTTTCATAAATGTATTAGAGTAAGCTCCGTTGGCTGTGATACGGTCGTAACCTTTATAAGTCATACGGCGGTCGGCGTATGATTTGGTATAGTCGGCAGAAAGGTTGATTGCACCACGATTTTTCTTCATGGTGAAACCTTTGCCAAAGTAAGCAAGTTTAGAATTGGGGTCAAGTTTAACTTTAGCCTCGTATGGAGTAGTACCAACTTTTGTTTTGATAACCACAGCACCTGAAGTCAAGTTACCATACTCTGCTGAAGGGATACCACGAATAACCTCGATAGACTCAATGTTATCGGGAGAAATAGAACGCAAGTCAACACCACGACCACTGGTTGTTTGGTCGTTCATTGTGTTTTGAGACAAAGATGAACTATTTCCAGAACGTGCAGTAGAGAATACCTGCATGTTGGCATCGTTACTCATGGGCGCACCGTCCACAAATACAGCAGTACCAAGAGAGTTGCTCTCGTTACCACCGGCATCAATCTCACGGATTGATGCTTGACCTGCATTTGTCAAGTCGGGGTTTTTAGTTACCTGACCCGGAAGAAGTTGCAACATATCCTCAACACTCTTTGCTTGAAGGTGTTGGATGGCCGCTTGACCGATTGTAGAAGCCGATCCCATTTTTTGCTCTTCGGCAGTTACCACAATCTCCTCAAGACCCAATCCCATAGGGCGCATCACAATTTTAAAGTCTGTGATGTTTTTGTTTACGTTTACCTCGCCAACTACGGTCTCAAATCCCAAATAGGTGATTTCATATTTGTAAGTACCTTGTTTTAATCCTGTAATTTTAAACTCTCCCTTTTCGTTTGTCATAGCCCATGACGAAGTAGATAGTTTTACCAATACCATTTCCAATGGCTCATCAGCTTCTGACGATATAACTTTTCCAGACAACACAAATCCGCTCTTTTGAGTTTGAGCGTATGCAGTTGTGGTGCTTATTAATATCGCAAGAACCAAAAGACTCTTAACAAACGAAACAATTAACTTTCTACAATTTTGAATCATATATTTTTGCAATAATGTGATTATTCAAACATTAAAAAAATGTATAAATTGGAATTTAACAATCTTCCAAATAGAGTGCAAATGTAATATAATTATTTAAAATATCACTAATGTGACGATAATTTTCAAGCAAAATGTTTAAAAAATTAACATATTAACGTATATTTATGCATAAAGGTATTTTTATTTGCATTTTTTATGCAAAAAAATCTTTTGAATTCTTTATAAATCCATTTTAAATTTATTTGTACCTTTGGACTTGTTTTTGAAAACACTCTGTTTTTTGTGAGTTTTCCGAAAGTAGATAATATCAAAACCAATTAATAGATATAGCAACATTGAAAAATAATATTGAAATAGTATCAAACAGCGACTATTTGTGGTGTGCTCTTCCGTCAGGATTAAGGGTGGTATATAGATATGCTGACTCGAACGTTTCGTATTGCGGATTTGTCATTAATGCAGGAACGCGAGACGAAGTTTGTGGTAAAGAGGGTTTGGCTCACTATGTGGAGCATATGCTTTTTAAGGGTACTAACAAGCATAAAGCTATACATATACTCAACTGCATGGAGCGTGTTGGAGGTGAGATAAATGCTTTTACAAGCAAAGAGGAGACGGTGGTCTATACCGTAAGTCTTGAGCCCGATTTAAAACGAGCCGTAACTTTGATGAGTGATATTATACAAAATTCGTCATTCCCTGAAAGCGAAAGTGTTAAGGAAAAAGAGGTGATAGTTGATGAGATAAATTCTTACCTCGATAACCCTGCCGAACTTATCTTTGACGAGTTTGAAAATCTGCTGTTTAAAAATCACGCATTAGGTCACAATATATTGGGTGATGAGGCATCTCTCGAACGCATCTCATCACACGACGGACTCTCTTTTGTATCAGAATTTTACACACAAAGTAATATGGTCTTTTTCTTTTCAGGAAAGACAAAATTCGATAAGGTTGTGAAAATTGTCTCTGAAGTAGCCGAGGGTGTCAGAACTCAAAAAGTTGAACTTGCTCGTCAAGCCCCATTGGCGGTAATTCGTTTTGATAAACACGAGGAGTGCGATAATTATCAATCTCATGCCATAATGGGTGGTCGTTGCTACTCTATATACGACAAAGAGAGGTTTAATATCTTCTTGCTTAACAATATTTTGGGCGGTCCGGGAATGAATAGTATGCTTAATGTTGCATTGCGCGAAAAACGAGGATATGTTTACAATGTTGAGGCAAATATAACCGGTTACTCAGACACAGGATTGTTTACAATCTATTTTGGAACGGACAGAAAGAATGTGGAGAAGTGCTTTGATATAATTAGAAAAAAACTGAATGAATTGAAAAATAAAGAGTTCTCGTCTCAAAAACTCAATGATGCAAAACGACAATACATAGGGCAATTGACAATAGGACGAGAAAATAGAGAGAATCTTGCCGTGGCATCGGGCAAAGCGTTGCTATTCCACAACCGATGCACAACTCTTGCCGATACGATTAAAAGAATCGAAAGCATTACGGCAAAGGACCTTATGGAGTGCGCAAACGTCGTTTATGCCGATGAAAATCTATCAACTTTAGTGCTGAGTTAGCAGCCCAAATTTATGATTTTTCTTAAATCTCCCTCCTGCACATAAGGTGTGAATGGGGAGATTATTTTTTAATTTGCAATTTAAGATAATTTGCCTTAACTTTGTAAAGTGGCAAAGTGTATATTTGGTAAATATCGCTTTGTCGAGACGTTGAGTGATTCAACTGTTTTCCCTGAACAAGAAACAAAAAATATATAACAGCATGAAATTCAGAGGATGTGCATTTAAAGCCTTTGCGCTGGCATTAGGAGCAATGGCATGTTTGTCGGTATCGGCAAAAGACTTTTACAAGGAGATTACAAATCCCCGTTTGTTATCTAAAAACACAGAGGAGGCTCGTGCTTCGTTCTTACCATTTGAGAACGTTGAACAAGCAGTAAAGGGAAACTATAAAGAGTCGCCCTATTACAAGAGTCTTAACGGAACATGGAGATTCTTCTATACCGAGAATCCATACGATGTTCCTTCAAACTTCATGTCTCCTGCTTTTGACGACTCAAAATGGTCAGACATAACAGTTCCGGGAAACTGGGAGAGACAAGGTTTCGGTATTCCTGTTTATGTAAACGTGGGATGGGAATTTGTATCAAAAGGTTACGAACCCTACATGCAAGCTCCACAACCTCCTATCGTGCCTGAGAAATTCAACCCGACGGGAGTATATCGCACAACATTCACCGTACCTAAAGAGTGGGACGGACGTCAAATATATATATCGTTTGACGGAGTTAAGTCAGCAGCATATCTATACATAAACGGAGTGGAGGTTGGAATGAGCAAAGACAGTAAACTACCTGCTCGTTACGATATTACACGTTTCGTAAAAAAAGATGCACCAAACCAATTGGCTATGCGAGTATTCCGTTGGAATGACGGAACATATCTCGAAGGTCAAGACTTCTGGAGAATATCGGGCATAGAGCGTGATGTATATATCTACTCACAACCCAAGGTTCGCATTAAAGACTTTACCGTTGTATCAGAGTTGGATAAAGCAACCTATACAAAGGGCGAGTTTGCCATGAGTGTTGATGTTAAAAACCACATTGAAACAGAGCAACCATACAGCGTTTCATATACTTTGACCGACAACAACGGAGTTGAGGTAAAAAGTGGAATGGCTCCGGGAAAGGTTACCACTGATGCAAAAGTTGAATTTAAAGCAGAGATAGAGAATGCAAAAGCATGGAGTGCCGAAGAGCCAAACCTTTACACTCTTGTTATTAAACTGACATCAGGAGATAACACAGAGATTATATCAGAGAAGATAGGATTCCGCACCGTCGAAATCAAAAACAAACAATTGCTTGTAAACGGTAAAGCCATATTGGTAAAAGGAGTGAATATTCACGAACACAACGAGTTTACAGGACACTACATAGATACATCCCTTATGGTTAAGGACTTTGAGTTGATGAAACGTTACAACATCAATACAATCCGCACGTCACACTATCCACAAAACGAGCTATTCTACCGTTTGTGCGACAAATACGGATTCTATGTAATTGCAGAGGCAAACGTTGAGGGACATGGTATGTATTACAACCTACGCGATTGTATAGGAAATAACCCTGCTTACTGCGATGCAATCGTGAGCCGTAACGTCGAGATGGTAAAACGCGACAAAAACCACCCATCAGTAATCATTTGGTCTCCGGGTAACGAGACAGGAAACGGATATTGCTTCTATCAAGCATACATGGCAATCAGAAACTTAGACCAATCAAAACGCCCAATTCAATATGAGCGTGCCGATATGGAGTGGAATACAGACATCTTCTGTCCAATGTACTCAGGACCTGCCGATTTGGAGAAATATGCCAACGATCCTTCTGCCGACCGTCCTATGATTATGTGTGAGTATGCGCATGCAATGGGTAACAGTCTTGGAAACTTCCAGGATTATTGGGATATAATCGAGAAATACGACATTCTTCAAGGTGGATGTATTTGGGATTGGGTAGATCAAGGCTTTGCAGAGGTTGACGAAAACGGACGCAAATATTGGGCATACGGAGGTGATTACGGACCAAAAGGAACTCCTTCGGACGATAACTTCTTGATTAACGGAATCATATTCCCCGACCGTACAACAAAACCTCATTCTGAGGAGATGAAGAAAGTTTACCAAAACATTAAATTCTCTATGCCTGAAAGCGGAAAATTGGTAGTTAAAAACGCAAACTACTTTGTTGATCTTTCGGCATATAACTTCTGCTACGAGGTGGTATCAGAGGGTAAGGTTGCTAAAAAAGGGACATTCCGCCTTACAACAGCACCACAAGCATCAGATACTGTTGCGGTAAAACTTCCAAAATTTGCGAAAGGGGCAGAGTACTTCTTGAACGTATATGCAACACAAAGAGAGGCAACTTGCCTAATTCCTGCAGGATATGTTGTCGCAAGAGAGCAAATCGAACTTACCAACGGTAAATCGTTGCTTGATATCCCTGTCAAGGGCGCAACATTGGTGGTATCTGACAACGACGGCAAAACTGTTGTTTCAGGAACTCAATTTGCATTGGCAATAGATAAAGCATCGGGAGTTATAACATCTTACAAAGTTAAAGGCGACGAAATCTTAAAAGATGGTTTCGGACCACGTCCTAACTATTGGAGAGCTCCAACAGATAACGACTATGGAATGAAACTACAAAACCGCGCTCGAGTATGGCAAGCAGCATCGGTTGCCCCTCGTGTAGCCGAAAACTATACAGTAAGCAATCAAAACGGAATAGTAACAGTCAAATTCTCTCAGGCAATGGTCGATAGCGTTGCACAAGATATTGAGTATAACATCTATCCTTCAGGATATTTGGCAATGACAGTAAATACCATTACCGAGAACAACATGGCAATGATGCCACGTGCAGGAATCAGAATGCAACTTAATGGCGATTATGACAATGTAAAATATTACGGACGTGGCGAGTGGGAGAACTACCAAGACCGTAAAACAGCATCGTTTGTGGGTGTATATAATACAACAGCAGAGGAGATGTACACACCATACGTTCGTCCACAAGAGAACGGACACCGTTCGGAGGTTCGCTACTTTACGCTAACAAACGATAAAGGCAATGGTATAATGGTAACAGCTCAAGAGGATTTGATTGAGTTCAATGCTCTTAAAAACACAATCGAAGACTTTGAGGCAGGAGACAAAGGAGGTGATACAGGTTCGTTAGACCCTGCTAAAAAGACCATCAACTTTAAGCACATCAACGACATCACACCTCGCGATTTGGTAGATTGCTGTGTTGACTACAAAATGATGGGCGTTGGTGGTAACAATAGTTGGGGAGGATGGCCCGAGCCACAATATCTATGTTATCCTGACGGACAAGTTGAATCATTCACATACATTATAGCACCGGTTATTAAGAAATAAATATTTAATAGAGTTGTTAGTTGTCGGCTTTGCCGCCCCTTCGGGGTAGTTTATAGTTGTTAGAATTAAATTTTAACAACAACATAAGAAACTAAAAACTAACAACTAAAAACTAACAACTATAAATATATGAAAGCACTTAAATTTGCAATTCCTGCACTATTGTTATTGGCATCATGTGCAAAACAAGATGTTGATTATGCAAAATATGTAAATCCATTTGTAGGAACAGGCGGACACGGACACGTTTATCCAGGAGCGGTAGCTCCATATCCTATGATTCAAGCAAGCCCCGATACAAGAATGTATCAATGGGATGCTTGTGCAGGTTATCACTATACCGATACCACAATCAACGGATTCTCTCATAACCACTTGAGCGGAACAGGATGTGGCGATTATGGCGATATTCTTATAATGCCTATGATAGGCACTCCCGACAAGTTGGATAAAGAGGGAGAAAAATCACAAGAGATGCCATACTGCTCACCCTTCTCGCACGAAAATGAGGTGGCAGAGCCTGGATACTACTCAGTAATGTTGGAGAAACACTCAATCCTAACAGAGCTTACAGCAACACAACGCGCAGCAATATATCGTTTCACATTTCCCGAAACCGATAGTGCAACAATCCTTTTGGATATGGACTACAGTCTGTCAGTATTTGGCGACCAACGCAACGATGTGTTGGATTTGCAAGTAGTAGGCGACAATGCAATATGCGGAAGCAAACAAACAAAAGGATGGGCTTGGGAGCAAGCCATCAGCTTCTATGCCGAGGCTTCTCAACCATTCACATACACAATCATAAACGACACAGTTCAACGCGAGGGAGTAGATAAACCCCGCCTAAAAGCATTGCTAAACTTCAAGGCGGAGAAAAACACTCCAATCTACTTTAAAATAGCCTTGTCAGGAGTTGATACTGAGGGTGCAAAAAAGAACCTTATGGCAGAGATTCCCGAGTTTGATTTCGATGCAACACGCAAAGCAACACGCAAAGAGTGGAATAAAGTGTTGGGTAGAGTTGATGTAGAGACTACCAATGAAACAGATAAAGCAATATTCTATACAGCAATGTATCGCACATCGTTGTGTCCTAATATGTTCACCGACGTTGATGGCAGATACATGGGTATGGATCACACAATCCGCACAAGCAACCGTCCAATGTACACAATCTTCTCGTTGTGGGATACATTCCGCGCATACCACCCAATGATGACAATCATTGACCCCGAACGTAACACAGACTTTGTAAACACATTGGTTGAGAAATACAAAGAGGGCGGATTGTTACCAATGTGGGAGTTGGCATCAAACTATACAGGTTGTATGATTGGTTACCATGCAGTATCTGTAATTACCGATGCATATATCAAAGGATACAGAGATTTTGATGTAGAGGCGGCATTTGAGGGATGTTTGAAATCATCAAACGGAGATACATCAAATATAATAGTACCTCGTGCATTTATACCTTACATTCAACCCGTATCAAAAATATATAAAGATGCTTTGGGATATGTGCCTTGCGATAAAGAGGGCGAGTCGGTGGCAAAAGCGTTGGAGTATGCATATGACGACTGGTGTATCTCTATCCTTGCCGACGCTTTGGATAAAGATACAGAAACTGCAGAATTTGCACAAAAAGGAAAATACTACCAAAACTATTTCGATGCAACAACCAAGATGATGCGAGGTAAAGACTCAAAAGGAGAGTGGAGAACACCGTTCAACCCATACGCTTCAAAACACCGCGATGATGACTATTGCGAGGGAATTGCTTGGCAATGGACATGGTTTGTACCTCACGATGTAGAGGGCTTGGTAGAATTGATGGGAGGCAAAGAGGCATTCGTAACACAATTGGACTCGTTATTCTTAACTTCTCGCAGCATAGAGGGCGAGGACGTATCAGCCGACATTACAGGATTGATAGGATTGTATGCTCACGGAAACGAGCCAAGCCACCACATAGCACACCTATATAACTATGTAGGTGAGCCTCACAAAACACAAGCAATGTTGGATAGCATCATCTATTCACAATATCGTTTAGACCCCGACGGTATAGCAGGAAACGAGGATTGCGGACAGATGTCGGCATGGTATATCCTAAACAGTATGGGAATCTATCAAGTAGCGCCGGGTAACCCTGTATTCTCAATAGGACGTCCAATATTTGACCAAGCAACAGTAAAACTACCAGAAGGTAAAACATTCGCAATCAAAACACTTAACAACTCTCGAACAAACAAATATATCAAGAGCATGAAACTAAACGGAGAGGAGCTTGTATCACCTTTCATCAACTACTCTGATATTATGAAAGGCGGAGAGTTAGAGATAGAAATGACAGATAAAATATAGTTGTTAGTTGTACGGTGCTTCGCACCTTAGTTTTTAGAAAAGCCCCAAGGTTGTCTCGATAAGAACCTTGTGGCTTTTTATTGCTCCAATTAGGCTAATTAGTCATATTGCTCTAATTAGCCTAACAAACTAACAACTAAAAACTAAAAACTAATAATAAATTTGTTAAACAAAATAAAAATAACTACATTTGTGTTGTGAAGAAGTGTCTGTAAATAATATGTGTGTAAATTCATTGAATATCAATAAAGTGTGTAAAAAAAGTGCTAATAATTTGGTACTTTCAAATCTTTGTATAAACACACACACACACACACACACACACACAATCTTACCTATATAAAACAATAACAAAAGTTTTAGTTATCTATAGAAACCGTAAGTCGCAATTTTCATTGTGGCTTAATGCTTCATTGTCTATAACCTAATAAAATGCTGAAACAATCAAAATTGAAATGTACAAAAAAGCAGCGTAACATATTGAGAATATCTCAAAGATACAACCCGTTATGAATGCAAATGAAGCAAGAAAATATGAGAATAATCTTTAAAAATAAATAAAATCATGAAAACAAAACTAATCACATTGCTAATAGCAATAGTTGCCTTATTCGGTAGTGCAACTGCACAGGAAACGGAACAAAAAAAAGTAATAAATCTTTACCAATGAGGAGAAGTTATACAAGGGTATAATGTAGGAGATGTAGATAGTATAAAATTTGAACTTAAAGGACCTACATATCGAATTAAGGATGTTGCATCAGGTAAATATATGAATGCAGCCAACTATGATTCTCATGCAGATGCTTCTGTAGGAGGAGTAAACTGTATTGATTATGCAGAAAGTGATGACCAAATATTTACATTTACCAAATCAGGTTCAAATTATATATTAACTACTTTAAGCGGTTATAATATAGTATGCCAAAGTTGGAATGTTGATGCATTAAAAACCTCAGGAACAGCATTGACTTTTGTTGATAATGGAGATGGAACATATTGCATAAAAAATGGAACCAACTATTTTAAGGTAGAGTTGGTGGATGGTACATATTATCCATACTGTGATGCAGAATATTCACAAAGAGCTACATGGAAATTAGAAGAGGTAGGAGCCAATAACGCAGGAGGAGATACAGCACTTGACTACACGGTATCTGTCTCTTCAACTGTAGGTGGAACAGCAACAGTTCCATTAAATAGTTTGGCGCAAGGTGCTTCTCTTACTCTAACTGCCACACCCAACGAAGGCTATTTGTTTGTAAATTGGACAGTAAACGGAGAGGTTGTTTCAACAGAAAACCCATACACTGCAACCATAACAGCAAATAGTGAGTTTGTAGCCAATTTTGTGTCTTATAAACCCTCAGGCACAGAAGAAGGCAAAGGTTACGTTGACCTTGGTTTACCAAGTGGAATAAAATGGGCAACCTGTAACGTAGGAGCTAACTCTCCTGAGGAGTATGGAGACTATTTCGCTTGGGGAGAAACCGCACCAAAAACAACTTATAATTGGAGTAACTACAAATACTGTAATGGCACATTCGATACAATAACCAAATATTGTACAAATTCAAGCTATGGTACAGTGGATGGAAAAACCACCCTTGAACTCACAGACGATGCAGCGAGAGTAAATTGGGGTGGTGAGTGGAGAATGCCTACACACGTAGAGGTATATGAATTAAAGAACACAAATAACTGTACTTGGGAATGGACCACTCAAAACGGAGTAAACGGGTATAGAGTAACAAGTAAGATAAATGGTAACTCCATTTTTCTCCCTGCTGCGGGCTATCGCGGCAACTCGATAAATTCCAGTTATAGGGACAGTCACGGCTACTACTGGTCGAGTTCGCGAATCGTTAACGGCTTTGGCATGAACGCTGACTTCTTGTTCTTCAACTATGACAGCTTGGACTTTAGCGGCTACAACCGTCACATCGGGCAGTCTGTCCGCGCGGTTTGTGAGTAAATCTCCTCACCCCCAACCCCTCTCCTGTAGAGAGGGGAGAAAGATAGAGAAGATATATGCGTAACTCCGCCCTGCGAGCGTAAGCTCGTCAAAACGGAGTTATGCAAACCAAAAGAATTTTAAGTATATAAAAATAACAAACCCATTCCACACTCTTTTAAAAGAGAGGTTGGATAGAGAGGAGAAAAACATGAAACAAATAAACCTCAAACAAATAGTGATGATGTTAGTAACATTCATTCCAATAGTTGGCATACAAGCCCAGGCGGTGGACTATATGAATGTATATCTGTCATCACAAGGCTCATTTCAATCTATCAATATAGATGAAATAGACAAAATCACCTTCCCCTCGGAAGATGAAGTAAATATTGTTATCTCAGGTGTGGCAACCCCAATGGCAATAGACAACATCGAAGTCATCACCTTTGGTAATACCAATATCACTGCCATAGAGGAGAGTAAAGCCGAAGTTGCAGAGATAGAGATAACCTACTTGAGAGGAAGTGGCGAAGTACGCATAACATCGCCCGAAGCAATAAACCTTGTACAGTTTTATAATATGCAAGGCGTTATGATGCAAACCCAAACACCCGCATCAGTAACCGCAACACTCGATGTAAGCAGTTACCCCAACGGAATATATGTAGTAGCAGTACAATCAAACGGAAAAGTAGAGACAAAGAAGATTATAATCAATTAGGAATGAGGAATTAGAAATTAGGAATTATTTTTTTGAACTTGAATAAAGCCATTCCTAATTCCTAATTAAAAAATTTATTTTTTGAAATGAAAGCAAGAATAATCACATTGCTAATAGCAATAGTTGCCTTATTAGGCAGTGCAACTGCACAGGAAATGGAACAAAAAAGAGTAATAGACTTTTATCAAGGAGGAGAAGTTATACAAGAGTATAATGTAGGAGATGTAGATAGTATAAAATTTGAACTTAAAGTACCTACATATCGAATTAAGAATGTTGCATCAGGTAAATATATGAATGCAGCCAACTATAATTCTCATACATCTGGTACTGTAGGAGGAGTAAACTGTACTGATTATGCAGAGAGTGATGACCAAATATTTACATTTACCAAATCAGGTTCAAATTATATATTAACTACTTTAAGTGGTTATAATATAGTATGCCAAAGTTGGAATGTTGATGCATTAAAAACCTCAGGAACAGCATTGACTTTTGTTGATAATGGAGATGGAACATATTGCATAAAAAATGGATCCAAATATTTTAAGGTAGAGTTGGTGAATGGTGCATATTATCCATACTGTGATGCAGAATATTCACAAAGAGCTACATGGAAATTAGAAGAGGTTGGAGTCAATAACGCAGGCGGAGATACAGCACCTGACTGCACGGTATCTGTCACTTCAGTTGTAGGTGGAATAGCAACAGTTACATTAAATAGTTTGGCACAAGGATATACACTTACCGCAACCCCTGCACAAGATTACAATTTTGTAAATTGGACTGTAAATGGGGAGGTAGTTTCAACAGAAAACCCATACACTGCAACCATAACAGCAAATAGTGAGTTTGTTGCCAATTTTGAGAAAAAAACCTACACCGTATCAGTATCAGCAACCACAGGAGGAATAGCCACAGCATCATCAAGCAGTGTTGGAAAGGGAGGTCGTGTGACCCTAACTGCCACACCCAACGAAGGCTATGAGTTTGTAAATTGGACTGTAAATGGGTATGTAGTTTCAACATCTAATCCCTACACTGCAACCATAACAGCAAATAGTGAGTTTGTTGCCAATTTTGAGAAAAGCGAATGGTTCCGTTTGAAAAATGTAAATAATGGTTATTATCTATCATTTACAAATCACGACTCATATACTACCAATTCTCGAGATAATGCAGGAATGGGAGTAGTTGCTTATGCAGAAAGTAGCGAAGATCAGTTATTCAAATTTGAGGGTGCAGATAATGGCAAGTTTTATATTGTTTCAAAAAGTGGATATTATATCTATTGCACATATTGGCAATGTCACGCTCACCAAACTTTGAAAACACAATTTACGGTAGAGAAGAGTGGCAATTATTATACCATATATCAAGCAGA
>JAZLBW010000037.1:0-10311 GCA_045613905.1 Candidatus Caccoplasma sp.
AAAGAGCGTGATGATGTATTTAAATTTGGTCCACTATGGGACTTTGATATAGCATTCAATAACGACGACCGTTTGGGCGATGCAACCCAAAAACTAATGCGTACATATGCACACGATCCCAAAACATGGATTGCACGTTGGTGGCAAGATGCGGGCTTCCAGACAAAAGTAAAAGCGCGTTGGGAGGAGTTGCGTAAAGCAGGAGTCTCTGCCTTTATGACAAACTACATTGATAATACAGCCGATTATTTGCAGGCTTCGCAACAAAATAACTTCCAGGTATGGAACATACTAAATACAAAAGTGTATCGCGAACTTGCGGCACGTGGTTCTTATGCGGCAGAGGTTGAATTCTTGAAAAATTATGTAATCAGTCGCATCAATTACCTTGATGATGAATTTGGTTTATCTCAACTCTTCTTCTCAGTAACGGCAATATCGTCAGATGAAGAAATGGGTGTGGCTGAGATTTCGACATCTGAAGTAGAAGAGGGAGGTAGTGTAACGCTTACAGCTACAGCAAAACCCGGATATAGATTCTTGAATTGGACACTTAACGGAAAAACAGTTTCAACCAAGAGTAGTTGTACTGTACCTGTTACTGCAAATTCTGAATTCGTGGCTAACTTTGTTGAATTCGGAACTGCAGTTCAAGGAGCAGCGTTGGAAGGAAAAGCGTTTGGTATTCCTGCCGATCAGCTTGGATTTAACAATCAAACACCCTTTACCCTTTCATTCTGGATATATTTCAATGAATTCAATCATGATTACCTGGGTACTCAATTTATAAACATCCGCTCCCCACAAGATTATTACCCAGCAAGTGATTGGGGCTATTTGTGGAGTGTGATTGCAAACGAAGGGGATACAAATGATCAAGGAGATGTTGCTGAAGAGGGCAATTGGCTTTTCGATTATCGACTGATGGCATCATACGGAGCCTCTGTTACAACCCCAACTTATGTTAAGTTTGAACCTAAAAAGTGGTATCATGTGGCAATGGCGTGTGGATATACCAGCAATAGAACATTTGAATTGTTTGTTAACGGAAAGAAAATAGGTTCATCCACAGCTCCACAATCATTGTATAGCTGGAAATCATCTAATGTTATAATGGTTGGAGGTCTTGCATATGGGCGTGCGCCAATAGACGGAACAATTGATGAGGTTCGTTTGTATAATAAAGTTCTCTCTGAAGACGAGGTTAAGGCAGCTATGGAACATATAGATACCGTAACTGACGAAACACTTATCGGTTATTGGGATTTTGAGACAGCTACTGACGATGATAATAATCTGTTGAGTGGAGGCTCAAATAAAGAGTTGGTGGCATGTATGTACGATGTGCAGATTATATCAGAGGGTTCAAATAAATACACTTCAATACCATTTGTCTTTACAGAGGGATATATAGATGATTTGTACGATTTATATGTAACAGCCACTTCGGAGAATACAGTTAAGGGTATTGTAGATGTATCTTCAAATTCGGTTGAAAAAGGCTCATCTGTAACCCTTATGGCTACACCAAAAGAGGGTTATGAATTTGTAAATTGGACGGTAAATGCTCAGGTTGTATCGACAGAAGCCATCTATCAGCCAACCATTACCGAGCATACCGATTTTGTGGCAAACTTTGAGGTTATATCTGGTATAAATACAGCAAACATCGCAAACCAAATAAAAGTTGCGGTGTTGGGAGATGAGATAAAACTTTACGGAACGAGACAAGAAGAGCCAATAGCTGTATATTCAGCCAACGGAGTGGGAATTATTAATGCAGTATGTGAGGAGGGTGTAACCGTGATAAATACTTCGGCAAAAGGCGTTTTGATTATAAAAGTGGGCGAACGGGTATTTAAGGTGGTTAAGTAACTGTCGGATATACTTAAATTAGAAATTAGTTCGCGACTTTGTCGCAATTAGGAATTAGTACGGCACTTCGTGATAATTAGAAATTAATCCCTAATTGGCAGTGTCCAATAGATTGTGAAAATGAGAAAACAGGATTCAGATACCACCTTTATATCTGAATTCTGTTTTCAAATTTTACAAAGTTATTAATAAAAAAATTACAAGGTTCATACTGAACCCTGTAATCTCTATTTACACAAAATTATGGATAGTATCCCCTAATTTCTCATTCCTAATTTCTCATTCCTAATTTCTCATTCCTAATTTCTCATTCCTAATTTCTCATTCCTAATTTCTCATTCCTAATTTCTCATTCCTAATTTCTCATTCCTAATTTCTCATTCCTAATTCAATAATAAGGTTGCTATTTTAAATAATTTCGTATAAATTTGTACACTGATAATTATGTGCAAAAAACATCAAACAAAATAACTATTATGAAAAAACTATTACAAGTTGTTTTAATGTCAGTAATGGCATTATTCGCTTGCCAAACACTATTGGCACAAGAGGGTGAGGCAATAAAGGTGTCGGCTCAATCGGCAGAGGTGAGTGTACAAGCTTATAATGATTACACTTCAGATAAATTAGTTGATGGAGCATATTCAACAAAATTTGAGTCGTTTAATGACCAAGAAGTAGGAACTACAGTAACAGTAACATTACCGGAAGAGGCTCAATTAGATAATGTTAAATTGTATTTTGGGAATAACCTTTATTATTACTGCCCCAATAAAATAAAGTTGCAAGTATCAAGCGATAAGCAAACATGGACTGATGTTGCAGGGTCGGAAATTAATGTAATTACAACAGCGGAATATGATGCATCTTCAGGATTGAATGTTGTTACAATCGACGCAAAAGGTTACTCTGCAACGTATGTGAGAATGGAGCTTATTGAAATAGGAAATTCTTGGCTTGCGATATATGAGTTTGAGGTTTATAAATCGGCAAAAGTTGCAGAAAGAAAAATTTCAGTATCAGTAAACAATGCAGAGATGGGAACTGCATACATTGGCAGCGAGGGTGTAACTGAGGTTGCCGACGAGACTGGACCTGTAACTATTACTGCAGTACCTAAAGAGGGATATAAATTTATAAATTGGACAGAAGAAGGTCAAGTGGTAAGCACCAATGCTTCATATACCGATTTGACTGCCGGAGATAAAACTTTTGTTGCAAACTTCAGAGCATTAGGTTTATTCAATGTAAGTGTGTCAGTGAACAATACAGATATGGGTAGCGCAACTGCATCTCAAACAGGAGAGTTGTTAGAGGATACAGAGGTTGTGTTTACAGCATCAGTAACAGGCGACAACAAATTTGTGAATTGGACAATAGGAGGAACAATCGTATCGTTAGAAAATCCATACATTGCAACAATCACCGGCAACATGGATGTTGTGGCAAACTTTACCGATAAATATCCTCAGTTAACAAACGTTCCCACCATCTACATCAACACCGAAAATGGAGTTCCTGTAGTAAGTAAAGATGACTATGTTAATGCATATGTTACTGTTCGTGGAGCGGAAAATGCAGATGATAACATCACTGAGGTTTTGACCGAGATAAAAGGGCGCGGAAACTCAACATGGGGAATGGCTAAAAAGCCATACCGTTTGAAATTCGATGAGAAAATCAAATTCTTGGGTAACGAGGCAAAAGAGAAAAACTGGGTGTTGTTGGCAAACTATGCCGATAAAACATTGATGCGTAATGCTCTTGCATTTGAAACAGCACGCAATATGTTAGAGTTTGGATTCACCCCATCGGTAACATTCGTTGACGTTGTATTGAATGGTGAGAACTTGGGAAGCTATATGCTAACCGACCAAGTAGAGGTTAAGAAAAAACGTGTACCTGTAACCGAGCAAGACGAAACCACAACCTCATCTGACCCCGAAATAACAGGAGGATATTTGATTGAGGTTGACGGATTTGCCGATAGCGAAATCTCATGGTTCCAAACAACCAAAGGAATGAAGGTTACAATCAAATATCCAAAAGATGATGAGATAAACTCAGACCAAAGTTACTATATCAAAAACTACACACAACAAATGGAGAATGCCTTGTTCGGCACAAACTATACAGATGCAGAAACAGGCTGGAGAAAATACATCGACGAGGCATCAATGGTGGATTGGTACATAGCATGTGAGTTGTTCGGAAACTCTGACGCATGGTGGAGTACATATATGTACAAAGAGCGCAATGATGTCTTTAAGTTTGGTCCACTATGGGACTTTGATATAGCATTCAATAACGACGACCGTTTGGGCGATGCAACTCAAAAACTAATGCGCACATATGCACACGATCCCAGAACATGGATTGCTCGTTGGTGGCAAGATGCGGGCTTTCAGGCAAACGTAAAAGCACGTTGGGCAGAGGTTCGTAAAGCAGGAGTTAAAGAGTTTATGATAAATTACATCAACTCAACAGAAAGCTACTTGCAGATGTCGCAACAAAACAACTTCCAAAAATGGAATATCTTGAATAAAATTGTATATCGCGAACTTGCGGCACGTGGATCATATGAGGCAGAGGTCGATTTCTTAAGACAATATGTTGGCAACCGCATATCATATTTGGATACTCAATTCTCTTTGCCACAAATGTTTACAGTAGCTGCATCATCGGCCGATGCAACAATGGGTAGTGCATCAAGCAACTCAATTTATGCATTTGCAAACGACCAAGTAATAGTAACAGCAACAGCAGAAGAGGGTTATCAATTCGAAAACTGGACCATAAACGGAGTAGAGGTTTCAATTGAGAACCCATACACAGCAACTATCTCATCAAATACCGAGATTGTGGCAAACTTCAGCGAGGTGACAGGAATTACTTCGACAGAAGCAGCAGAGCAAACACTTAAAGCAGTTGTTTCAGGTGATGAGATAAAAATCTATGGAACAACAGCAGGAGAGAATGTAACTCTATACTCTGCAAACGGAACGGTAATAGCAAATGCAATCAGCGAAGACTCAGTAACTACAATAAAAACCACAGCAACCGGAGTATTGGTTGTGAAAGTAGGAGAGGAGAGCCTAAAAGTAGTTAAATAGTTGTTAGCGTAATTACACCAATTAGCCTAATTAGTCTAATTTAAGACTAACAACTAAAAACTAACAACTAATATTGCATATTCAAAATAAAGTTATTATCTTTGCACCCGCTATTCCGCGACAGGTTTGGTAAGCAATTCCAACGAATGGATTTCACCTGCCGGAGGTACCAGTTAAAAAAATAATAACTAAATGTACGCAATTGTAGAAATTCAAGGACAACAATTCCGTGCCGAGGCTGGCAAAAAATTGTATGTTCACCGCTTGAACGCAGACAAAGGTTCAGCTGTTGAATTTGAGAAAGTGTTGTTGATTGACAACGACGGAGAGGTAAAGATTGGCGCACCTGCTATTGAAGGAGCAAAAGTAGTTTGCGAGGTATTAGACCACGTAAAAGGCGAGCGCATAATCGTGTTCAAAAAGAAACGCAGAAAAGGTTACCGTAAACGTAACGGTCATCGTCAATGTTTCTCACAAGTGTTAATTAAAGAAATTGTTGCCTAACTATTAAATTTATAAGAAGATGGCTCATAAGAAAGGTGTCGGTAGTTCGAAGAACGGTCGTGAATCAGAAAGCAAGCGACTTGGAGTAAAAGTATTTGGTGGACAATTCGCCAAAGCAGGCAATATAATCGTACGTCAAAGAGGTACAGTTCATCACGCAGGTGAGAACGTAGGTATGGGAAAAGATCACACTCTTTTCGCTTTAGTTGACGGACAAGTAACTTTCGTTCGCAAAAAAGAGAATCGTTCATATGTATCGGTTCTTCCTGTAGAGAAAAACTAATAAGTTACTTACATTAGATAATTAACAATTAAGCAACTGTTCGCAAGTCGGGCAGTTGCTTTTTTATGCAAAAACTTTTATCTTTGTGAAAGAAGATAAAATAAAACAGATATGACAGAAAAACCAATAAATAAAACATCAATACTCTTTGTGTGTTTGGGAAATATTTGCCGCTCACCGGCAGCGGATGCCATAATGCACAAAGTGGTAAAGGATGCGGGAGATGAAGATTTGTTCTTCATCGACTCGGCGGGAACATATGGTGGACATGCGGGGTCGTTGCCCGATCCTCGAATGAGAGCGCATGGCGCAAGAAGAGGGTATGTGTTTGACCACCTTTCGCGTAGAATAAAAACAGAAGACTTCGAGCATTTCGATTACATATTTGCAATGGACGATGCCAATTATGACGATCTTCGTCGTATGGCGCCTACCATTGAGGCTCGCGATAAGGTGTTGCGTATAGCGGATTATTTTGAGCATTACCAGGCAGATTGTGTTTTCGACCCCTATTATGGCGGAGCCGATGGCTTTGAAAATGTGCTTAATCTTTTGGAAGATGCTTGTGAGGTTATATATAAAAAGTTAAAAGCGGGATTATTGCTTTGACCTGCCACCAAAAAGTATTAACTTTGACTGCACAAACACTATTTTGATGAAGAGACTGTATATACTGATAATGTTGATATTCTCATTCTCCCTTATTGTAAATGCTGAGGATGTGGATTATGTTATCCCTGATTTTGAGGCGATAGAGCAGGATGTGAACAATCCGTCTTCGCACTATTTCTATCCTAAACTATTTTCTCGCTTTTGTGAGGGGGATACAACCATGACTCCCATTGAGTTGGAGCGTCTATATTATGGGTTTTCGTTTCAAGAGGATTTTGAACCATATCGCGATGTTAAATACAATAAAGTTAAGGCAACTGATTTATATACAAAAGAGACTCACACCCCTGAGGAGTTGGATAGGATAATACAGAATGCACTTCTCGTTCTTGCCGATTTCCCTTTTGAATTGCGACAAATGAAGCTTTTGTCGTATGCCTACGAACAGAAGGGAGATACAGAAAAGTCGTATATCTGGGAGTATAAGTTGCGGCAGATATTGGGTGTTATAATATCGTCGGGAGATGGTCTTTCGCCCGAAACAGCATGGTATGTAATATCATCCATTCATCCCTACGATGTGATATATTGCTATGGGTTTACCCCTGTCGATTATATTTTTGTAGAACCCATGTATGACTTTATCGAGGTTGAAAACGGTGGAGCAGACGGATACTACTTTAATGTGAGTCGCTTGATAAAGGAACATTACCGAAAACAGTAAAAAGAGGTTGTTTTAGGCTATAAATAGCATTAAGGCAATCTTTTTTGACTAATAAATATGAATATTGTAATAAAATTTATAATTTTGGGGTGAAATTGGTATTTTGTACCTAATGTGGTGTAAAACCTACTAAAAACAGAAACAGTTAAGAAAAATGGATATATCAGAATTGAGTGAGCAGGAGATTGTTCGTCGTAATTCGTTGGAACAAATAAAAGCAATGGGTATAGAACCCTATCCTGCGGCAGAATATAAAGTTGATGGATACGCAACAGAGATAAAAGAGAACTTCTCCGATGATGCCCCTGTGCGTCAAGTCTCAATTGCAGGACGTATCATGAGTCGTCGAATAATGGGTAAAGCATCGTTCATGGAGTTGAAAGACTCTACAGGAAGAATACAAGTGTATGTATCTCGCGATGAAATATGCCCCGACGAAAACAAAGACCTATACAACGTATTGTTCAAAAAACTTTTGGACATAGGTGACTTTATCGGAATTACAGGATATGTGTTCCGCACACAAATGGGCGAGATAACAATTCACGCTCAATCGTTGACACTTTTGTCAAAATCGTTGCGTCCATTGCCAATCGTAAAGATGAAAGATGGAGTTGCATACGACGCATTTGACGATCCCGAGCAACGTTTCCGTCAACGTTATGTCGATTTGGTTGTAAACGAGGGAGTAAAAGATATATTCGTAAAACGTAACAAAGTATATACTTCGATGCGTGAGTATTTCAACGCACAAGGATATATGGAGGTTGAGACTCCTGTGTTGCAATCAATCCCGGGAGGAGCGGCGGCACGCCCATTCATTACTCACCACAACGCGTTGGATATTCCTCTGTATTTGCGTATTGCAAATGAGCTATATTTGAAACGTTTGATAGTTGGTGGATTTGAAGGTGTGTATGAGTTCTCAAAGAACTTCCGTAACGAAGGTATGGACCGCACTCACAATCCTGAGTTTACATGTATGGAGATTTATGTTTCATACAAAGACTACAATTGGATGATGGAGTTCACTGAAAAGATGCTTGAGAAAATAGCTCTTGACGTAAACGGAACAACAGATGTTAAAGTTGGAGACAACATCATCAGCTTCAAAGCTCCATTCAAACGAGTAACAATGATTGAAGCAATTAAAGAGTTTACTGGAATCGATATTACAGGAATGGACGAAGACGCACTTCGTGACGTTTGTAAACAATTGCACATCGAAACAGATCCTTCAATGGGTAAAGGAAAACTAATCGATGAGATTTTCGGAGAAAAATGCGAAGGAAACTATATACAGCCAACATTCATTACCGACTATCCTATTGAGATGTCGCCACTAACTAAAAAACACAGAAGCAATCCCGAATTGACCGAGCGTTTTGAGTTGATGGTAAACGGTAAGGAGTTGTGTAATGCATATTCAGAGTTGAACGATCCAATCGATCAACGCTATCGCTTCGAGGAGCAATTGCGTTTGTCGGAGAAGGGAGACGATGAGGCAATGTTTATCGATGCCGATTTCTTGCGCGCACTTGAATACGGAATGCCTCCTACATCAGGAATGGGAATTGGAATGGACCGCTTAGTTATGTTGATGACAGGACAAACAACAATACAAGAGGTATTGTTCTTCCCGCAAATGCGTCCCGAGAAGAGAGTCAAAAAAGAAGAAGAAGCTGCAGAATAACAAAAAATAATAAAGATAATGGAGTTACCCGGCAAAGTAGCCATAATTGGAGGAGGAACTTGGGCAACAGCAATTGCAAAGTTGGTGCTTACAAACGTTGAGGAGATAAATTGGTATATGAGACGTAAGGATCGTATAGCAGATTTCAAACGTTTGGGACGTAACCCTGTTTACCTGTCGAGTGTAAAATTCGATATAAACAGAATATACTTTACAAGTAATCTTAATGAGGTGATAAAAAAATCAGACACATTGATTTTTGTAACACCATCACCATTCATAAAAACTCACCTTAAGAAGTTGAGAACATCTCTTGAGGGTAAATTTATAGTGTCGGCAATAAAAGGAATAGTCCCCGACGAAAACATGGTGGTAACAGACTACTTGAAAGAGGTTCATAAGGTGCCTGAAGATAATCTTGCTGTGGTTTCAGGACCTTGCCATGCAGAAGAGGTCGCTTTGGAGAGATTGTCGTATTTGACAGTAGGATGTTCCGATTTGCAAAAAGCAGAGGAGATGGCAAAAATGCTCACCAACCGCTTTTTAATAGCAAAAACATCAAAAGATGTTGTTGGAATAGAGTATGCCGCAGTTTTGAAAAATGTTTATGCGGTAGCTGCGGGTATTTGTCATGGGTTGAAAATGGGCGATAACTTTAAGGCTGTTCTTGTGTCGAGCGCAACTCGCGAAGCAGAACGTTTCCTTAATGCAGTAAAACCAATGCCCGAACGAGAAATCTGCAAATCGGTATATCTCGGAGACCTTTTGGTGACAGCATACTCTCATTTTAGTCGAAATCACACCTTTGGAACAATGATAGGAAAAGGTTATTCGGTTAAGACAGCACAAATAGAGATGGAGATGATTGCCGAAGGCTATTATGGAACAAAATGTATGCACGAGATAAACGAACGTTACAATGTAAACATGCCGATACTCGAAGCAGTGTATAATATATTATATAATAGAATGCCTGTATATTCGGTAATAAACCAGTTGACTCAAGAGTTGGAGTAGATAACACATTATTGTTTATATAAAGAACGGCCTCGAAAGAAATCTTCGAGGTCGTTTTGTTGCGTATGAACCATACTTAAGTCGGGTATTTATATCGAGTAGTCAAGACGGCTCAAAAAACAAATTTTAGAAATAGCTCAGAAAAAGAGTAAAAAATAATGAAAAATTATTTCGCTGATTTATAGAGGTTTTGATAAAAAGTGAAAATTTTTCTTGAAAAAAGTCATTAAAAAATTTGGTGGGTAATAAAAGTTGTACTACTTTTGTATCCGCTTTCGGTAACGAACTGGGGGCAACAAAAAAAGAGATCATTGAATATTTGAAAAAGACAAAGTAGTACGAGACGAGTAAAAAAATAAAACGTCAACGTCAATAAACTTAAAGTTTAAATTGAGCATCGGATCAGGTTATTTACAGTAAAAATAAATAACAAAACATAATTACAACGAAGAGTTTGATCCTGGCTCAGGATGAACGCTAGCGACAGGCC
>JAZLBW010000038.1:0-20278 GCA_045613905.1 Candidatus Caccoplasma sp.
AAAAAGAGAATAAAAGAAACCGAAGCTATTTTGCGATATAGAATATAAAAAACAATAAAATTTAAACAGTTTCTTAATAGCCGCGGGTTTTTAAACCCGTGGTATTTTGTTGAACCACATCACTCCGTCTGCAAAGACGGGGAAGCAGGGATTTTGGGTTTCTCGTCTTTCAGACGCATTACATGGTAATTTTTTTTCCGTAGGTTTAAAAACCTACGGCTATTGAATGGCAAACAACGTTTGCCACAGGTCTTTGCAGACCTACTGCTTGGCTGCTTCTTTTTTTCGGACACACGATCGTGTGTCCCTACTGCTGAGTCAATTTTTTTCAGGGAAAGACAGCTTTTTATTTGACCAATTAGTCTAATTTGTCCAATTAGCCTAATTGTTGCGAAGCAAAAATAACCCATATAAACACGACAAAAGCGAGGAAAAACCTCGCTTTTGCCATATAAATGAATTAAAAAACACTTCTAATTTTTCATTTCTAATTGCGACAAAGTCGCGAACTAATTTATAGAGATTATCCTCCGAAGTCGTCGAACATCAACATCTCGCGAGGTACTCCAAGATCCCAAAGCATTTTCTTAACTGCATTTGCCATAGGACCGGGACCACACATGTAGTACTCGATATCCTCTGGAGCCTCGTGTGTTTTTAGATAGTTGTCGTAGATTACTTGGTGGATGAATCCTGTGTAACCTGTCCAATTATCTTCGGGTTGAGGATCAGAAAGTGCTATATGAAATGAGAAGTTGGGGAATTCGCGCTCTATTGCACGGAAATCTTCTTCGTAGAATATTTCACGGCGTGAACGTGCTCCGTACCAGTATGAAATCTTACGATCTGTTGTTTTCAATGTGTGGAATAGGTGCAACAAGTGTGAACGCAATGGAGCCATACCTGCACCACCTCCGATATACAACATCTCTCGTTTTGTGTCAAGGATGTGGAAGTCTCCGTAAGGTCCTGATACTGTAACTTTATCGCCCGGTTTACGAGAGAAGATGTATGATGAACAGATACCGGGGTTGATTCCTGCCGCCCATGTTCCGGTTGAACGGTCAAATGGAGGTGTGGCAATACGGATGTTCAACATAACAATATTTCCTTCTGCAGGGTGGTTAGCCATTGAGTATGCACGGTATGTCTCTTCTGTGTTTTTAGAAACAAGTCCCCACATTTTGAATTTGTCCCACTCATCACGGAATTTCTCATCGATATCCATATCGGCAAAGTTTGCCTCGTATTTTGGTACGTCGATTTGAATGTAGCTTCCTGATTTGAAATCAAGTATCTCTCCTTCGGGTAGTTTAACAACAAACTCTTTGATGAATGATGCCACGTTGTTGTTTGAGACAACCTCGCACTCCCATTTTTTGATTCCAAGAACCTCTTGAGGTATTTTTACCTCCATATCGTTTTTAACTTTTACTTGACAAGCCAAACGATAGTTCTCTTTTATTTGTTTGCGATTAAAGAATCCAACCTCAGTAGGAAGAATCTCGCCTCCACCCTCTTCTACTTGACATTTACACATACCGCAGTTTCCTTGACCACCACATGCCGAAGGCAAGAACACTTTATCTTCTGCCATAACATTAAGTAGTGACGAACCTGCTTGAGATACTATTTTTCGATCTGAATTGATGGTTACTGTTACATCTCCTGATTGAACCAATTTTGCCTTTGCGACCAAAAGGATTGCAACCAAAAGCAAAATGATAACCAAGAATATTATAACGGCTGAATAGATAGTTGTACCTAACATATTTTGCTCTTTTAATTATTCGTTATTAAAGTTTAATTCCCAAGAAGCTCATAAATGCGATACCCATCAATCCTGTTACGATAAAGGTGATACCGATACCTCGTAATGGTTTGGGAACATTTGAATAAGCCAATTTCTCACGTATTGCAGCTATACCTACGATAGCCAACAACCATCCTATACCTGAACCAACACCGAATGCTGTTGCCTCCACAATTGTTGAGAATTCGCGTTGTTGCATAAACAATGCTCCTCCCAAAATTGCACAGTTTACTGCGATAAGGGGCAAGAAGATACCAAGTTGGTTATAAAGCGATGGAGAGTATTTCTCGATAATCATCTCCAATAATTGTACCATTGATGCAATTACGGCGATGAAGAGAATCAATGACAAGAAACTTAAATCGATTCCTTCGAATTGAGCTCCCAACCATTGTAATGCTCCTGCTTTTAGGATATAGTTTTCAAGCAAATAGTTTACAGGCAATGTTATGGCAAGCACAAAGGTTACTGCTATACCTAATCCCATTGCGGTTTTTACATTCTTTGATACCGCCAAGTATGAACACATACCCAAGAAGTAGGCGAATACCATGTTGTCTATAAAGATAGACTTAATAAAGAGATTTAGGGTTTCCATTTTTCTTAATCTTTATGCTTTTATTTTTCTTGTAAATCTTTATTATATGCACGGTGTGCCCAAATTATACATCCTGCCACAATCAAAGCCATGGGAGGAAGAATCATCAATCCGTTGTTTTGATATCCCCACTCATATACTACGTCGGGAATTACTTGGTATCCGAACAATGTTCCTGATCCTAACAACTCGCGGAAGAATGCAATGATAATCAATACGATTCCATATCCAAGACCATTTCCTACTCCGTCCAAGAATGATTGCCATGGGCCGTTACCCATTGCAAATGCCTCCAAACGTCCCATTAGGATACAGTTTGTGATAATCAATCCGATGAACACCGACAATTGTTTACTTACATCGTAAACAAAAGCTTTCAATACTTGGTCAACAACGATTACAAGTGCTGCAACCACAACCAATTGAACAATAATACGTATGCTGTTGGGTATTGTATTACGCAATAGTGATATGATAACATTGGCAAATGCAAGTACCGCTGTTACAGATATTGCCATTACAAATGCAGGTTCCAATTTTGCTGTTACTGCAAGTGCCGAACAGATACCAAGCACCTGTATGATTACAGGGTTATTTTTTGATAGTGGACCTAACAAGGTCTCTTTTGTCTTTTTTGATAACATGCTCTTATTCTCCCTGATTATTTGTTAATGATTTGAAGAATGTCTCGTATGGTGCAAATGAGTTTCCGATCATTGCTGAGACTCCTTGACTTGTAATTGTTCCTCCTGTGATAGCATCAACATAGTCTGCTCCGTTTAGAGGTTTTTGTCCTGCTTTCTCAACTGTTACGGCTTTGAATACACCATCTTTGAAGAAATTTTTTCCAACAAATTGTCCGCTAAATGCAGGTTTATCAATCTCTGCACCCAATCCCGGAGTTTCTGCCTGGTGTGCAAAGTATGCTCCGTAGATTGTGCTTCCGTTGTCATCCAATGAGATGTATCCCCAAATTGGGCCCCACAATCCTGCTCCATACATTGGAATGATGTATTTTGTAGCATTGTCTGCAAGTGTTGCCACGAATACGGGTAGTTTACGCTCTGCTGCAGGTTGTTTTACCTCTGCTGCTACGTTTACATTAAATGCATCACCCTCTACTGCTACACCCTCTGCGTTTATCACAAATGTTGATGTTATGTATTTTGCATACTCAGCTTGTGCATTTGCTGCAGTAGCTTCAACGCCAATTGATGATAAGATTTGTTTCATCTTATCCACTTGTATATTCTCTTGTTGCTTGCCTTTTAGGCTCATTGCAGTAAAAGCAAGAACTGCAGCAACAACAATAACCATTACTGATGCATATACAACTGTATATACGTTTGATTGCTTATTCATTTGTAGCTCCTCCTTTCTTTGCACGTTTTAGACGACGTTTAACATTGCTTTCAACTACGAAGTAGTCAATCAATGGAGCAAATACGTTCATCAACAATACAGCCAACATCGCACCTTCGGGGTATCCGTTGTTGTATAGACGAATTATTATTGTGATTGCTCCGATTAAGAATCCGTAGATATATTTTCCTACGTTTGTTCTTGCTCCTGTTACAGGGTCTGTTGCCATGAAGACCGCCGCAAATGCGAATCCTCCTAAACAGATGTGATCAACGGGTGTTAAGAATGATCCGGGATATGTTGCCGATGCAAATGTGCTTGCCAATAGTGACATTGCAAATCCTCCTGCAAATACTGATAACATGATTCTCCAGCTTGCGATTCCTGTAAACAACAATATTGCCGCACCAATTAGGATTGCAAGTGTTGATGTCTCTCCGATTGAACCAGGAATTAATCCCAAGAACAAGTCCCAAGTTGAGATTGTGTTACCTACTATATCTGTCAAAACTACATCTCCTGTTGTTTGTGTTGCCAATTGTCCAAGAGGTGTAGCTCCTGAGAATCCTTCCACTACCTCGCCTGCTCCCATTCCGAATGTGTCAGATGTGCGAACAAATACGCTGTCTCCTGACATTTTTGAAGGATATGCGAAGAATAGGAATGCACGAGTGATAAGTGCTACGTTGAAGATGTTCATTCCTGTTCCTCCAAATATCTCTTTTGCGAATATCACTGCAAATGCTGTTGCAACTGCAATCATCCACAATGGGGTGTCAACGGGAACAATCATAGGTATCAACATTCCTGACACCAAGAATCCCTCTTGAATCTCGTGTCCGCGAAGTTGAGCCGATATGAACTCAATTCCCAATCCTACTACATACGATACCACGATTTTAGGCAATACTGCCAAGAATCCGTAGATGAATGTTGTAATAAAGCTCTCTGATGCCCCAATTGCCAAGTAGTGTTGGTATCCAACATTATACATACCAAATAAAAGTGCCGGCAATAGCGCAAGGATAACAACTGTCATTGTTCTTTTGCTATCTATTGAGTCGTGAACATGCACTCCTGATTTTGATGTTGCGTTGGGAACAAATAGAAATGTCTCAAACCCTTCGAATACCGATTGTAGTTTTGCATATTTTCCACCCGGCTCGAAATTAGGTTTAATCTTGTCGATATATTTTCTTAATTTCTCCATATTGTGCAAATAATTTTTCCTTATTAGTTCATCTCTTTCATTAGAGCATCCAATCCGTTACGAATTATTTGTTGCAATGGGAGTTTTGATGTGTCAACGAACTCACAAAGAGCAAAATCTTCGGGAGCAACCTCATATATTCCAAGGTTCTCCATTTTATCTATATCGAATGCTATTACTGCTTTTATCAAGAACTCGGGAAGTATATCCATTGGGAATACGCTGTCGTACTCGCCCGACATGATTATACCTCTCTCTCCACCACGCAAACGTGCGTCGATGTTGTATTTTTTGTTCTTACCAAACAACCAAGAACCAAATGTGCGGCTTACGCTGAATTTTCCGCATCCGGGAGTTGCCCATCCTACAAACTCGTTGCAATCGTCTCCTTCGGGAATGATTGTTACTTGTGTTGAGTATGCACGAAGATAATCCTCGGCAGAAACTTTTGTTCCTGTCAATACGTTACCGCTGATTATACGTTGATTGTGGTCTGCTTTTTTAACGTTGCCCGAAATGATTGATGCAATTGATGCTCCTGCTACTGTTTTTACATATTGTGGAGCTTCAACCTCTGAACCTGCAAGGGTAATTGTACGTGTAAAATCGAGTTTGCCCGTAGTAAACAAACGACCGATCAAAAGCAAATCGAACGCTGACATTGTCCAAACTACCTCTCCTTTGTTTACAGGCGCTATGTTGGCGATTTGTACACCGACATTTCCTGCAGGATGAGCACCTTGGAATTTTACAACATCGCATCCTTTCAATGAAAGTTTGCTGTCTGCTTTTACTCCTACGTACACTTTGCCTGAAGTAAGACGAGAAATTGCGTCGATACCTGCTTGCAATGCAGCCTCTTCTCCTTCTGCCACAAACTCAAAATCGGGAGCCAATGGAGCAGAATCGAATGCTGTTACAAAGATATCGCGAGGTGCTACCTCGGGATTTGCAATTACATCGTATGGACGTTGTTTGATATATGCGAAAAGTCCGCTTTTCAAAAGAGTCTCTTTCACTGCTTGTGCATCCATTTTGTTTGCATCAAGTTTACCAAAATCAACTGCTTCAAACTTGCCGTCCGATTTTACTACTATTTCCAACACTTTGCGACGCTCGCCACGATTAACTGCCTCTACTGTTCCACTGACGGGAGAAACAAAAATAACCTCGGGGCGATTTTTATCGCACATAAGTGGTGTTCCTACTTTCACCTCTTCACCACTCTTAACCAATATTTTTGGAGTTACTCCATGGAAATCGTCGGGTACGATTGCATACATCTCTGCTTTAGGCGCAGCTTGTATGTTTTTCGCAGCCTCTCCGACCAATGGGATATCCAATCCTCTTTTTATTTTTACTAAATCTGCCATACTTTTTACAACGGATTTTTTACCAAGTGCAAAGTTACAACTTTTTGTCATATTACATGTAATAATTAGAGAAAAAAATCTTTAATAAGCTAAACTATTGATTTTCCATAAAATAACATTCACAATTTTAGCGGTTTTGCGAATATTTGCAAGAACATGATAAAATATCACTATGCTCACTTTTCTATAAAAAAAGCGACTTACTACATCATTATGATATGTTTTTTGCCCAATTTTGTACATTTTGATAGTTTTACTTTTCAAAACAACGTGGTATCCTATTTTAAACTTTTAACAAGGTTTTAGTCTAATTGATATAGAAAGGATATTTGTATCGGATTTATTTTATAAATTTGTATTGTATATTAGAGATTTTTGCATGGATAGTTACATTGAACTTAAAGAGATTAGAATTCATGCTTACCACGGTGTTGCCGAACAGGAGAGAGTTGTGGGCAACGACTACCTGGTGAGAGTGAAAGTTAAATACGATATTATAAAAGCGGCTCAAAGCGACTCGGTAAACGACACTATAAACTATGCCGAGTTGTTTGATATTGTAAAACAGGAGATGTCTATTCCTTCAAATCTTCTGGAAAATGTTGTTTACAGGATTATGAGCTCCATTAAAAACAGATTTCGTGATATTGAAGGTGGCGAAGTTGAGATTGTTAAAATTAAACCTCCCATCTCGGGGGATGTTAAAGGTGCTACGGTAAGTTTGAGTTTTTAGTTGTCGGCTACGCCGTCCCTTCGGGATAGTTGTTAGTTAGTTTTTATTTAACAAACTTGCACTTGTTTTTAAAGTTATGAGATTTTTACGTTACATATTTATTATTGCTACTTGCTTATTGTGCAATATTGTTGTTGCTCAGAACAAGCCATACCGCACCGCAAGTTTGGACAGTCGTATTCACTCATTAAAAGTGGAATCGGGCAACGGTTTTATGTTTCCGCCTGTTATAAGGATTTCAACTGATGATATTGTGAATATCTCGTTCGACCTTTTTGAAGAGGACCACGAGGATTTGAGCTACAGCATTATTCATTGTAATGCCAATTGGCAACCATCCATGCTCTCATCCATTGAATATATTGATGGTTTTGAAATTCAAGAGGTGTATGATTGGGCTCTATCCTTCAATACTTTTCAAAACTATGTAAACTATAGAATATCTCTACCAAACGATGATATTCAATTCAAGGTTTCGGGAAACTATGCAGTTGTGGTTTATCCTCAGAATCAGAGAGAGAGACCTCTTTTATATGCGTGCTTCATGGTTAGTGAAGAGGCTGTCAAGGTTAACTGTTCGGCAAGTTCTCGCACCGATAAGGGTTATGCCGACAACTATCAACAGGTTTCGTTCAGGATTAACCGAAACGATTACAATATCATAAATCCTGCCAGCGACCTTAAAATTTATGTTATGCAAAACAATCGCCTCGACAATATGACATATGTTCAAACTCCACAATACTTCAACAACAATGAGATTGTTTACGAACATAACAACAAACTTATTTTTGACGCAGGCAACGAGTATCGTCGTTTTGAGATGGTAAGCACTCAATACCGAGGCATGGGAGTTGAGAAACTTACTCACTACGACCCCTACTATCATGCTATTTTAGAGAGGGATTATCCAAGAAGAGATAAATCTTATACATACGACGAGACTCAACATGGAAGATATGTTATCCGCGAAACTGATTTTGAAGAGGAGAGCGATACTCAAGCCGACTATTTTATTGTTCACTTCTCATTAGATGCAAGCGAAATGCTTATTCCTGAAGGAGATATTTTTATTGACGGTGAGTTAAGCGAATACCGATTCAGCGACAACAACAAAATGTTGCGCAATCCTCAATCGGGCATGTACGAAAAGTTCATGCTCCTTAAACAGGGTGCTTATAACTACCAATATCTGTTTGTCCCTAAAGGAGAAAGCGTGGGTAAGGCTTCTGTTATTGAGGGCAATAAATACGAAACAATGAACGAATACCGCGTTAACGTTTATCACCGAGTTCCCGGCGAACGTTACGACCGACTTATTGGGACAGGACGGTGCCTGTCTGATAGATAATTTGTTAGTTGTTAGTTGTTAGTCTTTTGTCGTTTGTTGTTTGTCGTTTAACAACTACCCGCAGGGCGGTTGAGTTTACGAAACCGACAACTAAAAACTGATAAACCAAAGCCGAGGATATTATCCTCGGCTTTGGTTTATCTTCTCCCCCACTATTCGTGCAGCTATTGCAACATATTCGGCACATGGGCGACGTTTGTAGTATTCGGCTGTGCGTTCTGATGGAACGTGCGTCTCTTTTGTGTTTGCCGCCAAGCCCAACAGATCGCGACAGATGATTGAGCCATTCTCCCTCTTAAAGGCTTCGGCAAGCTCTTGCACCACTGCATAGTTCTTGGTCTTTGCCTCTCTGTCTTCGGGATTTTCGGCAGAAAACTCCTGCCCTGCAACAAGAAATGCTCCACTTACTGCACCGCAAACCTCTCTTAGGCGTCCCATTCCTCCGCCTAATGGTCCTGTAAGACGTGCTGCAAAATCTTTGTCTATTCCGTATATATCGGCATAAGCCATAAAGACCGACTGACTGCAGTTATATCCGCTTTTAAAAAGATTACGAGCAGCCTCTACTCTTGCCTCTACATCTATTTTTTCTTTCATATTCTTACCATTTTATTGGCTCTATTCCGTTACTTGCGAGATAGGCGTTAGTTTTACTGAAATGTTTATTTCCAAAGAATCCGCGATGTGCAGATAGCGGAGATGGATGTACAGAGGTTAATACAAGATGTCGCTTACGATCAATAAACTTACCTTTTTGCTGTGCATACGATCCCCATAGTATAAACACCAAATTCTCTCGTTCGGTTGCAAGTTTGTTTATAGCCGCATCGGTAAACTCCTCCCATCCCTTGTTTTGGTGCGAACCTGCCTGCTGTGCTCTTACTGTAAGTGTAGCATTAAGTAGCAACACTCCTTGATCTGCCCAGCGTTGCAAATTTCCGCTTTGAGGTTGAGGTATTCCCAAATCTCCCTCTATCTCCTTGAATATGTTACGAAGCGATGGTGGAAATGTTACTCCATCATTTACCGAAAAGCACAATCCGTGCGCTTGCCCCGGCTCGTGATATGGGTCTTGTCCAATGATTACAACCTTTACTTTATCAAAAGGACATGAATCAAAGGCATTGAATATCAACTTCGCAGGGGGATATACTGTTGTGGTTGCATACTCGTTACGAACAAAGTTTGTTAAAATTCCAAAGTATGGTTTTTCAAACTCTTCTTGCAAACGTTTATGCCAACTCTCTTCTATTCTTACACTCATATTAGTTGCGAATTATTAGTTTAGGAACTTGCGTTCCTACGTTTGTGACTCCGAAGGGATTCAAACCCTTGACCTTCAGAACCGGAATCTGACGCTCTATTCAGCTAAGCTACGGAGCCTGTTATAGTTGTTTGTTGTTTGTTGTTAGATTTAGATACTCAACCTACAAAAAAAATTAACTTCTGCGAAGTTACTCATTTATTATTGCATAGCCAAATCTTAATGAGTTGTTAGTTTTTAGTTGTTAGCGTTATATGTAATATAAAAAGCAATGTGAGACTACTCAAAAGAGCAATCTCACATTTTATTTATACGGATGTAGCAGGCTACATCCCTACAAGTTATTATTATTCTGCATCAACGCCCCATTGTTGTTTTGACAAGCGTTTGTAGTTGTTGTAACGCCATGTTGCGTTTGCTTGTGCCGCCTCGAACAACTCTGCTGCTTGGTCGGGGAATTGTTTGAATAGTGATGCAAAACGTACCTCGCCTTTCAAGAAGTCTTGGAATTTATCCCATTGTGGTTCTTTGCTATCCAATGTGAATGGGTTTTTGCCCTCTTCTTCCAATTGAGGATTGTAACGCCACAAGTGCCAGTATCCGCATTCTACTGCAGCCGCTTGTTCAGCTTGTGCATTACCCATACCTTTCTTAATTCCGTGGTTGATACATGGTGCGTATGCAATAATGATTGATGGTCCGTCGTAAGCCTCTGCCTCGCGAATTGCTTTCAATGCTTGTGCTTGGTCTGCACCCATTGCTATTTGTGCGCAATATACATATCCGTATGTTGATGCTATCAAACCAAGATCTTTTTTGCGGATACGTTTTCCTGCCGCTGCAAATTTAGCAATTGCTCCAACAGGTGTTGACTTAGATGCTTGACCTCCTGTATTTGAGTAAACCTCAGTATCAAGAACCAAGATGTTTACGTTTTTGCCTGATGCCAATACGTGGTCTAATCCTCCGAAACCAATATCGTAAGATGCTCCGTCACCACCGATAATCCATTGCGATTTCTTGATGATGAATTTGCATAGAGGTTCTATTGCTTTGCAGTACTCGCATTTGTCTGCATTTGCTTTTACAAGAGGAGTGATTTGTGCCTCCAACTCAACTGTTTTGTCAGCATTCTCTTTATTCTCCAACCACTCTGCAAACAGTGCTTTCAACTCAGCAGGACAGTTAGGACAATCTTGTGCTTTTGTCATCAACTCTGCAAGACGTACACGCATTTTATCCACTGCAATGAACATACCCAAACCAAACTCACAGAAGTCCTCGAACAATGAGTTAGCCCATGCCGGTCCTCGTCCGTTTTTAGCAGTTGTATAAGGTGTTGAAGGTATTGAACCTGAATAGATTGATGAACATCCTGTTGCATTAGCCACCATTTGACGCTCTCCGAATAGTTGAGTGATTAGTTTAACGTATGGTGTCTCACCACATCCTGAACATGCTCCTGAGAACTCGAACAATGGAGTTGCAAATTGAGAGTTCTTAACGTTTGCTTTAACATCAACAAGTGCTTGTTTTGATGATACGTTCTCTACGCAGTAATCCCAATTTTCTGCCTCTGCCATTTGTGTTTGCAAAGGTTTCATTGCAAGAGCTTTTCCGTTTTTGTTTCCGGGACATACGTCAACACAGTTTGCACAACCCAAGCAGTCCATTACATCAACTTGCATACGGAATGTCATTCCTTCGAATGATTTACCGATTGCTTTGATAGTCTTCATATCTTTTCCTGCTTGCTCGTCAGCTGTCAATACAAATGGACGGATTGAAGCGTGAGGACAAACGTATGCACATTTGTTACATTGAATACAGTTCTCTGCTGTCCACTCGGGAACAAATGCCGAGACACCGCGTTTTTCGTATTTAGCTGTTCCTGCAGGCCATGTTCCGTCTTCAAGCCCTACGAATGCAGATACAGGAAGATCGTCTCCCAATTGAGCATTGATTGGAGCTACCACCTCTTGGAAGAATTTTGGTGCTTTGCTTTCTGCTTTAGCATCATCTTCAAGTGTTGCCCATGCAGGATCTACTGCCACTTGCACATACTCGCCTCCGCGATCTACGGCTGCATAGTTTTTATTAACAACATCTTCTCCTTTTTTACCGTATGATTTAACAATGAATTTTTTCATTTGCTCAATTGCCAAATCCACAGGAATTACCTCTGTAATACGGAAGAATGCTGATTGAAGAATTGTATTTGTGCGGTTACCCAATCCAATCTCTTGCGCAATTTTTGTTGCGTTGATTGTATATAGAGTAATGTTCTTTTGTGCCAATGTGCGTTTTACGTTAGCAGGCATATTTGCCACCAACTCCTCCTCATTCCAAATTGTATTCAATAGGAATGTTCCGTTTTGACGGATACCGCGAAGGACATCGTACATTTTCAAATATGCTTGTACGTGACATGCCACGAAGCTTGGTGTGTTCACCAAGTATGTTGAACGGATTGGTTTATCTCCGAAACGTAGGTGTGAACATGTGAAACCTCCTGATTTTTTAGAGTCGTATGAGAAGTATGCTTGGCAATATTTGTTTGTGTTCTCACCGATGATTTTCACAGAGTTTTTGTTTGCTCCTACTGTTCCGTCAGCACCAAGTCCGAAGAATTTACCTTCGAATGCATCTGCATCACCCATTGCAATCTCCTCGCCAACAGGTAGCGATGTGTAGTTAACATCGTCGTTGATACCTATTGTGAATTGATTTTTAGGCATTGGCAATGCCAAGTTCTCGTACACAGCAAGTACTTGTGCAGGTGTTGTATCTTTTGATGATAATCCATAACGTCCGCCTACAATAACGGGAGCATTCTCTTTGCCATAGAAACAATCTTTTACATCCAAGTACAAAGGCTCTCCTGTTGCTCCGGGCTCTTTTGTGCGGTCAAGAACTGCGATGCGTTTTGCTGTTGCAGGTACTGCTGCGATAAAGTCTTTTGCCGAGAATGGACGATATAGGTGTACTGTTACCAAACCTACTTTTTCGCCTTTAGCTGTTAAGTAGTCGATTGCCTCACGGATTGCCTCTGTTACAGATCCCATTGCGATAATTACGCGGTCTGCATCCTCTGCTCCGTAATAAGTGAATAGGTCGTAGTTGCGTCCTGTGATTTTTGAAATCTCTTTCATGTATCCGCGTACTATTTCGGGTACTGCCTCATAGTAACGGTTGCATGATTCGCGGTGTTGGAAGAATGTTTCGGGATTCTCAGCCATACCACGCATTACAGGAGACTCAGGGTTCAATGCTCTTTCGCGGAACTCTGCAAGTGCCTCTTGGTCTAACAATGGAGCCAAGTCTGCCTCCTCGATCATCTCAATTTTTTGAATCTCGTGTGATGTACGGAATCCGTCAAAGAAGTTTACAAATGGTACGCGAGATTTGATTGTAGCCAAGTGTGCCACTCCTGAAAGATCCATTACCTCTTGCACAGAACCCTCTGCCAACATTGCAAATCCTGTTTGACGACATGCCATAACATCTTGGTGGTCACCAAAAATTGACAATGCGTGTGATGCCAATGTACGTGCCGATACGTGGAATACGCAAGGCAATAACTCTCCTGCTATTTTGTACATATTTGGAATCATCAACAACAATCCTTGCGATGCTGTATAAGTTGTAGTAAGAGCTCCCGCTTGTAATGAACCGTGTAGTGTTCCGGCTGCTCCACCTTCAGATTGCATCTCTTGTACTGATACTACCTCGCCGAAGATATTTTTACGTCCTGCGGCTGCCCACTCGTCAACATACTCTGCCATTGGCGATGATGGGGTGATAGGATAAATAGCAGCAACTTCGCTAAACATATAAGATATGTGCGCTGCGGCTTGATTTCCATCACATGTCAACATTTTCTTTTGTTTCATGTTCGTTTAATTTATTTAGTATTAGTAATTTATATAGTCTTTTTAAGCTATTTCATCTATTTGTTTGCTCTTAGTATAAAAGTCCAAACATCCACAAAGGTACAATATTTTCTTCACCTATCATTATATTATCCTCTGCATATATAATGTCAGACTCCTTTTTTTTGTATTTTATTGTTCCGACCTTAAACGAATATTCTCCGTCTATCACAAAATGAACTCCTTTTTCTCCTTTTGCCACTGTGTGGTCTTTAAATAAGGCATTACAGAAGAAGGTCTCAGCCAACGATTGCGCATTTATATTCTCCTCTCCAACAACCTGCATAAGGTTAGGATTGTGCATATAGACTTTTGCAGGTTTCTTAGGGAACGCGTCTCCCTCCTCGTACAATACATTTATCAATCGGGCATCGGACAGATACTTTATGTAGTTTACCACCGTTGCCCGAGATGTAGATATTTCTTGACTCAATTTACTTACATTTGGTCTGCATGGCGCATCTTTCACCAAGAGATACAACAGTTTTCGTATTTTTGTCAGATATGCAGGTTCTATTTGCTTGATAAGCAATATATCAACCTCCATCATCATGTTCATTGTCTTTAAGAGATTCTCTGAGAAGTTGCGTTTCTCCAAAAAGAAAGGATAGAAACCATGTTGAAGATATGCATCGAAATAGTCATAAGGGTTGATTTTCGAGGTAATATCCTCGGCTATCTTTTTGTGATTTGCCAACAACTCTTTGAGTGTAAGGGGGGCAATATCTGCCGTAGTCATCAAATTAAGATACTCTCTAAACGAGAACCCTCTTAAGTTGTATGAATGTACAACATCGGCAAGGTGAGGGTTATTTTCTTTTAATCGCATTACGGAAGAGCCCGTAAAGACAATATTCAATTGAGGTATATTATCATAGCAATAGCGTAGCTCCTCACTCCAATTTGGATATTTAAACACCTGATCTATCAATAGAGTTTTTCCTCCTTGCTCTGCAAACTCACAAGCAAACTGAGCCAGTGTCTTATCAGTAAAACATAAGTGATTGAGGTTTATGTACAGACATTCGCGAGATGTTCCGAACCTCTCTTTTGCATATTTCAACAGGAAGGTTGTTTTTCCCACTCCCCTGCTTCCCTTTATTCCTATAAGGCGATGACTCCAATCTATTTCGCGCATAAGCTCTCGCTCGACGGGCGAATTAACATGCTCGACAAGATACTCATGCGTTTTATGAAACAATTCAATTGGAAGCATCTTTTTTTCTCTCAATTAGAAATTAGGAATGAGGAATTAGAAATGAGAAATTTAAATGAATAATTCATTATAAATACACATTACCACCGCTTTACAAAATACAAAATTAATTTAAAATTTTAGTTTTTGCAATGTTGACTTTGCATTTTAACACTAAAAAGTTATTTTTTAATATCTTTTTTCCTCTGCTATTTTGTTAATTTATGCTTATACAACCAGCGCAATCTACTACATTCCAATCTGTTAGCATTTTTCAGAGAGTTAATTTATCTATATTTTTATATCATTTGCAATATTTTGAGTATCTTTGCACCCGAAATTTTAAACAATAAATTTATGAAAAAACTTTTACTTAATGTTTCGCTAATTTTAGCGTTTTTATTCACATCGAATTTAATCTTTGCTCAATACCAACTTACGAACTCTGGTTTTGAGAATTGGGAAACAGCAACTAACCCAGATAATTCAAGCAAAAAAGGTGATGAACCTGTTCAATGGAACTCTTTTATGACAATGAAAACAGGTAGCTTCCTTTATAACAGCGCCATATCAGACAAAATAGATGCTTCTACAGATGTGCGTCCGGGATCAACAGGAAGCAAATCTGCAAAAATATGGTCCAACTCTGTTTTGGGTGTAGTGGCTAACGGTAACTTAACAACCGGTAGAATTTACGGAGGCAGTATGACAGCCGATGATGCTAAAGGAAACTACAACTTCTCTGACCCATCGTCAAATGCCGCATTCAAACACACTTTTACAGGTAAGCCGGACTCTATTGCCACCTGGGTAAAATTTGTTCCTAAAAATACCTCTGACCAAGCTCGTGTAGCAGCAATTATTCACGAGAACTCTCGCTACCAAGATCCTGAAGCAACAACATATACTAATGTAGTTGCAAAGGCACAAAAGAATTTCAGTCCTACATCAAATAAAGGATGGCAAAGAATTTCTGTTCCTTTTGTATATGAAGGAACTAAAACTCCTGCATATATCCTTGTTTCATATACAACAAACAAAACCCCCGGAAAAGGTTCTTCCGGAGATGAGCTATATATAGATGATGCAGAGATGATTTACAACTCAAAAGCAACATCTGTCAGTTTCAACGGCACTACATTCTCTGGTTTCAACAAAAACACATATCAATATTTCGATATCGAGCAAGAGCTTCCTTCTTCAGTAACAGCTACTGTTGATGGCGTTTCTGCTACTTATACCACAAGTATTGATGCAGCCAACAACCGTGCCACTGTTGTTGTAAAAGGTGGTGACATCAGCGCAAATGCAGGCAACTATCACACTTATACTTTCAACTTCAAAGCTCAAGAAGTTACAGTTAACGTTTCTGCCGCAAACAGCGAAATGGGTAATGCATATATAGGTCAAGTTGGCGGAGCTACATCTGCATCTATTAAGAAAGGTTCTTCAACTACTGTTGTTGCTGCAGCAAACTCAGGATACATATTCAAAAATTGGACCGTTAACGGAAACATAGTAAGCACAGATGCAACTTACACATTCACTGCTAACGACAACATGAACTTGGTTGCTAACTTCAACAAAACTTACACAGTTACAGTTAGCACAAACAACAGCTCATTCGGTAAAGCATATATTGGAAACAGCAACAACACAACTTCTGTTACTGTTGAAGAAGGTGGATCTGTTACATTAAATGCAGTTGCTTTCGACGGATACAAATTCACAGGTTGGAAAGAGGGTCGCAAAACAATCAGCACAGATGCTGTATATACAATAAGCAACGTAACAGCAAACATTGCTTACACTGCTAACTTCGCAGCTAAAACATACAGCAACCTTGCATTTGAGAATACTGATGTCGAGTATAGCGACATAGACAATGGAACATTCTCTAACACTGCATCTTCAACAAACTCTGAGGGCGCTATCACATACGCTATCACAGAGAGCAGCGAAACCGGTGTTGCAACAATAAACGCAACAACAGGAGTTGTAACATTCTTGAAAGTTGGTTCTATCACAGTTACTGCCACTCAAGCAGCTTGGGGCGACTACCTTGAGACAAGCGTAAGCTACTCATTGGATATCACTCCAACAGGAATCGAGGAGAACGCAGCAGACGAGGTAACTGTATTCGCAGGCAACGGAACAATCGTTGTAAACAGCAATGAAATTGTTAACGTTGAAATATTCAACATGGGCGGTGCTTTGATTAAAGCTACTACTTGCAACGGAAACAGCTCGATAGATATGAACAGCGGTATCTACATCGTTAAAGTTTCTGTTAACAACAACATCAAAGTTGAAAGAGTTATTGTTAAGTAATTAACTAACTTATAAGACACTTTTGGAACGGCAGCATTTTGTTGCCGTTCTTTTTTAAAATTAAAATGAGGAGATGGGGATTAAGTTTTTGAGCCTTTCGAGCGGGAGTAGTGGTAACTGCTACTATATTGGCACAGAAAAAGAGGGTTTCTTGATTGATGCAGGCATAAGTGCAAGAAAAATAAAAAAGACTCTTGCCGAGCATGGTATTGATATGGCCATGATTAAGGGCATTTGCATTTCTCACGACCACGCAGACCATATTGCTGCAGCAGGCTATTTGGGAGAACGCATGGGGAAACCTGTCTTTGTAACCAAAACCACACTTGAAGGAATGAATCGAAACTGGAGAATGAGCGAAAAGATTTATACAGCTCACCGCTTTATCTTCAAGGAGATAAGTTTTTCTCTTGCCGGGTTCGAAATCACCCCCTTTGAGGTTCCTCACGATGCTCATGACAACGTAGGTTTTCTTGTAAAAAGAGGTGATTGGTGCATGGCTTTTGCCACCGACCTCGGAAGAATTACTCCTACCGTCAAACGTTTTATATCAAAAGCAAAATACTTGGTTCTTGAGTCGAACTACGATGCGGATATGCTCCGAAACGGCAAGTACAACTACTTCCTCAAACGTAGGATTTTGGGAGAAAACGGACACCTTTGCAACAGCGTTACAGCAAAATTTCTTGCCGATAACTTTTGCGAGTGTTGCTACAAAAAGATTTTTCTATGCCATATAAGCAATGAAAACAACACTCCCGAACTTGCGTTAAAAACAACCACCGATGCTCTTACCAATGCAGGTGTTAAAGTTGGAGAAGATGTTGAAGTTTATACCCTGAAACGCGATAAAGCATCGGATTTATTTATTTTAGATTAAATTTTATCGTTTTTTGTTTGCGAGTTACAACCAATCTTGTTACCTTTGCACCCGCAAACAAAGATTAACGATGACTCCGTAGCTCAGCTGGTAGAGCAAATGACTCTTAATCATTGGGCCGAGGGTTCGAATCCCTCCGGGGTCACGGTATAAGCTGCACAATTTGTGCAGCTTTTTTTTGTTTCCGTCGGGATTACCCTCCGTCGCACAGAGCACTGTGCTCCCCACGCTGTGGCACGGATTGACATTTAGTCAATCCTATTTGCTTTGCAAATGCCTTGCGTGCCCCCGGGGTCACGTATAAGCTGCACAATTGTGCAGCTTTTTTGTGTAATCCCATTAGTCTAATTAGTCTAATTAGCACAATATGCACTCGCTGTGAAAAATATTGAAGTAAACTTTATACGATTTTACTCTGTTATTAGTATCTTTGACAAGGATATTGATTTGACAATTAACAAAAAACATATTATGGAGGTAAAAAAATATATTGAGGAGAACGAACAGAGATTTTTGGAAGAGTTATTTTCTCTTATTCGTATTCCAAGCATCAGTGCAAAATCGGAACATAAAGGTGATTTGATTGCTTGTGCCGAAAGATGGAAAACTTTGCTTTTGGAGGCAGGTGTTGACAAAGCTGAGATTATGCCTTCTGCAGGAAATCCGCTTGTTTATGCAGAGAAGTTTGTTGATGAAAATGCCAAGACTATTCTTATATACTCTCACTACGATGTTATGCCGGCAGAGCCTTTGGAACTTTGGAACTCTGACCCATTTGAGCCTATTGTAAAGGATGATAGAATTTGGGCTCGTGGTGCCGACGACGACAAGGGTCAGGCGATGATTCAGGTAAAGGCTTTTGAGTATGTTGTTAAAAATAATCTGCTTAAAAATAATATCAAATTTATTTTTGAGGGTGAAGAAGAGATTGGTTCACCAAGCCTTAATGCTTTTTTAAAGGAACATAAGGAGCTTTTAAAAGCGGATATCATATTGGTATCTGACACAAGTATGTTAAGTGCCGACCTACCCTCTTTGACTACAGGTTTGAGAGGTTTGGCTTATTGGCAAGTTGAGGTTACGGGACCCAACAGAGATTTACACTCGGGACACTTTGGTGGTGCTGTTGCAAACCCAATAAACGTACTTTGCGAGATGATTGCCAAAATGACAGATGAGGATGGTAGAATTACTATCCCCAGTTTCTATGACGATGTTGAAGAGCTTTCAAAAGAGGAGCGCGAGATGATTGCCTCTATTCCATTTGACGAAGAGGGATATAAGAAGGCGATTGGAGTTAAGGCTCTTCGCGGAGAAAAGGGTTACGCAACTCTTGAACGCAACAGCTGTCGCCCATCTTTTGACGTTTGCGGTATTTGGGGTGGTTACACCCAAGAGGGTAGCAAAACTGTTTTGCCATCAAAGGCGTATGCTAAAGTTTCGTGCCGATTGGTTGCAAACCAAGAACATAACAAAATTTCAAAGATGTTTGAGGAGTATTTTACCTCTATTGCTCCCGATTGTGTTGAGGTTAAGGTTACCCCTTCTCACGGAGGCGAGGGCTATGTTTGCCCTATTACACTTCCTGCTTACAAGGCTGCCGAGAAGGGTTTTGAGAAGGCTTTCGGAAAGAAACCTCTCGCTGTACGCCGAGGTGGCAGTATTCCTATCATTAGCGACTTTGAAAAGATTCTTGGCATTAAAACCATTCTTATGGGATTTGGTTTGGAGAGCGATGCCATTCACTCTCCCAACGAGAATTTCAGATTGGATATTTTCAGAAAAGGTATTGAGGCTGTTATTGAGTTCCACAAAAACTTTGAATAATAGATTTTCTTACTTTTTATATAAAAAGATTAATGGCAGACGTTTCACAACGACTGCCATTTTTAATTTAACCTTAAATCTAATACTATGAAAAACTTCACAAATATATACAGTTATTTATACATTTTATTTACAATTCTGTTAATAATTGTTAATTCATACCAAAAATATGGCAATTTTTAAATATAAAGAATCGCATTGTAAGATATTAATACTTTTTGAGCCATTATACTAACAGTTTATAGATAGTAAAATCATCTTTTAAGACATATTGCTGTCCGATAAAAATCAAAAAGAGAAATAAAGACGTATTTGAGTCAGAGTAATATTAAAAAATTAATCGCACCATTATAAAACAGAGTGAAAGCCCTGAAGTTTGCAGAAATAGGGCGAGGACTGTTTGAGCTTT
>JAZLBW010000039.1:0-85509 GCA_045613905.1 Candidatus Caccoplasma sp.
CCCGAACAAAAATTTGAATGACTGTTTTATATCAGGTGCGAGAGTTTTTGTAACTTTTTGCGGTCAAAAAGTTTATAAAAAATTATAAGTTTCTGACTAATGTGTCTATCATATTGATTTCTAATAATAGTACAAGCCCTACTTAATAAGAACATTTTTAATGTATTAATTGACAATCAAATATATTTGTTGTAATTTTTTTTACCGGACACCAATAATTTATTATAGATATATAATAAGATATTTGTATATTTGCAAAATATAATTTATTATAAGGGAATGTGTGCGAATAAAACACAAAATATCTTTTTATTCGCATACTTTCAATAATCATAATCAATATGAAAGAATACAATTTAAGTCACCTTAAAGAGCTTGAAGCAGAAGCAATCCATATCATTAGAGAGGTTGCCGCTGAGTTTGAAAACCCTGTGATGTTATACTCTATCGGTAAAGACTCTTCGGTAATGGTTCGCCTTGCAGAGAAAGCATTTGCTCCCGGTCGAGTACCCTTTCCTCTAATGCACATAGACTCTAAATGGAAATTCAAAGAGATGATTGATTTCCGCGATAAATACGCAAAAGAGTATGGATGGAATCTAATTGTTGAGTATAACAAAGAGGCTTACGAAGCAGGTATCGGACCCTTTACTCATGGTAGTAAAGTTCATACAGACGTTATGAAAACTCAAGCCCTTTTACAAGCTCTTGACAAGCATAAATTTGATGCCGCTTTTGGTGGCGCTCGCAGAGATGAAGAAAAATCGCGCGCGAAAGAGAGAATCTTCTCGTTCCGCGACCGTTTCCACAAATGGGATCCCAAAAATCAACGCCCCGAACTTTGGGATATCTACAACGCTAAAGTTCAAAAAGGAGAGTCAATCAGGGTATTTCCTTTGTCAAACTGGACAGAGTTGGATATTTGGCAATACATAAGATTGGAAAATATTCCTATTGTTCCTCTATACTATGCAAAAGAGCGTCCTGTTGTTAACGTTGATGGCAACTTGATTTTGGCAGACGATGACCGTATGCCTGAGGAGATGAGAGCAAAAGCAGAGATGAAGATGGTTCGTTTCCGCACATTGGGATGCTATCCTTTGACAGGTGCCGTTGAATCAGAGGCAGATACAATCGAGAAGATTGTTGAGGAGATGATGATTACAACCAAATCGGAACGCACGACTCGTGTCATCGACTTCGACCAAGAGGCAAGTATGGAACAAAAGAAGAGAGAAGGATATTTTTAAAACCTGCATTTAATTTTTTTAGAAGATGAGTCAAACATTAAATATTACAGAATTTTTAGATCAAGACGAGAAAAAAGATCTTTTACGTCTTCTTACCGCAGGTTCGGTTGATGACGGAAAATCAACTCTTATCGGTAAACTTCTTTTTGACAGCAAAAAGCTATATGAGGACCAATTGGATGCTCTCGCAAGAGACAGCGAACGCGTTGGTAATGCAGGAGAAAACAATATAGACTACGCTCTTTTGTTGGATGGTTTGAAAGCAGAACGTGAGCAAGGTATTACAATTGATGTTGCTTACCGTTATTTTTCAACAAACAAACGCAAATTTATCATTGCAGACACTCCGGGACACGAACAATATACTCGCAACATGATTACCGGAGGTTCAACTGCAAACCTTGCCATTATTTTGGTTGATGCACGCACAGGTGTTATCACTCAAACTCGTCGCCACTCATATTTGGTTTCGCTTTTGGGTATTAAACACGTTGTTTTGGCTGTTAACAAAATGGACCTTGTCGATTACAGCAAAGAGGTGTTCGATAAGATTGTTAAAGATTACACAGACTTTATTGCTCCATTGAATATACCCGATGTTAAATGTTTCCCTTTGTCGGCACTCAAAGGAGACAATGTGGTAAACAAATCGGAGAACACTCCTTGGTTCGATGGTATTCCCCTACTCGACTATCTTGAAACCGTTGAGATTGCAAACGACAACAACTTCGATGATTTCAGATACCCTGTTCAATTTGTGCTTCGCCCCAACCTTGATTTCAGAGGTTTTTGCGGTAAGGTTGCATCGGGAGTTGTTCGCAAAGGCGATGAGGTTATGGCAATACCTTCGGGTAAAACTTCAAGAGTTAAAGGTATTCACACATACGAAGGAGAGATTGATTTCGCATTCCCTCCTCAATCTGTTACTATCACTCTTGAAGACGAGATTGATATTTCTCGCGGAGAGATGTTGGTACACACAAATAATTCTCCAATCATAAGTCGTAACTTTGAGGCTATGTTGGTTTGGATGGACGAAAAGGGCATGAACCCTGACCAACAATACTTCATCAAGCAAACCACTCACACAACTCGTGTAAGAATTGACCAAATTCGCTATAAAGTTGATGTGAACACAATGGAGAAATCAGACTGCAAGTCTTTGCAGTTGAACGAAATTGGTAAAGCAATTTTCGTCACTAACGAACCTATCTTCTTTGATCCATACACAAAAAACAAAAACTGTGGTTCATTCGTCATCATCGACCCCATAACAAACAACACTTCGGCTGTTGGTATGATTATTGGCAAAGTTGACGAAAAAGAGCTTACATCAACCATTACCGAAGAAGATAAAGCAAACATGAGAGCAGGAAACTCTCTTGTTTCGGTTGCTGAGCGTAAGAAAATTACAGGCGTTGACGGTAAAGTATTCTCAGTAAACGGATGTTGCGCTGAGTGCATAAATGAATTTACATACACTCTTGAACGCCGTCTGTTTGATATTGGAGCTATGCCAATCATAATCAATGCCAACATCGTCGAGGATAAAGACAACGTTATGACAATTGCAAAAACAGTTGCTCAACAAGGTTACTCTGTTATTGTCATGAACGGATTGGAGGGAGAAGGCGTGGTTGCTTGCAACGCAAAAAGTGGAGATATTGCAACAGATGTTGAATCTTTAATTTAAGAGAGAAAAATGGGATTTAAATTTCAGAATCTTCCTGTTAATACCTTGGTTGGAGCTTCATGGAGCACCTTCAAAGGTGTTTGTCGAGGAAGAACTGTCGATAAAGGATACAAAACCAAATATCACCTTACTAAGATAATTTGCCGAATTTTAAGCTCATTAAACTTTTGGGAAGACAGCCTATACAAAAAGAAATTGGGCAATGTTGAATTGAACGATTCTCCTTTGTTTATTATAGGACACTGGCGTAGCGGAACTACTTTTGTCCATAACGTATTTGCGCGTGACAAACAATTTGGATATACATCGACATACCAAACAGTTTTCCCCTTCATAATGTTCACGCTTAAAGGATTCTTTAAAAAGATGACTGCGTTGGCCATGCCAAAAAAACGTGAAGCTGACAATATGGAGCTGAACAATGACCAACCTCAAGAGGAAGAATTTGCAATGTCAAATATGTCGCCCTACTCTTTCTACAACTTTTGGGTTTACCCTCAAGACACAGAGGAGTATCGTAGCAAATATCTTTTGTTTGAGACAATCTCTGACGAGGAGAAGGCTTCATTCAAAGAGTGCTATGAGCGATTGATAAAGACTTCGGTATGGAATACAAATGGCAAGAGATACCTCTCAAAAAATCCTCCTAACACAGGAAGGATAAAATTTCTTTTGGAGATGTTCCCAAATGCCAAATTCATCTATTTGGTGCGTAACCCTTACACAATTTTGGAATCGACTCGCAACTTTTTCTCAAAGACTATTCAACCTCTTAAGTTCCAAGACTACTCGAACGAAGAGTTGGATAAGGACATTTTGGAGACATACACAAGATTGTATAATCGCTACGAAGCAGATAAGAATCTTATTCCTGCAGGAAATCTTGTTGAGTTGAGATTCGAAGACTTTGAAGCTGATCCTTTCGGAAAGACTAAAGAGATTTACGAAAAACTAAATCTTGGCGGTTGGGACGAGGCTCAAGATGCCATTAAAGAGTACATTGGCAAAAAGAAAGGTCATAAAAAGAATGCATACAAATACAAACCCAAAACCATTGAATTGGTTGACAAGCATTGGGATTATGCCTTAAAACAATGGAATTACGATTTGGACAATAAGGATTAAAAGCAAGAAAGCTGATATAACGAGAACGGCCACCTGCAAAGATGGCCGTTCTTCTTATTATTATTGAAGAAATTCTTACAAAGGAATTTTATCGATACGACGTTGGTGACGTCCTCCCTCATACTCTGTCTCCAAGAAGATTTTTGCTATTGCTTTCACTGTCTCTTCAGGTATAAATCTTCCGGGCATTACACATACGTTTGCATCGTTATGTTGACGTGCAAGAGATGCAATCTCCTCTGTCCAACACAATGCAGAACGCACTCCTTGATGTTTGTTTAGTGTCATATTGATTCCGTTTCCACTTCCACAAACTGCAAAACCAGGATAACATTCTCCACTTTCAACTGCCGAAGCCAATGGGTGTGCAAAATCGGGATAATCGACACTCTCTGTTGAGTAGCATCCAAAATCTTTAACCTCAACTTCCATCTCTGTCAATAGAGATTTTATAAGCTCTTTTGCTTCAAATCCTGCATGATCACATGCCAAGCCAACTGCTTTCCCTTCTTTTAAAATCATAATATATAATGTTAATTTTTTATTCCTGAACGCGAAGATACCATTTTTTTTAATTTATAGCAACTTTGAGGTTTAATAAAAAAGGACAACCACTCGTCGAGTGATTGTCCTTTTGTGATTTGTGAGATATTTATTACTCTGCTGCTGGAGCCTCCTCTGTTGTTGGAGCCTCTTCTGCTGCCGCCTCAGCAGCTGCTGCTGCCAATTCTGCTGCTTTCTCTGCACGTTTTTTAGATACCTCTTCTGCTTTTGCTGCGTTTACAGCTTTCTCAGCCTCAAGACGTTTTTTTACATCTTCAACTTTTGCTGCAGATAATTGAGCTTTGATTGCCTCAACACCTTTTTGTTTGTTAGCTACCCAAGCCTCAAAACGTTTTTCTGCCTCTTCTGCTGTGAATGCACCTTTAGCCACACCACCAAGAAGGTGTTTTTTCATAAGCACTCCTTGTGAAGAAAGGATGTTACGAGTTGTGTCTGTTGGTTGTGCACCTGTTTGTAGCCAATATAAAGCCCTGTCGAAGTTCAAATTTATTGTAGCAGGATTAGTGTTCGGATTATATGAACCTATCCTTTCAATAAACTTACCATCTCGTGGTGCCCTGCTATCGGCGATTACAATGTGATAAAAAGGAGCATCTTTGCGTCCGTGACGTTGCAATCTGATTTTTGTTGCCATTTGAATTAATTTTTTAAAGGGTTATTATATTTTTTAGCGCTGCAAAGATAATATTTTTTTTATTACCGTGCAAGAGCTTTTTTAGTTGTTAGTTTTTAGTTATTAGTTAGCTTACAAACTACTTCGCAATATTAGCTATAGTTGCAACCATTGTTGCCAATGAGGCTGCAGATGTTGCAAATGCCATTATATTCTCAATCTTGAACTTAGACTCGCCTCGGTTTGGAACGATTATCTCACATCCGGGCTCTATTACCTTCTTACTATGTTTCTTTGCTTTTGCAATATGTCCGTTCATATACAAAACATATGTGCTTCTCTTTTTAGCTTTTGGAGCATAACCTCCGGATTGTTCCACATAGTATGATGTTTTTTTGGAGTTGTTATATACAACTGTATTGGGATATAGAACGGCTCCACTTATTTTGACAGTATTGTTGAATTCAGGAATGTCCAAAATATCTCCCTCTCTTAATACAAGGTCAATATCAGTTCCAGGATTCTCAATGGCTTTCTCCAAATCAATTCCTACATAATAAACATTACCCAACTCCAACTGATTTATGTTAAGTGAATCGGCACTTGTTTTTAACAAATCAAGAGTCTTTTGCATCTTCACTCTTTCGTCATCATTTATTCTACGAATTAACCTCGCTCCTTTTACATATGCACCATCTATTGTTCCTCCTGCTTTTTTAACAAGATCGCTTATGCGCTCGTTACGTTGAGTCAAAGCATATGTTCCCTCATAAAGAACCTCTCCTTTAACTTGAACGTTTACCTGTTTTTTATATGAAGGGCTCTTACGTACAAAGACCTGATCATAGGGTTGCAATACAAATCCCGGGGTTCCGTCAATTACAAATCCCTCTTTGAGCGAGAATGAGAACAACTCTCCTGTCTCTTGTGTTGCAACAGTTCCCTTGTTATCTTTTATTCTTCGTGATACGTCAACTCTTACAACAGAAGCAGATTCATTCAAACCTCCCGCTTGTATTATAATATCCTCTATGGTAGTATTTTTAGCAAATGGGAAATCTCCAGGACGAGCAACCTCTCCAAATACCGATATTATTCCTAATTCCTGGATTTCGTGAATACTTGGTATGTACAACACATCTCCCTTCTTAAGCTCAATATCTGCAATTGTTCCGTTCAAAATTCCCTTCACATCAACAGGAATTACCTCCAATGTTAAGTCTTCATGCTCGCGATGCATTACTGCTCTTGACAAAAAGGCATCACCCATTACACCATCTGCTTTTTCAATCAAATCTTTTACTGTCTTGATTTTATCGCCAAATTGATAAGAGCCAGGGCGATATACGGCTCCTTTTATCTCCAATTTGTTTTTATATCTATCTAATATTACTCCTACTTCGACCTTATCTCCATCAACTAATGAGAATGTTTCATACTCTCCTTTATCTACCGTACATATCTCATACTCTTTATCACTCTTTCGTATAACGTTTACATGGTTTTTATATGCCTCGGGCAAGAAATCGCCTGAGAATGAAATCAAATCAGAGAGAGTCTCTCCTTTTTTCATCTCATAACACATTGGGCGTTTCACATTTCCCTCAATTGCCACTAAGGTTTCGTATGTTGGCACAATGATAACATCACCTTCTTGAAGTCTCAAATCTCCTAAATCTTTTCCTTTTAAGATAAACTCATAGAGATCGATAGTTGTTGTTTTTTTACCATTGCGAACCAACTGTATATTTCTCAAACTTCCTCTTTCTGTTGTTCCTCCTGCACTATATATCGCATGAAAGATTGATGCAAGAGAAGATAGCGAGAATGTTCCGGGCGTCATAACCTCTCCCATTACATTCACCTGTATTGTTCTGATTTTTCCTAATGACACACTTATGCGAGAAGATTCATCGTCAGAGATTCCTGAATATATTTTATTCAACTGCTCTTTTAGATATGAGTTAGCTTCTTTAATGGTTTTTCCATTCAAATAGACAAGGCCTAAGTCTCTTACAACAATATATCCATCGGGAGAAATTGTTTCGACAATATTGCTTTGGCTTGCTCCCCAAATATCAATTATTACCTCATCACCGGGACCTAATTTATAATTTTCCGGAGTTGCTATATTTTGGCTTGGTGCAAAATTTAATCTACGCGAATTGAAGATGCTACGACCAAATATTTTAACGTCTCCTTTTTCTAAAAGGTCTTCACCCATCAACATATCTTCTGCATCCACAACATCGTCTTCAATTTGAGAAACTTCATCATTATAGTCTCTCATTCTATTCTTTTCAATGGCTGTATCACCTGCATCTACATTGCCATCAGATTTTTCTACATTTGCTTTAATTCTTTTAAGTTGCTCCGGTGTCACTCCCATTGACATCAAATCTGCAAGTATCTGTTGTTGAGAAGTACCTTGTTCGGTTGCTTTCTTAACGTACTCCATAACCTCGTAATCTCTCATGGTTGTTTTGGCCATTATAGGAAAAGAGATTAACATAAGTAACATTGATAGTAATAATATTCCCTTTCTCATATTGATATATTTAGAAACTATTTAAATTTTATTTCAAAAGTTGTGTTTATAATGTCATAACATTATAACGTTATGGCAGTCTTATATATTGTATTGACAATAATATTTATTATCAATTATTTTTTCGTTGTTGGGTGCGGCATACTCTTCCGCAGTGTTTTTTGATAGAATTATATAGTGTATCTCTATCTTAAAAAGTTTTTGTTCTTTGTGTTTTTTCTGTTTTAATGCTGTAGAAACAGAGTATTTTTAATCTATTTTTTAACGCGACAAAAGGACAACATAAAAATGTCATCCTCCTGCCGAGTTTTATTTATGGTTTAAAACCCTATTATTAGTTGTTTTCGGGACGTAGTTTACGAACAACTACTCCTGCTTGCCACATTTCGCTGTTACGCAACTCTTCCAACTCTTTGTTCAATCCATCTCGGTAGTTTGGTTGACTGTTTGTGTCAATTGAACGTTGAGCCTCATTACCTTTTGCTACCTCGCTGTATAACTCCTCGAATACAGGTTTAGATGCATCGCGGAATTTTTTCCACCAATCCAATGCTCCACGTTGTGCTGTTGTTGAACAGTTTGCATACATCCAATCCATACCGTTTTCAGCTACAAGTGGCATAAGTGATTGTGTCAACTCCTCTACAGTTTCGTTGAATGCCTCTGATGGAGTGTGGCCGTTTGCACGCAATACTTCATATTGTGCTGCAAAGATTCCTTGGATTGCTCCCATTAGAGTTCCACGCTCTCCTGTTAGGTCTGAATATACCTCACGTTTGAAGTCTGTCTCAAACAAGTATCCTGAACCTACTCCGATTCCTAATGCGATTACACGCTCTTTTGCACGTCCTGTTGCATCTTGGAAGATAGCAAAGCTTGAGTTTAATCCGCGTCCTTGCAAGAACATACGACGCAAACTTGTTCCTGAACCTTTAGGTGCTACCAAGATTACATCAACATCTGCAGGAGGAACAATTCCTGTACGCTCTTTGTAAGTTACTGCAAATCCGTGAGAGAAATACAATGCTTTACCCGGTGTAAGTGCCTCTTTTACTGTAGGCCATACCTCGATTTGAGCTGCATCTGACAATAGATATTGAATAATTGTTGCACGCTCGCAAGCCTCTTTGATATCGAATAGAGTCTCTCCGGGAACCCATCCGTCAGCTACTGCTTTGTCCCAAGTTTTTGAATCTTTTCGTTGACCAACGATTACATTAAATCCGTTATCGCGAAGGTTAAGACTTTGTCCGGGTCCTTGTACTCCGTAACCGATAACTGCTATTGTTTCATTTTTTAATACTTCTCTTGCTTTTTCCAAAGGAAATTCTTCGCGGGTTACTACATTCTCTTCAACTCCGCCAAAATTCATTATTGCCATAATTTTAATTGTTTATTAGGTTAATTTTTTTATTTATCTGTTTTTTAAAATAATTCTACATCTACATATTGCAGCTCCTCCGTCCACAGGCTTCATCTCCGCCGCATAATTATCAGGAGCCTCTTCAAATCGTTGCAATGAGAGTTCTTGATTAAAGTGCGCTTCGTTCATATAGCTTATCTCAAAACGATTTATATACTTCGTATCCAAATCGTACATTGGTATGAGATTTATGATATGCTCTATCTGCTTTCCACTGTTAAAATGCCTGTTATAATCAATGTCCCCCGCTTTTACTTTATGAATAAATCCTTCGCCTGAAAGTATAGGTTTTACTTTTCCTATTCGTGTCATGGGACAAACTCTGTCTGAAATACTCTCTTGTAAACGAGAGAACGGACTTATATCAAGCGATTTGCGGGTTGTCAAATCAATAACAAACCAAACTGAACGTGCATATCCGTATATATTTCCCTCGGCATCGAGCATGCAAAAATTTCGCTCCGAAAAGTGTTTGTTAAAATCTTCAATCCACGTTTCAATCCTTAACATTTCGTATGGTGCAGGATAGCGCTCCATCTCTATTGCCAAACGAGCCAATACCCACGCCTGATTGTTAGGGGTTATATCGGCATAGCCTATTCCTAATATATCGGCATGCTCTGTTGCCACATCCAATATTTTATTTGCAAGAAATGGCAATGTAACTTCTCTCTGCGCATTACAATCTGAGGCTACAATGTTGTATGTTTTGGTATATTGTTTTGGCAACGGACTCATTCTACTTCTCCTCTAACTCTATTCGACGTTGCTCTTGAGACTCCAAATACTTATCGACATGCTCTATGGTTGATTTTGTGATAGATACTCGTCCCGATTTTACAAATTGCAATACTCCATACTTATCAAGGTCTTGGAAGAGTGATTGTGTCTCTTCTGTGTGTCCTGTCTTCTCTATAATGGTATATACGGGATGCATCTCCAAAATACGAGCATTGTATTTTCTGACCAAACGCTCCAAGTCGCCTGCCTCCAATAATGCCGGTGTTGAAACCTTATATAGAGCAACCTCTTGATATACAATATCCTCCTCGGCATAGTAGAAAGCTCGAATAACGTCAATTCTCTTCTCTATCTGATTTACAACCTTTATTGCCATTGCCTCGTCACAAACGGTTGTTATCACAAATTTGTGTACTCCGTTTATGGCAGATGCCGACACTGATAGAGACTCGATATTGAGTTTGCGACGAGTAAAGATAATTGATATCTGGTTCAACAGACCTACCTCATTTTCAGATAGTGCTGTTATGGTATATAGCTTTTCCATTACAATTTATATATTTCGTCGCGGTTTAACATTACATAGTTTACACTCTTTCCTGTTGGAGTCATTGGGAATACCATCTCCTCTTTTGCAACTACTGCCTCAAGCAAGTATGAGCCATCGTGTTGCAACATCTCCTCTATGGCTTCGTCCAACTCTTCGCGTTTTTCTATTCTGCGACCTTTTATTCCATAAGCTGCCGCCAATGCAACAAAGTCGGGGTTTGAAAGATTTGTCTCCGAGAACCTCTTTTCGAAGAACAACTCTTGCCACTGACGCACCATACCCAACACTGTGTTGGTAAGCAATATTATCTTCACATTCACTCCATAGGCTTTGATTGTTCCCAACTCTTGCAGAGTCATTTGCAAACCTCCGTCTCCTACAAATAGACATACTGTACGCGCCGGCGCTCCAAATTTTGCTCCTACTGCAGCTGGTAATCCAAATCCCATGGTTCCCAATCCTCCTGAAGTTATGACACTTCGTGGTTGTGAATATTTTGAGTAGCGAACTCCCATCATTTGGTTTTGACCTACATCGGTTACAACTACTGCATTGTCATTTGTATATTTTGATATGCGACTTACAACCTCTCCCATCTTTAATGGTCCACTCTCGGGAGCTACCTCAACATCAATAACTTTTGATTTCTCCTCTGCTTTAGGTCTATCGAACATTTGCAACCACTCTTTATTCTCTCGTTTTTCTACAAGAGCTGTTACTGCTGCAATACTCTCTTTTGAATTTCCTAAAACGGACAAATCTACTGCTACGTTTTTATTGAACTCCGATGGGTCTATATCAAAGTGTATCTTTTTAGCCTGTTTTGCATAACTGTCGAGTACTGCTGTTACTCGGTCGTCGAAACGCATTCCAACGGCAATCAACAAATCACATTCGTTTGTCATTACATTGGGCGCCACGTTTCCATGCATTCCCAACATTCCCATATTCAATGGGTGAGATGAAGGGATTGAAGACAATCCCAATAGTGTTGTGGCTGCTGGTATATCTGCCTTCTCCATCAACTCCATTATCTCTTGCTCGGCACCTCCCAATGTTACTCCTTGACCAACCAACAGCAAGGGTTTCTTGGCAGCATTAATCATCTCGGCTGCTTTTCTTACGCTCGCCTCATTTATGTTTGGATATGGGTTGTAGCTACGAATATAGTTACATTTTTTGTATTCAAATTCTGCTACCTCGGTTTGTGCATTTTTCGCAAAGTCGAGCATCACAGGGCCGGGACGACCTGATGAGGCAATATAAAATGCTCTTGCAACTGCCCATGCAACATCTTCGGCACGACGTATTTGGTAGCTCCACTTTGTTATAGGAAGTGTTATACCAACAACGTCAGTCTCTTGAAATGCATCTGTTCCCAACATTGATGAAGGCATCTGTCCTGCTATCACCACCATTGGTGTGCTATCCATCATTGCATCTGCAATTCCTGTTATAGTATTTGTTGCTCCCGGACCCGAAGTAACAATTACCACTCCTGTTTTGCCTGATACTCGGGCATATCCTTGAGCGGCATGCGTTGCTCCTTGTTCGTGACGAACCAATATATGTTTTAACTCATCTTGATAATCATACATACAGTCAAATACCGGAGTTATTGCTCCTCCTGGATATCCAAATACTGTATCAACGCCCTCTGCAAGAAGACTTTTTATCAATATTTCTGAGCCTGTTAATTTCTCTTTTGCCATAATTGAATGGTAAAATTTATTGTTGTTTTCTTGACAACAAAGATAATTAATTATTCTATAATACGAAATGCTCCTTTATCGGCAGAACTCACCATTGAAGCATATACTTTTAAAGCCTTAGATATTACTCTGTTACGAGTTTTTGGCGTGAATGCATCTTTTCCGCGTTTCAACTCTTCTTCTCTACGTTCATTAAGTTCCTCGTCTGTTAAACGCACATTTATTGTACGCGCAGGAATATTAATCTCTATAATATCGCCATCTCTCAAAAGACCTATGTTTCCTCCCGATGCCGCTTCGGGCGATACGTGACCAATAGACAATCCTGATGTTCCTCCAGAGAATCGTCCGTCAGTAAGCAAAGCACACTCTTTTCCTAAGTGACGTGATTTTATATATGATGTGGGATATAGCATCTCTTGCATTCCGGGACCTCCTTTCGGACCTTCGTGTGTAATAACAACCACATCTCCTGCTTGTACTTTTTCTCCCAATATTCCTTCACATGCATCCTCTTGTGATTCAAATACCTTTGCTGTTCCTGTAAAACAGAATATACTCTCGTCCACTCCTGCTGTTTTTACCACACATCCGTCTTGTGCAATATTTCCTTTCAACACAGCCAAGCCTCCATCTTTAACATACGCATGTTCGAAATCTCTGATACAACCTTCGCTACGATCTGTATCAAGCTCTTTATACATGCTTGATTGAGAGCCCAATTTAAGATTGAATTTATTACATGGCGCACTCTTCCACAAATCGGCTGCCTCTTCCGAGAAGTTTTCTCCGTCTATGGCGTAATTTGCTATTGCTTCACCCAAAGTCAATCCATCTACTCGTTTTACTTCTGTATCTATCAAGCCTTGTTTTGCCAACAAACTCATTATAGAGATGATTCCTCCTGCACGATTTACATCCTGCATGTGGAAATGCGAGTTTGGTGCCACCTTGCACAATACAGGCGACTTACGAGACAAAGCATCTATGTCATCCATTGTGAATTCGACTCCTGCCTCTCCTGCTATTGCCAAAAGGTGTAACACTGTGTTTGTTGAACCTCCCATTGCTATATCCAATGTCATTGCATTCAAGAATGCTGAACGAGTTGCTATTGAACGGGGAAGCACAGACTCATCACCCTCCTCATAGTACTTACGACAATTCTCTACGATTTGTGCCGCCGCTTTTACAAAGAGATTTTCTCTGTTTTTATGTGTTGCTACAATTGTTCCGTTTCCCGGCAAAGCCATACCTATGGCTTCGTTAAGACTGTTCATTGAGTTTGCAGTAAACATTCCTGAACATGAGCCACAAGAGGGACATGCTACTCGCTCTACCTCCGCAACTTGTTCATCTGTCACACTTGCATCTGCCCCCTCAATCATAACATCAATTAGATCCAATGCTCTGCCTCGAAGATTTCCTGCCTCCATTGGTCCTCCCGATACAAATATTGCAGGAATATTCAATCGCATTGCCGCCATCAGCATACCCGGAGTTATCTTGTCGCAGTTGCTTATACATACCATTGCATCAGCCTTGTGCGCATTGACCATATACTCAACACTGTCGGCTATTAAATCTCTTGATGGCAACGAATACAACATTCCGTCGTGTCCCATTGCTATTCCATCGTCAATGGCTATTGTATTGAATTCAGCTGCAAAGCAACCTAATTTTTCTATCTCTTCTTTTACTTTTTGTCCTATTTCGTGCAAATGAACGTGACCGGGTACAAATTGGGTGAATGAATTTACTACTGCAATTATAGGTTTTCCTATTTGCTCCTCTTTCATTCCGTTAGCTCTCCATAAAGCTCTTGCTCCCGCCATTCTTCGTCCCTCGGTACTTTGTGCGCTACGTAATTTATTTGCCATATTTCTATTTTTTTTGAAGAGAAGTACTAAGATACCTTCTCTACGCATTTTAATACTTTTATACTGTTTTGTATAATAGAATGCGAAATTACCCTCTTTTACTTATTAATGCAAATAAAAATTGATAAAAATTATAGTTTTTGTTATTTTTTATGATAAAAATGGTAATAGAGATTAAGATTACACAAACATTTTGTTATACTATTTAAGTTTTTTCATGCTTTTTGACACACTTCTCCTGTTAAGATATTTCATACCCTAACATTAATTTTGTGTTTACATAATCTCTCTTTTGCTTGTAATCTCTATTTTTAGAAAGGATATCCTACCGCAAAATGTAATGCGGCATCACGTTTGAAGTTTTGATATGATATTACCCACTTACTTTTATTGATGACTGATGGGTCGTAGGCTTTCATTCCTAAATCTAATCGAAGAACGAAGAAATTAAAGTCGAGTCGCAAGCCCAATCCATATGCCAAAGCCAACTCTTTATAGAATTTATTTAGCTTAAAAGCTCCTCCCGGTTGTGCATCATACTCTTTTATGGTCCATATATTTCCTGCATCGATAAATGCCGCAAGTTCAAGTTTCCAAATTAATTTGCTTCGATACTCTACGTTCAAATCCATTCTTACATCACCGCATTGATTCATAAAATCGCTGGTTGGATCTTTGCGTTGATACGAACCCGGTCCCAAACTACGCACCGACCATCCCCTTACACTATTTGCTCCTCCCGAGAAATAGCGTTTCTCAAATGGCAGCATTTCAGAGTTTCCGTATGGCACTGCCACTCCCGCTCCTACGTGTAACGATAGTGAATTTTTTTCATTAAAGAGGAATGTATATGTATAATCCATGTCGCATTTGTAGTATTGTGCATACCTGATTCCGAATATTGAATATCCATCCTCGGGACGAGAGGTACGCGATATGGCATTTGAGATACCATACAGAAGGTTACCTGCTATCTCATTTACCATGCGGAATGTGTATATATTTCCGTTCTGCTTTATCGATTCCGGATTTATGTTTGATAGATATACCGCATATGCCATTCTCATTATAAAGTGGTCTTCATAACTATATCTCAAAAGAGGATTAGCTACCGACAACTCATTTATATTGTTTTTAAATTCTTCAGTCACTTTTGGCAAATATATATAGCTTATATCAACCAAATCCAATTTATGCTTAAAGCGGTTACGATTACTATACCAATTATATGCCCAACCTGCACCTGCTATTACTCTGACAAACTCAGGGCGTCTTTGAAAATTTCCACTCAACGTCAGTTCTGTTGTGGGACGCAACTTCTGTCTTTGTTTATTCTTTGCAAAAGGAAAGATGAATTTGGGAAACGACACTCCCATTTCTGCACCTAATTCGAGATAGTTATTGCTTATCAGACCTCCTAAATCGCCCGATATATTTTCATATGCAGCTCTCAACTTCGAAGAGAATGTTTGAGAGCCCTTGAATATATTGCGATGTTGATAAGCTACTCCCACCGCAAATCCAAAATTACCTGCGGAGTTTGTTCCTTCAAGTTCGGTTGAAATCGTTTGAGTTTTTCCTCTTGTCAAAAGAATGTAACAATCGAGCATCATCTCTCCATCAACCTCAACCGGTGCAAATTGAACATTCACATATTTAAACACTCTTAATCGTCCGTATGCACTCATTGTGTTATCAACAAGTCTCTGACTATACTTATCGCCCGACTTTATAAAGCAGTTATTTACCAACACCGACGGACGCAAATATTGATTTTCGCCATAGTATATGGTATTTCCTTTATAATGTACCGTATCCAACACATTGTAAAGTTGATCGACATTCATAGGATTGTAGTCGGTATAGAAATATACATCTCGTATGGTATAGGTACGATGTTTTACATATGCAATTCCGCTACTATCGGGTTTTGCTATCGGGTATGGCAAAAGATTTACCTCAAGGTCAACCAAATGGTCACCTACCGTTGTGTCTGCCACAAAGGTTATATACTCCTTTCCAAAAGAGTAATAACCACGATTATTCAACACCGAGGCTATCCTTTCTCTCTCTTGGTCCAGGATATAATAATCGAAACGTGTTCCTTTTTTTAATACATTGAGGGTTGTATCTTTTCGAGTGGAATATTTTGCAATGGTATCATCAGGGATATTATACGTTACATTATTCAACCTATATGGAGTGTTACCTTTAACTTTATAGGTTACCTTTATCTTCCTCTTTTTTATGACTGTATCTACGGCCACTTCCGCCTCGACATAGCCTTTGTTTTTCATCGCCTTAAGGATTTCATTTCTACTCTTTTCTGTTAACGTTGAATCATAAATGACAGGCGGAGTTCCTATCTTCCTCATAAAGCGATTCCATCGGTTATCTTTTGTTCCCGACATATTATAAAATGCCAAAGGAAGCCCTATTATTCCAAATGTTTTGTGATTGGGATGTTGTCTTAAGTATGGATGTAACGACTGAGACTTGACATCTTTTGCATCAACCTCTATCTTTACCCTGTTTAAGAGATACTCTCCTTGTGGTACATGTTTAGTTGGTTGGCACGAGGTTGCCAACATAAAGACAGTTAATATAAAGAGAGCAAATTTATATTTCATTCAAAAATTGAAATCTATAATTAATTTTGGCAAAGATACGAATAAGCGAGCGAGAAATATCAAGTTTACTTGAATATTTTTTTACAGCGAGCGAAAGTATCTTCGAGGTTTACCTCAAAGATTGAAGAATAAGCGAGCGAGAAATATCAAGTTTACTTGAATATTTTTTACTGCGAGCAAGAGTATCTTCGAGGTTTTCCTCAAAGACAAAAGATAGGCGAGCGAGAAATATCAAGTTTACTTTGATATTCAACCCTTAGCTATTATTGAATTTGCACCAAATTATTTTGACCATAAAATAAGTGGAAAGCTTTTCTGTTTCGGCATATAATTACCACGTATTAAATATACTTTCCATGGATATATTTTGCGTAACATATCTTTAATTTCCACAATTATAGGATGATTCTGATCTTTTATTTCTAAAGAATCCACTCCTAACGTATCCAACGAAACCAAACAATCTTTAAAACTTCCATCCAAATTCAATTCAATATCTTTAAACGCCATAAATACATCACGCCCTTTTAATATAGGGTATTTCCCGATGCAGAAATTCCTCCTAATCTTCGCGAATACTTCCTCTATATCCATACCCTCCTTAAAGACACTGTTTCGCCAATGTTTACGAGAAGTTATCTTTCCCGAATTTACAGTCATTAATTGCTCCTCTTCATGATAGCGATAAAATCCATTGTGAAAATAAATTACCATATCTCCTCGTGCAATCGTAAACTCATTATCACTCACCCATTTGGCTTTAATTCCTTGAGGTGTATAATAGGGTGCAAATATGGTCTTTAAATCTTCCGCCGAATATATTTTCTTATATTCTTTACTATCTTTATTCATATCTATCTCTACTCCTTTTAGATAAAGATAATCTTCTATAATCTCCCAATGACCCAAATATCCACACCAATTAGATGAACTTATAGAACGATCCTCCGGAAGAAATCTTTCCAATTTATCACACAACAAAGAATCTAAAAACAATGGACGCTCCAACAAATACCATTTTTCCCCATCAACTGTAATGATATCAGGTAATGAGCCTGTAGCAACGGCCGATAATGACAAATGCATAAGAAAAAATAATACAATTATTTTCGATAAGGTTTTCATTCTTCTCTATACATTAATTAGTTCTATAACACAAATATAGATTATATTAACTCTTCTGCCAACAGTATATTAAAATTATTACCGAAAAACATTCTTCCAAACACAAGAAATCCCAAAGTTAAAAACTCTGGGATTTCTTTTTTATGCTTGTTGTTTTGCTTGACGTTTACGTTCAATCTCATCCAAGATTATTTTGCGAATACGCAAGTGATGTGGTGTTACTTCCAAATACTCATCTTCTTTAATGTATTCCAAAGCCTCTTCAAGTGAGAACTCTACAGGAGGAATGATTCTTGCTTTATCATCTGCTCCCGATGCTCGCATATTGGTTAGTTTCTTTGATTTTGTAACATTTACCACAATATCGCCCTCTTTTGCATTCTCTCCCACTACTTGTCCTGCATATACTTCATCTTGTGGATGTATGAAGAAACGACCTCTGTCTTGCAGTTTGTCAATCGCATATGCATATGCTGTTCCGCTCTCCATTGCAATCAACGAACCATTTGAACGACGGTCTATCTCTCCTCTCCACGGTTGATATTCCAAGAAACGGTGAGCCATGATTGCCTCTCCCGCCGATGCTGTCAAGACATTGTTTCTCAATCCGATTATCCCTCGAGAAGGTATCACGAACTCCATATGTACACGATCGTCTTGGCTCTCCATAGCCATTAAGTCTCCTTTACGACGTGTTACCATATCGATAATCTTACTTGAATACTCCTCTGTCACATTTATTGTCAATTGCTCAACAGGTTCGCTTTTTACTCCGTCAATCTCTTTGATGATTACTTGTGGTTGACCTACTTGAAGTTCATATCCTTCGCGACGCATTGTCTCTATCAATATCGACAAGTGTAATACTCCTCGACCGAACACTGTCCATACATCCGATGTCTCTGATTTTTCGACACGCAATGCCAGGTTACGGTCAAGCTCTTTTGCCAAACGGTCTGAGATGTGACGTGATGTTACAAATTTTCCATCTTTTCCAAAGAATGGAGAGTCGTTGTTTGTAAATGTCATTGACATTGTTGGCTCGTCAATGGCTATACGTTTCAGTGGCTCGGGATTTTGTGCATCAGAAATTGTATCTCCAATCTCAAATCCTTCAATACCAACAAGGGCGCATATATCACCTGATGATGCTTCGGTTACTTTTGTTCGTCCCAATCCCTCAAACAAGTGCATCTCTTTGATGCGTTGTTTAACTATGCTTCCATCGCGTTTGCATAACGAAACTTCCATTCCCTCACGTAGAGTTCCGCGGTGAATACGTCCTACCGCAATACGTCCCACATATGACGAGAAATCTAATGAAGTAATAAGCATTTGGGGATCTCCCTCAAGCACTTTTGGAGCCGGAATTGTCTCAATTATGGTATCCAAAAGAACTGTTATATCTTCGGTTGGTTTACGCCAATCCAACGACATCCAATTTTGTTTTGCCGAACCAAATACTGTAGGGAAGTCCAATTGCTCTTCTGTCGCATTCAAGTTGAACATCAAGTCAAAAACCATCTCCTGCACTTCGTCCGGGCGACAGTTTGGTTTATCAACTTTATTTACCACAACAATGGGTTTCAATCCCATCTCTATTGCCTTTTGCAATACAAATCGAGTTTGAGGCATTGGTCCTTCAAATGCATCAACCAACAACAAACAACCGTCAGCCATATTCAATACACGCTCTACCTCACCTCCAAAGTCGGCGTGACCCGGAGTGTCTATGATATTTATCTTGCAATCTTTATATGTGATAGATACGTTTTTTGAAAGAATTGTAATTCCTCTCTCACGTTCAAGGTCGTTGTTGTCAAGAATCAACTCTCCTGATGTTTGATTATCTCGGAAAAGTCTTCCTGCAAGCAACATTTTATCAACGATTGTTGTTTTACCATGGTCAACGTGAGCAATAATGGCTATGTTTCTGATTTGTTGCGACATATTGAAGTATTATTTAGTCGGTTATCAATGTTTTATGAACAGCGAATTAAAGACTGTTTTTTAACAGAGAAAATATTTTACTCTATTTTGGTTACAAAGTTACAATTTTTCTGCGATTTACAGAGCCTATTTCGTACGAAATATGAGATATGAATAAAAAAGGCCATCGATTTTTCGACAGCCTTTCTACTCTTTCTGTAATAGAGTCCGCGACTCTTATTACTTTCTGATACCAAGCTCTTTGATGATAGCACGGTAACGCTCAATGTCAACTTTGATTAGATAATCAAGCATGCGACGACGTTTACCTACTAACATTTTCAATGCTCTTTCAGTGCTATAATCTTTGTGATTTGACTTTAAGTGTTCAGTCAAATGAGCGATACGGTATGAAAATAATGCTATCTGTGCTTCAGGTGAGCCAGTATCAGTATTAGACTTTCCGTATTTCTCAAAGATTTCTCTCTTTTTCTCAGAAGTTAAATACATCTTTAAAAATTATTTATGGTTAATAAAAATTTGCGGTGCAAAGGTAATATATTTTTTTTAATTATGCAAATATTAGTTTTCAGTTGGTTTTCAGTTCGGTTGCTATACTGCAATTTTTAGTTATTAGACTTTTTACTCCAACTAACAACTAACAACTAACAACTCTTCTCATACACTACAAAGCTATAGGGATAGGCGTGTTTTTCATCCGCAGGATTATCTTGTCGCGACACTTCTTTCCAAACTGTTTTGTCAATTTGCGGGAAGAAGACATCTGCATCAGGGAACGACGCCGCAACCTCAGTGACATATAGCTTATCTGCATATGGCATTACCTGCTTGTATATTTGCGCTCCGCCTATAACAAATATTTCGTCTTGCTCTTTTAGTGCCTCAATCGCCTCTTCAATACTTTTATAAACTGTAGCTCCGGGTATTTCTGTCACACTGCGAGACAACACTACATTCTCTCTCCCCGGCAATGCTCCCGAGGGCAACGAACGAAACGTGTTGCTTCCCATTACTATTGTATGACCAAGAGTTAAGGCTTTAAAATATTTCAAATCGTTTGGCAATCGCCAAATCAGATTGTTATCTCTACCTATTGCTCCGTCTTCTGCTACCGCTACTATTACCGATATTTTTGCCATTGATATTAATTTCTTATACCGAAACTACTCCTTTTATGTGTGGATGTGGATCGTAGTCGGTTAGTTCAAAATCTTCAAATTTAAAATCAAAGATATCTTTTACATCGGGATTGATTTTCATTTGAGGCAACGCTCTTGGCTCGCGAGTTAATTGCAACTGCACTTGTTCCATATGATTGTTATAGATATGTGCGTCTCCAAGTGTATGCACAAAATCGCCCTCTTTCAACCCTGTTACTTGCGCCATCATTTTCAACAGCAACGCATACGATGCTATATTAAAGGGTACTCCCAAAAATATATCGGCACTGCGTTGATATAGTTGCAACGACAGCTTTCCGTCTGCAACATAAAATTGAAAGAAACAGTGACATGGGGGCAAATTCATATTTCCCAAGTCTGCCACATTCCATGAGCTTACTATTATTCGGCGAGAATCCGGATTGTTTTTGATTGTATTAACGACCTCTGAAATTTGGTCGATATGACCTCCGTTATAATCGGGCCAAGAACGCCATTGATAGCCGTAGATATGTCCAAGGTTCCCGTCAGGATCTGCCCACTCGTTCCAAATTCGAACTCCGTTATCTTGCAAATATTTCGCATTGGTATCTCCCTTTAAAAACCACAGCAACTCATATATGATTGATTTCAAGTGAAGTTTTTTGGTAGTCAACAAAGGAAATCCATCTTCCATTTTAAAGCGCATCTGATGTCCAAACACCGATGTTGTTCCTGTTCCTGTGCGGTCTGTTTTTACCACTCCCTCATCAAGAACTCGTTGTAATAATTCTAAATATTGTTTCATCTTTATTAATGTCGTGGCTACGCCACAATTAGAAATTAGAAATTAGGAATTAGGAATTAAATTTCATTTTTCATTCATAATTACTCATTCCTAATTGGATTTACATTCCTGTTCGGTATTTACCGCCTGTTATATCATCCAATATACTCAAGTAGGATGCATAACGCGATTGACTTATTGTTTGTTCCTCCAATGCTTTTAACACTGCACATCCCGGCTCGTTACGATGCGTACAATTATTGAATCGACAATTTGCCGAAGTTGCAAATATTTCGGGGAAATAGTGAGAAACCTCTGCCTCTTTGAAATCTATTGTCCCAAATCCTTTTATGCCCGGAGTGTCTATTACGGCTCCGGTTGTTGGCAAATCGAACATCTCTGAGAATGTTGTTGTGTGCATTCCTGTGCCATGCGAAGATGAAATATCTCCTGTTCGCAAATTGGCATTGGGAATTATAGCATTTATAAGGCTCGATTTTCCTACTCCTGAGTTACCCGAAAGAAGTGTGGTTTTTCCTTCCAACTCTCCTCGAAGTTCGTCAACACCCTCGCCTGTTATTGCCGACACCTTTATACATCTATACCCTATTGTTTGGTACAAATTTATAACGGCATCCAACAACTCCCGCTCCTCTTCGTCGTATAAATCTATTTTATTAAAAACAAGAATTGCAGGTACTCTGTATGCCTCTGCTGTTGCCAAAAAGCGGTCGATAAAGACCAAGTTTGTTTGAGGGTGAGCTATTGTTACAACCAATAGGGTTTGCGAGAGATTGCTTGCCAAGATATGCGACTCCTTTGATAGGTTTGATGCTCTGCGTATTATATAATTTTCACGTTCTTCAATCTTTGTGATATACGCCACATCATTACCAACTTCGTCAACTTCAACAAAGTCTCCAACTGCCACTGGATTTGTTGTACGTATCCCTTTCAAACGAAAGTTCCCTTTTACTTTACATAAAAGGGTTTTTCCGTTATCGAGACGTACCCAATAACCACTTCCGGTATTTTTAGTCACTAATCCTCTCAACTGCCTGCGAATGATTATACAGTCAAAATTTCTTTCTCCTTCTCGGCAAATAGCTCATCTACTCGTTTAATGTATTTGTCGTGAAGTTTTTGTACACTGTCCTCTCCGTCTTTTGCCATATCCTCGGGCATTCCCTCATTTTTTTGTGCTTTTTTGAATGCTTCTATTGCCTCGCGACGTGCATTACGAATTGCAACTTTTGCATTCTCTGCTTCACCTTTTGAACGTTTTACAAGGTCACGACGACGATCCTCTGTGATTGGAGGGATTCCTAAGCGGATATGCTCTCCGTTGTTTTCTGGAGTGATACCTACCGATGAGTTTTGTATTGCTTTTTCAATTTCGCGAAGCATGCTCTTTTCCCATGGTTGTATCATAATTGTTTTTGCATCGGGAACCACGATTGTTGCAACTTGTGAAACGGGTACCGATGAGCCATAATAATCCACTCTTACAGGATCCAACAAACGTGCTGATGCTTTTCCTGCACGAATTGTAGCCAAAGCCTCATCCAAAAAGGCAATGCTCATCTCCATTTTATCACTTGCTGCATCTAATATTGTTTTTACTTCTGCCATAATATTATCTGTTTTAATATGTTTCTTATTCTTGATATACCAATGTTCCTATATTCTCACCTGAAAGAACTTTTTTCAGATTACCTGCTGTATCCATATCGAATACGATTATAGGCAATTTATTCTCCTTGCAAAGTGTTGTTGCAGTCAAGTCCATTACTCGGAGATTGCGATTGTAAATTTCGTCGTATGTGATGCTGTCGAATTTCACTGCATTTGGATCTTTCTCAGGATCCGCAGTATAGATTCCGTCCACTCGAGTTCCTTTTAACATTACATCTGCCTCTATCTCTACTCCGCGAAGTGCAGAAGCTGTGTCGGTTGTAAAGTATGGGTTACCTGTCCCTCCTGCCATAATTGCAATTTTTCCTGCTTTTAAAGCATCAATTACCCTGCTCTTTCCGTAAGGTTCTCCAATGGGGAACATTCCCACTGCTGTAAATACTGCCGCAGGTTGACCTGCTGTTTCCAATGCCGATTGCAATGCAAGACTGTTTATTACGGTTGCCAACATTCCCATTTGGTCTCCGCGAACTCTGTCAAATCCTTTTGATGCTCCGCTCAAACCTCTGAAAATGTTTCCTCCTCCTATTACTATACCTATTTCAATGCCCATATCTGCAACCTCTTTTATCTGTTGTGCATATGCGGCAAGGTGTTTTTCGTCAATACCGTAGCCTTTTTCTCCCATTAGCGATTCGCCACTGAGTTTAAGCAATACTCTTTTATACTTCACTTCCATAATAGTTATTTTTTTCTCTGTTCAAAATTATAAATTTTGTATGAACTTTCATACGTTTTCGCAATTTATTTTTTTATCATTCTATCAATTACAATTTTCTTTATTAATTTAGATGCTGAATTTCAAATTTAAGTTATGACAAAAAGTTTTTTCATAGGTCTGATTGTTTTCTTTTTCCTATCGGCTTTCAATATAAATGCCAACGATAAAATTCGCAATAAAGCGAATGAGCATTTTTCTAAAAAAGAGTGGAAAGAGGCTTCTGAGATATACAATGTTCTTATCAATAGCGAAAAGGGTAATATTTCGCTTTATGCCCCATCTATTGTTTCGGCAGGCAAGTGCGATAACTACAATCGTGTTATGGATTATATCACCTTTTCTGAAAAATGTGGTATCCCCTTAGACTCTGTTTTTAAGCGAACACTAACCCTCTCATTAAAGACACGAAGTACCGAGGTATATGAAAATATGCTACTAACCATAAAAGAGAAACAACCTTGGCTTAAGAATTTTATCAACGGCTATCTTTTGGATTTTTACAACAATCGTAAAAACAGACAAAAGACCATAGATATTGCCAACATCATAATAGAGACCAAACCTAAAAACATTACAGATATATTGCTTATAAAAGCCAAAGCCCTAAACGACATGGGCGAGATTAATTCTGCCATTGTTGTAATGGAAGAGGTTTTAGATATAGACTCCAACAACATTGATGCTCGTCTGTTTTTAGGCAACTACTATTTTTCATCGGCAAAACAAAGCATCAAAGATGGTAACTTTACAGTAAAAATTCCTTCTAAAAAAAGGAAAGGGGAAAAAGGTCCTAAATATGTCAATACCGATATATATTCTGCATTTAAAAGAGCTAAAGCATATTTGGATGTAGAATTTATTACAAACAAACGTCCGTATGTAAAAAATATAATCAGAGAGATTGAGGCTATGATAAAAGCCTTTGAAGAGCCTATAACAGATATTTAGGAGCTGAGTCTCTATATTACAAACTCCACCTCTTTAAAAGCATATATATGAACTGTGCCATCTGCATGTTTAAGCTGTAAACATCCGTTTGGTTCAACACCAATTATGGCAGCCTCAAATATATCTCCTACTGTAGATGATTCATGCGAAGGAATTCTAAATTGAGCAGGAGTATTTAATCGGTATAACATATTATGATATAATGTGTTTATATCTTCTGCTCTTCCGTTAAAGTAGTTATTATATTGCTTCCCTATCTCATCCACCACTTCACATAACATATCATTGGTATTATAACGACTTCCTGTTATAAGAGCAAGTGATGTTGGATTGGGTATTGATGAGGAAAAGGATGTTTGATTAATGTTTATTCCCGCCCCAACTATTGCAGTGCTGAGATTGGCACCCATTATTGAGTTTTCTATAAGTATGCCACAAATCTTTTTATCTCCACAATATATATCGTTAGGCCACTTTATTGCAATACTATCGACATAACCACTCAACCATTTAGCTATTGCCACAGAGACTATTCTTGATATAGCGAATGCTTCTGATGCCTTTAACTGTTCGGGACGTAAAAGCAATGAGAACAGTAGATTTGCTCCTTGCTCCGACTCCCAAACATTCTCTCTCTGTCCTCTGCCAGAAGTTTGATAATCGGCGCTCACAACCATTAGGTGTGGCAACGCATTTTCAGACAACAACATCTCCTTTATCAGAGTGTTGGTTGAAGAAGTTTGATTATAGTGGATATGATTTTTCATCTTGTGCGAAGGTCGGGCATAAATGCATCAACTATATGGTCTATTTCATAGCTTTGGCTATCAACATCATCAAGTATTACAGAGACCACATCGAACCTAACATCAAGGTGATGCGGTTGCAATTCGAGATAATGGTTGGCTGCATCCACCGTACGTTTTATCTTTTGGGGTGTTATAAAATCTTCAGGATTTCCAAAATCTGTTTTTGAACGTGTTTTAACCTCAACAATGACCAACTCCATTCCATCTTGAGCTACTATATCAAGTTCGTATTTACCGGAGTTCCAATTCTCATCGCATATGGCATAACCTTTTGAAGCAAGATACTCTCTCGCCAACTCCTCTCCTCTCTTTCCAAGATTATTATGCTTTGCCATTATTTTCGAATGAGTTTTTTACAGAGTTATTTTCTCATTAAAATTTTATCCTCAACCCTTCGTTTGCCAAACGAGTATTAAGGAACTCTTGTTTTGCCTCGTCAAGCAAAACAGTTTCGTCTTTATATCTCGAAGAGAAATGACCGAGAAGCAACTCTCCAACCTCTGCCTCTTTAGCTATGGTTGCAGCTTGCAAGGCAGTGGCATGGTAACGCTTCTTAGCTATCTTCTCCATTTCGTTAAGGTATGTTGCTTCGTGATATAAAAGAGTTACTCCTTTTACATAAGGAACTATAGTGCGTGAAAATTTTGTATCGGAACAATATGCATAACTTGCTGATGGTGTGGGAGGAGATACCAATTCGGAGTTAGGTATAACCTCGCCATCGGGAGTTATGTAATCTGCACCCTCTTTTATATATGGTAATTCACGAAGAGGTATATTATAGCGATCGACTCGCTCTTTTATTATATGAGGAGGTTTGTTTATCTCCTCAAATCTGAAACCAAATGTTGGAACACGATGTTTTAGGGGAAATGATGTCACCTTAAGTGTTCCATCATTATATATTTCGGATGCCTTTGGAGGTAATGGTTCTATTCTAATATTAAGTGTTTCTCCCCCACAATAATAATCTATTTGTGGGCGAAGCAATGGTTCTAAATCGGCTGGTGCATGCACAACAATCTCTCCTGTTCGTTGATGCAACTCCAAGGTAGAGATAAAGCCTATTAGTCCGAAACAGTGATCGCCATGAAGATGCGATATAAATATGTGACCCAATCTGTTATGATTTAAGCCATAGCGATAAAATTGCTGTTGAGTTCCCTCGCCACAATCTATCATAAAGAGTTTGCCCCTATACGAAAGAACTTGGGATGAGGGGTGATGTTTGGGGGTAGGTTTTGCTGAACTACACCCCAATATGGTCAATTCAAACTCGTTCATTGATTTAATGTTTCTATGATCATTTAGACATCAGCCAACTAACAACTAACAACTAACAACTAACAACTAACAACTAACAACTAACAACTACCTTCCCGTAGCTCTTTTTAGCTCTTTATAGAAAGCTTGTTCATCGGGCGAGAGTTGTGAGATCAGTTCCTCCTCATACTCCTCTAAATCCTCTTGCTCCTCTACTTGTGAGATTATTGATGTGCCTATATCGTGCATATCTTTTATACTCTTGGCAGTTAGCAATTTACTCGCTGTTTGGATACCATATGTTCCTCCATGAAGTATCATACTCATAAGTATAGCCATTTCGGGCTTTATCTCAAATGATACTATTACTTTCTTGCTCATCTTATCTCTTGTTTTTAAAAAATTCTTGTATTATTTGGGCGCATTTCTCAGCCATCACACCTTTTGTCACCTCTGTCTTTGGATGTAAGGCATCGGGAGCATAACGAGAGAATCCTCTCTTTAAATCGTCAGCACCCCATACCAAGCGTCCCAACTGCGCCCAACCTATTGCTCCTGCACACATTATACATGGCTCTAAGGTCACATACATTGTACAATTATTAAGATATTTTCCTCCCAACTGATTGGTTGCAGATGTTATTGCTTGCATCTCTGCATGTGCTGTTACATCATTAAGCATTTCAGTAAGGTTATGCGAACGCGCTATTACAACTCCGTTACACACAATCACTGCGCCAACAGGAATCTCGTCCTCATCAAATGCAACTTCCGCTTCGCGGTATGCCATTTGCATATATTTCTCGTCATCAGCATTCATCCCTGCTTAGTCTTCAAGAAAATAAGTTACACTTGTAACAACTCTCACCTCTTTTATTTGAGGAGTATTGTTATCTCTGTCGTTTATTGTGAATTGTCCTTGATTTGCAGTTTTTATCTTACCTAACTTACTTTGCGAATCGGCAGCAAATTTCTCAGCTGTTGTTCTTGCATTTATTGTTGCCTCTTCTATCATTTGAGGCTTTATATCATTAAGCCCCGTAAATGTGAATGTAGGGTTATATTCGTAACCTCCCACAATTATGGCCACTCCTTTTTTTATAAGGTCCGCCTGTTTAACCATAAGCTCTGTCACCAAGTCAACTTTGTTTGAGGTTACTGTTATTATTGACGTTACATTATATCGATATGTATAGTTTTGATTTCCATATCTCTCTGCCTGCAAGTCAACAATTTCCGGAGCTGCAATTATAATCTCGCTATCCTCTATTCCATTCTCTTTTAAGAATGAAATTATAATATTATTCTTTGCATTTAAGGTATTATACAGCTCTGTTAAATTATTGCCTATCTCTTTATAGGTAATTGGCCATATAACTTTATCTGCAGCCACCTCTCGTACTGACAAACCTTTTACATTAACAACTCGAGACATTTCGGTTGTTCTTATTATTGAATTTGCGATTGATAAGCCTCCAAAAAATATTCCTACAGCTAATAAAGCTCCTGCCATTGGCAACTTGTATTTTTCCATAACGTTTTTTTATCTATTAGAATAGCAAAGGTATAAAAATATTACTTATCTTAGCAAACGAAACAAAGTTATTATGCGTTTCTCGGAGATATTAATGTTGAATATTATTCTTTAATACTATTTTTATGCTAAACAAAAGATTACAAGATGCGTTAAACGCTCAGATTAATGCTGAATTTTGGTCGGCTTACCTATATTTATCGATGTCGGTTGATGCTTCAGCAAAAGGCTACAAAGGTATTGCAAATTGGTTTGCCGTTCAGTTTAAAGAAGAACAGGCTCATGCTCAAATCTTTATTAATTATGTTCTTGCTCGTGGCGGTAAGGTTGAACTTGCGCCAATACCCGAGGTTAAAACAAGTTGGGAGACTCCTCTTGAAGCGTTTGAGGATACCATTGTTCACGAACGTAAGGTTACTTCTCTTATAAACGAACTTTGCCATATTGCTGCCGAAGAAAAAGATTTTGCAACTTCTAATATGCTTGTTTGGTTTGTTGACGAGCAAGTTGAGGAAGAGGAGAATGTTCAAGAACAAATTGATGCCATACGTGCTGTCGATGGTAATAAATTTGGTTTGTATATGATTGATAAAGACCTTGCTACTCGTACTTTCGTTACTCCATCTCCTTTGGCTGGTAAGGAATAGTTCATTATTAACATGAAATGAGTTTATGAAATATCCCAAATATCTGATTATCACATAAACTATTTATCAACAAATAAGGCTGCCAAAAGGCAGCCTTATTTGTTAATTATGCATTGTTGGAATTATTTTCCCAACATTGATTTTACTTGTTTCAAAACGTTCTCTGCAGAGAATCCGAATTTCTCATCCAATACTTTATAAGGTGCTGAATATCCAAAGTGATCCAATCCCCAAACTACTCCGTTTACTCCTACCAAGCGAGCCATTGCAGAAGGCAATCCTGCGGTTAAACCGAATACAGGTTTATCGGTAGGAATTACACTTGCTCTGTACTCAGGAGTTTGATTAAAGAACAATCCTGTTGATGGAGCAGATACAACTTGTGCTTTAATTCCAGCCTCGTGCAATAGCGGCAATGCAGCCATTAGCGTAGAAACCTCACTACCGCTTGCCACCATTACTACATCAGGATTTTCATCTTTTGCTACGATATATGCTCCTTTTTCTGCTTGTAGAGCCTCTTCGTAACGGTCTCCATTCATAGCAGGGATATCATCTACGTTTTGACGAGACAAAATCAATGCTGTTGGTGAGTCTGTGTTCTCCATAGCCAATTTCCAAGCGACAACTGTTTCCGGACCATCGGCAGGACGCAATACCAACATACTGTTTTTACCTTTGTGGTTTTTCAACTCTTCTAACAAGCGGATTTGTGCCTCTTGTTCGATTGGTTGGTGAGTTGGTCCATCCTCTCCTACTCGGAACGCATCGTGTGTCCATACATATTTTACAGGAAGACGCATCAACGCAGACATACGTGCTACAGGTTTGATATAGTCAGAGAAAACAAAGAATGTTCCACTTGCCGCAATCATTCCACCATGCAATACCATACCATTCATTACTGCCGCCATAGTTATCTCGCTGACACCTGCATGCAAGAACGCTCCTTCGAAGTTATATGGAGTGAATGCTTTTGTTTTCTTCAAGAATCCGTCAGTTTTATCAGAGTTTGCCAAGTCGGCAGATGCAACAACCATGTTTCCTATTTTATCTCCGAACTCTGACAATACTGTCGCCGATGCTACACGTGTTGCTTGATTTGGTTTTAATGCAATTGACTTGTAATCGATGGCAGGCATTTCACCTGACATGTATTTTTTAAGCAATTCTGCTTTCTCAGGATTTGCTTTCTCCCACTCTGCTTGTTCTGCTTTTTTAGCAGCAACAATTTTACGCAACTCAGCTTTACGCTCTTCGTATAGTTGTACTGTTTCGGGGAATAGTGTAAATGGATCTTCGGGATTACCACCAAGGTTAAGAATTGTTTTCTCAACTGAAGCTCCTGCGGCACTGATTGGTTGTCCGTGAGTTGAGCATTGACGCTCGAAGTTGCTTCCATCCTCTTTCAATGCTCCTTTACCCATTATTGTTTTACCAATAATCAAAGTTGGACGCTTATCTTCTTGTTGTGCCGCCATCAAGGCATCGTATATTGCTTGAGAATCGTTTCCGTCTATCTCAATTACATTCCAATTCCATGCACGATATTTTGCTGCTGTATCTTCTGTGGTTACAGCATCTGTATCTGTTGAAAGTTGAATATCGTTGCTATCAAAGAACATAATCAAGTTACTCAATCCAAAGTATCCTGCCATACGTCCGGCTCCTTGAGAAATCTCCTCTTGGATACCTCCATCAGAGATGAATGCATATGTTTTGTGTGCCATCCAATCTCCAAAACGTGCTACCATGAAACGTTCTGCCATTGCAGCTCCCACTGCCATTGCGTGACCTTGTCCTAAAGGTCCTGATGTATTCTCTATTCCACGCTCAACATTCAACTCAGGGTGACCTGGAGTGGTTGTATCCCATTGACGGAATTGTTTAATTTCGTCCATAGTAAAGTTACCAATCATAGCCAATACGCTATATAGCATCGGTGACATGTGTCCGGGATCAAGGAAGAAACGGTCACGATTAATCCATTTTGAATCATCTGGGTCATATATCATAACCTTTGAATAGAGCGTATTTATAAAATCTGCTCCTCCCATTGCTCCACCGGGGTGTCCCGATTTCGCTTTCTCTACCATTGCCACTGTAAGTACGCGAATGTTATCCGCCACTCTCTCTTGAATTTTCTTGTCGATTGCCATTTTTGATAACTCGTTAGGGTTTATATAGCACGGTATTCCCGTTATTTTGTTCACTTCTGCAAAATTAAGTATTTATTCTGTAATTTTATAATTTATTCTTATTATTTATCAACAAAAAAACGGAAATCTTTCGACTTCCGTTTTTAAGCGCATGTTTATGGTATTTTTTATTACTCTACTACCAATTTACGAGAACCGTCACCAATTACTACATCATATACTTTTGGTGCTTTTCCGTATTTCTCCATGTATTTTTTCTCAGCCTCTTCAATGAATAGTTCGTACAATTCCTCTTTTACCAAGTTGATTGTACACCCACCGAATCCACCGCCCATCATACGAGCTCCTGTTACGTTGCAATCGATTGCAACGTCAACCAAGAAGTCTAACTCTTCGCAGCTTACTTCGTAATCTTTGCTCAATCCAAAGTGAGTTTCATACATTTTTTTACCTACAGTTTCGTAGTCTCCTGCCTCCAATGCATCGCAAACGTCAAGTACGCGTTGTACCTCACCAATTACATATTTAGCGCGGCTGTAATCTTCGGGTTTAAGTTGTTCTTTAACCTCTTCCAACATATCGAAGTTTGCATCGCGCAATGACTCAACTTGAGGATATTTCTCTTTGATTACCTCTGCCACATGCTCGCAGCTTAAACGACGATCGTTGTAAGGAGATCCTACCAATGCGTGTTTAACGCATGTGTTTAGCAATACCAATTTGTATCCTTTAGGATCGAAAGGGAAGTATGAATATTCCAATGAACGACAATCCAAACGGATAAGGCTGCCCTCTTTACCAAATACACTGGCAAATTGGTCCATGATTCCACATTTTACACCTACATAGTTATGCTCTGTTGCTTGACCAACTTTTGCCAACTCAAATTTGTCGATTTTGTTATCGCCAAACATATCGTTAAGTGCATATGCATATGTGCTTTCCAATGCTGCAGATGAAGACATACCTGCTCCAAGAGGCACATCTCCTGCAAATGCTGTATTGAATCCTTTTACATCTACACCGCGCTTAATCATCTCGCGACATACTCCAAAGATGTATTTTGCCCATGAAGCACGTGGTGCATCCTCTTCGTTCAAACCAAATTCAACATAATCTTTCTCATCGATAGAGTATGCTTTTACTTTATCTGTTCCGTTGGGTTTCAACTCAGCAATAATACCTTTATTTACTGCTCCGGGGAATACGAATCCGTTGTTGTAATCGGTGTGTTCACCTATTAGATTGATACGACCGGGTGATGCATAAAGTTCTCCTGTAGTGCCATCAAAGTGTTTGATGAAACGACTTCTGACAAAATCTATATTCATAATTAGTTAGTTTATATGATGAATTAATTGTTTACTCTTTTACTTTAGCAGGTTTTGAACCGATAAGGGCATAGAACAATAGGTACGCTGCACATGCAACCACTACCCAGAAACTTGTCATGTAGCTTGTCATCTCAGCCACTTGTGCTTGAATTGCCAACATTACTGCACATCCGAACACCATTGTCATAAAGATACCAGATGCAACTGCAGTGTATTTACCCAATCCCTCAACAGCCATATTGAAGATTCCTCCCCACATTACTGATGTACACAAACCAACCAAAAGGAATGCAAATATTCCAACAGGTACATTAGCCCAAATTAGAGTCAATGTAGCCCAATCGATACCGGGAACTTGAACTGTAACATCTGTTGGTGCAAACATTCCGAACAATACAAGAACCAATGTTGCTATTGACACTGTTGTAATCATAGCTCTACTTGATACTTTGTTTCCGATTGATGCTCCTACAAAACGGCCAACCATCATCAAGAACCAATATACTGCAACAATCAAACCTGCTGTTGCTGCGTTGATTCCCAATTCCGGAGTATTCACAAGATACATGTTTACGTATGTTGGAGTTCCCACCTCGATTCCCATGTATAGGAATATACCTAAAATACCCAATACAAAATGGCGATATTTAAATGCACCTTTTACCAATGACATATCAACGGGAGCTTGCTCCGGCTCATTGATTTTTGTCATCAAAATAGTGAAGAATGCCACAACGAAGATACCTAATGCAATCATCAAAGCAGGTGTTGCATCAGCTATTTTTGTTTCGGGAGTTACCTCTCCAATCAACGCACCCATGATGATATATACTGCTACAGCTGCCAATGAGTTGAACACACCTCCTGTTTGGATTAATTGGTTACCGCTGTTACCACCTCCACCAAGTAGGTTCAACATTGGGTTTACAACACAGTTAAGAATACACATACAGAATCCTGTGATGAAAGCTCCTGCCAAATATACTCCGAATACTGCACCCAAACCATTTGCTACATCCATAAGGCTGCTTGACCATTGTACAAGAATACCAACGATTCCCACCAATAGACCAATCAAGGCTGTTTTCTTATATCCGAATTTTGAGATTAACATTCCCGCAGGAACTCCCATTAGCAAGTATGCCACAAAGTTTCCGTAGTTTCCGATTTGTGCCAATACTTCAGATATTTCTCCTTGTGCTTTGATAATGTTTGCCATTGGAGAACATAGGTTTGTTACAAAGGCAATCATTGCGAAGAGAGCAATCATTACGATTATGGCTCCCCATTGTTTTTTTTGTTGACTCATAATTGTTTTTGTTTAGTTTTATTATTGATTATTTTTCTACTCCAAATTTATATATTGTTTTTTGGTAGTACTCCTCTCCGGGATTTAACACACAACTTGGGAAGTGTGGTTTATTAGGTGTATCGGGGAAGTGTTGTGCCTCAAAACATATTGCACTGCGTTTTGGGAATGTTGCACCAAATGCACCTTCAAATCCATTATGCCAGTTTGATGTGTAAACTTGCACTCCCGGTTCTGTTGTATATACCTCCAATGTACGACCGCTTATTGGCTCCACACATTTTGCGGCATATGACAATTCTCCCACCTCGCGTTTGTTCAACACCCAACAATGGTCATAACCAACTCCAAACTTTGTTTGTTCAAAATCGGCATCAATACGTTCACCAACGACATAAGGAGTACGGAAATCCATCGGCGTTCCTTCAACAGCATCGATACGTCCGTATGGAATTGATGTTTCATCAACAGGAACGTAAAAATCGGCATTCAAGGTCAAGATATTATTCTCAACAGATGCTGTATCTTTTTGTATTCCTGACAGACTGAAGAATGCGTGGTGAGTTAGATTTACGATAGTTTTCTTATCGGTTGTTGCCGAGTACTCTATTACAAACTCATTCTCTTCTGTTAGTGAATATATAACTGTTACATCAAGATTTCCGGGGAATCCCTCCTCTCCGTCTGCTGATGTATATGTAAGTTTTAATGTACTATCATTTATCTGCTCTGCATCCCAAACTCTTGCATGAAATCCTGTTGGACCTCCATGAAGGTGATTAGGACCGTTATTGATTGCAAGAGAGTACTCTTTTCCGTCAAGTGTAAATTTTCCTTTTGCAATACGGTTTCCGTAGCGACCAACCAATGTACTCAAGAATGGTTCGGGACTCTTTACAACTTTTTCGATTGAGTCGTGTCCTTGTATAACATTTGCATACTCGCCATTCTTATCGGGCATCATAATTGACATAACTGCTCCTCCGTAGTTAGTCACACAAATTTCGGCACCTTTACTATTTTTCAAAACATACATAGCAGTTTTCTTTCCTGCCATCTCTGATTCAAAATCTGCTTGTTTTAATCCTGATAATGTCATAATTACGTTTTATTCTTTTTCAGTTCACAATATGTGATTGTACAAAATTAGCATTATTTTGTATCGGCAGACCGATACTATCATATGTTATATAACATAAATATCGGCTTTTTAGTATATTCTTTCACCAAATATTCCTGTTCCTACTCTAACAATATTCGATCCGCACTCTATTGCCAAGGGATAATCATCAGACATTCCCATTGAGCAATACGAGAATTTATCGCTGTTTTGGAAATATTGTTGGCGGATATCATCAAAAACTTTGCGGATTTGCTTGAACTCCGATTCGATTATTGTTTCATCCTCGGTAAAGGTTGCCATTCCCATCACCCCGCTTATTTGTATATTTGTTAATTCTCGCCACTCCTCAGATGCCATATAGCTGTACAACTCATCCGGAGAGAATCCGCTTTTTGTCTCCTCTTGCGCCACATGCAGTTGCAAAAGAACGTCTATCACCCTGCCCTCTTTTTTAGCGCATGAATTTATCTCTTTTAGCAATTTAACACTATCTCCGCTGTGTATAAGAGATATAAACGGAACTATATACTTCACTTTATTGGTTTGAAGATGTCCTATAAAGTGCCACTCAATATCAGAGGGTAGATTTTGTGATTTAGGCAACAGCTCTTGCACTCTGCTCTCTCCAAAAATTCTTTGCCCTGCATTGTAAGCTTCAAGAAGCGAAGCCTCGGGATGAAACTTTGATACTGCACAGAGCTTCACTCCTTGTGGGAGTGAAGCTCTGTACCTATTTATATTTTCAGTGATTATTCCCATCTCTGAAAAAGTATTTATATGTTATGCTTGACCCTTTTCAACATCATAACGGAACACATCCATTATGACTGTTTCTGTTATTGAGGCCACCTCATAATCTATCATTGTAGTACCCATCTCAGTGGTCAGAGTGGCCAAAGACGTTGCAAAATCTTTTGCTTGAATTAACATAAAGGCTGCCGTCTTTTTTTCAGCTCCGCTTTTTTCATCAAGAGTTATATAGTTTAATTTTGCTTTATACCATTTGTCTCCTGTTTCATCGAAGAACATATCGGCAAGTTTTACTCTTTTTATATTTGCGACGGTGAACTCTCCTGATATGTAAGACTTCATCTCCTCTATTATTCTTGCTTCTGCTTCGGTAAACGATAGTGCATCAACCAAATATGCTTCACTAACACTTTTTGGCAGACCATTCTCCATTATTTTATCGTATTTAACCTTGCACTCAAACCAGTTACTCATATTTTATTTGTTTTTAGGGTTATTCTTTGTTGTTTTTATAAATTTCTAATAACTCCATAGCCTCCCCTCTCAAAAGGTTTTCAGAATCGACCTCTACCTCCCATTTTCTTTTTACCAATTCGCTATGGGCGTGACTTGACAATACACCTGCATCTTCCAAATCTTTTGCAACAGATGCATAATACAATCTGTCAATGTTGGCATATTTTATGGCTGCCATACACATTTGACAAGGCTCACTTGAAGTATAAATTTCGCAACCGGACAAGTCATGATTTTTTAATCGCGAAGCAGCCTGACGTATTGCTATGATTTCGGCATGAGCGGTAGGGTCATTCTTCCTAACCACTCTATCAGCCCCTCGCGCTATAATTTTTCCATCCTTCACTATTACCGCACCAAACGGAGCCTCTCCTATTCTTGCACTCTTTCTCGCCAATGCTATAGACTCCCTCATGAATTCTATATTACCTTTTACACTCATCACTTATCTTCTCCTCTTTTTATAAAACTATCTTTATAAACTATTGTTTATTTCATATATATATTCAAGTAATTCTTCTCTGCCTCTTTTGTCTTCAGATGATGTCACAAACATAGGGGGTAATTCTTCCCATTGTTCCAACAACTTTCGTCTATAACTATTTATGTTTGATTCTATTTTTGTTTTTCCCAATTTATCTGCTTTGGTAAATATTATTGAAAACGGCACTCCGTTTTCACCTAACCATGCCATAAAATCGGTATCAACTTTTTGCGGTTCATGACGAGAGTCAATCAGCACGAACAATAACGTCATCGACTCCCTTTTAAGGATGTAGCTCTCAATTACTTTTTTTATTCTTTCACGACCATCCTTACTGCATTTTGCGTACCCGTAACCAGGCAAATCGACTATATACCACTCATTATTTATCAAGAAGTGGTTTATACACAATGTTTTACCTGGTGTAGAGGATGTTTTTGCCAAGCCACTTTTATTTGCAAGTGTATTTATCAACGAAGACTTGCCAACGTTAGATCTTCCGATAAAGGCATACTCAGGTTTGCCATCGTTGGGACATTTTCTTACGTCTGTATTACTTATTACAAATTCTGCACTTGTTATCACTTGCGACATAGCTCCACATATTTAACCACAAATATACAAAAAAACTTCGCTCTAATGCGATTTTTTTGCTACTTTTGAAACAAAAATTTGATTTTAGACAAATAATGAACAACACTTTCTCTTCATCTTTGCTGGACAGTGCCGTCAATGAAATATCAAAGCTACCGGGAATTGGCAAAAAAAGCGCCTTGAGATTGGTTTTGCATCTACTTCGTCAGGACGAAGGCGTTGCCGTTGCATTGGGTGAAGCCATCATAAAATTACGCAAAGAGATTAATTACTGCAAAATTTGTCACAATATATCAGAAAATGAGGTTTGTGACATCTGTTCTGACGAAAAACGCGACAATTCAACAGTTTGCGTTGTTGAGAACATTAAGGATGTTATATCTATTGAAAACACCAGACAATTCAATGGTGTGTACCACGTTTTGGGTGGCATAATATCGCCCATTGACGGTATTTCACCCAACGACATTGAAATTGACTCTCTGGTTGAGAGAGTTAAAAGTGGAGAGATAAAAGAGGTTATTCTTGCTCTAAGCACCACAATGGAGGGAGATACAACAAACTTCTATATTTTCAGAAAACTTGCGGGACATGATGTTAAAATTTCAATTTTAGCACGAGGAGTATCGATAGGTGACGAACTCGAATATACCGATGAGGTTACCCTTGGCCGCTCTATTTTAAACAGAACCCTTTTTACTGAATCATTCAAGATGTAACCATGAACGGATTAAAAACAGAAAAAGTCTATTTAAGAGCTTTAGAACCAGAAGATTTGGAATTTCTATTCAAATGGGAAAACTCTATCGATATATGGCAAGAGAGCAACTCTCTTGCTCCATTCTCTCGTTTTGCCATTAAGGAGTTCATTGAGAGAAGTTTGAGCGAAAATGTTTTTGAGGTGGGTCAGATAAGACTTATGATTTGCTCAACCACTGACAACTCGGTAGTTGGCACAGCAGACATTTTTGATATTGATTCGATGAACGGCAGAGCCGCCGTAGGTCTTTTAGTTGACGATTATCATAGAGGTAAAGGTTATGCAAAAGATGCTCTTGACATTTTATGCAACTATGCTCGAAACACCCTTCTTTTGAACCAACTCTATGTTCATATTGCCACCAACAATACCTCATGCCTTAATCTTTTTGATAAAAGTGATTTTGAGAAATGCGGAACTCTTAAAAGTTGGATTAAAATAAGAGGTGGCTACAAAGATGTTTTTGTTTATCAGAAGATACTTTAGTTTAATGAGGAATGAGGGATTAGGAATGAAGAATGTTTTTTATTTCTAATTCCTAATTGTTGCGAAGCAACGAACTAATTTCTAATTGGCACGAAGTGCCGCACTAAATTCTAACTCCTAATTAAAAATAGGTAATGGTGGTACTTTTAGCCAAGAAGAGTATCCCTCACCCAACTCCTTGACGTACTTTTTCCACATTTTCTCATCCTCGCGAGAATATAAAATATCATCCTTTAGAGGCTCAACAACTCCCCACGATTGAGTTTTTATCTCCATCTTTAGTTGCGAGGCACTCCACCCGCTATATCCTAAAAAGAATTTTACATAACCATCTATTTTATTCCCTGCCGAAAGATAAGCCAACAGAGAGACTAAATCTCCCCCTATGCTTATCCCATTTCCTATATATCGAGAATCTATTATTGCACAACCCAATGTATGAAGGAAGAATAGGCGATCGGGCTCGACCGGTCCTCCGCAATATACAGGAATATCGGCAAAGTCTTTAAACGTTGGAGATACGGAGTTTAGAGTAAAAGGGAATGGCTTGTTTTGAACAAATCCCATTATATCGTTCTCTCCTTCAAACGCGGCGAGATATACGACAGAACGGCTAAACCAAACATCATCAAGCAATGGGTTTGCCACCAATATTCTGTTTTTATCTGCCGACTTCCTGTTTGGCGTAATACCGAACAAATCGGAATAGTTCACATTTTCCATCTCCTCTTTTTTATATGGCAGGTTCTATAAATTAGTCTGATTAGAACTTACAATAAAAGAGCGGCACTCTCCTTTTTAGGGAAATAATGCCGCTCAAACAATATTGCTTTTTATTATTTTCTATCTTTTGCTTCCCATCCAAGAGCACTTGCTCCCAATACAGCAGCATCACTCTCTTTCAATTCAGAGAACAATAAAGAAACTTTGTTTTTGTATATATTCAACATGTTACGCTCCATGCTCTCTTTAATTGGTTTCATTATCAAATCTCCAGATTTTGCAAGACCTCCAAACAATACAATTGCTTTAGGACTTGTAAATGCTGTGAAGTTAGCAAAAGCCTCACCTAAGATTTGTCCTGTATATTCAAAAATATCTTTAGCAATTTGGTCTCCGGCTATTGCTGCATCGTAAACATCTTTTGATGTAATATCTTGAATAGGAATTTGGCGCAACAAACTATTATCTTTACGGATTTCCAAGAATTCGCGAGCAGTACGAGCAACTCCTGTTGCTGACGCATAAGTCTCAAGACATCCTGTTCTTCCGCAACCACATGCTCTTCCATTGACCGGTTTTACGATAACGTGACCCAACTCTCCTGCGAATCCGTCATGTCCGTAAACCAATTGCCCGTTTACTACGATACCACTACCTACTCCTGTACCAAGAGTAATCATAATGAAATCTTTCAAACCACGAGCCGCACCGTATGTCATCTCCCCAATTGCAGCAGCATTAGCATCGTTTGTCAATGCAACGGGTATACCGAATTTTTCTGATAACATATCAGCCAATGGCAACACTCCTCTCCATGGCAAGTTGGGAGCGAACTCTATTGTTCCATTGAAATAGTTACCGTTAGGCGCTCCTACTCCAATTCCTGCTATTTTATCAACTGCATCGTTTTTCTCTAAAAGTTGGAACAAGTTCTCATGAAGTTCATTTACATAATCTTCAATTTTTGAATGTTTACCTGTTTTTATTGAACCATTATCAATTATTGTTCCACGTGCATCTACGATGCCGAATACGGTATTGGTACCACCTATATCAATACCCACTACATAAGGTTTGCTCATAATTATTATATTTTTGGGTTATACATATGTATATGTTAATTGCTTTAACGCAAAGTTATATCTCTTTTTCTTTATTTCAAAGATAGAGCTATCACTTTTTTTTATTTTTTTACACTTTGTGCTATTTATCGTACTTTTTTATCTGTTATTCCATACGCACGACAGCCACTTCTGCAACCCTGACCCCGGGTTTTAACTCTCCTCCTATCGAGAAAAGCACTCCGTCTTTATGCAACAAGGCAGCTCCTGCTCGCGATGTTGATTGTGTAACAACTATCTCTTCCCAATTGTTTCTTAACGAATTATAAACCAATACACGAGAATTAAATTTATACCACTCCGGTAATTGCAACATATAATCCTTTGCTTCGGCTCGCAACTGTTTTTCCGTCAATATATCGTTCTCTGCCACAGCGCTTTTTATAGCGGCCTCGCGTTGCAATGCTTTTAAGAAAATATCTTTATCCACACCTCCTGTAAATGCCACCATGGTATCGTTTATGGCTGTAACTGCTGCTCCGCCTAAAAATATTTCGTTTTCGCCAATTTTAGGCGAAGCTACCTCGCTCCACTCTCCTTTTTTAAAGGAGTATCTATATCCCGAAGGTGAAACAGAAGGTTCAGTTTCGGATGTAGAGGTTGAAAAGCCACCCCATATATAAAGAGATTTGCCATCTTCAGGGTTTGTCATTACAGCACATACTGGTTGAACTCGCGGATTCCCGGGAAACGAAGGTAATTCTACCCACTCCTGCTGCAAGTTTGTAAAATCCAAAAGGAATACTCTGTTTGATGGCATCCCGTTGGCATTTCCTCCGGCCACAAAAATCATTGTGTCCAATGCCGCACCTCCCATATTGTCGAGAGCTACAGGCAAATCGGGCAATGGATTTATTGTAATTTCCATGGAATCCTTCTCATACATAACCAAATTTGCAGATGACAAACTTTTCTTTCCGTTTGTTCCTCCAACACAAACCACTCCTCCCAACATGGATACAGAAACACCATAGGCAGAAGCCTCTTCTATCTCGCCAACCTTCTGCCAATGCAACAAGGTATCATTGTCAGTTGGTATGGAAGAAGCATATATGGCTTTGTAAAAGCGTTTTTTACCTCCCTCCGCAGCAGGCTCTTCGGGGAAATTACATCCTCCCATAAAAATGAGATTATCATCTACAATTCCTGCATACACAGCAGACAAGCCCTTCTCTGTGCCATCGGTAGCCGAGGGAAATGGATAGATTGTTACTAAAGGAGTTTCTATCTCGTTATTTTCACAAGAAGCAAAAAGCATCACTGCCACAAAAAGTAGGCAGTAATGCTTTAGGTTTGTAATATTAAATAAGTTCATCTCTTTTTACATATTCAATATATCATAACATAACATATATGAACGTATCATCATACGAGGTATGTGGAACGGACCTTTAAAGATGTTTCCTTTTGCAGGTTGAGCCACTGTTCCATCGCGATGCAAATATCCATACCACTCGCCAAACTCTTTATCGGGGAAGTGAGAGTATGTCCAATCGCTGATTTGTTTGTGCATCTCAAGATATTTTTCATCTTTTGTTGCCAAATATGCATACAGAGTGGCAATTATGGCTTCGGTTTGTGGCCACCAGAACTTCATATCTTGCGAGTAGTCTTGAGGTGGGTAGTTTTTGCAATCTTTAAAGTTTATTATACCTCCATATTGCTCATCCCAACCCCATTTCCAAGACCAATCAAGAATGGTGGTGGCAGTATCAACAATATCCTTATCCCAATTGCGATAACGAGCCTCTTCCAACAAGAACCATGCAGTTTCGATACAGTGACCGGGATTGATTGTGCGACCGTTTATTGTATCTATAACCTCACCATTCTCACCAACCATCTCGAGCAAAGCTTCATACTCAGGGTGAATGAAATATTTTTTCAAATCAGATATTGACTCCTCAATGCGTTTATCAAGCATTGCAGAAGGTATTGCTGCTCTTATTCGAGATGCAGTATTAATCAATATCATTGTTATTGAGTGTCCGCGAGCCTTCAGGGTATCAAGATATTTTGGCTCCAATACTCCTGGAGTTTCGAGATAATACAGTATTCTCTCAAACAGATTCAACGCTTTTGTTGCGTATGTTTTATCACCAGAAGCTATTGAATACTCAGACATTGCAATAGCTGCAAAACACTCAGAGAACAGATAACGACGTTTACGAAGAGGTGTTCCGTCTGCCATAACCTCAAAATACATTCTTCCATCGCTATCAAAGCAGTGTGCCTCGATGAAATCGATACAGCTTTTTGACGCTGCCAACCACTCTGCATTTCTCTCAATATTGTTATATGCAAAAGCGGCTACAAAACCAAAACGACCTTGAAACCAAACCGATTTGGTTGTATCTATCAACGAGCCATCACGATTTAGACATGTGTAAACGCCACCGTTTTCTTTATCCAATCCGTATTTCAACCAAAAGGGCATTATGTTGTTTACAAAATCATTTTTGTAACTCTCTTGCCACTCTTTAATATATGCTTTTACGTCCATTGTTTTTAGAATTTATTACAACGTTCAAAGAAATTTATTGCCTCCAACTCTTTTTTCATTGCAGCCTCCTCTTCGTCGGTCATATTACGGAAAGGAGTACGGTTTTTACCCAAGTCAAGACCAATAAGTTTCATTATACGTTTTCCGCCAACAATATTACCACGATAGTGGCAAATTACATTGATTACCTCTTGAGAAAAGTTTTGACGTTCACGAGCCGACTCAATATTACCGGCATTCCAATCCTCGATTATACCAACCAACTCACGTCCGTTATAGTTTGTTGTTCCTCCTATTCCTCCTTGAGCTCCGCCCATTGCAAGAGAAGGGAGAATAGTTTCGTCTTGTCCGTGAAGCATGTCGAATTTTCCGTCTTTATACAAACGACATTGGTTATATTCGTAAATACTCTCGAATGTATATTTAATTCCTGCAAAGTTAGGTACTCTGCCATCAACTGCAGCCAATAGCTCTGTCATTGGCAAGAAAGCTCCGTTAAATGCAGGGATATGATAGTAGTAGAATGGTAATTCAGGAGCTCCTGAAGCAATCTCCTCGATATATTTCACCAACTCCTCGATGCGTCCGATTTTTGGGAATGGAGGTGCCATTGCACCAATACCCCATGCTCCTATCTCTTGTGCGTGACGAGCCAACTCTTTGCTCGATTTCACACAACAGCTACCAACGTGGACTATCACTTTAAAATCTTTTGGAGCGCACTCCATCCAACGCTCTGCAAGACGTTTACGCTCGTCATCGGTAAGCATATAACCCTCACCTGAAGATCCGTTGATAAATACTCCTTTCAATCCGTTTTTATATAACATATCGGCATAAGCCGCAATTGGTTCATAATTTACCTCGCCATTTTCATAAAATGGGGTAAATGGAGCATCGATAAGTCCTTTAATCTTTTCCATAATCGTATTTTATTATTCCATATTTACTGTTTTGGGTCGCAATACTGTTATTTGAACAAGCAGAGAAAGCACTACCACACCTCCAAGAAGAGCAAAACCTGTTCCGAGAGATAGATTTCCGAGAGCCGTTGTAATAGCTGCTCCTCCGAGAACTCCTGCCATATTTATAAAACCATATGCTGTTGCTCTTTGGTTTGAGGGAACAAACTGACACAATATAGGCATGTTGTTGGTATCGAAGAATCCGTATCCAATACCAAAGCACAATATCGCCACAACCACTGCAAACAGGCTATTTCCCAAGCCCATGAACACCAACGAGGGAACTATAAGCGCAAGTCCTATACAGCTGGTATATACACGACCTCTTACATTTTTTTCAACCCATTTGTCCGATAGTTTTCCGCCTATCATTGCTCCTATGAATGAGGCTCCTGCTAGCGAGATTACAGCTATTGGACCAGCATAATCCATTGCTTTGCCAATCTCTATTCCCCAGTTGCTGTTTATTACTTTTGCCAACAATTCAGGCAACCAATTTTTTGTTGCCCATCCCGGCATGCTCAAAGTTGTAAAGACAAACAACACTGCCCAAAATGCAACATTGGTCAATACCAACGAAATTGCTTTGAAAACACTTGGTTGGTTAGATACCGCTTGTTTTTTCTCACGCCCCGGATCACTTATGAACATTATAAGAGCAGCAGAATAAATCATTCCTATAAGGCCACATAGCAAGAATACGTTTTGCCACTCAAGTTTGCTTGAGAATATTGAACCGAAACCTCCTGCTATCTGACCGAGATATAACCCTGTCATGTGTATTCCAATGGCGATTGAGCGTGTTTTTCCGTTATGTATATCGGCAATCAAAGATAGTGCCGCAGGTATATACAATGCCTCGCTAAATCCCATTACTGCTCGCAAAGCATATAGTTGCCAATAATTATCAACGTAACCCATTAAAAATGTTACCGCAGACCACACAAACAAGCTTCCTACAATAAGATATTTGCGATTTAATCGGTCAGCAATTGCACCTGAGACAGGACTCATAAGACCGTAAATCCACATAAAGGCAGCCATTAATGCTCCCCAGCCCCATGGACCTGTGTAACTTGTTGCAACCTCAATTATATCTTCCGACATTGCAAAACGCATTGTACTGAGCATTTGTCGATCCATGTAGTTAAGGAATGCCACACCCGATAGCAATATTACCACCAACCATGGATAGAACTTTTTGTTTTTGATATCTGCAATCATCTTTTTTTAGTTATAAAAAACCTGAACGAGAGCCTCTCATTCAGGTTACTGTTTTAGCACTCATTTAGGTGCAAACTTAATAATTGTTTAGCTATTTTCAAAATTATTGTCGGCAAAGTTGCGGATTAAAACTTAACCGCAAGATCTACTCCAAATGTGATTGGTCTGCCTCGCTCCACAAACGAAGATTGCGACATTACATCTTTTGCGTTGAGTGTTTCAAAATAGAATACGTTGTAATTGGTAGCTGTCAGGTTTTTACCCCATATTGACAAAGATATATCTTCTAATCGCAGTGTTATATTTGAGTTTAACAAAGCATAGAAGTTTTGCCATACATCGTTTGCTTCGGTCCAATATATGCGACCTTGCCCTGTCATACCTACATTAAAATCAATCGCATCCAACCATTTTTTGTTTATATCCAAACTATATGTTGCATCAAGAGCCAGAGTGTGAGCGGGAGCAAACGGAACAAAGTTTCCTGCATACGAGCGCTCACCATCGAAATTATCGCGGAAAATGGCGTGAGTGTAACCGTATGAAGCAGATAGTTGCAATGGTTTAATTGGAGAATATCTCAACGATGTTTCAACTCCTTTACTGTGTGTGCGACCCGAGTTTTTAGTTACACGTCCAAAACCTTCAACAACAGAGATTTGTTGATCTTTGCAATCGATAAAGAATAGAGCCAAATCAAATCCTACTCTCTTTCCAGGGTTGTCGTAGTGCATTCCAACCTCATAGTTCCAGCTATGTTCGGGAGCATAGCTTATCATTGAATTAACATCGGTTGCTTTGGTCATTGATTCGGGCAACATAGAGGAGTATTTTCCTATCGCTCCCAATATCATCTCATTACGAATTATGTTCGAGAAGGCTTGGAAGTTGTAACCTCCCGAACGATACCCTCTTGCAACAGAAGCATATGCAAACATGTTTTTTGAGGCTTTATACTCCAATTCAAAACGAGGTAAAAGTTCCAAAGCATCCATACTCTCATCCCCCTCAACCGCTAAAGACACATCAACCGCCTCGTTTATTTTTACCGGGAACGGCATAGATGGTATCGACATTGAGCCCGTGATTGCTCCTGTCATGTTTCGCAACGACTGAGTTGCATGTTTAAGCTTAGTTTTTTCATACTCTAAACGTAAACCTACAGTTAGCGACAATCCCTCGGTAAATAGGTTGTTGTATGTTGCTTGCGAATATCCTGCCACACCCCATGATGGAGTTTTATACAATCCATCAACACACAAAGGCTCTGTTTTATCGAGAGTCAACGATAAATCTTTGGGCCCTTTAAAATTGGGACGAGATGCTATTTGCGCATACATTGTGTTAAACGGATTCTCCACCATATATTGCAATCCCTCGTCATAGAATGTCACAGGTCCTTTTGTTCTTATATGCGAGTAGTATCCATATACTCCCGCCAACCAATCCCAACCACGTTTTGTCTGTGGAGATTTAATCACAATTTCTTGTGTTATGGAGTTCTGTTTCTGCTTTTGTTGCAATGTGAAATCGCGAACAGGAGTAAAGTCTTGGTCGAGATTCATATCGTCGGTTAAGAATTGATAACTTGTAACCGAATTCAATAGGAATTTTTTATGAGTATATGCCACCTTTAACGATGTTACCGACATATTTCTTCTGTAGCCAGCATAATCATTATAGTTTATGGGAGATACCTCTTGAGTTTGTTTGTTGTACTCACGATATGGGTAACCGTTTTGGTCACTGAACTCATACATTGATGTAAGAGCTATATCCAACGACGAATTGGGTCGGAACTGTAAACGAAGGTTTGCTCCTGCAACCATCTCATCTCCACAATTCTCTTCGGTATATTCATTTACGAAATAACCGTCGTGTGCATCAAAATTAGCAGACAAGGAGAAAGCGAATTTATCGGAAATTTTCTTTCTGTAGCCTGCCATCACATTGTAGTCATCGTAGTTGGCATATCCAAATTTTAATTTAAATCCCTCATCATCAAACGGCGATACTGTATATACATTTATCAATCCTGCCATTGTGTTGCGACCAAAGAGTGTTCCTTGAGGACCACGAAAAACCTCAACCTTTGAAATGTCCGAAAAATTGAAGTCAAAAGAACTTTTATCGAGATACGGAACATCATCAACATACAATCCTACGGCAGGGGAGTTTATACGAGAACCGATACCTCGGATATACATAGCCGAGATAAGTTTTGAACCATAATCGGGGAGATAGAGATTTGGGACATACGATGAAAGGTCTTTAATTGAAACAACATTATTTTTCTCCAGCTCCTTTGCATCAAGCAAAGAGACCGAACCCGGGAAATATTGCAAAGGAGTGTTTGTTTTTGGGTTTGAAACTATCTCAACCTCCTCCAAATCTATGCTATATTTTATTGAATCGGGAGAAACATATGTTAATGCGTTTTCTGCTGATACTGCGAAAGACAGTAGTGCTAAAAGAGTAAATAATACCTGTTTTTTTACCATTTGATTAGTGCCTTAAAATTGTATTTTTTCCTACGTGCAAAATTACCAAACTATGAGGAAGCAATCAACTATCATTTTTTATAGTTTTATATTATGCCTAATTATATTAACTTTGCAGAGTAAACATTTTATTTATGCAAAATCACCCCTCACATATTGCGGTAATTCACCAAAATTCGCTTTGCTCACTTGCTATGCGCACTATCTTAAATGATATTATGCCTTTTATGGGGGCTATGGGTTGTGTTGAGATTGTTTCATTTAACAATATTGAGGAGATAACCGAAAAATACCGAAACAAAACATTCCTATACTTTGTTTCGAGCCAAATTGTAACGGACAATATAGAGTTTTTTACCCCACTTGCAAGAAGATGTATTGTTTTAACCGAGGGAGAAGAAGCTACTCTTAATGGTTTTAAGCAGATTAATCTTTTACGCCCCGAACGCGAAGTGATTAAAGATTTGCTTATGATTCAAAACCATGCCCACACTGCTAAACACTTAAACACTAATAGCGACAAAACTAAAAGCGAAGAACTTTCACAAAGAGAGAAAGAGGTTCTTGAACTTATTGTCAAAGGCTTTATCAACAAAGAGATTGCAGATAAACTAAACATCTCAACCTCCACCGTTATTTTCCACCGAAAAAACATCTGTGAAAGAATCGGCTCAAAATCGATTGGTCGCCTCACTATTTATGCCGTTATGAACGGCATTGTTGATTTGAGGGAGATTTAAGACACTTTGTGCCAATTAGAAATTAGGAATTTTGCGAATGAGCGAATGCAAGTTCAAATAAATTTGAACTATGCTGAGCGAGAGCAAAATCAACAAGCGTAAGTTTGTTAATTAGGAATTTTGCTCGTTTATTTGTATCTTTACACCCAATTTATAAACCTTATAATATAACGGACCATAGAATGGCACAATTTGATGAAGATAAAATCACCGAAGAGTTAAGACACCCCGATACTTGCAGAGATGCATTTTCGGAGGTGGTTAAGCATTATGGTCGTCCGTTATATTGGCAAATAAGGAGAATGGTGTCGTCGCACGATGATGCTGATGACCTTTTACAAAATACTTTTCTTAAGGCGTGGGATAATATCGATTTGTTCCGAGGTGAGGCGAAACTATCTACTTGGCTTTATCGTATTGCTGTTAATGAGAGTATAAACTTTTTGAATAAGCAACGTAAAATTCAAAATATTTCGTTAGACGGAGAGAACGACTATATGCTAACCTCGCTTGAAAGTGATGAGTATTTTGATGGAGATGAAATTCAAAAGTATCTGCAAGAGGCTATTATGACTCTCCCAGAGAAACAGAGATTGGTTTTCAATATGAAATATTTTGACGAGATGAAGTATGAAGACATCTCTGATATTTTAGGTACTTCGGTGGGTGCTTTGAAAGCTACTTACCACCACGCGGTAAAGAAAATCGAAAATTTCTTAAAAACTAAGAATGTTGATTAAACCATTCTCTACTTTATCAGTCAAAGGGTAAAAACAAGGATTATGAAAAAAGGAATATTGGATGAAATTAACAGAAAAAGCGGAATGAAAGTTCCTGATGGATACTTTGATTCATTGCATGACAGAGTGATGCAAAATCTCCCTCAAAAAGAGATTATTGTGGAAAGCCCTGCGCCAATTTCATTCTGGACAATGGCTAAGCCTTGGGTTTACATGGCAGCCATGTTTGCAGGTATTGCTCTTATGTTCAAAGTTTTTACTTGGACAAATGGAGATATATCTAATTCACAAATGAATGCAAAGGCAAAAGATAGTGATACCGAAATTGTGGAGGATTTTATTTTCCTTAATAATGTATCGGACTACACTATTTATGAGTTTATTGCTGAGGTTGATTAAGTAGATAATTAAAATATAGTATTATGAGATATTTTTTACTAATATCGTTCTTTGCTTTGATTCCTTTTATGGGTATTAATGCTCAAGGATGCCCAAATGCAAACAAACATGACAAACGCTCTGAATTGATAGCTAAATACATGGAGGAGAAAAAAGAGTACCTCAAACAATGTATTCCTTTAAACGACAGTGAGGCTGAGAAATTCTTTGCGGTATATGATGAGTTGGAGAGAAAAAAATTTGAGATTATGGCTTCAGTTCACAAAGAGGCTCGGAAAATAAGAAAATCGGTTGAGGAGGTTAGCGACGAAACTTATTCTGCAGTTGCCGATAAAATGGCTGAACTGCCTGCTAAAATAGCCGCTGTTGAGAGTGAGTATTTTGCAAAATTAAAACAAATTCTATCTCCCAAACAGATGTTTATGTTTTTCAACTGCGAAAATAGTTTCGGGAAATCGATGCTAAAAAAAAATCAAAATAGATAATTCAATATTTAATTTAACACTATGAAAATTCTAAACACTCTTGCAATTGTTATGATTGCAGCATTTTTAATGGTTGGCTGTAAAGCTAAAGAGAGTACATACTCTGCTGCTTACCAAATGGCACAACAAAAAGAGTTGGCTGACGAGTCTATCAATACTCCCGAACAAACAACTAAGGCTGCTGTGGTGGAGGAAACTCCCGCTCCTTCTGCCGTTAAAGTTGAAAGCCCGGCGGTTAAAGTTTCTGTAGAGAAAGTTACAACTGTTGATGCAGGTGATGCCGGTAAACTTAAAAAATTCAATGTTATTGTTGGTACTTTTTCTATCACAACTAACGCAAACGGATTAAAAAACAGCTTGATAAGCGACGGCTACAATGCTTTCACTGTTCAAAATGCCAAAGGTTGGTACAGAGTTGTTGCTGCCAGCTTTGACACAAGAGAGGCTGCCACATCGTTCAGAGAGGCTATCAAACAACGCTATTCCGGTAAATTCGACGATGCGTGGTTGTTGGTTAACGAATAACAAAGAGACTAATCCCACAGACAAAGTCCGAAACGCAAGTTTTGGACTTTTTTGTTTAGAGATACATAAATCGCCAATTTATCAGACATAGATATGTTTAGCTTATTATATATTTTTTATTACCTTTGTGTTCATATATAATATAGATAAAGATGATACTTAAAGAGACTTTTGAAAATGCTCGTAAAGCGGCCAATGCCTTGAACATGCTTGAAGAGAAGACCATTAACGAGGTATTGATGGCTTTGGCTGAGCAAACCGAGGAGGATTGCCAATATATATTGAAGGAGAACAAACGCGACCTCGATGCAATGGATAAAGCAGACCCTAAATACGACAGGTTGATGCTTACCGAAAAACGTATTTTTGATATTGCTTCGGATATCCGCAAAGTTGCATATCTTCCCTCTCCTCTTGGTAAAATTTTATGGGAAGATGTTCGCCCAAATGGAATGAAAATAAGCAAAGTATCGGTTCCTTTTGGCGTTATTGGAATTATTTACGAGGCTCGTCCCAATGTTACATTCGATGTTTTCTCTCTTTGCTTTAAGGCCGGTAGCGCATGTATTCTTAAAGGCGGCAAAGAGGCCCAATACTCAAATGCTGCTGTCATAAAAGTTATCAACAAGGTGTTGACAAAGTTTGGAATTAACTCTGACTCAGCAACTTTACTTAGCAACGAAAGGGAGATTTCAACAGAGTTATTAACAGCTGTTGGTTATGTTGACTTGATAATTCCTCGTGGTAGCAAAAACTTGATAAACTATGTGAGAGACAATGCAAAAGTACCTGTTATTGAGACAGGTGCAGGTATTTGTCACGCATATTTCCATACAGAAGGTGATATTGCCAAAGGCAAAGAGATTATCTTCAACGCAAAAACTCGCAGAGTTTCGGTTTGCAATGCTATTGACTCTGTTATTGTTGACAAAAACAGATTGTGCGATTTAGCTGAATTGTTTGCTCCTTTGAAAGATAAAAACGTTATTGTTTATGCCGATGAACTTGCTTATTCGGCTCTTAAAGAAAATTATCCTGAGGAGCTGTTGAGAGTTGCAGACGACAACTCTTGGGGTACTGAGTTTTTGGATTACAAGTTATCGGTAAAATGTGTTGAGAACTATACTGAGGCGGTTGAGCATATTGCCAAATACTCTTCAAAACATAGCGAGGCCATTATTACTGAAAACTGCGAGGTTGCTGAACGCTTCAGCAAAGAGGTTGATGCGGCATGCGTTTATTGCAATGTTTCTACTGCGTTTACCGATGGTGGTCAGTTTGGCTTTGGTGCGGAGATTGGTATCAGCACTCAAAAACTTCATGCCCGTGGCCCCATGGCTTTGAACGAGATTACAAGTTACAAATATATTATAAGAGGTGATGGACAGACTCGCGTTGATGGTGCGCCTCAAAAATGTTGTATATAAAAATTTAATGATATGAGACACTTTACCAATGTTAAAGATTTAGGTAATTTAAAAGAGGCTCTTAAAGAGGCCTTTGAGGTTAAAGCTAACCGTTTTGGTTATAAAGAGTTGGGTAAGGACAAGACTCTTATAATGATATTTTTCAATTCGAGCTTAAGAACCAGATTGAGTACTCAAAAAGCGGCTATGAATTTGGGTATGAATGTTATGGTTTTGGATATTAACCAAGGTGCTTGGAAATTGGAAACTGAACGTGGCGTTATTATGAACGGAGATAAAAGCGAACACCTTTTGGAGGCTATCCCCGTTATTGGTTGCTACTGCGACGTTATTGGAGTACGCTCTTTTGCTAAATTCGAGAATAAAGAGGATGATTACGAGGAGAAGATTATCTCTCAATTCATTAAATATTCCGGTCGCCCCGTGTTCAGCATGGAGGCTGCTACAAGACACCCCCTACAAAGTTTTGCAGACCTTATCACAATTGAAGAGTATAAAAAAACCGAGCGTCCTAAAGTTGTTTTGACTTGGGCTCCTCACCCAAAAGCTCTTCCTCAAGCTGTTGCAAACTCTTTTGCAGAGTGGATGAACGAAACTGATTATGAGTTTGTGATTACTCACCCTAAAGGATATGAACTTGATCCTAAATTCGTGGGTAAAGCCAAAGTTGAGTATGACCAACGCAAGGCTTTTGAGGGCGCAGACTTCATATATGCTAAAAACTGGTCGGCATACGAAGACCCCAATTATGGCCAAATTCTAAATCAAGACCCCGATTGGACTGTTGATGCAGAGAAAATGGCATTAACAAACAATGCATACTTTATGCACTGCCTGCCTGTTAGACGCAACATGATTGTTACTGACGATGTTATTGAGTCGCCTCAATCTATTGTTATTCCCGAAGCAGCTAACCGCGAAATTTCGGCACAAGTTGTTTTGAAGAAAATTCTGGAAGGACTTAAATAATGCAAAGACAAAAAATAAGGTTTGACTTTTGTGAGGTCAAACCTTATTTTTACTATGCTTAAGGATTATAGATTTGCATCTAATTTCTCTTTTATATCGGCTTTTGTCATTGAGCCAACCAATTTATCTACCAATTGTCCACCTTTAAAGAACAATAGTGTTGGAATGCTACGAACGCTATAGTTCTCGCTCAAATCGTAGTTGTCATCAACGTTACATTTTCCGATTATAGCTTTTCCCTCATACTCGGCAGCCAATTCCTCAACTATAGGTGCTATACTTTTGCAGGGTCCACACCACTCTGCCCATAAATCTACTACTACCAATTTATCGCTTGATAGTAACTCTTGGTAGTTACCATCGGTAACCTCTAATGCCATAATTGTTTTTTATTTATTTCTCCGAAGACTACTTTCACGAATGAGAGCCCCTTCGGAATGAAGCCTCAAACGCATACATTGTTTTGTGTTTACAAATTTATATATATATTTTTATTCTACAACTAATTATTAAGTTAAGTTTTCAACATAATAATTAATCTGAAATAAACTCATCTTCCAATACCTCCTCTTGAGTCTCTACTCCTCGCTCTATAACTCGACCATTTACCTTAACGGTTATTCCATCGATTGCTTCAAGTACCGATACTAATTCTCTCTCAATCTTAACCTTTTTAGAACGCGAATACAGCGGCACATTATAGTTTTGACTCTTATCAACTATCTCAAATCGCAACTCTCCTGTCCCGCCCACATATTTATTTACAATCTCATTTACTGCCGTGGTTTTTGAGGAATCGAAATTTTGAGAATCCACAACTATGGTTATGTCCTTTATGTTGTTAACCATAGCTTCATCCATTAATGAGATTCTTGATATTCTCAACTGTGCTCTATTGTTGTATTTGGCAATCTCGACCTTTCCTTGCACCAATAGATACAATCCCTCTTTTCCGTAGGCTCCATAGTTTATGAAATCTTTTGAGAAAAGTGGTATCTCTGCCGTTCCTGAATAGTCCTCAATGGTAATTATTCCAAATGGCGAGCCTTTCTTGGTCAATCCCTCGCGATATGAGGTTACGATTCCGCCTATCGTTATGTCGCTGTTTACATACTTCTCTAAATCGGAACTGAAGTTCTTCAGCGATAGGTTGCAGACATAATCGAGTAACAGAGAATATGACTCCAATGGGTGTGATGACAGATAGACTCCTACCAAATCACGCTCTCGGTTCAATCGTTCCAAATCGCTCCAACGTTCGGCTTTTGGAACATCCGGCGTGGGGATTTCAACCATATCTGCTCCAAACAGAGAGTTTTGTTGTTTCGACTTGTCTATCTGATAACTTACTCCATATCGCATAAACAAATCGAGGAACATCTCTCCTTTAGTATTTGTCGCAAAGAACTGTTCGCGTGTTGCCTCCTTAAAGTTATCGAATGCTCCTGCCAAAATAAGGTTCTCCACATTTTTTCTGTTACATGCATTGAGGTTAACCCTTTGAGCAAAATCGAATAATGAGGTATAGAGTCCGTTTTTCTCGCGCTCCTCAATTATTGCTCGTGCGGCATTCTCTCCCACTCCTTTTACAGCTCCCAAACCAAAGCGGATATTGCCCTCTTTGTTTACGGTGAATTTTAGGTTACTTTCGTTTACATCAGGCTCAAGTACCTTTATTCCCATAGCCTTACACTCATCCATGAATTTGGTAATCTCGGTTATATCCGAAATATTTCGGCTCAATACTGCCGCCATATATTCCGAAGGATAGTGTGCTTTGAGATATGCTGTTTGGTATGCTACCCATGAGTAGCATGTGGCGTGAGATTTATTGAATGCATATGATGCGAACTTCTCCCAATCTCCCCAAATCTTTTCCAATACTTTTGGATCGTGTCCATTCTTCTTTCCTCCCTCAATGAATTTGGGTTTTAGCTCGTCCAGTTTTGAACGTATCTTTTTACCCATTGCCTTACGAAGTGCATCACTCATTCCACGAGTGAAGTTTCCTAACAGACGCGACAAAAGCATGACCTGCTCTTGATAAACGGTAATTCCGTATGTATCCTTCAAGTACTGCTCCATTATGGGTATATCGTACTCAATGGGTTCTATTCCATGTTTACGCTTGATAAACTGAGGTATATACTCCATTGGTCCCGGACGATACAAGGCGTTCATCGCAATTAAGTCCTCAAAAGTTGTGGGCTTTAGATTACGCAAGTGGCTCTGCATTCCCGGCGACTCAAATTGGAATGTTCCAATTGTTCTTCCGGCACTATAGAGGTCGTATGTCAACTTATCGTCAATTGGGATGTTATCTATATCAATGTCTATCCCCTTTGAGAGTTTTACGTTTCTTATCGCCTCTTTTATGATAGACAGGGTCTTCAGACCCAAGAAGTCCATTTTGATAAGTCCTGTATCCTCAATTACCGAACCTTCATATTGTGTTACAAGAAGTTTCTCTTTGGTCTCTTTATCGTCGGCAGTACTTACAGGCACCCAATCGGTTATATCATCCCTGCAAATAATAATTCCACATGCGTGAACTCCCGTTCCTCGGACATTTCCCTCCAACATCTCGGCATAGAGCATGGTTTCGCGAGTAAGGTCGTCGCCATTCTCTGCTGCATCCTTAAGTTCGGGAACATATTTTACACAGTTCTTTATGTTTATTTTTGGCTCTTTACCATCAACTTCGGGCAAATGGGCAGGAATAAGTTTTGCCAAACGGTCGGCATCACTCAAAGGCAACCTCTCAACACGCGCAACATCTCGAATTGCCATTTTTGCAGCCATTGTTCCGTAGGTAATGATATGTGCAACTTTATTTGCTCCATACTTATCGGTTACCCAACTTAGCACCTCGCCTCGTCCGTCATCATCAAAGTCGATATCAATATCAGGCAACGATATACGGTCGGGGTTCAAGAAACGCTCAAACAGCAAATCGTATTTAATAGGGTCTATTTGGGTAATTCCCAAACAATATGCTACCATTGAGCCTGCCGCAGACCCACGTCCCGGACCTACCGATACTCCCATATTTCTTGCCGCTGCAATGAAATCTTGTACAATCAAGAAATATCCAGGAAATCCCATGGTCTTCATGATATACAACTCAAAGTTCATACGTTCCTGCAACTCCTCTGTAAGTTCGCCATATCGTTTTGCTGCTCCATCGTATGCCAACTTCGACAAGTAATCTGCCTCGAGCTTTATTCGGTAGAGTTTATCGTATCCGCCCAAACGTTTTATTTTTGCTTCGGCATCCTCTTGCGATAGAACTACATTTCCGTTCTCATCACGAGTAAACTCTTCGAATATATCTTGATTTGAGTATTTCTCTCTGTAGCTTTCCTCCGTTCCAAATTCCTCGGGAATATTGAAGGTTGGCATGATTGGAGGGTTATCTATTGAGTAAAACTCGACCTTTTCCAATATCTCATTTGTATTTGCCAATGCTTCAGGGATGTCGGCAAATACCTCGTTCATCTCCTCTACTGTCTTAAACCACTCTTGCTTTGAATAGAGCATTCTGGTTTGATCATCGAGGTCTTTACTTGTACTTAAACAGATTAAGCGATCGTGCGCCTCAGCATGCTCTTCGTTTACAAAGTGAACGTCATTTGTACATATCAATTTCACATTGTGCTTTCTGGCAAGGGCGACAAGCTCTTCGTTTACCTTTTTTTGTATCTCATAGGTTTCGTGATTTGCACGAGAAACCGAGGCTTTATGTCGTTGCAACTCAAGATAGTAGTCGTCTCCAAAAACGCTTTTAAACCATTCTATTGCCTCCTCTGCCTCCTCAATGGAGCCTTGTATTATCTTTCGCGGAACCTCTCCTCCTAAACATGCAGACGAAACAATCAAACCTTCACTATGTTTCTTTAAATCTTCCCTATCGGTACGGGGACGCATATAGAAACCTTCTGTCCATGCGTGTGACACCAATTTTATAAGGTTATGGTATCCTGTTAGATTTTTCGCCAATACAACCAAGTGATAACCACCCTGTTCCTGTTTGGTTTGTTTGCTGAAACGGCTCTCACCTCGAGCAACATACATCTCGCAACCAATTATCGGCTTGAAGATTTTTTGTTTCTGAGCCTCAAGTTCGGCTTCTGCTTCAGCTATTTGAGCCTCATCAGCCCCTTCATTTCGCAGTGCATCAAGTTTCTTAGTCAAATCCTTTATGGCAGACTTTACTCCTGAGTTTTTCTTATTCACATAATTATAAAACTCTTTTATTCCGAACATGTTTCCGTGGTCGGTTATTGCCATTCCTCGCATATTGTTGCCTATGGCTTTGTCAACCAAGGCAGGGACAGATGCCTGTCCGTCGAGAATAGAATAGTGAGTATGCACATGCAAATGCACAAATGGTTGTAGTGACATATATAAACGTTGAAGGTTCGTTAGCTTACAAATTTAAGAAACAATAATCTTCTTTTACTCCTAAAACAAAAAAAGTTTTCAACAAATAGAAGGTTTTATTCTTTCCTCAAAGATTTTACCTCCCGGCAAGAGAAAATGTAATATATTATTTATTAATTTCGCGAGAACACTTAGAACAGATAAAAGCCCATGTATAAACTTGTTATTTTTGATTTGGACGGTACTCTTTTGAATACCATAGGAGATCTTGCCGAGAGTTGCAATTATGCGCTAAAAATGTGTGGATACGAGCCTCACCCTGTTAGCGCATACAACTTTTTTGTAGGTAATGGTATAATGAAACTCTTTGAAAGAGCTTTACCTGAAAATGCGAGAGATGCCAAGACTCTCAGGGAGATGAGAGAGTATTTCTTATGGCACTACGAAAGGAACAACAACATAAAGACAAAGCCTTACGATGGCATTATTGAGCTGCTTGAGAACCTACAGAGGGAGAATTTCAAGTTAGCCGTTGCATCGAACAAATACCAAGAGGCTACCGAAAAGATTGTAAAAGATTATTTTGGAGATTTCGATTTTATCAAAGTCTTAGGTCAAAGAGATGGTATTCCGATTAAACCAAACCCTCATATTATAAACGAGATATTAGCCACAGCTCAAGTTGATGCAAACGAAACCATATATGTTGGAGATTCGGGCGTTGATGCATCTACCGCAAGCAACGTAAAAGGAATTACTTTTATCGGTGCCACATGGGGATTCAGACCTAAAAAGGAGTTAGAGGAGAATGGCGCTGAAATTTTTGCCAACTCTCCTAAAGATATTTTGGAAATAATCAGAAGTTAGCGAACAAACATAGGCTTGTTATATCTTTTTTTTCTGAAAAAAATTACGTTTTTAATATAAATATTGTAACTTAGCGAACAGATAAATATAAAAGTATTAGGTATTGATTTATTTTTACGCACTATGTTATTTGAGAAGACCAATATTGATGGGGTTTTTGTAATAACTCCAAACATTATTGGCGATAATAGAGGTTACTTTGTTGAACGATACCGCAAGGATTTGTTTGACAGAGAGGTTGGGGCTGTTAACTTCATCCAAGACAACCAATCTTTATCGTCAAAAGGAGTATTAAGGGGTCTGCACTACCAAAAAGGGGAGTTCTCTCAAGCTAAAATGGTTTGGGTTTTATCCGGTAAAGTCATTGACGTTGCCGTAGATTTAAGAAAAGAGTCGCCCACTTTTGGCAAGCATGTTATGGTGGAGCTATCGGATGAGAACAAAAAAATGCTCTTTATCCCCCGAGGCTTTGCACATGGCTTTTTGGTTCTCTCGGAGCAAGCAACTTTTGCTTACAAAGTAGATAATGTTTATGCTCCATCTGAAGAGGTTTCTATTTCTTACGATGATAAAGATATAGACATTAAATGGCCAATTGAAGGGATAGAGATTAAACTCTCAGAAAAAGACAAAAACGGCATTAAATTTATTGACGCTGAATATTTTTAACGATTATGAAAAAATTTTTTTCTTTGATAATCTTAGTACTTTCAAGTATTAGTTTATCAGCCCAAAGCTATGAGGATGCCATAGCCGCGTTCAACAACAAAGATTACAAAACTGCTTTTGCCATTGCAGAGAAATTGACAGATTGTCCAAAAGCAAAAATAGTTCTTGGCAACATCTATATTGATGGCTTGGGCATGGCTCATGCCGACTTTTCTAAAGCATTGGCTTGTTACACCGAAGCCGCAGAGGCAAATAATGCGGAAGCTCAATACATAATAGGTTCTCTTTACTATTCGGGCAGAGGTGTTCACCAAAGTTATGCAGAAGCCGCTAAATGGTTTGAAAAATCTGCTCTTAACGGATATGTAAAAGCTCAATCTGATTTAGGAGAGATGAATTATAGAGGGAAAGGAATTCCTCGCGATTATACAAAAGCGGTCAAATGGTTCGAAATGGCTGTTGAACAAGATGATGCAAAGGCTATGTTCTTTTTAGGGGGTATGTATAACAGCAAAAACCAAGGTGTTCAGACCAACACTTTAAAAACTGCTGAACTTTGGAGAAAATCGGCGGCTCTCGGATACCCTAACGCGGAGTTCTACTTGGGTCAAATGTATTTGATTGGAAGAGGTGGTATAACTCAAAATGCAGATTCTGCCATGATATGGATTAACAAAGCCGCTAACAATGATTGTGTTGATGCTCAATTCTTCTTGGGAGAAAAAGCTTATGCCGCAGGAGATATGGAATCAGCAAAAGAGTGGTATGGCAAGGCCGCAGAGAAAGGACTTAAAAAGGCTCAAGATAAACTTGACGCAATCTCTTCAGGCATGTAATAAATAACGAAAAAGTTTTGGGAAGAAAGATAAAAAAAAGTCTCAAGCAAGCCTGAGACTTTTTTTTGTAGTAAGTGTTTTAATTCACTTCTGTTGAGGATGGATAGACTTTGTAGGTTTTGTCTTCCATACTATTTATGTATTTATTGAATTCTGAGAGTGTTTCAAACTCCTCAACTTTGTCCAATCTTTGAGGATAGCTATCACCGTCCGATATACCCATTTTGATGTGAATTGTTGCAGGGAAATCGCTTTCGGTGTAAACTACATCTTCGGGCTGCATAACTGTTGCCTTCATTCGTGGAATAAAGCCCCATGGCAAATGATTGAATATTGTATCCCATTGACCAAACTTAGAGTAGTCATAACGTCGCTCTATTGTAAGTGGGTCTAAATAGGTTATCTCAACATGCAACCCTTTTAGTGATGTTGGCTCTTCAACCATATCAAATGCATACCAGATATCTTTCCACTTATACATGGAAGAAGAGTCGTTTGGGTCGCCACATGATGTTACGACACTCAATCCTACCACCAAAGTTATCAATATCAGTATTTTCTTCATACTCTATTAGAAAATGTACGCAGCAGATACTTGCCAACGCTTAGATTTTGATGAGAATTCTATTCCTGTATCTCCATATACATATTTGTATGTATAATCAACAGGGAATATGTAGTTGAAACCAATATTCAAGTGGTCGAACAATATTATTCCTGCTCCAAGACCTATACCCATTGACAAAGGTTTTGTCTCGTTTCTCAACAATAGAGGATCGCTTCCTTCCAATTCCAAGGATTGTTTTATATGGTTTTCAATAGCGTCCCCTTTATTTAAGTTAAAAGCGAAATCAGGACCTCCTGCAACATATACTCCAAAAACTTTAGCAATAGATATCTCCCATCTCAAGTTTATGGGAATCTCTATTATGTGACGATCATCCTCAACCGATCCTTTCAGGTCGCTATATTCAACTTTATCAAGAGCATACATTAATGCTGCATCAACATTAAATCCCAATGGAAGATCTACGTTTGCCATAGGTCCAACAAAGAAACCTGCTCTGTTTTTAGATGTGAAGTTTTCGGCAAAATCGCCTTTGAACGATAAATCAGAAAGAGTCAAACCTCCTTTTACTCCAAATGAAAAATTTTTTGCTGTCACTTGGAATATGGCCACTGATAGCACAAACAATATTAACAATGATTTTCTTTTCATATTTCTTTTGTTTTTTTAGATTTAAGTGCAAAGATACACGTTTTTTTTGGATATGATACTACAGAAACAACAAAAAGGTTGCTTATACAAGCAACCTTTTTGTTTTGTAGCGGGAACGAGAATTGAACTCGTGACCTCCGGGTTATGAATCCGACGCTCTAACCAACTGAGCTATCCCGCCATCCTTTTTGCGGTTGCAAAGGTAATTATTATTTTCTTCTTATGCAAGAAATGTTTAAAAAACTTTTAAAAAATATGCTATCCTCTCTTTTTTAGCCGAGAGAATAGCACATTTTGTCTTATATTAAAGCCTTTTATTAGAAAGAGAGTCCCAATCTAAAGCCCGAATTATTGATTCCTTTTACATTGTAAATCAAGACATCCGATTTATTTGTCGCATAGCTGTAGTAGAGAGCCATATGCAATCCAACCTTTTGACTTGATGTAAAATATATTGTCGTTCCAACCTCGGGACAAAGATAAAAACCCCAACTCTTGTCGCTACTTGAAAATGAATTGTAATACGATGAGAGTTTTGAATATTCTGTTCCTAACTTAAGAGCAACATATGGTTTAACTATTGCATCGGGCAAAAAACGGTAACGAGCAGAGACTCCGAATGGCAATTGAAATATGGAATGTTGCTGATCTGTTGTAAGAGCAGATGTTTCGGTAAGCATCATTGTTTGGCGCTCGATATACTCATTATTGGTGCTATATGTCATAAACATTCCCAATCCGATGTTATCGGTTATATAATAACCTCCTTCAAACGACATTCCCCAACCCGAAGCTTTATCGGCAAAGCCTGTTTTTATAGGTATATTAAATTGCCAATCAACATTGACATAACCACTATTGGTTACTTGAGAATTTGCTTTGTTCGGAAATAAAATTACAATCAAGAATAATACTGCCGACACTATCGATTTATTGAAAGTTTTCATAATAGTCGTGATTTTTCTGTTATTACTGCTTTTTAATATAAGGCGATTGAACAAACGCCTGATTTACACCTTTTTTTGCATTGGCAACATCTGTTCTGGTTGAGCCAGTCATAGTTCCACCAATACACATACTCCACGCTTGTTGAAGTTTTTCGTTTGTTCTGTCTATCAATATTATTTCTCCCAAAAGAGAACCCACATCATAACGATATGTTACAGAATATGACGGATATGGATAGACAGGAAACCAACCATTCCAAAAGATAGAACCCCACCACCAATCATACCAATAATAGGGTGAATAGTAATCGGTAAAATAATAGCTGTTTTCAACATAACTTAATTGTATTCCTATATCTGCCAAAGACTTCTCACTCTCATCTAACTGAATATATCCTCTATCCTTCATATTGTTGGCAAAGGTCTTTATTATTGATTGAGCATTATCATCCGACCAATCCTCTTTTTTATCAGACAAAATCTTTATGGCATCCGAGATGTAAAAAGTCGAATACTTTGAGAAATCGACAGATTTATCATAATTGGTATAGGTAACAAACTCCGAAGAGAGTTCATCGAAGTCGGGATCTTTCTGACAAGAGACTGTCAAAGAGAGCAATACTGTTGCCATTAATAGGGTTGTTAATCTTTTCATAATTAATTTGTATTTAATTGCATATAAAAAACACTGATATCATTAAATTTGTTTGTCGTACAAAAATAATTATAATATTTCATCACAACTTCCTCTCAAATCAGAAATAATTGTTTTTATATGTTAATTTATATTTTTCTTAAAGTTGCTATTTAATTTTTTTTAGTAAATTTGCTTTATATATAAATAAAACCATGAAAAAAAATATTTTTATTATCGCAATTCTATTTACAACCACTCTTATTTGTTCAGCACAAGCTAAAATAGAGCCCGAACTTCAACAATTATTGAACAGCAAAGGTGGTAAAATGATAAGCATAAATATCGTTTCAAAATATCAAACAAGTTCAAGCCTGCTAAAATCTAAAACTTTTTTGGTAAAAGATGCTGAAACGAGGAAAGGTCTTATCATCAAGGAACTTAAATCTCATTCTGATAAGACTCAGACTGACATCATTGACTTTCTTAAAACAGAAGAAAGTAAAAATTGTGTTGCCAACATAAAAAGTCACTGGATAGCAAATTCTATTTGTTGTGAAGCGACAAAAGAGGTTATTGAGAAGTTGGCTCAATTTGACAATATTGAAATTATAGGATTGAACAAAGAGGTTCAGATGATTTGCGAAAGCAACGAATCTTCGATTGAACAATACTCAAATAATTCTAATGCAACTCCACATGTTCTTCAAGTAAATGCCGACGATGTATGGAATTTAGGATATACAGGTAAAAATGTAGTTGTTGCGGTTTTGGACTCAGGAACAAACTTTGAACACTACGATTTAAGCGACCACCTTTGGATTGGTTACGCAGACAGTGATGGCGACGGAGAAAAGGATAATATTATATACGGTTGGAACTTTGCCACCAAAGATAAAAATGGCAATAGCAATATAAAAGATGATTATGGACATGGCACCCATTGTGCCGGTATTATTTGCGGCGATGGAACTTCGGGAAACGCCACAGGTATTGCCCCTGATGCTTCACTGATGACCGTAAAGATTGTCAACAGGACAGGAGGCGGTACTCCGGAGCAAATGATAAGCGGAGTGGAGTTTGCTGTTGAAAACGGGGCTGACATATTAAGCATGTCTTTAGGTTTTAAAAACAATCAAATTGGCGATGCCGCGAAAGCCGCTCTGCGTAAAACGTTTGAGAATGTTTTGGAGGCAGGTGTAATTGTTTGCGCCGCCGCTGGAAACGACGGGAATAGCTACGGAGCGCCAAACAATGTTGACATTCCGGCAAGTTGTCCTCCCCCTTATCTTCACCCCGACCAACAAGCTAACAGCGGAGGTTTATCAAGCGTGGTTTGTGTAGGCGCCGTAAACAACAAAGATGAGTACGCGTCTTTCTCATCTCAAGGTCCTTCGACATGGCAAGATTCTGAGTGGGTCGATTATCCTTTTGACGACAACAATATTGGTCTTATTCGCCCGGACATTGTTGCTCCCGGAGATTTAATATACTCTCTAAAACATGACAATAACGATAAATACAAATTCAACTCAGGAACATCTCAAGCAACACCTTGCGTTGCTGGAGTCATGGCTCTTATGTTAGAAAAAAATCCAAATCTGACTCCTGCCGAAATTTGCGAGATTATAGAAACAACTGCTGTCAAACTTTCAGATGAAAAGAACAATCTAACAGGCTCTGGTCGCGTTGATGCTTTAAATGCAGTAAACGAAGTTGAAGACGGAGAAGAAAAACCATTTATAAAACTTTTGGAATTCTCTCCCACAAAAACTGCCATCAACAATTTGAATATCTCTGCCACAATGAAAAATTATGGCAAAGGGGAAAATTCTAACACAACCAAAGTTGTTCTTTCAACAAACGATCCATATATTACAATAACAAACAATTCATATTCTCTATCATCATTAAGCGAAGGCGAGGAAACAGAGGTTGTCTTCCCTGTTGTTATAGATGCAAATACTCCAAACGGACACACCGCATACTTCAGACTTACCACCAAGGATGGAGAGTTTGAATGGAATGACGAGTTTACAATTGAAATTAAATCTTCAGCCTTAATCGTTTTCAACTCGAAATCAGTGGAGAGTGTTGAAGCAGGCGAAACCATCACCTTTGATGTAGAGATGATTAACGCCGGAACTGTAGCAACAAATTTCAAATCAGATGTAACACTATCTTCATCATCGCCTTATATATCTATCATAAAAGGTGATGGAGAGTTAAATCCCTTGAGCATTGGAGAAAAAGAGTCGGTTAACTTCACCATAAACATTGACGAATCAATTCTAAATAACTCTCTCATAAATTTCGATTTATATGTAACTCCTAACAACTTTAATGATGTAAACAACTACATATACGAATTTGAAATAGGGAAAGACAGATATGGATACTACGAGGATGGTTTTGACGGATGGACCACTTTTGACACCAGCAATGATGGAAGAAACCATCCATGGTGGCACTCATCCCTATACGCAATACACAAAGTAGAGAAAATTGGCTCACTACATTCAGGAAAAGGGTGCTTGATGAGCGAAACATATTGTCAGGCGTCGTTGATTGAATACGATATTCCTATCGACAACTATCTTGTATCTCCTAAAATTAAGGTCACAGGAGAGAGCAAGTTCAGTTTTTGGGCAAAATCCCACTCTGGATTTTATTATGGGCAACATTTTGGCGTGGCAATTTCGGAGACAAACAATAACTCGCCAGAGAGCTTCACAACAATAAAAGATTGGACTATAACATCAATTGAGGATGCCGATTGGGTTAAATATAGTGTTGACCTAAGCGAATATGATGGCAAAGAGATTTATGTTGCAATTCGTCACTTCTTCACACCCGAAGAGTGGAGTGCATTAAGCAATGGATATAACCTTTATATTTTGTATGTTGACGATGCTATGTTGGAAAATGTAACAGATGTATCGAACAATGTAAAATATGAGAACTACAGCGATTTCTCAATCAACGTTAAATCTGCTCCTATTCAAGCTCCTTCAAACTTAAAAGCTACAACCATCGACGAGAAGAGCATTAATATTTCATGGGAAGTTGTTGCCAATGCTCAAAGCTATAATCTATATCGCGATGGCAAGTTGTTGTTAAACGTAAAAGGTAGCACTCAATATAAAGATTCAAACCTTAAACCCAACAAAGAGTACTTGTACAGTGTCTCTTCTGTTTACAATGGAGAAGAATCAGCATTATCTGAGAGTGTTTCTGCAAAAACAGACAAAGCCGATCACAATATAGCGATTAAATCCATATCTCCTGAAGTATTGGAATTGGGAGAAAATGAGTTGGAGATTACCTTTATAAATGACGGAAAGTATGAACAAGACTCAAGAAGCACAATAACACTTACTTGCTCAAATCCTAACGTCACCATACTTACCAATAATATAAACCTAAATGCATTGGACGTAGATGGAGAGGCTACAAAATATTTCAAGGTTATGGTTGGCGATGTTCCTGCAGCCACCACTATAGAATTCAATGCCAATGTAGCTCAAAAATTTGCTCCATATTATAGTTGGGATTGTCCTTTTGAAATTATGGCAAATGTTCCTACCGGTGTTGAGGATAGCCAATGCGATGATAACGCAACTTCCGTTTACATAAGCGCCAAAGAACTTTACGTTAATGGAATTGAGGGCAATGGTCGCATAGAATTCTTCGATATTTCAGGCAACTACCTATTTAGCAGATTATGCCACGAAGGCTCTGCAATCATTAACATAAACAATTACAAAGAGGGCATATACATTGTCAGAGTAGTTGACAATAATGGTGTTAAAACTCAAAAAATATATCTTAAATAATAATCTGATATAAAAGATTTGCATTAAATATTTATATTTGCAAGAAGAATAATTAACTAATAAATATACGCAATGAATATCTCTAATCTAAAAAATGTTCTAACAGTATTAATTTTGGCTATATTTTGTACAGCAGCCAAAGCTTCGACTGTAGAAAACTCCATTAATGCGAAGTACGGATTTTCGCAATTCAACAGTGACGGAAATGGATGTTACAAAGTTTGGAACGACTTGAAGTGGGGGGTATGTGATGCCAATGGCAAAGAGATTGTTGTTCCTGCGTATGATGCCATTTGGGATTTTAATAATGGTTATGCCTTAATGAACATGGGGGCAAAATGGATAAAAACGCAAACCCCTAAAGGTGTTAGCAATGCGGAGAAAGAAAAGAATTTCGACAAAATATGGGTGTATGACAACGAAAACAGCACAGCATACATCTATGACCCGACAATGAGACAGATATACAAACTTAATGGTGGCAAATTTGGACTTATTGATAAATTTGGAAATGAAGTTATTGCTCCAATATATGATGAACTAAGCAAGACTTCAGAAGAAGGCATACTAAAAGTAAAACTAAACGGCAAGTATGGATATGTGAATCTTAACGGAGACAAAATAACAGAAATCAAATACGATGACGCATATGACTTCTGCGACGGAATGGCCATCGTCAACATAGGAGGAACTCTAAATAAGAGAGGACGCATAACAGGTGGCAAATATGGTTACGTCAACAAATTGGGAGACGAGGTTATCAAGATAAAATACGAGAATGCAAACTCTTTTTCTAATGGTCTTGCCACAGTTTATGAGAATACATATTGGTATATTATTGACAAAAACGGTAAAAAGATAACTGATAAATCTTTTGAACAATTGGGTGAATATTCTGAAGGAAGAGTTGCCTACTGCGAGAATGCCAAATATGGATATTTAGATGACAAAGGCAATAAAATTATTGAAGTACGTTATGATTTTGCCATGCCATTTAGTGAGGGTATTGCAAGAGTAAAACATGGATGGTCTTGGGGATATATCAATATTAACTGTGAAAATGTTACATATTTCGATTTCCAAGAGGCCTCTGATTTTAAGAATGGCATAGCCAAAGTAAAAAAGAATGGCAAATGGGGATATATCGACAAAACAGGAAAGGAGATTATACCTATAAAATACTCTGTAATATCTGAATTTGACGAGAACAATTTTGCTAAAGTTAAAATAGGTGCTAATTGGGGAATTGTTTCGATGGACGGAACAGAGATAGTATCGCCCAAATACCAGGCTATAGAACCCTTTAAAGGTGATTACGCAAGAGTTAGCATTGATGAAAAATTCGGATTTATTGACAAAACAGGAAAAGAGATTATTGCTTGTCAATATGAAGATACCGAAGATATTGAAAATGGCTTGGTGAAGGTTAACAGCATGGGAATGTGGGGATACTCAAACATAAAAGGAGAAGAGGTCGTTCCTTGCATGTACGTTGCCGTTGGTAAACCCGACAGTGAATTGAGAACTCCTGTTAAACTAAGCACAAAATGGGGTTATATTGACAGCCTTGGAATGGATATAGCTCCCGCCAAATTCGATACCATCGGTAATTTTGTCAACAATTTGGCTATTGCTAAATCATTAGGCAAGTGGGGTTATATCGATAATAACGGAGAGACAAAAATAGGTTTTAAATATAGCGAAGTTTACGATTTTTGCAATGGTTTGGCGAAAGTAAAATACGCAAACAGATATGGATACATCGACGAAGAGGGCAATGAAGTTATTCCTGCTGAATACCAAAACCTATATAGTTTTGAGGACAAAATACTTGACGTAAACATTGTCAGTTCATATACAGGAGACGACACCGTAACAATCGATGTATTCGAAATAATGAGTTTTAATGACGAATACATCATATTTAAAAAAGATGGTAAATGGGGTGCAATGAATCGCAATCAAGAGGTTATCGTCAAAAACAAATACAACAGTATTAAAGAGGTTAAAAAAGAATTGTACAAACAATAATGAAAAAGAGTGTTGTCATTGTTGCCGGAGGTAAAGGCATCCGTTTTGGAGGAGAGTTGCCAAAACAGTTTTTACCAATGAACGACAAACCCGTTTTGATGCATACGATTGACGCATTCCACAACTGCGACAATTCTTTTGATATTATTGTCGTTATCCCCGAAAATCATTTTTCGCTTTGGGAAGATTTATGCAAAAGCTATAACTTTACCACTCCCCACAAATTGGTTAAAGGAGGTGCTTCGCGTTGGGAATCTGTAAAAAACGGATTAAGTGTAGTTGACGAAAGCTCCATTATCGGTATCCACGATGGAGTGAGACCCCTGATTTCGGCAAACCTTATCAATGCACTATACACTAATGCCGCCTCATACGGAGCAGTAATACCTGCAATAAAAGTTACAGACTCATTAAGATTGCTTAATGACAATAACGATAAGAGTGTTGCTGTAAACCGAGAATTGTACAGAGCGGTGCAAACACCTCAGGTATTCAAGGGCTATATCATTAAGGAGGCTTACAACATGCCTTTTGAAGAGGTGTTTACCGATGATGCTTCAGTTGTGGAGAGATATGGTATTGAAATTAAAGTTGTAGAGGGAGAAGATACCAATATAAAAATAACCTCTGCCAAAGATTTAATAATTGCAGAGCTATTAAAGAGTCGTGTCTGAATTTTCACGTATTGATATTAAATTTCTTGCCGGAGTAGGTTCGAAAAGAGCCGAAATTCTAAAAAAAGAGGTAGGAATTGCAACATACGAAGATTTGTTGTACTATTTCCCATATAAATACATAGACCGTAGCAAAACATTTAAAATCAGTGAAATTGACGGCAACTTTCCCTATATTCAAATCGAAGGAGAGATTATATCGTTTGAGGAGGTAGGCACAGGCAGAGCAAAACGATTAAGCGCCATATTCTCAGATGGAACCGGAACTATAGAGTTAGTATGGTTTCAAGGAGCAAAATTCATAACAGACCGTTACCATTTAAGAACCAAATATACAGTCTTTGGTAAGCCTGCCCAATATGGTTCCAAAATATCTATAGCTCACCCCGAAATAGACAAAGCGGAATCTATCACTGAGCGCAAACATTCACTTCAAGGATACTACGGCACAACCGAGTTAATGAAAAGGAAATTCATTAACTCAAAAGCCATTTCAAAACTTGTTGAGAATATTTTCAGCAGTCTTAAAGTTCCTATATATGAGACAATATCGGCAGATGTCGCAAAACAGTGCAATCTTGTGAACATCAATGATGCTTTAAGGAATATACACTTCCCTAAATCAAATGAAGATTTACAAAAGGCATCGTTCAGACTAAAATTCGAGGAGCTTTTTTACATTCAATTGAATATATTGCGATATATGAAGTTGAGAGAACGCAATCTGAACGGATTTAAATTTAACCGTATTGCCGACAATGTAAACAGATTCTATAAAGAGTGTTTGCCGTTTGACCTTACAGGAGCTCAGAAAAGGGTTATAAGAGAGATTCGCGCCGATGTTGGCAGTGGAAAACAGATGAACAGATTACTTCAAGGAGATGTTGGTAGCGGAAAGACCCTTGTTGCTATCATGAGCATGCTCATTGCGGCAGACAATGGTTTTCAGGCATGTATTATGGCTCCCACCGAAATTCTGGCAACACAACATTACGAAAACATAAAACGACTTTTATCAAAACTTGACATCAACATAGCTCTTCTTACAGGCTCAACAAAAAAGAGCGAGAGAGACATTATTGACAAAGGGTTGAAAGATGGCTCCATTAATTTTATTATTGGAACACATGCCCTTATAGAGGACAATGTAGTATTTAAAAACCTGGGATTGGTTGTGATTGACGAGCAACACAGGTTTGGTGTTGTTCAAAGATCAAAACTATGGAAAAAAAACAATCAACCTCCTCATGTTTTGGTAATGACTGCGACTCCGATTCCTCGAACTCTTGCCATGACTCTTTACGGAGATTTAGATGTATCTGTAATAGATGAGTTACCTCCCGGCAGAAAACCCATCTCTACCATACTCCGATTTGATTCCGGCGCAGATAAGATGTATGACGGTATCAGAAAACAGATAGAGGCAGGCAGACAGGTATATATTGTATATCCGCTGATTAAAGAGAGCGAAAAGAGCGACTTAAAGAATCTCGAAGAGGGATACGAGTACATAAAGACCTTGTTTAAAGAATACAAGGTTTGTATGGTACATGGAAAGATGAAACCATCGGAGAAGGAGCAAGAGATGCAAAAATTTGTTTCGGGTGAAGCAAAAATAATGGTTGCCACAACTGTTATTGAGGTAGGTGTTGATGTACCTAATGCATCGGTTATGGTTATTGAGAATGCCGAAAGGTTTGGACTTGCACAACTTCATCAATTAAGAGGCAGGGTTGGTCGAGGAGCCGAACAATCGTATTGCATACTTAAAACATCGCACAAACTCAGTAGCGATTCTCGTAAGCGTTTGGATATTATGTGCAAAACAAACGATGGCTTTGAGATTGCCGAAGCAGACCTTAAATTAAGAGGGCCCGGAGATATGGAGGGTACTCAACAGAGTGGTGTTGCATTTAACCTTAAAATTGCCAACATCACAAGAGATTCTCAAATTCTTCAGTTGGCAAGAGAGTGCGCAGGTAATATATTGGACAACGACCCTGATTTATCGCTACCCGAACACCATATACTAAAAATAAGACTTGACAAACTCTTTAAACGAATAGTAAACTTTGGGCTTGTTGGGTAAATTTAGTTGTTTGCTGTTTGACAAAATTATAGATAAAAAAAATGGATTCCGGCCAGAATCCATTTTCTTTTTTTAATCGTTCAGATACAATTAATTATCCGAATACAAAGAATCCTTCGATAAATTTGTTGCTGAAATATAGAGTTGATTTCTCCTCGCGACAGTAAATTTTACCTTCACGAGCTAACCATCCTATTGCTGCGTACAAATCTGCTGTTTTAAGACCGGTTTTCTCTTTTAATTGAGTTACATTCATCTCAGTATTAGCCTCTAAAACATGCCAAAGCTTTCCTGCATTCTCTCCGATTGAAAATGTTAATGCTTTCATCTTTTATATAATTTAAGGTTTTACGACTACAAAGATAGTGTTTATTTATCGGAGAATAAAAGATTTTAACATTATTTTACAATTTCTATTTAATAGACTCCTTTATCATAGTCCTTAAAGTCTCCTTTGGTCTTCCACCAATCCACTTTTGAACTTGTTCTCCATCCTTAAATAAAATTAGGGTTGGAATAGATCTTATCTGATACTTTTGAGCTATTTGAGTAGCATTATCAACGTTTACTTTTATAAACTTTACCTCTCCTTTAAACTCATCAGACAGCTCTTCAAAAACGGGAGCAAATGCTCGGCATGGACCACACCATACTGCCCAAAAATCCACAATCGAATAACCGCTTTCAATTTCAGTGGCAAATGTTTTATCATTGGCTTCAACCACATTTTTTGCCGATAGAGACAAAGATGCTCCAAGCATAATTGTCAAAAACAGTGCTGATAAAATATTTCTCATAATCCTTAATTTTAATTAATACTACAATATCTATTTATGTTTTATCTATTTTTTTCGTAAGTTTGTACCAACCCAAAGTTAAAATTATGAACTGTTTACTAACGATACACAATGCAGGAGAGTGGCTGTATAGCTTTATCTATTTCGCCATAGTATTCCTAAACATCGTTTTTACAATCATCATAATTTCGGAGAACCGAAATCCTGTAAAAAGCATTGCTTGGATTTCTGTTCTTATCCTATTGCCTGTGGCTGGCTTTATCTTTTACCTCTTTTTTGGGCGCGAGCAACATTCTCAACGCATGATTTCACGCAAGAGCAAACGCAAATTAGAACGTTTGGTTAACGACAGCATCACCATCAGCAAAGAGGATGTTAACAATTTCAACGACTCAATAAAGCACCTGCTCTTTCTTGGTAACAAACTGACAAGAGCTTTGGTTACCTTAAACAACAATATTGAAATCTTCACCGGGGGTAAAGATAAATATTATAATCTATTTCGTGATATAAAAAATGCTAAAAGTTTTGTTCACATTCAATATTACATAATAGATGATGACAATATTGGCAACGAACTGAAACATCTACTTATCGAAAAGGTAAAACAGGGCGTTAAGGTAAGGGTTTTGTACGATGATGTAGGTTGTTGGAATTGGAGTGAAAAGAGATTCTTTAACGAGATGATTTCGGCAGGAATAGAAGCCAAACCTTTTTTTAAGGTAACATTTCCACAACTTGCCAATAAACTTAACTATAGAAACCATCGCAAGGTTGTCATCATTGACGGATATATAGGCTATATCGGAGGAATGAATGTTGCCGACAGATATATTGTTGGCGACAAACTCGGAGTATGGAGAGATACGCACATTAAAATTGTAGGCGAAGCTGTAAGAGAGCTTCAATCAATATTTATGGTTGATTGGAACTTTACCACAAAAGAGCTGTTAGATGAATCGGACTATTTTCCAAAAGAGAGGTATGAGAAAGGTGGAGCCACAATTCAACTACTCACCAGCGGACCATTGGACGAACACAAAGCTATATATCTAATGTTCACCAAACTCATATCCAATGCAAAGGAGCGAGTATATATACAAACCCCATACTTTTTACCTAACAGCGTAACAGCAAATGCACTGAAAGTGGCTGCGCTGTCGGGAGTTGACGTAAGAATCATGATTCCCGAACGTTCAGACTCAAAACTTTTGCAATATGCAACAAACTCATATATAAAGGAGATGCTAAAATCAAACGTAAAGATATACTTCTATCAAAAAGGATTTTTACATGCAAAAGCACTTATTGTTGATGAAGAAATAACAAGCATCGGTTCAACAAATTTCGACTTAAGAAGTTTTGAACAAAATTTTGAGATAAATGCATTTATTTACGACAAAGAGTTTAACAGAAGGTATTCCGAAATATTTGCAACTGACATAAAAGATTGCAAACGAATATCGTTAAAGACATGGAATCAACGTTCATTCTTATCAAAAGCGGCAGAGTCGATTGCTCGTCTTTTCAGCCCTGTACTATAAGGAGCTCTCTTGATTTGAGAGAAAACACTTAGGAGTGTTTATCAGATAAAGTTTATCGGTTGCTCGCGTAAAAGCGGTATAAAGCCATCTGAAGAAGTCGATACCCACAGACTCCTCCGATATATTGCCCATATCTATAAACACATTCTGCCACTGACCACCTTGTGCCTTATGACAAGTTACGGCATAAGCATATTTTACTTGCAGAGCATTAAACCACTTATCGAGTTTCACGCGTTTAATCCTTTCGCGTTTTGTTCTCACGTCGGCATAATCCTCCATTACCTTTGTGAAAAATTGATTGTTAAGCTCTGCAGGAAGCGAAGGGTACTCAAGGTGAAGAGTATCGAGCATTATCTTTGCATCAATATCAACATCGTAATCAATCAATCGCAATGTAACATCGGCAAACCTGAAACCATACATCTCGTTATAACCCCTTACCCTTAATACCTGAGCCACGTCGCCATTGGCGATAAAATCAATCTGTTCAATTTTTTCGCCCCAAAAGTAGTTGTTTTTGGCAATCATCAACAAATCGTCCGACTCAAGTTCTGTCTCACGATACAATATGCGGGCGCGCACACCATTGTTAAAGAGGTTTGCTCGCTTGTTTGAACGCGTTATGATTATTGTCTCATCCTTTCCTGTTCGAGAATAAGAGTTCTCCAACTCCTCAATCAACTCTGCACCCGTTATGCTTTTAATATCGGGGAAACCTTGTAGCTCAATCTTTGGAGTGGAGAAATCCTCGTCACTCATAGCCTGACGCAACTTAGTTGCGTTATATAGTATTCCCGAAGTAAGACTTTGACGTATTACCTCGGTCAAAGTAACCTCTGTCACCTTTAGGTTATATTCCGACAAGGAGATAGCATCCAATGCAGGAGTATTATATTGTCCTACGGGTGGAAGCTGCGCGGTATCACCTATCAATATCAGTTTACACCCCGGAGAGGAATAGACATACTCTATCAAATCGCTCAACAGATGCCCCGTAGCATCGGCAGAATCGGCAATCATCGATGCCTCATCAACAATAAAAAGAGTCTGTTTATGGCGATTATCGGTTAGAGTGAAGCCCGTCATATCGGGCGAGAAACTCTTCTGGCGATATATCTTCTTATGAATTGTGTATGCAGGAGTATTCGCATAGATACCAAACACTTTTGCAGCCCTGCCTGTTGGAGCCAATAAAACACTTTTCATTGAAAATTGAGAGAGAGTCTTTACCAATGCACCCACAAGCGAACTCTTTCCTGTTCCTGCATATCCTTTAAGCAAAAACACGTCGCGTCCTGTTGCTCTGAAAACAAAGGTCACAAGTTTAGCCATAACCAAAGCCTGCTCTTCGGTTGGCGTATATGAAAGATTTTGCGAGAGTTTATTTATAAAGTCCTCTTTAACCATTTTATTGAGAGTTTCTATTACGCGAAGATAACTATTTTATCATGTATCGAGGCTATATTTTGGGATAATTATTGGTCAACTTAAAACTCTTTATTAATTTTAAGGTCAAATTCAGGAGAAAGGAAACATGCGTATAATAAGTGGCAAATATGGTAAGAGAAGATTTGATGTTCCGTCAAACATAAAAGCCAGACCAACTACAGATTTTGCTCGTGAGAATATATTCAATGTTCTCTCAAACAACATAGATTTTGAAGGACTAAAGGCTCTTGACCTTTTTGCCGGGACCGGAGCTGTAAGTTTTGAGTTTGCATCGCGCGGATGTTCAAGAGTTGTATCAGTTGAGAACTACCCCGTACAATTCAAATTTATCAAACAGGTTGCTGAGACATTGGGAGCAGACGAAATTGAGGTTATAAGAGGAGATGTATTTAAATTTATCCCTTCGTGTAGCGAAAAATTCGACCTTATCTTTGCCGATCCTCCATACGACATGAAGAATTTTGAGACAATCCCAACATTGGTTCTCGACAACGACCTACTTAACGAAGGAGGCATATTCATCATGGAGCATCCACGAAATTTCGATTTCTCTACTCTGCCCCATTTTTCAGAGCATAGAGTTTACGGAAGTGTCAATTTCTCTCTTTTTGTAAAAGAGTAAAAAAGGTAAATATCAGAAGTCTTTAACTTTTATATATTGCAGAGGTAACCGAAGTTGCTTCTGCATATTTTTTTAGTAGATCAACTGTTTGGTCAATAGCCTCCTGCAGACCTTCAATTCCTGAATATCCATTGATTATGACAAGTATGTTTTTTGTCTCCGAGGAGATTGACGTGCGAACCTCGTCACTTGTTGGTGTTCCTATACCTCCGACCTCATCACGATATACAGGCAAGCCCGCAATGTTTAATAGTCCTCGACCTATACCCTCAAACTTTTCATCCTCCTCGCCAACACCGAGCATTGGAGTTCCAACAATTTTATCTTTATCAAATCCACCAATTGAGTATCCTGTTTTAAGAGAGACAAGGTTTATTAAATCCACGAGTGTAGATATTTTGTATAGTTCATTTCCGTTTATAAGTCGGCGCATCAAAGCCTCTGCCGATGGACGGTAGCGATTAGGATCTTTCCCTGCTATCTTATAAGCATTGCGAGTGGCATGAATTGTTGGTATAAGTTTTATATCGGCAACACTATATTTCTTTCTTATCTCCTCTGTAAGAGCATCTATCTCACACCACAACCCCTCATCAAAGGCACTATTCGTCACAGATGCCGTTATAACACCTGCACAATATTCTTTAAATAGCGATTTAGCCAAATCAGATATCTTTATCATCTTTATTTTAAATTAGAAATTAGTTCGTTGCTTCGCAACAATTAGAAATTAGTAATTAATTAACAAACCTTCGTTTGTTGATTTTGCTCATGCTTAACAATACTCAAACAAGTTTGGCATTGTGTTCGCTTACTCGCAAAATTCCTCATTTCTAATTTCTCATTCCTAATTCCCATAAACTCTAACCCCCACTCTCTCGATTCCCAAAATGGGATTATCTCTCATACCTTGCTTAACGGTTATGTTATAAACTCCCGAAGTTGGAAAGCTATATGAATTCCTATACTCCACTCTCTGCTGATACGACGTACCCCAGCCATTACCCAACCATTTACCATACTCATCTGCCAAAGTAACATTGAGAGTATCTGAGAAGATTTGGCTGTTGGTGCTGTCAACCCCCGAAACAAAAAGATAGAGATTCCTGTAAGGATAGTTATTATTATAAGACAGTTCTATGTCAATATTATACTGTTCAAGCAATGAATCGATTGCAATTTCATAATTCAACACAGAGTCTCTCTCCCACCCCTCGTTTGGCAAGGCGTGATAAACATGAGCAACAGTTGAGTTTCCACAAGAGTAACATAGCAACACCATAAGTGTTGCTATGCCTAACTTTGCAATATTATTCTTTATTTGCATTTTTGTTTTTATCTCCATTGGAGTGTCTGTTTCCTTTACGGAATTTTCCACCCTTATTATTAGGTTTCTTTTTAACACCCTTATCGAATCGTGTAACACTATCTTGTCCCACCACATCGGTAAACTCTTTCTTCTCCTCTTTTGTTGAGGTTACATTGTTTAGCGATTGAGGTTTGTTACCTCGCTTATTCATTGAAATCACCTCAAAAGCACGCGACGCAGATATAGTTACCAAGTTTGCGGGGAACTCCTTGCTTGTAGAGTATGTTATCTCGCGTTTAAAGATATCCGTTTTAAAGTGATAGTACTCTCCGTCCATGGTTTGAAGAACTATCTCTCTCGACGGCATTCTCTTTGAACCTTCAACGTAAGCATCAATCTCATAGTTTATGCAACATTTTAGTTTTGCACATTGACCTGCCAATTTTTGAGGGTTCAACGAAATATCCTGATAGCGAGCGGCACTTGTTGACACAGATATGAAACTTGACATCCATGCCGAGCAACATAGCTGACGACCGCAAGGACCAATTCCACCAATACGCCCAGCCTCTTGACGAGCGCCAATCTGTTTCATCTCTATTCTGACTCTGAAAGCATCAGCCAAAACTTTGATTAGTTGGCGAAAATCGACTCTATCATCGGCAATATAATAGAATATTGCTTTTGCTCCGTCTCCTTGATACTCAACATCTCCAATCTTCATATTAAGATTTAGGTCTTCGGCAATCTTTCTTGCACGAAGCATTGTTGAGTGTTCCAACGATTTTGCCTCTTGCCACTTTTGTATATCGGCCTCTTTTGCCTTTCGGTACACACGTTTAATCTCTTGGTCGCTTTTAAAGCCCACCTTTTTCATTTGGCACACAACCAATGGACCTGTCAGGGTAACCTCTCCTATATCGTGTCCGGGAGCGCTCTCCACGGCAACAATATCTCCTTTTGAGAGATCGAGGTTAAGCGAATTCAGATAATATCCTTTGCGTGTATTCTTAAATTGTACTTCCACAAGGTTGCATTGCTTACTACCCACAGCAGGGACATCAACCAACCAATCGAAAGTCTCTAATTTGTTTCCGCCGTATCTTTTTTTGGTGACAACAGGATTTTCGTTATCTTTTATGTTATTTTCCTGATTGTTGTCCATATAAAGAGTCTTAGTTTAATTGATTACTTCGCGTAGCTTACAGCTCTTGTTTCACGAATTACGGTAATCTTAACTTGTCCCGGATAAGTCATCTCATCCTGGATACGTTTAGCTATCTCTGCCGACAAGTTTTCAGTCTCAACATCGTTTATCTTATCAGCACCAACCACAACGCGCAACTCGCGACCTGCTTGAATAGCGTATGTTTTTGTCACACCGGGATAAGACAAAGCCAATTGTTCCAAATCGTTTAGACGTTTGATGTAAGCCTCAACAATTTCGCGACGCGCTCCCGGACGTGCTCCTGAAATAGCATCACAAACTTGAACAATAGGAGCTAACAATGATGTCATCTCAACCTCATCGTGGTGCGCTCCAACAGCATTACAAATATCGGGAGTCTCTTTATATTTCTCAAGAAGTTTCATACCCAAAAGTGCGTGTGGCAATTCCGGTTCATCATCGGGCACTTTACCTATATCGTGTAAAAGACCTGCACGTTTTGCTTTTTTAGGATTCAATCCCAACTCACTTGCCATTACAGCACATAGGTTTGCTGTTTCACGAGAGTGTTGCAATAGGTTTTGTCCGTATGACGAACGATATTTCATTTTACCCACCATTCTAATCAATTCAGGATGCAAACCATGAATTCCCAAATCTATTGCAGTACGTTTTCCTGTTTCTATTATCTCGTCCTCAATTTGTTTGCGAACTTTTGCAACCACCTCCTCAATACGAGCAGGATGAATACGTCCGTCTGTAACAAGTTGGTGCAATGCCAAACGAGCAATCTCTCTGCGCACAGGGTCGAATCCTGACAACACAATTGCCTCAGGGGTGTCATCCACAATAATTTCAATACCTGTTGCAGCCTCAAGCGCTCTGATGTTACGCCCTTCGCGACCGATGATTCTACCTTTCATCTCATCAGATTCGATGTGGAATACTGTTACAGCATTCTCAATAGTGGTCTCTGTAGCCACTCTTTGAATAGTTTGAATAACAATTCTTTTAGCCTCTTTGTTTGCTGTAAGTTTAGCCTCATCCATTATATCGTTTATGTATGAAGCCGCTTGAGTTTTTGCCTCATCTTTAAGAGTCTCCACCAAACGTTCTTTAGCCTCTTCTGCAGATAAGCCTGATAGTTTCTCCAATTTTTCGAGTTGAGCTTTGTAAACTTTTTCAACCTCTCCTTTTTTCTTCTCAACTTTCTCTAATTGAGACTCAAGGTTTACTTTTTGAGCATCTACCTCGTTCTTTTTTCTTTGCAACTCTTGTTGTTGTTGGTTTAGTTGCGACTCGCGTTGTTGTGCTTTCGACTCTGCCGATTGAAGTTTAGAGTAACGAGCATTTATTTGTTGCTCCATTTCCGACTTCATTTGAATACATTTTTCTTTAGTCTCAAGCATTTTTGTACGCTTCATCGACTCTGCCTCTTTTCGAGCATCTTCCAAGATATTCTTGGTGCGCGAACGTAGGAGAACTTTAGTTATAAACAGCATTAATCCTGCTCCCGCAATTACTCCTACTGCTGTCATTATAATGATACCGCTATCCATTATTTGTTTGTTTTTAAAATGTTAATAAAAAACGCACTACTCTTCGACAATCTCTTGTCGCAGTGTAGTGCGGTATAATATATATGTTTACGTTTTTATTCTTCATCAGAAGGCAATATTGCCTCAATTCCATCACATATTTCAGCAATGGCCTTCATATCCTGCATGTGAACTTCGTTCAACACCTGAAGGCGCAACGACATGTAAAGTGCCGCTTGTGCTACTATATACGATTCATCTGCTTTGGGATTAAGGCGGGTATATTCGTCAATTTTATTGCTTAATTGACTTGCCGCCTTACGATATATCTCTTCGTCTTTTCTTGGAACTGTCAAAGAGAATCGTTTCCCTGCAATTGTTATTGTTATACGTAATGTCTCCACCATAGCATCCAAAAACTATTCGTTAAGTAATAAGATGCATTTGTCAATTTCCCGCACTAACCTGTTCACTCTTAATCTGGCACTCTTTATGTCGCCCTCTTCCGCGACAAAGCCACGAGCTGCGATTAGTCTCTGTTGTTCGGCTTTTATGTCATTTAGTTGAGTCTTTGATTGAGACATCTCCTTTTTAAGAGCCTCAATTTCGGCTTTCAACTCTTCAACCTGTGCCTCTGCAATAGTCTTTGCCTCAACTGCTTTACGATAGTTCTCCGTCAATAGCATCACACTATTGCGCAATCGTTCTACACCATTAGCTTTTCTATCTTCTGACATAAATTTACCAAATAACTACACAAATATAATATTTAAATTGTAACCTCCAAAATTTAAAAGTGATATTTTTTTAGAAGCTGTTATTATTTATCGTTGTTTACTTATACCTTTATTTAAAAATTCCACAAAATCCTCCACATCTTCATTATATCCATATGGCGACGCCAACGGTTTGCCGTCGGATGACAAGAGAATGTAATAGGGTTGAGCATTTGCCCCAAATTTAAGACGTTGCAAATAACTCCATTTATCGCCGTATGTTTTCAACGTTATGATTTTACCATACTCCTCCACAACCATCGGCTCGGGAAGTTTGGTTTTATCATCAACATGAAGAGTAACCATAACATACTCATCGTCCAAAATATCCTTTACCCTGTCATCCATAAATACCGATGCCTCCATTTTACGACAATTAACACATCCGTAACCTGTAAAATCGACAAACATGGGTTTGTCTTGCTCCTTAGCATATGCCGCCGCCTTATCGTAGTCGTTAAATACAACCTCCGATGAGTGTTGCGACAAGTTAAATGTTTGAGTACTCATTGGCGGTGCAAATGCCGATACGGCTTTTAACGGCGCCCCCCACAAACCCGGTAACATATATATTGAAAAGGCAAGTGATATTATAGCCAAAAACAATCGGGTGACAGAGAGATATGCAGGTTTAGTGTCGTGTTTGAATTGTATCATGCCTAAAAGATACAATCCCAAAAGGAAGAATATAACAATCCATAGCGTCAAGAATGTCTCTCGAGGCAATATTCCCCAACCATAAGCCAAATCGGCAACGGATAAAAATTTAAGAGCCAATGCAAGTTCAATAAACGCCAACACCACCTTAACGGAGTTGAGCCACCCACCCGATTTCGGAAGCGATTTAATCAAAGTAGGAAACATCGCAAAGAGAGCAAACGGAAGAGCCAATGCCAAAGAGAATCCAAACATACCCACCGCAGGACCTATTGTCACTCCCAACGATGCAGCCTCAACCAACAGAGTTCCGATTATGGGACCTGTACATGAGAATGAGACCAAAGCCAAGGTAAATGCCATTAACAGGATGCTTAAAAAGCCCGTTGTCGCATCGGCTTTGGCATCAATCTTGGTTGTCCATGAAGCAGGCAGAGTTATATCGAACGCTCCAAAGAACGAAGCGGCAAACACCACCAACAAAACAAAGAAGAATATATTAAACCAAGCATTTGTTGAGAGGTCGTTTAAGGCACTTGCTCCAAAAATGGTTGTTATAAATAGGCCAAGGAGCAGATAGATAACAATAATTGCCACACCATACATTATAGCCCTCACAATAGCTTTTCTCTTGCTTCCACTCTTTTTAAGAAAGAAACCTACCGTCATCGGAATCATAGGCCAAACACATGGGGTCAACAAAGCCAACAATCCTCCAATGAAACTTGTAATAAATATATAGAACAAAGACTCTTTCTCTGCCAAAGAATCATCAATCTCCTCTATCTCCTCAGCCACAGGTTCCCACCCTTCAATTGATGCAGAATCTAAAATAACATTCTCATTCACAGTCATTAGCACATTATTAGGCGAGGAAGCAAACTCAAAACCAACAGTAGTTGGAGGGATACATGTTCCGTTATCGCACGCCATATATCTCACCTCTCCTGCAATCTTATATTGCGGAGATAGTAGTTTAAGTCTCTGAACAAAAGTTACATTGTCCTTAAAGTTATTCAACACCATTGAAAAGACACCGCTATACTCCTCTATAGCTTCTCTATCGGCAAGCAACGCTCCGTCAAGTTCTACTCCTTCAAGAATAGAATAAGTTACCTCTGTAGCCAGAGGTCCACCATCGGGCAAAATATTGGAATACAAATGCCACCCCTCATCAATTGTGGCACTATAACGCAACTCCATTGTATTTTCCGATGTTTTATTCTCTGTCACACTCCACTTTACAGGCTCCAAAATTTGAGCAGACAAAGAGGTTGATATAACGAATAAGAGTAGTAATATTTTTGTTTTCATAGTTTTTATTCTAATTAAAGAAGACTCTACTCGCACACCGCACGCACAGATTGTCCGTAGTAACGGTCGTTGCCGTCCCAATCTACGTTGACCGAATTGAAGAACACGCTGCAGGCGTAGCAGCTGATGCCCGTGTAGAGCGAACTCAACCAGTAGTAGCCGTGACTGCCCGCATCGTAGAGATCGCCGTTGTCGCGAAAGCCCGCAGCAGGAAGAAATATAGAGTTACCATTCACATTACTTGTTACTTTATAGCCGCTTACTCCTTTTTGGGTGGTCCATATCCAAGTGCAATTTGTGGTACTCATTAATTCATCATATTCTGCTTTTGTTGGCATTCGCCATTTGCCGCCCCAATTTACATGAGCGGCATCTGCTGATAAAGGCAAAGTTGAGGGATTTAAACTATATTTATAATTTGTATCACTATATGGACTTTTTGTTGTAGTCTCTCCCCATGCAAAGTAATCGCCATACTCTTCAGGTGTGTTTGCTCCTACATTACATGTTGCCCATTTGACTGATAAGCCAAGGTCAACATATTCGTGAGCGTTGGGTGTGTTTACTTTATTATTTGTTGAGACATTTTTTGCTTCATTATTTTCTATTTCACACACCAAGCGCAAGCCGAAATTGCTGCCACGAAGGTAGAGATAGCTGTTGAGGCGATGAGCTACACGACAGTACTTCGCACTGAAGTCCCAACTACCGCCACGACTCACGCGAACTGAGCCACTTGCTGCACCTGTGGGATTGGTCTGTGGTAATGAAGTGTAACTATCATACCAATCGTAACACCACTCATACACGTTTCCGCTCATGTCGTAGATACCCAATTCGTTGGGTTGCTTTTGCCCTACAGGGTGTGTTTTTGAGCCTGAATTTGATTTGTACCACGCTACATCTTCTATATTATTGCTTCCGCTATATTTATAGCCTTTGCTTTTTTTGCCTCCTCTTGCCGCATACTCCCACTCCGCTTCGGTTGGCAAACGATATTTTTTGCCTGTTAATTCACTTAACTTTTTACAAAATTCTTGTGCTTCGGACCAACTAACTTGTTCTACCGGGTTATTATAGCCTGTAAATTTGCTTGGATTTTCACCCATTATGGCTCTCCATTGTGCTTGGGTTACTTCGTACCTGCCTATATAGTATGAACTCAATGTTACTTTGTGTGCGGGTTTTTCGTCATCATCTACATCACTTCCTTGCTCAGGTGTTGCGCCCATTGTAAAGGTGCCGCCCTCGACATATACCATTTGCCGGTTTAAGCCTTTTATTGTTTCGGTGTAGCCATTGACGGTTGTTGCTTTATTCTCTTGGGGTTGAGTAACCTCTATAGGCTGTTGTTCCGGCTTTTTTGTTAATGAAAACTTCTCAGAAGAAGCTTTTCCCTCCTCTATGGTTATGATTTTAGTCATGGTTTCATAACCATCTTTTTTTAGGGTTATAGTCCTCTCTCCTATAAGAATATTTTTCAGAATATTTGGAGATATACCCATCTCCTTTCCATCTATATATATTGTGGCTCTTGCCGGAGTTGTTTGGAGGTCGAGTATTCCATAACGTGGCACAGGGGCTTCGAGCGTTTTTGAAATAACCTCTCCCGCCGTGGCGGTCACTGATATTTTTGTTGCATGATGAGACTCTTTGCGTGCTTCTACAATATAGTCTCCTGCATTTAGTTTTCCACTCCAAGTACCAACCCCTTTCTTCTCATTGTTTATGTATATTTCTGCCTGATTGGGTACTGTTATGGTTACGGTTGAGAAATTGGGTTGCAGTGTCTCGGTGATTGTTTGCGTTCCTCCTCCGCTTTGTACGTTATGTTTTACTGTTTTAACATTATACATTGGTAATCGGAATTGAAATGTATGCTCTCCGGATATTATTGGCTTAGTTGTTACCGGAGTTGTTCCCGCATTGACATTGTCTATATATACTGTTGCCCCTTCAGGATTACTGTTTATATGCAACACCGAGTAATCAGGTTCGAGCGAAACCTCCTTTTCAACTGCCCCTTCGCTCGAGATTGTTATATTTCCAACCTCGGTTTTATACATATTGGCAGACACCTGATATTGGTGAGTTCCATAAGGAAGTGATACGGTTACTACTCCTTCTGCATCAACAATTTGCATGTTCCCATCTATATATACATCTGCGTTTTTGGGTGTTACCATGAGTGTTAGATAGTGACGTCCTAAATCTTCCTCTACGTGAGTTATAACTTTTCCGGTGCTTAACTTCATTAGATAGGTTTTACCCGATTGTATGGGCGTATTATAGTAGTGTTCACGAAGCACTCCTAAAGTTGCGTGTTTTAGAGTTAGTTTTTTAGCACCCTCAGGAACATACAGCCATATCTCTCCGGTCTTATACTCAGGGTCTCCAACAAATCCCAACGACCCACCCTCAAAGACAAAGCCTTTTTGAGTTGTCTCTATCTTTATCAGAGCTGCATTTTTACGGGTGTTTGGATCGAAACGACTCGAACCTTCAATATTGGCAGTTAAATCGTGTGGCAATAGTTCAAAACTCTCTACCGATATCTTTTGCGCTTGTAGGCAAAATATTGTTGTGAGGAATAGCAGTATTATATGTATTCTCTTCATCTGGTTTATATATTTTTATAGTGTTTGTAAAGTTCAGACAACAAAGATAATAGTTTCGCGTCTTTCAGACGCATTACATGGTAATATTTTTTACCGTAGGTTTGAAAACCTACGGCTATTGAATGGCAAACAATGTTTGCCACAGGTCTTTGCAGACCTACTGCGTGGTTGCTTCTTTTTTTTCGGACACACGATCGTGTGTCACTACTAAAGTTGTCTGAAAGACAGGGTTGAGCAAAGCGAAACTACCAGAAATTGTTTAAATTTTATTTCGGAATTATTTTATAGCTATTTTTGAATAGATTTTATTTCGCAACTTGCAGGGAATAGCGGGCTATTACCAAA
>JAZLBW010000040.1:0-19547 GCA_045613905.1 Candidatus Caccoplasma sp.
ATAGATTACAGGAGTTTTTGTTCCGTTGAATGCTCCACGAGATGCCTCTATTAGTAAATCTTTTGTTACTTGCCAACTTGATTGAGGAATGGTGTTGTTACTTGTGTAGTCACCACCAAGAACTATCAAATCGACATTCTCCTCTGCTTTTATTTTGCTAAGAGTTTTTGTTGCAGACTCACGAATACGGATATTGTTGGGGTCTGTAATAAAGTCTTGTTGTGCGTGAAGGTCCGACACACAAGCAAATGTAATTAACGGTTTCTCTTGAGCTGTTGTCTCTGTACTGAATGCTAAAAGCATAAGAGCAACAAGCATAGAGCAAAATAGGTAAAATTTTTTCATTGCTTTAATAAATTTAGTTAGTCGTTTATATTGTTTTTATTAATCTCCCAATTCGGCTTGAGCCTCTTCAAGTTTTTGACATTGTTCCTCCCAATACTCCATTATAACGGTAAGTTCTCTGTTCAGTTCGCCATGTTTCTGACAGAGGTCAATGTTTGCAAAACCTTCGGGTGTTGCCAATTCTTTTTCTATTTCACCTATCTTCTCCTCAACTTTGGCAATCCTCTTTTCAGCATCGTTTACTGCATTCTGAAATTGTCTTATTTTACGTTGAATCTCTTTACGTTCCAAATAAGAGAGTTTATTCTCCGATATAACTTTGGGTTGTTCATCTTTTTTCTCAACCTTTTTCTTTTCCAACTCGGTTAAACTCTCAATTTTGCGTTTTTGAAGGAAGTCATAAATGCCTCCTAAATGCTCAGTAACCTTTCCTCCTCCAAATTCATATACTTTCGAAACAAGTCCGTCGAGGAATTCGCGGTCGTGCGAAACAATAATAACTGTTCCGTCAAAAGCCTCTATTGCCTTTTTAAGCACATCTTTGGTACTCATGTCAAGGTGGTTGGTAGGCTCGTCGAGAATAAGCATATTGACAGGCTCGAGCAATAACTTAATCATCGCCAACCGGGCTCTCTCTCCTCCCGATAGAACCTTTACTTTCTTGTCCGAAGCCTCTCCTCCAAACATAAATGCACCCAATATATCGCGAATTTTGGTACGGATGTCTCCAACTGCAACGCGGTCTATCGTATCAAAAACTGTAAGCTCTCCATCCAATAGCTGTGCTTGGTTTTGAGCATAGTATCCAATCTTTACGTTATGTCCTATTTTTAGGTTACCGATATAGTCAACGCTTCCTGTAATACATTTTACAAGAGTTGTCTTTCCCTCTCCGTTTTTACCTACAAATGCAATCTTATCTCCACGCTTAAGCGTGAATGTGGCATTTGAGAATATATGTCGTTCGCCATAATATTTACCAACTTCCTCCACAATAAGCGGAAAATCTCCCGAACGTGGGGCAGGCGGGAATTTAAGATTCAATCTCGATGTATCAACCTCGTCAACCTCAATTCGCTCAATTTTTGAAAGCTGTTTTATTCGTGATTGTACTTGAACCGATTTTGTCGCTTTATATCTGAATCTTTCAATAAACTCCTCGGTATCTTGAATCTGTTTTTGTTGATTCTCGTATGCCCTCATCTGTTGTTCGAGTCGCTCTTGTCGCAACTCAACATATTTTGAGTAGTTTACTTTGTAATCGTATATCTTGCCGAGAGAAATTTCGATGGTACGGTTTGTGACGTTGTCAATAAAGGCTCTATCGTGCGATACGAGCATGACTGTGCTTCCGCTTGTCGCCAAGAAGTTTTCGAGCCACTGAATAGACTCTATGTCAAGGTGGTTTGTAGGCTCGTCGAGCAATAGAAGGTCTGGACGTCGCAAAAGAATTTTTGCAAGCTCGATACGCATGCGCCATCCCCCGCTGAACTCCGATGTGGGACGATCAAAATCATCTCTCGAAAATCCTAAACCAATAAGAGTCTTTTCGAGTTCTGCCTGATAGTTCATAGCTCCCATAATGGACATATGTTCGTTGGCTGTTGTGAGTTCGTCTATGATGTCGTGATACTCTTTGCTCTCGTAATCGGTACGCTCGGCAAGAGCAGTATTAAGTTCTTCAATATGCTTTTGCATCTCAAAAATCTCGGCAAAGGCCATCTCGGTCTCTTTTATGAGTGTTTGAGTGTCGCTAACAGGCATGTGCTGAGGTAGGTATCCTATGGTAATTCCTTTGGGTATGGATACATTCCCTCCTGTGGGATTTTGTACACCTGCTATAATTTTAAGCATGGTAGATTTCCCTGCTCCGTTACGCCCTACAAGAGCAATTCTATCGTGTTTGTTTATTATGTAAGAGATATTGTCGAAAAGGGGTGTCGCCCCAAATTCTACAGATACACCATTAATTGAAATCATATCTAAAAAATATAACGTGCAAAACTACAAAAAATATAAGAAAATTTAAATAACTTATTAATAATATTTAAAGGATTCCCTCCAATCTTATCAAAAAAGATGTAACTTTACAGCAAATAGCAAAATTTGATATGAATCCATTTTTATACAGTGTAGCACAGGCGTTTTATAGTAGAGAGGGAGATGGAGTTAAAGATAACACATTTATATTTCCAAGTAGAAGGGCGGCTCTCTTTTTTATAAAGTATCTATCGCAGATTTCGGGTAAGCCTATATTCTCTCCAAATACAATAACCATTGATGATTTTATATCACAGGTATCGGGGTATGCGCCTGCCGATAGGGTAGAGATGCTCTTTTTGTTGTATAATAACTATATTAAACTATCGAAAAGCGAAGAGACCTTCGATGACTTTTACTATTGGGCAGACATTCTTTTAACCGATTTTGACGATGTTGACAAATACTTGGTTGATGCGTCAAAAATATTCTCAAATCTTTATCAGTTGAAAGAGATTGATGCTCAATTCAAGGATATGCTTACCGATGAACAGAAAGTGTTTTTAAAACGCTTTATCGCCAATTTTAATTATGACGAAAACATCGAAGGCAGTAAAAAAGAGTTTGTATCGTTATGGAAAACCATGTATGAACTTTACCAAGGGTTGAGAGACGATTTGGAGAAGAGAGGATGTGCCTATAACGGAATGATGTTGCGCTCAATTATAGAGAGAATCGCTGCCGCTAAAATCACAAAAGAGGATATTAAACTGAGATATAAAAAGGTTGTGTTTGTTGGATTTAACCTTCTTTCAACTGCTGAGGAGAAGTTGATGACTCAGTTAAAAGACATGGGAATTGCCGATTTCTATTGGGATTATAATCTTCCGATGCAAAACGATATATACTCAGTATCGGCTGTATCCATGGCACAAAACAAAGAACGATATCCCTCGAAATACAAATTAAATGAACAGAAAGTGGAGTCATTGCCCGATATTGAGTTGGTGGCAATACCTTCAAATATCGGACAAACCAAATACGCAGGTGAGATAATAAATAACATCCAGAAACAGGATAGCGAACTCGATATTGCAAATACGGTGGTTGTGTTGCCCGATGAAAAATTGCTTATGCCAATGCTTCATTCAATACCCGCATCGGTTGAGTCGGTAAATGTAACAATGGGTTATCCTTTGAGCGAGACACCGCTATTCTCGCTCTTTAGGGCAATTTTTGATATGATAAGCAGGGTTAAGCAAGATGATGAAGGTAATGTGAAATATTATCATCAAAATGTTATGTCGTTATTGTCTCAGCCCTATATCAGAGCAATACATAAGGATGCGGTCGAAAATTTCTCAAACGATATTAAGTCAAGCAATTTGGTTTATATTGTTGATGCAAATATTCCGGAGGAGTTGAAGTATTTGTTTGTATCTCTGTCGGACAAAGACCAAGTGTTCAGCTATATAAAAACAATAATAGGAAATATAATAAAAAGGATTGATAAATCTGATGCTATAACCCGAGAGTTCCTATACTATTATCAAACAATAATAAATCGTCTTCAGAATATAACAAAAGAGTTCTCTCTGAAAACAAAAACGTTGTTTAAACTCATAGAAAAGATAAGCACCGGAGTAAAAGTTCCCTTTAACGGAGAGCCTTTGTCGGGATTACAGATAATGGGAGTTTTGGAGACTCGTGCGTTGGATTTTGACAATGTTATAATTTTGTCGATGAACGAGGGGGTATTTCCTGCCGATTCCAAAGGCGATACATTTATACCCTATAATGTTCGCAAAGGGTTTGGAATGTCTTCGTATGAACAGCGTGACGGAATTGCTGAATATTATTTCTATCGACTCATATCAAGAGCAAAAAAGGTATATTTAACTTACGATACAAGAACCGAGGGTGTAAAGGTTGGAGATGTAAGCCGTTTTGTCTATCAACTAAAATACCAGTATGGTAAAAACATAAGTTCGTTCAACGAGAAGAATATAAACTATTCAATAAAGTTGCCCGAAGAGCCTGTTATCAAGGTGGAGAAGAGGGGAGAGGTTCTGACTCTTTTGAACGAGTTTTATAAAGGCGGGTCTAAAAAGTTATCGGCATCGAATATAAACGTATATCTCGACTGCCCTTTGAAGTTCTATTTCTCAAGTGTTGAAAATATCGAAGAACCTGATAAGGTTTTGGAGGATGTTGATGCTTCGGTTTTTGGTTTGATATTTCATGAGATAATGCAAAATATATACACTCCATATGAGAGTCAAGTCGTAACTCCTGAAATAATAGATGATATAATTTCCAATGAGAAAAATATCGAGGATATTATGCTCAAGGCATTTGCCAAAAACTACTATCATGTAAAAACTCCCAAACCCTTGACCGGAAGGCTCTATTTGAGGGGAGAAGTTATTAAGAGAATGGTAAATAAAACTCTCGAGTTGGATAAGAAGAGAGCTCCGTTCAAAATGATTAAAACTGAGTTTAAAATAGAGACGACAACGACGTTTTCGGGAGATAAAGAGGTTCAATTAAAAGGAAGTATTGACCGAATTGATTTTGCGGACAATAATATAAACATAATTGATTATAAAAGTGGAAAAGTCTCTATTGAGTTTGATGCGGTCGAAAATGTTTTTTATGCACAAAGTGACAGAAAGAAACAGGTGTTTCAACTTCTGTTTTATGTGCTGTTGATGAAGAATGTTATTGTTGATAATGCAACAGGCAAGAATACAAGTGAGAAAGTGGCTTCTGTTTTGAAAAGTGCGGGGGTTGATGGCTCTTCAAATAATCAGAATTATGTTCCGGGATTATATGCTTTTGATAATTATTTCTCTAACGACTTTGTATGGCAAATACAAACAAAAATAGATAAAGTTATAAATCCGGTTACAATTACACCTGGCAGTGAGATATATGAGAAGTATGAACTTGTATTGAAAGAGTGTATATCGTCTATCTTTAATCCTGAGATACCATTTACTCAAACAGAGAACAGAGATTTATGTAAATATTGTTCGTTTGCAAATATTTGCAGCAGGTAGCTTTTTGTTAATTAGAAATTAGGAATTAGAAATTAGGAATTAGGAAGCTTTTGGAACAACGATAAACGCTTAATAATAAGCAAAAGGTTGTGACGCGTCACAACCTTTTGTTTTGCCATGTCAGCAGTTTTTATGCTTTACTAAATTTATCTTTAATTGCTTTTTAAAAATAGAGTTCTCCAAAGAATTCAGGACGGTGGAAATCAGGGTTTTCAGTCTCAATCTTATTCCAACTTACATAGTGAGGAATTGAAGTTTTGTCGCCACATTTATAGAAGTTTGCATTAATCATTTCTGGAATGTTGTTGCTGTCTATGCCCATCATATCCAATGGAATTGCAACAACAACTTGCCAAGAGTGAATACCCTCTTTCTCCTCAAAAGTTTCGTTGCCTAAACTACTCCATGTTTTTATTCTCGCCATTTGTTCGTCAGAGTAGTGGTTGCTCTCTGTTCTGCTTTTGCGTTTTGATGATAGAGCTGTTCCTATGCAGTTAAATTCAAAATTGTAGTATTCGCCATCTCCGGGGATTTTGGCAAAAAATTCAACGCAACTATCTTGATATACATGTGAGTTGTACTCTTTGTTTACGGCACGAATATAACTGCCACGAACAAAAAAACTTATAAATAAGTATTTGTCTCCGCGAGCAACATCAAAAGCAACAATGGGCTTATGAGAAAACTCTTTCCAATTTATCTCCGAAACATAGTCTCTCTCTGCCACACCCTCCATTGCTTCTGCAACAAGGTTTAGTTCTAACTCCTCAAGTTGTGGCATATATACAGCCTTGATACTTTTTTTCATGATATTGCTTTTTAGTTAAAGAAATTATATACTCCCGATATAAAACCATATGCAGACATCAGTATTATGATTGTTCCGATGCAACGGTTTATTATCCAAAGAGAGCGTAAATTAAATTTTGTTCTTACTTTATTGATGAAATAGGTAATTGTCAACCACCATAAGAAAGCCCCTGATATGATTGAAACATAACCTATAACGTAATCGTGAAGTTGAGATTCGGGGGTGTAAAAATTAAATCGTGCAAACAAACCTATAAACAAAAACAGGATTAATGGATTTGAAAGTGTTAAGAAAAATGCCGAAACCAAATCTTGTATATGGTTTGCAGCTTTAGGCTTCTTCAAATTTAGGTTTTTTGCGGGATTTTGTCTGTAAATGTACGCTCCAAAACCTGCAAGAACCACGCTGCCAAATATTTGAATCAGAAGTTCGTAGTTCTCAATAAAATCAATAATCATTGAAAGACCAAAACCTGTAAGCATGGCATAAATCAAATCCGACAGAGATGCACCTATGCCTGTGAACAATCCCGAACTTCTGCCCTTGTTTAAGGTTCGTTGGATACACAACACCCCAATCGGACCCATAGGGGCCGAAACAAGTACTCCGATTAAAATTCCTTTCAGTGCTGTGCTTATTATTAAATCCACGATTTATCGCAAAATATTGTATTAACTGCAAAAATAAACAAAATTTTTCTAACAATACTACTATTTATGCCTATAAATTTCAAACAAAAAAAACTTGGACTTCAAAGTGTAAATAATTGTCATTTTGGTTTTGTTTTCCCGACTAAATTATTAATTTTGTAAGCAATTTCAGAATAATTTTGCTTTGAACAAAATAATAAACCATAATATAATAACTACTACTGATGGTATCATTTTTTAAAACCCTAACAAACAGTGTTATAGCGGTATCTTGTGATCATAAATTATCGCAAGAGGAGATTGAAAAACTATCTTGGCTCTTTGGCTCTGCAAAAGAGATTAAACAAGAAGTTATAGCAGGTAAGTTTATCGGACCTCGTAAAGAGATGATAACTCCTTGGAGTACAAATGCAGTTGAAATTACTCAAAACATGGGTATTTCAGGAATTGCACGTATTGAGGAGTACTTCAAAGTAAGTGGCAAAAATGTCGATTACGATGCAATGCTTCAACGTCTTTACGATGGATTGAGCGAGGAGATATTCAACATAAATAAAACTCCAGATGAGATTGTTTATATCGACGATATTGTTGAGTACAACAAGAAAGAGGGATTGGCATTGAGCGAAGATGAGATTCAATATTTGAACGATTTGTCAGCTCGTATCGGACGTAAGTTAACCGATAGTGAGGTGTTCGGATTCTCACAAGTAAACTCAGAGCACTGCCGTCACAAAATCTTTAACGGAATATTCGTTATCGACGGAGAGGAGAAAGAGAGCTCATTGTTCAAGATGATTAAGAAAACATCAGAGACAAATCCCAATAAATTGGTGTCGGCATACAAAGACAACGTAGCCTTCAATCAAGGACCTACAGTTGAGCAATTCGCACCTGCAACACAAGATAAACCCGATTACTTCAAAGTAAAAGATATTGACACAGTAATCTCGTTGAAAGCCGAAACTCACAACTTCCCAACAACAGTTGAGCCTTTCAACGGTGCTGCAACAGGAACAGGAGGCGAGATTCGTGACCGTTTGGGTGGAGGAAAAGCAAGTTTGCCTATTGCCGGAACAGCAGTATATATGACCTCTTATCCAAGAACCGAAAAAGGTCGAGCATGGGAGAATGTAATGGCTGAGCGCGATTGGTTGTACCAAACACCCGAGCAAATTTTGATTAAAGCATCAAACGGAGCATCTGACTTCGGAAATAAATTCGGACAACCAATGATTTGTGGTTCTCTTCTAACATTTGAGCATGAAGGAAACGACAAAAAATATGCATACGACAAAGTAATCATGTTGGCAGGAGGTGTCGGTTTCGGAACACGTCGTGACGCAATCAAAGGAACTCCAACTCCGGGAGAAAAAGTAGTAGTTATGGGTGGTGACAACTATCGCATTGGAATGGGTGGTGGAGCAGTATCTTCTGTTGAGACAGGAGAGTATGACAACGCCATAGAGTTGAATGCGGTTCAACGTGCCAATCCTGAAATGCAAAAAAGGGTTTCTAACGTAATCAGAGCATTGGCAGAGGACGATACTAACCCAATAGTGTCAATTCACGACCACGGAGCAGGAGGACACTTGAATGCTCTATCAGAGTTGGTTGAAGCAACAGGTGGTAAAATCGAAATGGATAAACTTCCCGTAGGAGACTCAACACTATCTGCAAAAGAGATTGTAGGAAACGAGAGTCAAGAGCGTATGGGAATGGTAATCCCCGAAAAAGATATACCATATGTAGAGCGTATCGCAGAACGTGAGCGCGCTCCAATGTATGTTGTTGGAGAGACAACAGGAGACGACCGTTTTGTATTTGAGCAAAAAGATGGAGTATGCCCAATAAATCTGGCAATGGAGGATATGTTTGGAAAAGCTCCAAAAACAATAATGACAGACTCTACAGTAGAAAGCTCATTCGAGGATGTGACATATAGCGCATCTGAAGTTCACAAATATATCGAGGATGTGTTGCAATTAGAGGCTGTTGCTTGTAAAGACTGGTTGACAAATAAAGTTGACCGTTCGGTAACAGGTAAAGTTGCACGTCAACAATGTCAAGGAGAGATTCAATTGCCATTGAGCGACTGTGGTGTGGTTGCGCTTGACTACAGAGGAAAAGCAGGTATCGCAACATCAATCGGACACGCACCTCAAGCTGCGCTTGTCTCTCCCGAGGCAGGTTCAGTATTGTCAATTGCCGAGGCATTGACAAACGTGGTGTTTGCTCCTTTGGCAGACGGAATTAAGAGTGTATCGTTGAGTGCCAATTGGATGTGGCCTTGTAAAAACGAAGGGGAAGATGCTCGTCTGTACAAAGCAGTAGAGGCATGTAGCCAATTCGCAATAGATTTGGGAATCAATATTCCAACAGGAAAAGACAGTTTGTCAATGACTCAAAAATATGGCGAAGAGAAGGTATATTCTCCTGGAACAGTAATTATCTCGGCAGGAGCTGAGGTTTCGGATATAAAGAAAGTGGTATCGCCTGTTGTTAAAAACAAAGGAAACATGCCATTGTATCATATCGACTTCTCATTTGATTCATACAAACTTGGAGGTTCGGCATTTGCACAATCATTAGGAAAAGTAGGAGGCGATGTGCCAACAGTACAAGATGCAGAATACTTTAAAAATGCATTTGCGGCAGTTCAAGAGATGATTAACAAAGGAGTGGTTGTTGCAGGACACGACATTTCAGCAGGAGGTCTTTTGACAACACTTCTTGAAATGACATTTGCAAACAGCAATGGAGGTCTTGAAATCAATCTTAACAAAATAAAAGAGAAAGACCTTATTAAAATTTTGTTCAGCGAAAATCCCGGAGTTGTGTTGCAAGTAACATCTGCAAAAGAGGCAGAGGCATTAATGAAACAATACGGAGTACAATTTGTAAAATTGGGACGCCCAACAAAAGAGCGTCACATAATAGTTAAAAAAGACGGAGCAGAGTATCAATTCGGAATCGACTACTTGCGTGATGTATGGTACACATCATCATATCTATTGGATCGCAAACAAAGTGGTGTGGAGTGTGCAAAAGCTCGTTTCAATAACTACAAAAAACAACCTATCAAATGGCGTATGCCAAAAGCATTTGAAGGAACAATGGCAAGCTATGGAATAGCTGCAGGAGCACGTCCTTCAACAGGAGTAAAAGCAGCCATCATCCGCGAAAAAGGTGTAAACGGTGACCGTGAGATGGCATACTCACTATACTTGGCAGGCTTCGATGTTAAAGACGTACACATGACCGACTTGATGTCAGGACGCGAAACACTTGAAGACATCAACATGATAGTATATGTAGGAGGATTCTCAAACTCAGACGTATTAGGCTCAGCAAAAGGATGGGCAGGAGGTTTCTTGTGGAACGAAAAAGCAAAACAAGCTTTGGAGAAATTCTATGCAAGAAAAGACACCCTTTCACTTGGTATCTGTAACGGATGTCAATTGATGGTTGAGTTGGGATTGTTAACTCCCGATGATGAGAAAAAACCAACAATGCAACACAACAACTCTCACAAATTCGAGTCTGAGTTCATTGGTTTGACAATACCTCAAAACAACTCTGTAATGTTTGGTTCTTTGTCAGGAAGCAAATTAGGAGTTTGGGTAGCGCACGGAGAAGGAAAATTCTCATTGCCATACGCAGTAAAACACTACAATGTAATAGCAAAATACAGCTATAACCAGTATCCTGCCAATCCAAACGGATCGCCTGCCGCAATCGCAGGTATAGCATCACCTGATGGCCGTCACTTGGCAATGATGCCTCACTTGGAGCGTGCAATATTCCCATGGCAATGTGCATACTACAATCCTCAAAGAGCAAATGATGAGGTTACTCCATGGATTGAAGCATTCGTAAATGCACGTAAGTGGGTTGAGCAAAACATAGCGAAATAAAATAATACTGCAATGGGAGGATTATTTGGAACTATAAAAAAGAGCGATTGCGTATCGGAACTCTTTTATGGAACAGATTACAATTCGCATCTCGGAACAAAGCGAGCAGGAATGGTTACTGTGTCAGAAGGCAACTTTATGCGTTCGATACACAACATCGAAAACTCTTATTTCCGTACTAAGTTTGAAGGCGATTTAGCAGACTTCTGGGGTAATGCAGGATTAGGAGTTATCAGTGATACCGATGCACAACCTATAATAATAAGTTCAAAGTTGGGAAAATTTGCCATCGTAACGGTGGCAAAAATAAACAACTTGAAAGAGTTGGAGCAAGAGTTATTGGCTCAAGGGCATCACTTCTGCGAACACAGCAATAACATTACCAATCAAACAGAATTATTGGCAATGCTTATAGCTGAAGGAAAAGACTTTGTTGATGGAATAGAATACCTATTTTCAAAAATAAAAGGTTCATGTTCAATGTTGCTATTGACAGAAAATTCAATAATAGCAGCACGAGATAAGTATGGACGTACACCTTTATATATAGGAAGAGGAGTAGATGACAAAGGTTTTGCTGTATCTTCAGAAACATGTTCATTCTCTAATTTGGGTTATGAGTCTGAACGATGGTTAGGGCCGGGAGAGATTGTTGAAATAACAGCCGATGGATACACTCAACTTCGCAAACCTAACGACAAAATGCAAGTGTGTTCTTTCTTGTGGGTTTATTTTGGCTATCCCACATGCGAATATGAAGGAAAAAACGTCGAGGAGATGCGCTATGATTGTGGTGAAGAGATGGGTAAAAATGATGATGTTGAGGTAGATTTTGTTTCAGGAATTCCCGATTCAGGTATTGGAATGTCTCTTGGCTATGCAATGGGCAAAGGAGTGCCTTATAAACGTGCAATAGTAAAATATACACCTACATGGCCTCGTAGTTTTACACCTACATCGCAAGAGCGTAGAGAGTTGGTGGCAAAAATGAAGTTGATACCAAACAAAGCTCTACTAAAAGATATGCGTGTAGTATTCTGCGACGATTCAATAGTAAGGGGAACACAGTTGCGTGATAATATTCGTGATTTATACCGTTATGGAGCAAAAGAGGTACATATTCGTATAGCATGTCCGCCAATGATATATCCATGTAAATTTTTAGGATTCTCCGCAACAAAAACAGATTTGGAACTAATCTGTAGAAGAATAATAAAGGATATGGAGGGTGATCATAATAAAAATCTTGATGCATATGCAAAAACAGGATCTCCTCAATATTGTGAAATGGTTGACCGCATACGAAAACAATTAGGAATAACATCTTTGAAATTTAATCCAATTGAAACGCTTGTAAAATCGATAGGATTACCCAAAGAGCAAATTTGTACACACTGTTTCGACGGTTCAAGTTACGAATAAGGCGTAACAAAAACATAGCAATCAATCAACTGCCTTTTTGCGAACAAAACAAAGAGGCAGTTGTTGTTTTATAAAAACAAATGCTATGCTGAAACAAAAAATAACCGAAGCACTCATAACATATGCGGGAGCATCACTTTGGGTGGCGCACTATAACCTTGCAATATCAATACAACTAAAGAGTAAAGGATATTGCAGCCTGTCAGATAATTTGCGAACAATATATCACAATCACTCTTTGCAGTCGATAGAGATATATGATTATATAGCCAAGCAAGGGAGCATGCCACAAATACGCGATGTAACCGATATTCCTGTGGAGTTTGGTCAAACTTACGAGGCAGTAGAACATTCGTTGGTTCAAACCATTCGTCTTACCGATGCCCTTGAGTCGTTAATGGATATGCTCTTACAGGCAAAAGACCACACCACATATGCAACCTTTCAATATCTCTTAAAGGAGCAGTTTGAGGAGGAGGTATTGCTATCGAAAATAGCAGAGAAGTTAAAGCGGAATATAACTTTAGCAGACAAAAAACAATAAAAAATAGAACTGCCAAAAGTGCTGCCAAAAAAATGGCAGCATTTTTGTTATATAATAGATATAAAACGAATAAAAACAAAATAAAAATAGATATGAGCAAGACAAAAAAGTCGCAAAACATTGATGAAACCGAGGATATAACCAATATTGAGGGCGCAGAAGAAACTCAAAGTGCAACACCGGAGACAGAGAACACTTCATCAGAAGAGTTGTCTGAGACTGACACATTGTCAGCCGAGGTAGCCTCTTTGACCGAAAAAGTAGAGCAGCTAACCAAAGAGAAGCTTCTTCTTATGGCAGATTTCGATAATTATCGTAAACGTACCATAAAAGAAAAAGCAGACTTAATAAAATCGGGAGGCGAAGAATGTTTGAAAAACCTATTGCCAATAGTCGATGATTTTGAAAGAAGTTTACAAGCTCTAAACTCAGCAACCGATGTTCAAGCATTGGTCGAAGGAGTAAACCTTATATATAATAAGTTCAAAAGCTATCTTGCTCAAAACGGAGTAAAAGAGATTGAAACTACTGACGCTCCATTCGATACAGAGTATCACGAAGCAGTAACAACCTTCCCTGTAGAGGACCCTGAGAAAAAAGGGAAAGTAATAGATTGCGTTCAAAAAGGATATACCATGAACGACAAAGTAATACGTTTCTCAAAGGTAGTAGTTGGTGAATAAAGAAAACAACCATGGCTGAAAAAAGAGATTACTATGAGGTGTTGGAGGTCTCAAAAAACGCAACACCCGAAGAGATAAAAAAAGCATATCGTAAAAAAGCGATACAATATCACCCCGATAAAAATCCGGGAGATAAAGAGGCTGAAGAGAAATTCAAGGAGGCGGCAGAGGCATACGAAGTATTAAGCGATGCCCAAAAGAAAGCACGTTACGACCAATATGGTCATGCAGGAATGGGTGGCGCAGGAGGCTTCGGAGGAGGCTTTGGTGGCGGAATGAGCATGGAGGATATCTTCTCTCAATTCGGCGACATCTTTGGCGGACACTTCGGGGGCTTTGGCGGATTTGGAGGCTTTGGCGGAGGAGGTTCACGAAAAAGAACAAATCGCGGAACCGACCTAAGAGTAAAAGTAAAACTCACTTTAAAGGAGATTGCAACAGGCGTAGAGAAAAAAATAAAGGTAAAAAAATATGTAGCCTGCGAGCATTGTAAAGGAACAGGAGCCGAAAACGGGACAGCCTATACAACATGTAGCACATGTAATGGAAGTGGAGTTGTAACACGCGTACAACAAACCTTCTTGGGAGCAATGCAATCAACCACCACATGCCCCTCATGTAATGGAGAAGGAAAAACAATAACAAAAAAATGTCCTCACTGTAGTGGCGAAGGAATAATCAAAGAGGATGAAGTAATAACACTAAACATCCCTGCAGGAGTAATGGACGGAATGCAACTCTCAATGAGTGGCAAAGGAAACGCTGCGCGTCATGGCGGAGTTCCTGGAGATTTATTGATACTTGTAGAAGAAGAGGAGCATGCCGATTTGTTGCGCGACGAGAATGATTTGATATACAATGCACTTCTCGATTTCCCAACAGCAGCTCTCGGAGGAACCATTGAAATCCCAACAATAGACGGAAAAGTTAAGGTAAAAATTGAACCGGGAACACAACCCGGAAAAGTATTGCGTTTACGTGGAAAAGGATTACCTTCAGTAAATCGTTACGGAGTTGGAGATTTGTTGGTAAACATCTCTGTCTATATTCCTGAAAATCTAAATTCAGAAGAGCGCAAGACAATAGAGAAATATCGCGAAGCTCCCAATTTCAATCCTACAAAATCTGTAAAGGATAGGATATTCTCTAAGATTCGTCGTATGTTCGAGTAATATTGATTATAAGAGGTCATCTACTTCCTAACTTGGAGTATGGTCCCTTGGTCACATACTTAATGTATGCTCCCGTCGGTTCCATACCCCAAGTTAGTTGTATCTACCCCCTTCTAATCAATATTGAATTAATAGGTATTCGGTCATCTACTTCCTAACTTGGAGTATGGTCCCTTGGTCTCATACTAAATGTAAGTTTAGCAAAATAAATAAAGGCGATTGTTATGCAATCGCCTTTATTTTGAATATATTCATCTAAAAACTATCTTAATTTCTTCTTTGTCTCGCAATTTTAACACCTCTGCGGCGGATAGGAATTTTAGGAAACATCTTTCTGAAGCGGATAAGAGTGTATGTAATATTTTTACCTCCTGCAACAACAAGGCAAACCGAAGCAATAATACAAGCCAATCCAACGCAATCGCGAGGAGTAAGAACCTCTCCAAAAACGGTGATACCGAAGAAAATTGCAGTGGCAGGTTCAAGAACTCCCAAAATTGCAGTTGGCGTAGAACCAATCTCTTGAATAGCCGTTGTAGTGCAAATCAATGAAATTGCAGTGGGAAATAGTGCAAGAGAGATGATGCTACCCCACATATACCAATGGTTTGGAAGTAAAATACCTTCTCCGAAAAAGAGAGAACGGACAGCAAACAATCCCCATCCAAAAAGTAGAACATAAAAAGTAACCTTGATGGTTGCCATATTTTCCAAACCAACTCTGTTTATACCTACAATATATATGGCGTATGCCAAAGCCGAGCCCAATACCAACAGAGTACCTGCAAGACTCAAAGTCCCTTCCTCTCCACCTTCGTAAAGCAATCCTATACCGGTAAGAGCCATAATAATGCAAAGAACGGTCTGCATGGTAAGTTTCTCTTTAAAAAACAGAGTCATAATAGCCGCTACCATAACAGGGTAAACAAAGAGCAGGGTAGAGGCAATACCAGCATCCATATAGTTATAACTCATATATAATGTAAGGGATGATGCTGCAAACAGAATTCCCATAACAAACAAGGGGAGTATATGTCTGCGCTCAATTTTAAAACTTCTTCTTCTCCACTTTAACATAAGTGCTAAAATAGGAATGGCAAACAGGTATCTAAAGAATAGAACAGAATCGGCATCCATCCCATCTTCATATAGGGGAAGGGTAAAAAGCGGATTCATTCCGTATGTTGCGGCCGATATAGCTCCTAAAAAGTATCCTTTAACTTTATTGTTCATGCTTTAGATTATATATAAATGCAAATTTACACAAAATAGCAACTTATTATAACGCTGTTTACAAAAATATTTTAACAATAAAGAAAATGTTCGTAAATCAAATAAAAAATGCAAGTTTTTAAGGAGTTTGCCCTAAAAACTTGCATAATAATATAAAATCTATACAATATGCAGAATGTTATCAGTTAGCTAACGACTAAATATGATTCCAACCTTGTGCGCGTAGAACAATCTCAGAACCATCTCTGGTAATCATTGCGCAACCAAGGCTTTCAGAAGTTATATGCCCAATAACAGAAATACCTTCAATATTTGATACCTCCTCGTGTTTATCCAACGGAACAGTAAACAAAAGTTCGTAATCCTCACCTCCGTTCATGGCAGCTGTAACAACATTAAGGTTCATCTCCTCGGCAGTAACCGCAGTTTGGTAGTCAATAGGAATTCTATCTTCGTAGATTCTGCAACCTGTTTTACTTTGAGTGCAAATGTGCATAAGTTCCGATGAGAGGCCATCCGAAACATCTATCATTGATGTAGGAACAATACCTTTTTCTCCAAGAATCTTAACAATATCTTTTCTGGCTTCAGGTTTTAGTTGGCGTTCCAAAATATACTCTCTTCCCTCAAATTTAGGAGTTGCGCCATCAACCTCGTTAAGTACGCTCTTTTCGCGTTCCAAAAGTTGTAACCCCATATATGCAGCACCCAAGTCACCACTCACACAAATAAGATCGTTCTCTTTAGCTCCATTACGTCTTGCAATTTTATTCTCTTCAGCAACGCCGATACAAGTAATACTTATGGTAAGACCTGTCATCGAAGCCGAAGTATCTCCACCAACAAGGTCAACACCATATATCTCGCAAGCAAGTTTTATGCCCGAGTATAAAGCCTCAATATCCTCTACCGAAAAACGCTTTGAAATACCTAACGAAACAGTAATCTGTTTTGGAGTACCATTCATTGCATAAATATCCGAGAAATTAACAACAGCCGCTTTGTACCCCAAGTGTTTAAGAGGAACATAAGTCAAATCAAAGTGAATACCTTCTAAAAGCAAGTCTGTGGTAACAAGAGTTTTCATATTGGCATTATCTATAACGGCGGCATCATCGCCTACGCCAACAATAGTCTCGTTGTTTTTTGTTTTAATATCTTTGGTTAAATGATTAATCAATCCAAACTCACCAAGTTCCGAAATTTCGGTGCGAACTTCTTTTTTATCCATTAATAATATATGTATATAATAGGTTTAAAATTAATCAATAGTAATAAGACGTTTCATAATCTCCGTCATTTTGGGCTGAGCCTCTTCAGCGGCACGTTGAACGTCTTCGTGCGAACACTTCTCTACAATGCCCTCAATGCCCAAATCGGTAATAACCGACATTGCAAAAACCTCTATGCTGCAATGGTGGGCAACAATAACTTCGGGAACAGTACTCATGCCAACAGCATCTCCACCAATAATCCTGAAATACTTATATTCAGCAGGAGTCTCAAAAGTGGGGCCTTGAGTTCCCACATAAACACCGCATTGAAGTTTAATATCCAACTCTTTGGCTATTTCAAAAGCCTTTTTGATAAGAACGGGAGAGTAAGCATCGCTCATATCAGGGAATCTCACTCCGTGTTCCTCAATGTTGCGTCCGCGTAGGGGATGCTCCGGAAACAAATTTATATGGTCTTTAATAACCATCAGGTCTCCAATAGCAAAATTTGGGTTCATGCCACCGGCGGCATTAGAAACGAACAAACGTTTAATACCCAACTCATACATCACTCTTATGGGGAAAGTAACCTTTTTCATATCATAACCCTCATAAAAATGGAATCTACCTTGCATCGCTAAAATAGGATGGTCACCCAATTTGCCAAGAATAAGCCTTCCGGAATGACCCTCAACAGTCGAAACAGGGAAATTAGGAATGTCGCAATAGTTTATAATGTTTTGCTCTTTAATATCATCGGCAAGTTTGCCAAGACCTGTGCCTAAAATAACAGCAGTTTTGGGAATATTCACAAAACTCTTTTTAATAAACTCAGCACACTCTTTAATACTATTCAAATAAGCATTCATAAAACAATAAGTTATGCGGTTAATCAAGACTTAATCATATTTAAAACACAACTTTCGAGTATCGAATCCTCGTTATCGATAATCTTCACTCTCAAAGGAAGAGCATATATATGCTTTTTAATATCATGAGGAATATCCATGTTCAAGATTCTTGCGGCATCCTTTTCAGTTGTTACAATATAAGATTTATATCTGTTTCTATGAGAAATAGAATCAAACTGTTCAATAATATTCTCAATATCTCTTTTCGAGAAATTATGGTGGTCTCTAAAATGTAAGCTTTTTACGTTGGCTCCTGTCGAAGTTAAATATTTATCAAAAGGTTTAGGATTTGCAATACCCGAAAGAGCCAAAATGTTACAATTCTTTCCAATATGCTCAATTTTCAACTCTTTAACATCGTTCTCCTCAAAAACAGCAATGGGATTGCTATATGTAAAACAAGAGAAGAATAGCTTTTGATAAGGGAACAAAGCTACCCTTTTAATTAAAATGCGTTTATCAATGGGACGAATATTCTCGGGACACTTCGTAACAATAATAATGTTAGCCCTAAAACGAGCAGTAGCAGGTTCCCTTAAATTACCAACAGGCAAAAGAGTGTCGTTATAGAACATATTATTATAATCGAAAAGCAAAACCGAAACCTTTGGAGTCACATATCTGTGCTGAAAAGCATCGTCCAATATAATAAGATTTGTTTCGGGCTTACGTTCCAAAATATTTTTAATTCCATTGCATCTATCTGCATCAACAGCAACGGTAATGTCCTTAAACTTCTGTTTGATTTGAAAAGGCTCATCGCCAATAAGCGAAGCCGTAGAATTATCATCCGCAAGAATAAACCCTTTCGATTTACGTTTGTATCCTCTGCTTAATAGAGCAACATTGTAACTATCTTTAAGCATACGAATAAAATATTCCGAATGAGGAGTCTTTCCCGAACCCCCGGCACAAATATTGCCAATGGAGATAATAGGAATATCAAAACTCTCCGATTTAAGAACTTTCCAATCAAAAAGTTTATTTCTTAGCCATACCCCAAACTTATAAAGAGGTAAAAAAGGATATAAAATGTATCTCTTGCTCATTAATCAGTATCCCCTCAAAACAATCCAATAATAAATATAGAATGGGAAATAACCCCAAAAACTATTTTAATAAAACACAAAATTAAACTTTTTCTTTAATAAAAAGCAATAAGAACAATGTAAAAATAGATAAAAAGAGAGATAAAGAAGAATAAAAATATCAACAAAGAGCCAAATTTCGGGAAAAAGAAGAGGAGAGGTAAAGAAAAAAACATGGTCGAAAAACTCCTTCGAAAGCCAAACTCCCAAAATTGACAAAAAAAGTAGTAAAAAATATGAAAAAATATCTACCTGATAATTAGGGAAGTTACAGAAAAAGTAAATTTTTTTTGAAAAATAGTTGCTAAAAAATTTGGTGGGAAAGGAAAAGTGTAGTACTTTTGCATCCGCTTTCGGGAACGAACTGAGAGCAACAAAAAAGAGATCATTGAATATTTGAAAAAGACAAAGTAGTACGAGACGAGTAAAAAAATAAAACGTCAACGTCAATAAACTTAAAGTTTAAATTGAGCATCGGATCAGGTTATTTACAGTAAAAATAAATAACAAAACAT
>JAZLBW010000041.1:0-25697 GCA_045613905.1 Candidatus Caccoplasma sp.
ACCTCATGAATCGGGGCTGGGAATAGAGGATGTAAACTATACTCTCGAAGATATTAACCGGGCTCTATCATCTTTCGCAAGTATCTATAGCATCCCAATCTCAATGTATCTTACAGGTTACAAATATGAAGATATTGCAACATTCCTGAACCTACCCATAGGAACTGTCAAGAGCAGAATATTCTATGCCCGAAAGAAACTTCAAATTTTACTGAAAGATTACAAGGAGGATTATTAGAACTTTAAATTATTGGACACCAATAATTAATAATGCAAAAAACAACTAAAAAGAGCTATTTTAAGACTTGCGAAAGCTACAAAACCGCAGTTTGCTAATCGTAAATGAGGATTTTGAAAACAAGCGTAACGACATAAGATCCTTTTAGTCAGCCTCTTCTTATATATAACCGAATTTAAATCCTATTCAACACCTTTTCAATCAGAGCCGGCATTCCGCTCTTGTAGTTGGTGTTTGCAGAGTGTGTGGCACGCCCTGCAATAATGTTGCAGACAGTGGCTGCCTTATGCCCCATCAGCAGAGCCAATCCTGCAAGAGCAGCACCCTCCATCTCATAGTTAGTAATTCGCTCCTCGCCATATCTGAAGCCTTGTATTTTAGCATTTAGCTCGGGGTCGGCAAGCGGAAGACGAAGATACCTGCCCTGTGGCCCATAAAATCCGTTGGCAGAGATTGTCACGCCCTCCTGCATATCGCCCTGATTAAGGCGTTCAACAAGCTCCCTGTCGGCACTTACAATATAAGGCGATGCATGTTTCGGACTCCAATTGACGGCCTTACAAAAGGTTTCTTCAAAAGCGAGGTCGCAAACCTCATCGCGATTGGCATAAAAATTAAGCACTCCGTCAAAGCCCATCGAACGAACCGATATAAGATTTGTTCCCAGCTCAATGTCGGGTTGCAATCCCCCCGAAGTTCCAATGCGCACAATGGTCAACGATTTTTTCTCCTCCTTAACAGTACGCGTTGTAAAATCAACATTGGCAAGAGCATCCAATTCGCTCATAACAATATCTATGTTGTCGCCACCAATGCCATGAGACATTGCAGTTATGCGCTTACCCTTATAGCTTCCCGTAATGGTGTGAAACTCTCGGCTCGAAACATTACACTCAACGGAATCGAAAAATTCTGCAACCATATCAACACGGGCAGGGTCGCCCATCATAACAATTTTATCGGCCAACTGCTCAGGAAGTAAATGCAAGTGAAACACCGTACCATCTGCATTTATAATAAACTCCGATTCGGGAATACGTCTTTTATCCATAGTCAAAAAAAGGTTTTGCAACCGCTAATGTATATATTTTTTCCATATCTGTAATCGCAAAATAAAAAATTCCGTAAATTTTTCGCTCTACTATTTGCTAATTCGCAAAAAAGTATTACTTTTGCATCGGTTTACCAATGCCCAGATGGCGGAATCGGTAGACGCGCTGGTCTCAAACACCAGTGGATTCACTTCCATGCCGGTTCGACCCCGGCTCTGGGTACTAAGAGAAGTTCGAAAGAACTTCTCTTTTTTTGTTTGTATATCTTCCCTTTTTTAAAATAAATTACTAACTTGCGGTAGTAATTTATATGCCTGATAATTTTATGACAAAGAAACAATAAAAATGTAAAAACAAGATAAAACTAACAGAATATGAGTTTAAAATGTAAATATAATATCCCAACACTGCCATTCTCTTTTGATGTTGAAACAAAAGAAATATTAAAGCAACTTAGTAAATCTCGTGGAGCATTGGCAGAATTAAAAGGATTTGCAAGAGTTATTCCAAACGAAGAAATACTAATAAGTACGCTTACATTACAGGAGGCAAAGGATAGTTCTGCTGTTGAAAATATAGTTACAACTCACGACGAATTATATAAAGCAGATTTGAATGCAAAGGATTACATTGTTTCTGCTTCAACAAAAGAGGTTCTAAATTATAGAAAAGCCATTCAGGTAGGATTTAGATTAGTAAGAGAGAAGGGCTTACTTACAAACAGTGTAATTAAACAGATACAGGAATTACTTGAAGGAAATAGAGCAGGATTTAGGGTAAATGCAGGAACAACACTTAAAGACTCACAAAATAATATAATATATATTCCTCCTCAAGATGAAATAGAAATAAAAGATTTAATGAGTAACCTTGAACTGTTTATCAATGATGAAACCATTTCAGATTTGGATCCACTCATAAAAACAGCAATCATTCATCATCAATTTGAAAGCATACACCCATTTTACGATGGGAATGGGCGTACAGGACGTATTGTTATTATTTTATATTTGGTGGCAAATAAATTACTTGATTTACCAATACTATATCTCAGTCGCTATATAACTCATAACAAAGGGGAATATTATAGTCTATTGCAAGCAATAAGAGATAATAAAGATGATAATACTCAAAATTGGCGTAACTGGATAATGTTCATCCTTAAAGGTATAGAAGAGACGGCACAGGATACAATTAGAATGATTAAAGAAATTGATATTCTAATGCGAGAATATAAAAATATTCTTAAGCCTTTGTTTGGCAAACTATACAAACACGAACTATTGAACAATCTATTCTTTCATCCATATACCAAAATTGAGTTTATAGAAAGGGATATGCAAGTTACACGAAATACAGCATCAAAATATCTAAATAAAATAGTGGAAACTGGGTTGGTAGAGAAAGTTAAGGTAGGAAAAACAAATTACTATTTTAATACAAAATTGATAGAATTATTTTTAAATCACAATTCAACCGAAGCAACAAAAGTAGAATCAATTGAATCGGTATTAGGATTGTGATATGCACAAAAAACAGCCCAAATTTGAATATAAAGAATATATAGAAGTTTTAAGAATTTACGCTATAAAATATCATGGCAAAAAAAAATAAGGGAACATTCTCATACATAGAGACTCAACAAGCCTTGGAAAATATTTTTGAGAGGAGTACAAAAGAAAATATTATATATGAACTCCTCCGTATATTTTGCGGTTATGGTGATGCAAGTATTCAACGTATAATAGATGGCAGAGGCAATGATGCGAAAGATGGGAAAACTATTCTTATAAAGAAACTTATTGCTTATCGAGCAACAGAGGATGGTTTATTTGGAGATGATAGCTTATACGAACTTATAGAATTAATGCAGAAGGATTCCTCTATATCAAAGAAAGAACCACGCTTGTATGTAGCATCAGATGGGAAGCGTATTATTGGCTATGATCCAAAAAACAGGATATATACGACAATGATATAGCACTATTATGGAAAGACTTTGAATTCTTTAAGCCCTTAGCAGGAATAGAGAAATTTCGTAATATTGAGGAGGCAGAAGCTGATGTGAAATCAGCAGAAATGATGGCTAAGATATATGATGACATTCGAAGATATAATGATGTTAACGATGTACAAACGGTATATAACATCAATGTATTTATGACACGATTGTTATTCTGCTTCTTTGCAGAGGATACAGGGCTATTCCCTATTGTAAATATGTTTACTACAGCTATACGGCAAGACACAAAAGCAGATGGCACAGATATAGAAGAGTTCCTTGATGGAATATTCGATATAATGGCTATTGATGATAAGCAGATACGTGCATCCTTGCCAAACAAAATAACTCAATTCCCATATGTTAATGGAGGATTGTTTGCTAAACACATACCAATACCAACATTAAGCAGACGAACTCGTATGCTGATGCTCAAATGTGGAGAATATAATTGGGCAGAGATAAACCCTGATATTTTTGGTTCAATGATACAAGCAGTTGTAAATCCTAATGATAGAGCAGGATTAGGAATACACTATACATCTGTTCCTAATATAATGAAGGTTATACGCCCTTTATTCCTTGATGAACTGACAGAGGAATTCTTAAGGGTTAAAGACGATGTAAAGAAACTCAATGCTTTGATGTTAAGGCTCTCAAAAATTAAATTCTTTGATCCAGCTTGTGGAAGTGGAAACTTTTTGATTATAGCATATAAAAGTATTAGAGAATTAGAAATACAGATATGGAAAAGACTCAGAGAATTAGGTTCTATGCAACTACCATTCTCAAATATTACACTTACACAGTTCTATGGCATTGAGATTGATGAATATGCTTGCGACACCGCAAAATTATCTTTGTGGTTGGCAGAACATCAAGTTAATAACCTCTTTTGGAAGGAACTTGGTTCAAAGGTAGATGCACTGCCCTTGGGTAAGAGTGGCAACATTGTTTGTGGCAATGCTTGTCGTTTGGATTGGGACACTGTTTGCCCACACACTGCTGATGAAGAGGTTTATGTAATGGGTAATCCTCCGTACTTGGGAAGTAGTATGCAAGATAAAGAGCAGAAAAAAGACTTAACAATAGTCTGTGGAAATTTCGAAAGTTACAAAAACCTTGACTATATTTCTTGTTGGTTTGTAAAGGGAGCAAAGTATATCAAAGATTGCGTTGCAAAATTAGCATTTGTAAGTACTAACTCAATTTGCCAAGGAGAACAAGTTTCAATGTTATGGAAACCAATTATTAATCATAATCTTGAAATAGGGTTTGCATACAAGTCCTTCAAATGGAGCAATAGTGCTAAGAATAAAGCTGCCGTAGTCGTTGTGATATTAGGATTGCAAAATACAAACAAAAAGAGCAAACGGCTTTATGGCGATAATATAGTGCAAAAAGTTGAATACATTAGTCCATATCTATTGCCAAACGTAACATCTATAATTGGAAGAACTGTCAATTCAATTTCAATGTTTCCTTCAATGATTAGAGGAAGTATGCCTTCTGATGGTGGTTTTTTGATAATGTCAGAAGATGAGAAGACAACTCTTGTTGAAAACTATCCAGAAATATTTCCTATTGTCAAGGGATATATGGGAGCAGATGATTTCTTGAACTCTTTTAGCAGATATTGTTTGTGGATGAATGAGAATGACTATAAAACTTATGGTAACATTCCTCCAATAAAAGAAAGAATAGAAGGAGTAAGACAAATGCGTTTGTCGAGCAACACTCCTTCAACTCAAGAATATGCTAAATATCCATATATGTTTAGGCAACCGCAATATATTGAATCTGAATCAATTATTGTACCTCGTGTATCATCTGAGCGAAGGAAGTATATTCCGATTGGTTTTGTTAATAAGAATACCGTAATATCTGATTCTTCATTTGCCGTTTATAATGCAGAACTATGGTTGTTTGCATTATTGACATCAAAAATACATAATGTTTGGGTTAGAACAGTTGGCGGACGGCTAAAAACTGATTATAGATATTCTGCAACACTTTGTTATAACACATTCCCATTCCCCAAGATAACGAAGGAACAAAAAGAGCATTTAACAGAACTTGCAGAAGAGGTATTGCTGACACGTGAGAATCACACAGAAATGACATTAGGAGAAATGTATAACCCTGAAACAATGCCCGATGATTTGAAGGAAGCACATACAGCATTGGATATAGCGGTTGAACAATGCTATCGCCCCGAACCATTCACCTCCGATGATGAACGACTTGAATTCTTATTTAAGTTGTATGAAAAGATGACTAAAAAGAAATAAAAGAACTATGGCACGATTCTCAGAAAGATATGGATATATAAAACCAAATGATGTAATCATAAGAGAATGTATTACAGAACCAATAAAAAATAGCATTTGCAATTGATTACATTTAATAATGACAAATGTAGGTTCTTATGATGATATGGATAAGAATGTATGGCTATACTTTCTTAATAAGAGAAAAGATGAGTATCCATATGCATTTATACATCAAAACCGTTTATTCGGGGTTGGTTTAGATTTTATCACAAATAAAGAAACTCCTTGGTACGAAATTTTAGATTTAATAGAATATATATGTCGTTATTACAAAATACATAAAGTTCAAAATATAGCAAATAATTTTCACACTTCAATGAAATTTCTGAACTTAGAATTCTCTCGGCACAATTTTGCATATAGACTAATTGATGGAAGAATTGCTGAAATAACATCTGAAAATGAAATTAAATCCATAGAAGAAGCAACAAATATTACAACCAGTAATGTAAAAATACACTTACAAGAAGCATTAGAAAAACTTTCTCCAACAAAAACTGATTATAGAAATTCAATTAAAGAATCTATTTCAGCAGTTGAATGCTTGTGCCGAGATATAACAGGCGAAAACACACTAGATAAAGCTTTAAAAAAATTAGAAAATAAGGGAATTAATTTTAACTCTCAGATGAAAAAGGGGTTAGAAAATTTATATTATTATACAAATGATGGGAATACAGGAATAAGACACGCATTAATGGATGATAAAAATGCCCCCACAGCAGATGAAGCAATCTTTATGCTAGTATCGTGTAGTGCATTTGTAAACTACTTAATGAAAAAGAAAAAATGATATAAAATATATCAACCTTTATTATGTTGATAACTCATAAAGTAAATGTATGAAAAAAATATTAATAGCAATTTGTTCAATTACCGTATTATTTGAATTATTGACGATTATCATCTATTTCGTTGTATTTAATGGAGAAATATCAAACGCAAATCAGGATTGGGATACGTTTATTCAAATTATTAATAGTTTAGTAATGGCTATATTAACAGCGGTTAATATATACGTATTCTACAGACTAACTATTGTTATTGAAGATAAGAATCATGAGCGTGCAGTAAAAGAAAAGGTTTTTGAGGCTCAATCTGTTATAACTCAGATGAGGGTAAGACAGTATGAAGAAATTAAGGCTCTGATATATGATGTAATAGCTGTTATTGCCAAAAAGAGAACTGAGAATGGTGATTTGGATTTACTACATAAAAAAATAATCGAGTTAGATAATTCTTTGTTATTCAAGAATTATAATGTTTCCGACTCTTCAGTGTTAGAAGAACCAAGTCTTAAAATTATAAAAACGATAAAAGATATTAAGGCTAATGTATATGGTATTGACTATGATGATTTCGTGAAAAATTTAACGACTTATATAAAATTTATGGAATTATATATAGTTGGACAAATGATAACAACTGATAAAGATGTGAGTAATTATGTTTGTAAAAACTCACAAAACGTGGACTGTACAATAAGTTGTGCAACGCAAATATTTGACAAAGTATTAAAAGCAATGGAAAAGTCCGAATCCATTAAAAAAGAATCATAATTATGGAAAATATTGTAAATATCACATATAACCAAACAGGAGCATCTGCAAATGTAGATGCACTTGGAATGCGAGAAATGCAACGCTTAGTTTATGAGCAACGTAATAGGCAATATTTATTAGTAAAAGCACCTCCTGCATCAGGAAAAAGTCGTGCAATGATGTTTGTCGCTTTGGATAAGTTGAAGTGCCAAGGCATTAAGAAGGTTATTGTTGCTGTACCTGAAAAGAGTATTGGGCGTTCTTTTGATAATACTAATCTTAAAGAATATGGGTTCTTTGCTGATTGGAGAGTTGCTCCATATTTTAATCTATGCAGTGGAGATGAGAGCGAAAAGAAAAGACGTTTCTTTGAATTCATAGCGACTCAATGTAAGAATGAGATATTAGTTTGTACGCACTCTACATTGAGAAATGCAGTAAAGGAATTGAAAGACGAACAATTAAACGATTGTTTGTTTGGTATTGACGAATATCATCATTCTTCTGCAGATGTTAGCAATGGATTAGGAGAACTTATAAGGAGGCTTATTACTAATACTAATGCTCATATATTGGCAATGACAGGTAGTTATTTTAGAGGAGATAGAATTCCTGTGATGCGTCCGGAAGATGAGGCATTATTCCAACCTGCTGTAAATTATAACTACTATCAACAGTTGAACGGATATAAGTATCTGAAAAGTTTAGGAATTGGTTATCATTTCTTTCAAGGTAAGTACATTACTGCTATGCCCGAAATACTTGACACCACAAAGAAAACATTAATACATATTCCATCTGTTCAAGGTAGGGACACATACGCTCCAAAACACGACCAGGTATATGATATTATAAGATTGATAGGTGAAGTTGTAGAGGAGGATTATGAACATTTTATTAAAACAGTATGTACTCCTGATGGGCGATTACTAAAGGTTGGAGATTTAGTAGAAGATAATCCAGCTCGACGAAAGGCATTACAAACATATTTGCATAGAATGAATAGTGCTGATGCTCTTGATATTCTTATTGCATTAGGTACAGCTAAAGAAGGTTTTGATTGGCAATGGTGTGAAACTTGTATAACAATAGGTGTTAGAGCTTCATTAACAGAAATTGTTCAGATTATAGGACGTTGTACACGTGATTGTGAAGGAAAAACAAAAGCACAATTTACAAACCTTATACCTTGTCCCGATGCAGGGCAGGAAGATGTAAGTATTGCTGTAAATAATATGCTCAAAGCTATTACTGCATCTCTTCTTATGGAGCAAGTTATGGCTCCGAAATGGGACTTTAAGACTAAAAAAGATAATGAAAGTGCCACAAGCAGTGTTGATAGAACTTTATATGTTGAAGGATTAAGAATGACTTCTGAAAGAGCTCAAAATATCATTGATAATGATATGACTGAACTTAAAGCAGAGATATTAGCTAGTGATATTATAAAACAGGCTATGTCAAATAGTGTAATCGCTGAGGAGATAACACAGTTAATGATTCCAAAAGTAATTAGAGAACGTTATCCTGCATTGACAGAAGAGGAGGTTGAACAAGTAAGACAACACGTTGTGTTATCGTCTGCCATTCAAGGCTCAGAAATTAAAGTTGATGCTAACGGAGGAAAATTTATAAAAGTTGCAGACAAATTTATTGAAATAAACAAATTGTCAATAAACCTTATAGATAGCATAAATCCATTCCAAAGAGCTTATGAGATGTTATCAAAGTCTATTACTCCCGATGTTTTGCGTACTATTCAATTTGCAATTGAAGAACAAAGAACAGATATGACAAAAGAAGAGGCTATATTACTAATAAAAAAATATCTTCCTAAATATAGAGAGGAACATAATGGTGCTGTACCATCATTGACAGATGCAGAACCCTTAAATAGACGTATTGCTCAGGCTATTGCATATATATCAAACAAATTACGTACTGGCGAAATTAAGAGGGATTAATTATGATTGATTGGGATAAAGAATTATCAGAAATTATAAAAGATTCAGTTTTTGCAGATATAAAACCTATACAACACAGAATATCGTCAAGCGACAGACTTATTAAATCGTTTGAAGAAATTTTGTTGTTTGTTGAAGGAAACAACAGAATACCGTCCCCTGATGGTAATATGACAGAAAAAATGCTTTACAGAAGATTAGAAGGTATTAAAACAGACAAAGTTAAATATGACAAGTGCAAGCCTTACGATAGGCTTAATTTATTAGATGATGATATTGAGGTTGATGATATATGCTGTGAATCAGAAACCTTATACAATGAAGTTGATGATAACAATAAAACCGATGATGAATTGCTTGCTGAGATATTAAATGATCCAATATTCGATATTTCTCCCGAAACTCAATCAATATTCAATTTACCAGAATATATGAGAAAAGATATTGAAAGGGAGCAAGCGGAGTATATAGGCAAACGTACACAATGTGAAGATTTTGAAAAATATGAACCATTATTTTTAAACATCCACGCAGAATTAGAATCTGGGAAAAGGAGACTTGTGAAGTTTAAGGAATCTCATTTACAAGAGGGTAATTTCTTTGTTGTTAGTGGTATAGTAACATATTTGGAAAAGATTCATGAAGTTAAAAAGAATAGGCAATATAAAAAAGACGGAAGAATTAGATGTATATATGAAAATGGAACGGAATCAGATATTCTACTTCGCACATTAGGTAAGTCTTTGTTTAAAGATGGTTATACTATTACATATAATGATAGCGAAGAGAGTTTTTGGGAAAAACAATTTACCGTAACAGATAAAGATATAGCAAATGGATATATATATGTTCTAAAATCAAAATCTACTGATTCAGATATAGCAAGATATAAAAATTTATACAAAATTGGGTTTACTACGCAGTCTGTTGAAGAGCGTATTGCAAATGCTAAAAATCAAGCGACATACCTATATGCAGACGTAGAAATTGTTGCAACATGGAAGGTATATAATGTTAAAAGTGTTGCAGTAGAAAATGCTATCCATCATTTGTTTGACAAAGTACAATTACAAGTTGCTATCGGAGGGCATACTCCCAAAGAATGGTACGTTGTTCCTTTTAGTATAATTGATGAAGCTATTAATCTTTTAGTTTCAGGGAAAAAAGTACTATATGATGCAACATTACAAAAATTAATAACTGAAGAGTAACATTTATATCTAAAAGAACAAGAATGTTACACTGCAACACCAATCTCTTAAGATAAAAAGAAGACATGGCAAGTTCAATGGCATACTTCTGACAGTAAATGTTTTAGAAGACGTATTTACTAATTAATCAAATGAGAGATTAGAAGGATCAGGAACAATACTCCTTAATTCCCAAAGGCGAGATAAGTCTCTTAGAAATTCGTTCGAAAATAGAACATTTAGGGGTATAAAAAGCTGTTAATCATTTGATTTTCAGCTTTTTATTTTTCAATAAGTAAACGTGACATATCCCCTTATTTATTTTAATTATGATAGGATACAAAAAAGGAGGCTTTCGCCTCCTTTTGTCCTGTTCTATTTTATCTTTCGCTCTTTGTGATTTGACCCAACACAAAGATAGTAAAAGTTATGCAACTATCAAGTTATTATCAAAGGGATAAGAATAAGTAATATTTGAAAAACGAGGGTTTAAAATTATATTCTATGACCTCCCCATATGGACTATTTATAGAAAGCGAGGGAAGTTTTGGAAATATAATAATCTCAAAAGAGGAGTAGTGAATTAAGAAGTTTCTTTTGCTAACGAAAGAAATTCTTCAATATCAACAATTGGCATTGGGAATTTAGACAAGGTTGTTCCTGCTAATTTTGAGGCCACATATCCTCTTGTTGTTCCGACGGAAACATTCAACAAGAGAGGTAATATATTTGTTTTGTCACAAAATTTATTATCCATGAATTCAATAAAAGAATTCAAATTATTAATCCAAAAATAAGTTGACACTTCAATGTTCGCTAATTCTTTTTGGCTATTATTGTCATCATATATATATATGACATTCACTGCAAGACGAAGTTTATTCTCTCCTTCTGGGTATAATCTAAAACCAAATTTCAGATTTAAGGTATCATAAGTGATTCCTTCAATGTTAAATAAATCTCCAGATAATTGAAATTTAGTCTCTATGACCTGAAGCAATCTCATTTCTAATGAGAGTTTATCTTTTCCTTTTTCCATAATGAATACTAACTAAACGAAATTTTTAAATCCTGAGGTAAACGACTTATTCTTTTTTTACCACAATTTGGGATAGGTGCTTTATAAAGAAAACTTATATTCACAACTGGAATCCTTGTATCGTCCTTTATGTTTATAATTTTATCTCCTAAAGCCACCTCTATTTTAGCAATTGTCTTTGTTGTAAAGACATGTGTCCCTGTCAACCACCCGCTTATTTCTGATTCTGATTTCCCAAGTTTTTCTGCAAATTGACGTTGGGTCATATTTTTGCTTTCAAGGATATCTAAAATTCTATTAGCTATATCAACAGAAATATCCACACTTCTTTGAATTTCGGGTGTGATAAGTTTCTTACATTCTTGAAATAAATTACTCTTTTTCATTCCTTTTCAATTTAAATAATGTTTTACCCCCAATTGTTTTACCTTCTAGAGTCAATATCCCTGATTTCTCAAAATATTTTATTTTTTTGTCTAAACGTTGTAAAAAATCCGCACAGGAATATAACCAAGAATCTTCATTATATGTTCGAGTTGTTTTTAAACCACCATTCCCTAATATTAAGATATTCGGAGACAATACTAAACAAAAAACTCTCAAGTTTCCTACATCATAATGGCTTGGCAAAGCAAATAATCTATCTTTCCTAGCTCCTTCATAACGAAAATACCTCTCATAGCACCCATCTTTCATTAAGCGGCCAATACGGGCCATTATTGTAGCAATTGCTTCTTGATGTTCAGAATCTTTGTACTCTCGTAAAAAGAGTTCAAACTCCGATAAATCAGAATTATTCACTTTACAGGAATAAACACCAACTTTATCAGATTCTTCTAATAGGAGGATTTCTATCTTGTCAAACTTCATTTATAAGTTAAGTTTTTTGCAAATATAAGCCAATTTTTTAAATTAGCATAATCTCAAGGTAGAATATTTTCTCCCCTTTTGGGACAAAAGTAATTTTTATTTTATTAGGCTTACTGCTAAAATTATATTAATTAAAAATTAACACAAATTACTATTTTAATACAAAATTGATAGAATTATTTTTAAATCACAATTCAACCGAAGCAATAAAAGTAGAATCAATTGAATCGGTTTTAGGATTATGATATGCACAAAAAATAGGGAAAACTTGTGCATATGAGTTCTGATATGCACAACAAATTGCGTTTTATTGTGCATAAGAATCTAAATATGCACAAGAAATAACAAATAATGATATAGAACTCAAAATAGAAGTTTGGTAAAAAACAAATAATTTACCCAAAAAGAACAAGAATGTTACACTGCAACACCAATCTCTTAAGATAAAAAGAAAACATGGCAAGTTCAATGGCATACATCTGACAGTAAATGTTTTAGAAGACGTATTTACTAATTAATCAAATGAGAGATTAGAATGATCAGGAACAATGGTTCTTAATTCCCAAAGCCGAGATAAATCTCTTAGAAATTCGTTCGAAAATAGGACATCTAGGGGTACTACGGAGAGAAGTTCGAAAGAGCTTCTCTTTTTTATTCTATCAAAAAAGTTTCATCAGACACCAATAATTGGATATATATAAAGTTCTAATAATCCTCCTTGTAATCTTTCAGTAAAATTTGGAGTTTCTTTCGGACATAAAATATCCTGCCCTTTCAGTGTTACAGGTGAGCTTATAGGCATACCGATATAAATATGCCTGAATTTTCAATAGTTCTTCTTCGAAACTGCCTTCTTCCTCGTTATTTATCTCTCCCTTCTTTTGTTATCATGTAATAACAAATAAGTGTAGAGAAAAAGGCACAAAAAAAGCGATACTTGGTATCGCTCTCTTTTTTCTCTTTCAGCTTGAATTAGTCAGCAATAACTACTGTGTCAATAGCTGTCTCCTCTGCGTTAGGAAGAAGAAGAGTGTCACCCTCGAATGCGTAGTTAGCATCGATAGTAGCCTCAGTGCTTACAGTAGCCTCAGCCTCTTCAGCTGCAGGTTTAGTACAAGCTGCGAAAGATGCTGCGAAAGCAACAGCTGCGAATAAAACTAATTTTTTCATCTCTCTAAATTTTAAATATTTAAAATAATAATTTATTACTGCTTTATATTTCAAAAGCGATGCAAAGTTAATACTTATTTTTCAAATATATAGCCTTTTTTACTATTTTTTTGAAAAAATAAAGGTCACAGCCTACTTTATAGGCGTAAAATTCGCGTATAAATAGCGTTTTATGCTTCGTTTTGGAGTTTTTTCAAATTCCGTTGGATATATATATATCTTCGATATTGTCTCGTATGGTGCCACCTCTGTATTTAAGACTTTGCGAATCTCTTCCATTATTGGGTCAAGATCTTCAAGGTTTATTCCGCATGTTTCAATAGCTTCATAATCGGGATATACCAAGGCTACAAGTTTGCCATCTTTCTCTACTACGAGGCTCTCTGATACAAACTCTTTGTTGTTTAGTTTTGCTTCAATCTCCTCGGGATATATGTTTTGTCCGCTTGCTCCAAGTATCATGTTTTTGTAACGTCCTTTGATGAAGATGTTGTTGTCTTTGTCAATGATGCCCATGTCACCTGTATGCAACCAACCCTCTTCGTCAATTACTTCGGCTGTAGCGGCTTCGTTCTTATAGTATCCTTTCATCACGTTTTCACCTTTTACGCAAATCTCTCCGGGAATTAGATATGGGTCTTCCGATAGGATTTTTACCTCCATTATACCCTCCAATATAGAGCCTGCCGATGAAGGAATGAACTCGCTATGGTGTTTGTAGCTGATTAGTGGTGCGCACTCGGTCATTCCGTATCCTACGGTGAAGGGGAATTTTATTTTGTGGAAGAATCGTTCTACTTCCGGGTTCAGTGGTGCGCCTCCAATAATAACTTGCTCAAAGCGACCGCCTAATGCGTCTATAAGGCTTTTTCTTATTTTAGCATATATTTGAGTGTTTAAAACAGGTAGGTTTACAGCCCATTTCAGTGGTGTGCTGTTTAGTTTGGGCAGTACCTGCTTGCGATATATCTTCTCGAAAATAAGCGGAACGGTTATGATAAGATTGGGTTTTACCTCTGCAAATGCTTTTAACAACACTTTGGGTGATGGCAGTTTACCCAACAACGTAATGTGTGAGCCTGCTGCAAGTGGTGTGAGAAGGTCGAATGCACATCCGTATGCGTGAGCCAATGGCAAGAACGAAAGAGCTTTGCTTCCTTTGTAATGCAAACGTGTTTTTATTCCGTAACATACGTTTCCTGCAAGGTTGTTTCCTGTAAGCATAACTCCTTTGCTGTAACCTGTTGTTCCTGATGTGTAGTTGATTTCAACCACTTTGTCGTTTTCAAGTTCGGCATAGCGGATATCCTCTTTCTTGAACCCTTTTGGATGCTCTTTTTTGAAGATTGAGTCCATGTTGGCAAGAATGGTGCTTATGGTTTCTCCGTCGCGTTGGTCGATGCAACTGAAATCGTTAAGTGAAATAACAGCTCTCAAATTTGGGAGGTGTTCTACCTCGATGTTCTCCCAAATATGCTCGCTCAAAAACAACAATGACGATTCTGAGTGATTTACGATATATGAAATGTCGTTACCATTGAAGTCTTGAAGAATGGGTACTGCAATTGCTCCATACATCATTGCTCCCATGTATGTAATAACCCAATTTACATTGTTACGTCCTACAATGGCAATTTTGTCCCCTCGTCTTATTTTGCATTGGCGGAACAATATGTGAAGACGTTCTATTTGCTCGGCAACCTCTCCGTATGTAAGATTTTTAGAAGTGTTGTAATCCGAAAGAGCTAACATCTCCCAATTCTCACGAAAACTCTCTTCGTAAAGTTTTATGAAATTTTTCTCTATCATATATCTTTGTTTTAATTAATTTCAGAACCAAAATTTTACCCTCTTGCATATTGTCCTTTTTTGCTTGGGTTAGGCTTAAAAAGAGAATTGAGAGCAAAATTCGAACAAATATACAATATTTTATGAAAATTAAAAATAGGATGTGTATTGTTAACGTAAACTTTAAGGTTTTGCGAATGGATATTTGTTAACTTTATACTATCTTCGCAGAAAATTATGGATACTATATATATAATAATTGCGTTTATATTCGCCATGGTTGGCATAATAGGTTCTGTGGTTCCTGTTTTGCCGGGACCTCCTTTGAGTTTTGTTGCATTGTTGTTATTGTACTTTTGCAACAGCGGAGAGGTTTCGGTAGCACTATTGGTTGTAATGGGTGTGTTAATGGCAATTATAACTATTTTTGACTATGTTGCACCTGCGTGGATGACCAAACTTAAAGATGGCTCCAAAAGTGCTTCGAACGGAGCTTTACTCGGAATTGTTGTAGGTCTTTTTATGGGGCCATGGGGAGTTATTGTGGGGCCTTTTTTAGGGGCTTTCATAGGTGAGTTGATGGCATCATCGTCGAAGAACAAAGCTTTTAATGTGGCTTTAATGTCGTTTTATGCTTTTCTCTTGACATCAGGTGTAAAACTGATATACGGTGCAGTGGCTTTGGCTATGATTGTATATGCGGCAATAAAGATGATTATTGCCCTATTCTGATTATAGAAACTATATAAAATAAAACATCTCTCTTTTTATGTGAGAGGCTCTTGAATTTATGACAGAACATTCGATTCTAAATAACAAGAAGGTTGTATATTATACGTTGGGTTGCAAACTTAATTTTGCAGAAACCTCTACCATTGGCAAAATGCTTACGCAACGTGGTGTGGTAAAAGCAAAATCGGGTGAGCAGGCCGATTTGTGTATAATAAATAGTTGTTCGGTAACCGAACTTGCCGACAAGAAGTGCCGACAAGCCATTCGTCGAATTTCGCGACAACACCCTAATGCTTGTATTGTGGTAACAGGTTGTTATGCACAGCTTAAAAGCGAGGAGGTTGGTTCGATTGACGGTGTGGATTTGGTATTGGGTGCAGCAGAGAAGATGGATTTACCCGATAAATTGGAGGCTTTCATTCTCTCGAATCAAGAGAAACAGATTGATACCACTCCATTGGCAGAAATAAAGAACTTTGCTCCTTCATGTTCGAGAGGCGATCGTACTCGATACTTTTTGAAGGTACAAGATGGCTGCGACTATTACTGTTCGTATTGTACCATACCGTTTGCTCGAGGCAGAAGTCGCAACGGTTCTATTGAGTCGATGGTTGAACAGGCTCGCCAAGTGGCACAAGAGGGAGGGAAAGAGATTGTGATAACCGGGGTTAATATTGGAGACTTTGGTAAAACCACAGGAGAGACCTTCCTCGACTTGATAAAAGCATTGGATTGTGTCGAAGGTATTGAACGATACAGAATTTCATCGATTGAACCCGATTTGCTGACAGATGAGGCAATAGCGTTTATTGCAACGTCAAAACGAATTGCTCCGCACTTCCATATTCCTTTGCAATCGGGAAGCGATGAGGTTTTGAAAATAATGCGTCGTCATTACGATAAACAACTCTTCTGCTCAAAGATAGAGAAAATAAAAGCTGTGATGCCCGATGCTTTTATAGGTGTTGACCTCATTGTAGGTATGCGCGGAGAAACCGAAGAACTCTTTAATGAGAGTTATGCTACGGTTGAGGGATTGGATATTTCGCAGTTACACGTATTTACATATTCTGAACGCCCGGGGACACGAGCATTGAAGATAGAGCATGTTGTAACTCCGCAAGAGAAACACGACAGGTGTACAAAAATGCTTAATCTCTCAGAGGATAAACGATTAGCATTTTATACATCGCAAATAGGAGAATGTCGCCCGGTTTTGTTTGAGCAACCATCTCCCGGGGCTTTAATGCATGGATTTACCGACAACTACATAAGGGTTGAAATACCATATGATAAGAGTTTGGTGAACCGCAGTGGAGTGCGAGTGGTTTTGGGTGGTTTTACTGACGATAAAACGTCGCTTAAGGTTGAAAAATTATATATCGAGTAGAGTATGAATAGAAATTTGGAAAAGATATTGTACTTCCCGCTGTATGCATTGTTATGGCTATTGGCATTGTTGCCATTCAGGGCTTTGTATATATTGTCAGACATATTCTTTGTATTGGTATATTACGTAGCAAAATATCGTCGCAAGGTGGTATATGAAAATATGCGTAACTCCTTCCCCGATAAGAGCGAAAAGGAGATTCGCAAAATGGAAAGAGCCTTCTATCGCCACTTCTGCGACTATGCATTGGAGACCATAAAACTATTGCATATATCAGATGCCACTACAAAACGCCGTTTTGTGATGGAGAATACGGAAGTTTTGCAAAAAGCTCTTGATGACCGTCGTCAGGTTATTTTGATGTTGGGGCATTATGGCAATTGGGAGTATATACCATCCATAACACTATGGCTTGATATTCCCGAAGGGGGAATGTTGGGAGAGGTATATCGACCTCTTAAAAACAAGTGGTTCGATGGATTCTTTTTAAAACTACGTTCTCGATATAAAACTGTAAATATTCCCAAAAATGAGGTGTTGAGAGAGTTTATAAAGTTCCGTAGAGATAAATCTCCTGTGGTAATAGGATTTATGGCAGATCAAACACCATCGCCTGTGAACATATACTATTGGAGTGAGTTTTTGAATCAAGACACACCAATGCTTACAGGAGTAGAACGCATTGCTCAAAAACTCGATTGTACACTTGTCTATGCCGATGTAATAAAAATAAAAAGAGGTTATTATAAAATAGTATACTCAGAGATAACGCAAACACCAAAAGAGTATAAGGAGTTTGAAATAACCGAAATATATACACGTCTGATGGAGAAAACCATCTTAAGAGCGCCCGAATATTGGTTGTGGACACATAAACGTTGGAAGCATAAAAGATAGAGAGGAGTTATGACACAAGATACAGCCGTTGTTATATTGAATTGGAATGGGAAACACCTTATGGAGGAGTTTTTGCCATCGGTGGCAACCTTGTCGCAAGGAGCTGATGTCATTGTTGCCGATAATGGCTCTACAGACGGTTCTGTTGAGTGGATGAAGGAGAACTATCCATTGGTGAGAATTCTTGCCTTTGAAGAGAACCATGGCTTTGCAGGAGGCTACAATCTTGCAATAAAGACCCTCGAAGAGTACAAATACATTGTATTGCTTAACTCCGATGTTGAGGTGACAGAAAATTGGATTGCCCCACTGAAAGAGTATATGCTTGCAAACCCCGATGTAGCGGCATGTCAGCCCAAACTAAAATCGTATAGCAACAAAGATATGTTTGAGTATGCAGGAGCAGCGGGAGGATTTATAGATAAATACGGTTATCCTTTCTGTAGAGGCAGGGTATTTGATACAACGGAAAAAGACTTAGGACAATACGATGGCACGCCAAAAGATATATTTTGGGCAACAGGTGCAGCTCTTATGGTAACTCGAGAGAGCTACTTGGCTGTTGGCGGATTAGATCCTGATTTTTTTGCACATATGGAGGAGATTGACCTCTGTTGGAGATTGCACTTGCAAGGCAAGCGAGTTGTGGTTGTGTCAGAAAGCACAGCCTACCATTTAGGAGGAGGAACATTAGCTGCAGGAAATCCCCGCAAAACATACTTGAATTTTCGCAACAACCTTTTTATGTTGTATAAAAATTTGCCACTAAAAGAGGGAAAGAAGCTGATTTTTAAAAGAAAACTTCTTGATGGACTTGCCGCATGTCTATTCCTCGCAAAAGGAAGCTTTGGGGAAGTAAAATCGGTGTGGAAGGCTCATCGCGACTTTGAAAAAGGCAAATACAGATACAAAAACCAACCCAACATAAACATCCTTAAACAATTCCCCGAGAGCAACCGCTCTGTTGTAGTTGACTATTACCTCAAAGGGAAACACTATTTTTAGAGATAGTTGCCTTTGACTCCATGTCGTATTTTCTGAGAAAACAAAAACAAGAATATTGCAGAAAGCAAGAACGATGTATAACAAAAATTTATCGCCAAATAACCCTTAAAGTGAAATAAATTCACTAATTTTGTTACAAACGAACAAAGTTATGGAAGATATAAACCGCATAAAAGTAGTTTTGGTTGAGAAAAAACGTACAAACAAATGGTTGGCTGAACAACTTGGAGTCAATCCATCAACCGTTTCAAAATGGTGTACAAATTCTTCTCAACCCGACCTCAATAGCTTGCTGAAAATCTCAGATTTACTTGAGGTTGATATAAAAGAGTTGATAGTTAGAGAGTATAAACAATATTTGATGTCGCAATCATAAATTTCTCGCACATATAGTAAAATGCGAGAACTTTGTTAGTAATTTGCGAGAAGTCCGAGAGAAGTTAAACAATAAATTGCTGTAATTTAAAGAGATATACTTATCTCGCAACAAACATTAAGTAAAGGATAAGCAACAGATATAGAGGACGTAATTATGGTCGGTCAATTTGCATTCTCTACCTGTTTGCGAAAAATAAATTATTATAAACTATGATAACAAAAGCCAATTTCAAAGAGTTGTTAACTGCTCTGAAATTTACAAAAATTACTCCACAACACTTCAAAAAGGATTTTGAAGCTGCTGGATGTAGTCTTGAGGTCGATTTTAATGTTGGAAAAATCATTTATCCGGAAGACAAGGGACTGAAAGTAAATGATGCAACTACAAGCAACTTAGATAAAGATGAAAACTTTGTTGTCTTCGAGTGCGTGAATAGACTTTTGGAGAAAGGTTATCGCCCTGAGCATATCGAACTTGAAAAGAAATGGTCGCTAGGACACGATGCAAAAAGCGGCAAGGCTGACATCTGTGTATATGATGCAGATGGGGTAAGTATGCTCTTGATCATTGAATGTAAAACATATGGCAAAGAGTATAAGAATGCTCTTAAAATATTACACAACGATGGTGGACAGTTGTTTAGCTATTGGCAGCAAGAAAGAAGTACGAAGTGGATTTCATTATATGCATCAGATATTGTAGACGGGGTAGTCGTATATGAAAATGATATTATTGATTGTTCGGATGATGCCAACTTGAAACTATTGTCAAAAAAGGATGACAGCCTTAAACTGTATTCTAATGCACATACTGTTGGTGAATTGTTAGAAACCTGGAAAGAAACTTACATAATGAAATTATGGCAGGGGCTTATCTTTGGTGACAATTCAACAGCATACAAAATAGGCGTTAAGCCCCTTCGTAAAAAGGATTTGAAGGATTTTACCCCTGAAGATAAGATTGTAAATCAGTTTGAAGAAATTCTCAGACACAACAATGTAAGCGATAAAGAAAATGCCTTTAATCGCCTTGTTGCCCTGTTTATATGTAAACTTGTTGACGAGATCCGCAAAGGAGATAATGACGAAGTGGAATTTCAATACAAACAAGGAACGGATACATACGAATCATTGCAAGATCGTCTTCAGAGATTGCACCAGGCGGGTATGGAGGACTTTATGGGAGAAAAGATTTTCTATGTTCCTTCAGATTATCCGGAATGGTTGTTTACAACATATACAGGTGCACAGCGAAAAAGAGCTATTGAGGATCTAAAAGAAAAAATTAAGATTCTAAAGTTCTATTCTAATAACGACTTCTCTTTTAAGGATGTCCATAATGAAGAGCTTTTTCTTCAGAATGGTAAAATACTCGTGGAAGTTGTGCAATTATTCGAAAAGTATCGTATTGTATACCCATCAAAGCACCAGTTCCTGGGTGACTTATTTGAGCAGTTGCTTAACAAGGGCTTTAAGCAGAATGAAGGACAATTCTTCACTCCAATGCCTATAACTCGCTTTATATGGGATTCACTACCATTGAAAGAGTATGTAAGCACGGAAGGAACAATGCGACACCCTAAAGTGATTGATTATGCTTGTGGTGCAGGACACTTTTTAACTGAAGCAGTAGAGGCAATAAACTCTATAATCCCATCACATGATAAAAATGACTGGGTTAGAGATTGTATTTATGGTATCGAAAAGGATTATCGTTTGGCACGAGTTGCTAAGATATCAATGTTTATGAATGGTGCGGGTGATGCAAATATTATCTTTGGTGATGGTTTGGATAATGCTCCTGCAAAGAAAATTGAAAATGGCACTTTTGATATTTTGGTTGCTAATCCGCCGTATTCGGTATCAGCATTTAAGCCTCATTTGAAATTAAAAAATAACTCTTTGGAGTTGCTTGATAGTATTTCAAATGATAGTGGAGACATTGAGACCCTTTTTGTTGAACGAATAGCTCAATTGTTAAAACCAAAGGGCATTGCTGCCGTTGTGCTACCGATATCCATCTTAACTAATACTAGTAATAGTTATATTGGAGCAAGATCTGTTATTTTAAGAAATTTCCACTTAAGGGGAATAGTGCAACTTGGAAATATGACATTTGGTGCGACTGGTACCAATACGGCTATATTATTCTTGGAGAAGTACAACGAGCCACCCAAACAGGAAGATCTTATTAAAGATTGTGTAGATGCCATTGTAAATAATTGGGGTAATGATGATTGGGTCGATAATATGATTTTAAATCGATATTTACAGCAAATTTGCCTCACAAATGAGGATTATAACTTGCTTTTAAGTGGGGACGTATTATGGGAAATTGAAAGTCCAGAATATATTGAAATGTATAAGCGCTCATTCTTGTCATCTACGGGATTAGCGAATCGAAAAACCGCAAAATCATTTAAAAAGCTATCCGAAAAAGAACAAAAGACAGAAATATCAAGTAGATTTAGGGCTTTTGTTAAGAATATAGAAAAAGAAAAATTATTTTATTTTGCTCTTACATACAATACTCAAACGACGATTATTATATCTCCAAGTAAAAATGCAGAACAGAAAGAGTTTCTTGGATATGAGTGGAGTAATAGAAAAGGAAGTGAAGGCATTAAAATTACAAAAGCGGGAGGAAAGTTATACAACCCAGATCAAAGATGGGGAGAAGATTCTATATCTGCTGCTGTTAGAAATTCATATTATGGTTTAACATTGGATAGTGCAGATGCAAATAGCTCTATTGTAAATTATGTAGCAACGTCAGATCTTTTAGACTTTACTAGAGAGAAATTCGATATTGCTATCAAAACGGCAGTAGAAAAACAGATTTCAATAGTAAGTCAATATGATATACTCAAATTACGAGATGTTGCAAAAATACAGAAGGGACAATCCATTACCTCTGCTCAATGTAAGGATGGTGATATAAAGGTTGTTGCCGGAGGAGTTGATTTTGCATGCTATCATGACACTGCTAATAGAAATGCAAATGTTATTACAATAAGTGCAAGTGGAGCAAATGCCGGATATGTAAATTATTGGAAAGAACCAATTTTTGCATCAGATTGTACTACGATTGAAGGCAAGAATGATTTTCTTACAGAGTTTATATATAATTATTTAAAAGGTATTCAATCTCAAATATTTTATCTCCAAAAAGGAGCAGCTCAGCCTCATGTATATCCTAAAGATATAGAAACAATTCCTATTCCTAATGTTCCGAAAGAAATCCAAATAAAGGTGATAGATGAGTGCAAGAAGCTTGATGAAACATATAACAATAGCCGAATGACAATAGAAACCTATCGTCAAAAGATTGCAGAAGTATTTGACCGTCTTCAAGTTGCCGACACCTCAAATTGGGGGGGGTAAAACTATTTGATAATCAGATATTTACGGTCTCTATTGGCAAAAGAGTTCTGTCGAATGAAATGAATGATACCTATGATATACCTGTTTATAGTGCCAATGTAAAAGAGCCATTTGGAATGATTGATAAGCTCTTGATAGATGATTTCTCAAAAGGCTCTGTGTTGTGGGGTATCGATGGAGATTGGATGGTAAATTACATCCCGGCAGGTGTTAAGTTCTACCCAACAGATCATTGTGGAGTTCTTCGAGTAGACGAGACAAAGATGAATCCGCACTTTGTAATGTTTTTGTTAGACGCAGCAGGAAAACAAGCCGCATTCAATCGTAGCAATAGGGCATCGATAGATCGCATTAAGAGTTTAAGTATTCCAAATGTACCTTTGGAGATTCAGAACAAAGTGATGGCGGAGGTTGAAGAATACGAAGCAATTATTGCAGAGGCTCAAGCAAAGATGAGCAAGTGTGCTGAACAAAAGAAAGAAATTTTAAAGAAATATATTGAATAATAAATTATTAAGGTATGAACGCTAATCAGAGACAAAGTATTCTTGATGCAATAGTAGAGTTTGAAAAAGCAGATTTTGAAACTCCATTTAAGAATAAATATAAAGATACCGAAACATTTGATAGCATCGTTATTGCAGATTACTCTATTGCTGAACTATTTGCAATGGCGAAAAGGTCTGTATCACAATTAAAAGAGTTTCTAGAAAATGGCAATTGGCAAATTATACCAAGCGATAATATACAAATTCCTATGTATGGAAGTATTACATTGCGCAATGTAATTATAAACACAACTAACTATTTAAATTCAGCATCATATGATCATGCTGCCTCACAAATTAAGCCGCTGGTATATTTCGAGATGATGTGTGGTTTTTGGGACCAACCTAAAAGAATTGAATTAGGGATTCGTGAATCTTCTCTAAAGACACTAGAACAACGAGCTGAACTTACAATGACTCACATAGATGCGCGAGAAGATAAAGTAGAATTATTAATTGATGAACTCGAATCAAAGAAGTCAGAGATTGAAAAACTTATTAATACTAAAAGACAGGAATTAGAAACCCTGAAAAATAATCAATCAGAGTCAAATAATATTTTAAAAGATATACAGGGAGCAAGTAAAAGTGCTACCAGTGAATTATCTACCATTGAAACAAACAATAAAAAAGTACAAACTATTCTTGATGAGCTAGAAACAGCTCAAAGGAAAGTTGAAGAACAAATAAAAACGAGCAATACTCATATAACTGACTCCAAGAGTGCTCTTGATGACTTTAACTCAGATGCAGCATCAAAAATCGTTCAGATAAAGTCCGACTATGAAAGCGTATCAAATAACGCTGAAGAAGTCCGAAAGATGATGGGATATATAGCCGATGGGACATTGAGTCATAGTTTCAACAAGAGAAAAGATGACTTATCAAAGCAAATCACAAAATGGTTCTGGGCTAGTATGATTATTACTATATTGGCAATTGCTTGGGTATGTGTCGTGTTTTTTTGCCTTAGTGCAAATACGGGAAGTGAATGGGCTGACATTCTAATCAATGGAATTAAATCATCTCCGTTGTTCTTATTGTTGGGCTTTTCTATTTCTCAATATCAAAAAGAGCGCAATCTAATGGAAGAATACGCATTCCGAGAGAGTGTCGCCGTAACATTAACAGCTTATCTTGAGCAAATGCCAGAAAAGGAAGATAAAGACAAGCGAAAGATGTTGATATCCACTGTAGAGCAATTGTATACTAAGCCTGTTATTGCAAATAAAGAATATGGACTAATGAAGTTTGATTCAAAAGACCTATCAGAGACATCAAAGACTCTTAAGGAGTTGGTAGAAACCTTGTTAAATAGAAAATAAGTACTGCATATATGACCATACAAGAAATACAAAGCCGTAAAGAAGACCAGACATTTGATTGCAAGAGCATTCAAATAGATCCTAAAGCATTGGCAATTCCAATCGTTGCATTTGCCAATGCGGATGGTGGTGTGATTGCTATTGGCGTATCTGACAAATCACGAACGATTGAAGGCGTAGACCAAGATACCCAAAAGTTGAACGATTTATTACGCGTTCCGTTTGATTTTTGTAATCCATCAATTTCTGTTACATGCACTTATGAGCCTTGTACGGATAAGGAGGGTAATGAAAATCGCATTTTATTAATGCATATTCCAGCCAGTTCGAGTCTTCATACCAATCAGGCAGATGAAGCTTTCATGCGAGTTGGTGACAAGAGTCGTAAACTGACATTTGATGAACGTGTGCAATTGATGTATGATAAAGGTGAACGCTCTTTTGAAGATACAGCTGTTTATGGAGCAACAGCTAACGACCTGAATATGGATGCTGTGGCTAAGTATGTGAATCTGCTTGGATACAGTAAATCTTCAATGGAGTATCTGAAAGAGAACAACCATTTCGTAACCACTAGCAAGAATGGAGAAGAAGCTGTTAGTGTCGCTTGTATGCTGTTGTTCGGAAAGAAACCTCAGAGCTATCTACCTCGCGCTCGTACACGCTTCATACGCTTTAATGGAGTTGAAGAGAAAGTTGGTGCTGAAATGAATGTAATCAAGGATGTTGTCTTTGAAGGCACAATCCTGGAGCAGGTGGAGAAGACAGTTGAGTATCTGCAAACACAAGTTGCCGAACATACTTATTTGGAACAATCAGCTAAATTTATAACCCGCAGAGACTATCCTAAA
>JAZLBW010000042.1:0-2543 GCA_045613905.1 Candidatus Caccoplasma sp.
AATGAATTATCTGATGAATATATTTTAAAAATTCAATATAAACTTAATAGAAGACCTAGACGGAAACTCAATTTTGATACACCTAAAAATAAGTTCTTTCAATTTTTATCTTAATTTTGCACTTAGTCTTTGAATCTACCGACAGAACAAAAAAAATGGATGTTTGTTTATTTATAAAAAAATAACTATCTTTGCATAAAGTTAGGTGCTTGAGTCTATAATGTTTTCTTTAAGAGTATGGCAAAAGCATTACAATCCTTAAAAATAATCCTAAATAAATATTAAAGACAGTAACCTGTCAAATTACTACATTAAGGTTTCACCTTAAATATACAATTAATTTCATGTACAATATTTCAGAACTGACTGCAAAAGCATTAGAAGATTTACAGTCTATTGCTCAAACTATGGGTATTGCTAAAATATCTTCTTTCTCAAAAGATGAGATAGTCTATAAAATTTTAGATCATCAAGCAGAAGAGGCTGCAACCTCATCTAATCGTAAAACTAAAACCGTAAGAACGAAAGAGGAGAAGAAAAGTGAGGTCTTGTCTGATAAAACGGAGAAGAAATCAACAATGCATGCGCAACCCAAAAGAATGATAAGTCGAAAATCAAAACAAAAATCAGAAGAAACAAAGGATACAGCAACAGCAAAGATAGATGTGGCGGATATAGTACATCAAGAACCTCAAACAATAAATGTCGCAGAGATGAAGAAATCTGAAACTGAAGCAGTTGAGGAGGTTAAAAAAACTACGAAACGCCAAAGAAAAACTGTTGTAAAAAAAGGCGAAACAGCAGAAGAGGCAAAGATTATAGCTTCTGTAGAGGATGTAAAGGCAGAGGATGGTGAACAAAAAGCGGAATCGTCAAAATTACAAACATTCTTCCCTCATAGTGAACACCAAAGATTTGTCCCTCGCAATAAACAGTCTCAACAACAATCTGCCCCAATAAAAAAACGAGTTGTAGAGCCCGTCGAGAATACAGCTACAACTCCTCAAACAGTAAAGGAACAGCCCGAAAAAGTTGAAAAACCATTTGAATTTGATGATATAATAGTAGGTTCGGGAGTATTGGAGATAATGCCAGACGGATATGGTTTCCTAAGATCGTCAGATTACAATTATTTGTCGTCGCCAGACGATATATACGTTTCTCAATCGCAAATAAAATTGTTCGGTCTTAAAACAGGAGATGTTGTTGAGGGACCAATACGTCCACCGAAAGAGGGTGAGAAATATTTTCCTTTAACTAAGGTCGATATGATAAATGGAAGAACACCTGAGTATGTTCGAGATAGAATCTCTTTCGACCATTTGACTCCTCTTTTCCCTGATGAGAAATTTAATTTGTCATCACCCAAAGGAAATGATATATCTGTGAGAGTGGTAGATATGTTCTCTCCAATAGGTAAAGGTCAACGTGGATTGATTGTTGCTCAACCCAAAACCGGAAAGACAATGCTATTGAAAGATATAGCAAACGCAATATCTGCAAATCATCCCGAAGTATATATGATAATACTTTTGATAGATGAGCGTCCTGAGGAGGTTACAGATATGGCACGAAGTGTAAAAGCTGAAGTAATATCATCAACATTTGATGAGCCTGCAGAGCGTCATGTAAAAGTTGCAAGTATTGTCTTGGAGAAGGCAAAACGAATGGTAGAGTGTGGACACGATGTTGTTATATTGCTTGATTCTATAACTCGATTGGCAAGGGCTTATAATACCGTATCTCCTGCATCAGGTAAAGTTTTGTCGGGAGGTGTTGATGCAAATGCTTTGCATAAACCAAAACGTTTCTTTGGTGCTGCTCGTAATATTGAGAATGGTGGAAGTTTGACAATAATTGCAACAGCACTTACCGAGACTGGTTCTAAGATGGATGATGTTATCTTTGAAGAGTTCAAAGGAACAGGTAATATGGAGTTGCAACTTGATAGAAAACTGGCTAATAAACGTATATTCCCTGCGGTGGATATAGTTGCATCTTCAACTCGTCGCGACGATTTATTGTTGAATGATGATACATTGCGCAGAATGTGGGTATTGCGTAACTATTTGTCAGATATGACATCAATTGAGGCAATGGAGTTTATAAAAGATCGTATGCAGAAAACATTCTCTAATGAGGAGTTGCTCATGACTATGAATGATTAGCGATATATCTGCCTATTTGTTTGTAAATTAAGGAATCGTAGTTTTATATTTTAGTGCAAATAACAAACTTGTAAAATGGTTGATATACTAATCACTATTTAGAACTTGAATATCCATAAAAACAAAATGAAAAATGGAGTGTGTCAGAATGAAAATTCCGATACGCTTCATTTTTTGTATTTATATTTTAGATTTATTTATTCGCTTGAATAAAAGTATATATACCTATATAATATTCGTAATTTCAAAAAGAAAGTGCAAAGGTAGTTTTCATTGACAATGCAAAAAAAAGGAGACCGAAGTCTCCCTAAGATTAACTATTTTTGTATTGCAATGTATAAACAATTAACCTCGGAGCAAAGATACGGAATATAT
>JAZLBW010000043.1:0-41136 GCA_045613905.1 Candidatus Caccoplasma sp.
AAAGCTCAAACAGTCCTCGCCCTATTTCTGCAAACTTCAGGGCTTTCACTCTGTTTTATAATGGTGCGATTAATTTTTTAATATTACTCTGACTCAAATACGTCTTTATTTCTCTTTTTGATTTTTATCGGACAGCAATATTTCTTTATAAATAGCCACGTACGTTAATGTTAATGTATGTGGCTATTTGTTTTTTAGTTAATATCGGTTAATTTTGAGTGTTTTTTAATAAATTCATTTGGTATTTAAGATTTAATTGTTAAATTTGCATCAGGTTGTTAAAATAAATGATTGCATTTATTAAACAATTTCTTAAAATTTTTGTTTAAGTTATATCTTATAAACAGTTTAAAATAAAGGCATGAGAAAATCAACTATATGGGTATTGGTTGCCATAATGGCTCTTACGTTTGCAGGTTTGCTATACTTGCAAATAAGCTATTTGAACAACATTATTCAAATAAGAAAAGAGCAATTCTCTCTCGCCGTTAAACGTAGTTTATATGATGTTTCGGAAGCTTTGGAGAGAGATGAATCGATAAGATACCTGCAAGAGGGACTAAACGAAAGTCAAAAGAGACTAATCTCTTATGAGTTCAATAATGTCTCAAAACGCGAATCACTATCGGGGAACAAACAGATAAATAGAGACAATGCGAATTTAAAGTTCTCTTCCACTTCGGATGTTTTTAACGACAATAAAAAGAATAATATCCAAAACAGTGTTACAAAAACCTACATGGGAATGCAAGAGTTGTTGAAGAAACAATACTTATACCAAAAAGGTCTTTTAAATGATGTTGTTCTTAAGATATTAAACACTGCAAGTTTGCAACCTATATTGGAAAGAATTGATACACGTCAATTGGAAAGCTATTTGAGAGCAGAACTATTGAATAACGACATAAATACTGTTTTTAAATTTGCGATTGCCGACGGACACGGAAAGTTATTATATAAGAGTCAAGGGTATGCTCCCACAAGCAGGAATAATATTTTCTCTCAGATAATATTTCCAAATGATGCTCCGGATAGGATTCATTACATAAAAATATACTTTCCTTCTCAAACCAAGTATATTATGCAATCGGTGGAGTTTATGACAACTTCGTTCATATTTACTTTGGCTATGCTACTCACATTTATTTTTACCATTGTGATTGCATTGAGACAAAAGAGATTGAGCGATATGAAAACAGACTTCATCAACAATATGACTCATGAATTTAAAACACCTATCTCTACCATATCATTGGCGGCACAGATGCTAAATGACCAATCGATAGGTAAAAATCCAAAAATGATTGAGCATGTTTCAAAAGTTATAATTGACGAGTCGAGCCGTTTGAGATTCCAGGTTGATAAAGTGTTACAGATGTCACTTTTGGAGAGACATAAGGTTATGATGAGATTAACCATGGTTGATGCAAATGCGGTTATCGATAAAGCTATAAACACCTTCAGACTTAAAGTTGAGAAATTAGGCGGAGAGATAGATGCTCACCTATGCACAGATGATACTTTGGTTGAGGTTGACGAGATGCACTTTACCAATGTTATTTTCAACCTGTTTGACAATGCTCTTAAATATGCCTACGAAGGCAGGCCTCTTAAACTTCATGTTGAAACAAGAGTTAAGAGTGGCAAACTTGAAATTGAAATAGAAGATAACGGCATTGGTATAAAAAAAGAGGATTTAAAGAAGATTTTTGAAAAATTCTATAGAGTATCTACCGGAAACGTTCATAACGTTAAAGGCTTTGGTTTGGGTCTTGCATACGTGCAAAAAATCATTGAAGACCTCAAAGGCTCTATTCACGCAGAAAGCGAACTTAATATTGGAACTAAATTTATAATTGTTTTACCTTTAATAAAAACAGACTAATTATGGACGAAAAAATGAGAATCTTACTATGCGAAGATGATGAGAATCTTGGTATGTTGTTAAGAGAGTACTTACAAGCAAAGGGTTACACAACTGATTTATGCCCCGACGGAGAGTGCGGTTACAAAGCTTTTATTAAAGATAGCTACGACCTTTGTATTTTAGACGTTATGATGCCTAAAAAAGATGGTTTTACTCTTGCTCAAGAAATTCGTAATGCAAACAGCGAAGTACCTATTATATTCTTAACTGCAAAGGCTCTTAAAGAGGATATTCTTGAAGGTTTTAAAATTGGTGCTGATGACTATATTACAAAACCATTCAGCATGGAGGAGTTGGTATTGAGAATTGAAGCTATCTTACGCCGCGTAAAAGGCAAAAAACTTAAAGAGGCTACAACTTACAAATTAGGTGAATTTGTTTTTGACACACAAAAACAGACTCTTACAATTGGAGAGAATGTTACTAAACTTACTACTAAAGAGTCGGAGTTGCTATCTCTATTGTGTACACACATGAACGACATCTTAGAGCGTAACTTTGCCTTGAAAACTATCTGGATTGACGATAACTATTTCAATGCTCGCAGTATGGACGTTTATATTACTAAACTACGTAAACTATTGAAAGAAGATCCTCAAATTGAGATTATCAACATCCACGGTAAAGGATACAAACTTATTGCTCCTGTTGCAGAGAAGTAAAATTACTTTTAACTCATTATAAAATAACTCCGTCATACATATATACGACGGAGTTATTGTTGTTTTATACAAACTAAATTCTACTTAAATCTCTTTTCCAACTCGTCATTGGTAAAACACGTAAGAGTTGGCTTGCCGTCGGGAGTATAGTTTGCCTCAGGCAATTTAAACAACTCTTGAGTGATATAATCCATTTCGTCATTAGTTAGAGCCTGTCCATACGGTATTGCAGCACTCTTGGCAAGTGTTTGAGCCATTTTCTTTTTAAAGAGTGCAGTATCGGTTGTGCCTGTTTCAGAGGCTATATCAATAAATTTATGCAACAATTCCTGATAGTTCAAACCTTCGCTTCCTTCAGGCACTCCCGTTACAGAGAATGAGCCTCCACCTAAATTAGAGATTTCAAAACCTACCGAAGATAATTCGCTCTCTATTGCTGATAAAATCTCTGTTTGGGCAGGAGAGAGTTGTATTATTTCAGGAAATAAAATCTTTTGTACGGGTTGAGTATTCTTTTCGATATTGGCAATGTATCTTTCGTAAAGAATACGTGTGTGCGCACGATGTTGATCAACCAATACCATTCCCGATTTTATGGATGTTACAATGTATCGTCCCTTTATCTGCATATATGCCGCTGATGATGTTTCTGTTGGCATCAATGATTGTTCGTGACTCTCCTCCACTCTATCATTTTGCTGAGAGAAAAATAGTTCATTGTCTGCACTTGCGTCAAAATCTGTTTTAGGAGATTGAGCTGTTCCAAAATTATCATATAGTTTTTGCCAATCTGTTGACACCTTGCTTACTGCTCCATTGTTATATTTAAAAGGATTGTACCCCGGAGTATAACTTACTTGTGGTTGACGCACCTCCATATTGGGTTTAAAGATTGGTATTTCCGGAGCATCTTCAGTATCAAAATCGATTGAAGGCACGGCACTGAATTTTCCCAAAGCCTCTTTTACCGCAGATAATAATATTGGCCAGATATGTTGTTCGTTCTCAAACTTTATCTCTGTTTTGGTAGGGTGAATGTTTACATCAATGGTTGAAGGCTCTACTTCAAATTTTATTACATAGTTTGGCATCTCCCCCACAGGTATTATATCCTCATAAGCATTTATGACTGCCTTATGAAAGTATGGATGTCGCATGTAACGTCCATTTACAAAGAAGAACTGTTGAGCACCGCGTTTACGTGCATTTTCGGGTTTACCCACAAAACCTGTTATTGTTGCCAATGTTGTTTTCACATTAATAGGTAACATTTGGGTATTCATTGTTTTTCCAAACAGCGATACTACTCTTTGCAACAAGCCCGCAGAGAGTAATTTATATATCTCCGTTCCGTTATGACACAACGTAAATGTTATCTGAGGATTTGCCAATGCAATTCGTTCAAACTCTGTAAGTATATTACTGAACTCTACTTGATTTGACTTTAAGAATTTACGTCGTGCAGGAACATTATAAAAAATGTCTTTTACACTGAAGTTGGCTCCTACAGGTGTTGAAACAGGCTCTTGCGACTCAACTGTTGAACCTGCTATTGTAAGCAATGTTCCAACTTCATCTTCAGCACGACGTGTGCGCAACTCAACATGAGCTATGGCTGCTATCGATGCCAATGCTTCGCCTCTGAAACCCATTGTATTTAGAGCAAATAGGTCTGTTGAATTTTTTATCTTTGAGGTTGCATGACGCTCAAAAGACAAACGGGCATCGGTCATAGACATTCCCTTTCCGTTGTCTATCACCTGAACCAATGTTCTACCTGCATCCTTTATTATTATGGTTATTTCGGTTGCTCCTGCATCAATTGAGTTTTCAACCAACTCTTTCACTACAGAAGATGGGCGTTGTATCACCTCTCCTGCCGCTATCTGATTTGCTACCGAATCGGGGAGTAATTGTATTATATCCATCTCTCTTCTCCTTATCGTTTATCTTGGTTGAGACTCTACTTCATTTGAAAATTTTCTACGTTTCTTGGGCAACTCCTCCACCGATGACTCCTCTATCTTTCGGAAGATGTCGTTCTTATCGATTGGTCGTATTGCCTCGTACCACCTGAATGGAGGGAGATATAGGTCTTTTGATTTTATTTTCGAAATCGGAGTCATTGTTCCATCTACTTGTGGCCACATTATTAGTTTGTCCATTTCGTTTGAGATGCTATCCATCTCCATTTTCAAAAACCCTGAAGTTGCACTATTCAATCCTGTAAATGTTGAATCCTCCTCCTGTGGATAAAATATGGTTTGTACGTTACCCGACACATAAACTTCTCTGAGTTTACCACCTCTGAAACGATTTAGCATATCTTTACCTGTTATCTGATTAAAGAATGCTGTATCCTTTTGTTGCGTCGCAAATGCAAAGGATGGTATATGTACTCTATCGATTGTTGAATCGTTTAGATATATTTTAATGGTATCACCAAATATTTGATAGTTGGTATTCCAGATTATTGGGTCGCGATACATGTTTATCGCTGAATCTGCTGAATTAAATACCATAGAGTCGCAAACACCTTGTATATCCTGACGATAAAAACGAGTATTGAAATATGCCTTCATCAATCGAGTTGAATCAGGCAACATAATTGTTCGAAGCGTATCGGCATGTAAGAAGAGTGTATCTTTTTGAGAACAATCCATCATTAAAGCCGAATCGGTGACCATAGCACTATCGTTCTTTTCATAGTAGTATGCAAAGTGCCCCTTCATTATAACTTTTTGCAGCGTATCTTCCATAAAGACAGAGCCATATACATTTCCATAACCATTATCGCTATCATAAAATATGGTATCACCTATTAAGCGGTATGTATTATGAGCAACCTCTGAACGGTTGTACAATGCAGCTCTATTATTGTTTGTATTATACCAACCGTTGCTTGATACGATTTTGCCTGAATCTGAAAGAATTTCAGTAGGACTCTCTATCTTTGCTATGTGGGTTGAGGTGTTGTATTTTAGAGTATCAGAAAAGAGTTTTGCCTTTTCGTTTGTAAGTACTACTTCGTAATAGAATATTGCCTCTTTTGTATCGGGGCAATACTCTCCATACACCGACTCCAATGTGTTTTGAGAATCTACTATTTGTCCTCCTGTAAAGTAATAACCTACATTAGGTCCCATCTCATAGTTAAGACTATCGGTAGATAGTGTTACATCTCTGTTTTGCAATATTACATTGTAACGTAATTGAGCCTCCTCTTCTATTCCATTATAGTGCATTACATCACTAAACACAAACAGAGTATCGCCTTGCTCCATTCTTACGTTACCAAAGGCATCCATTGAGTTTGTATTTTCATAAAAATAGGCGCTGTCACAGAACATTAACATACCTCCTTTATGAAATTTGACGTTACCTTTTAGAATTTGGTAATCGGGGTTTATTTTTTGGTCGAAAATCAACGAATCTGCATAATCGAGAACTACCTTTTTTGAATCTTCAGCAGCACTCTCAATTTCAGTTTTATGCGTTGATATTGGAGGTTGTACAGGTATAGGCGACTGTTTTGCTCTACCCAATACAGATACTACAAGCATTGTACAAAGCAAAACAATAATCCTAATCCTTCCTTTTATCTCTTTTTTATCTTTTCTCTCTTTTTGCATATTGCATCTACTCGGCTATTAGCCATCCGTCGTATTTAAAGTCGCATTTTTGCCAACCCTCTTTTATCTTCACATAGGTTGTCTTTTGCTTCTCTTTTATCCAATTTTCAATGAATTCTCCTTTTTTCTGATTTTCAACTATTGCTTTTATCTGTTGATAATCATCGGAGATATTTGCCTTATGTCCATCTATCCTGTTCTTCAAACGAACTATTACAGCCACCTCACGACCCATTTTTGGATCCATCATGATAAAGGGTTTTGAAATATCACCCTCTTTCATTTTTGAGACCTCGCGTGCAATCTCTTGTGGCAATTCAGACATCTCAAATCTTGAATTTCCTGTTGCAGGGTTTACCATAAGTCCTTGACTGTTGCGAGTATCTTTATCTTGAGATAATGCCAAAACTGCTTGCTCGAATGTAAACTCTCCTTTTGCAATATCAGCACTTATAGAGTCCAATTTTGCCAAAGAGTTGTTTTTCTCTGTTTGAGACAATTTTGGTTTTAAAAGGATATGGCGAACATTTACCATGTCACCCTTTTTCTCTATCAACTGCAAAATATGATAACCAAACTCTGTTTCAACTATTTTCGAAACTTTTTTGGGATCGCTCAACGAAAAAGCTGCTTTTGCAAATGGTTCAACCCATTGTGCTTTTCCTGCAAATCCCGTCTCTCCTCCTTGTCGAGCTGAACCTGGGTCTTCAGAATATAGAATTGCCAATGTAGAGAATTCGGTTTTTCCACTCAAAACTCTCTCAGTGTAATCTCTTAATCGTGCTTTTATATTATCTATCTCCTCTTGAGGTATAAATGGGTGCAATTTCAATATTTGAACCTCAACCTTCATCGGAATGAAAGGGATACTATCTTTTGGCATGTCGTCATAATAGCGACGAACCTCTGTTGGAGTTACCTTTACATTCTTAACCAATGTACGCTGCATCTCTTGAACGACACTCTGGTCGCGAATCATCTCGGTAAGCAACTCCTTTAACTCAGGCATTGGTTTTTTAAAGTACTCCTCTACTTTCTCTTTTGAACCTATGTTTGAAATAAAGTAGTTTATTCTTCCCTCTACCTCTTGAGATACTTGTGCGTCATCGGCATATATACTGTCAATACTTGCTTGATGAAGAAAGAGTTTTTGTATTGCCATCTGCTCAGGTATAAAACAATATGGATCGCCCTCTATTTTTTGACGTTCATATTGCATATTTCTATATTGCTCCTCTACCTGAGACTTTAAAATTACTTCATCTCCAACAATCCATACGACTTCGTCTATCACGTTTTTTTGTGCATATAACGCAATAGGAAAAAGCATTATAAAAAATATAAGTTTTAGTGTTTTTCTCATCTGTTATTTCTCCTCTATTGTTGAGACAACATCGTAGTTTATCTCTACTTTATACTTTTTATTAAGTTTTTTCATCCAATCTTTCTCTAATTTTTGTTGGTAATCCGATGTCACTTGTCCTTTTACATCGGTGTAGTTCTCAGGACCTTTTTTCAACAAACGTCCTTTTGCAAAAGAGATAGGATAAGTTTCATCGACATAAGGTTTACCTCCGAAAACATTATAGTCAACTATTCCGTTATCTCCTTTAACAAAGAGCCCTTTTTTTACAGAAATCACTCTTTCTCCGCCTGTATTCAACTCTTTATTAAGAACTTTTGCAGACTCCTCATATTTCAAATCTTCCAACATCGTGTTTGCCAATTTTGCAACACTATCATTTTTACATTGCACAACAACTCCTTTGAAATGAGGCTCTGCCCATGAGTATTGGCGACGGTTTTTCTTGAAATATTTTTTTAGTCCTTTTTCATCTTTTGATGCTTTGTCCCATACCTCTCTGTTGCTTATTTCAAATAGCAACATTCCATCGCGATACTCATTGTATAGATTACGAAAATCGGGGTATTTCTCCTCCAAACGACTGTTCTCATATGCTATTACTGCATAGTTGATATATTCATCAACACTTCTCATTATCAGAGTTTCAACTTTTGCATCTTTCTCTGTTTTGTCATTTGCATAATACTCAGCAAAGTCACTTACTGTATAATTTTTTCCTGCAAGGGTAAAGAGTGTTTCGTTGTCTGAAGCTATAGTGGCTTGAAATGTCTCGTCAAGATTTGTTTTTATAGCCAACTCTTTTATCTCAGCCATTTTTTCTCCATTGAAATTGTAATTGTATTCCACTTTCAATTTTGATATTAAAGTCTCTTTTCCGTTACCTGATCTATCGTCACGAGCTATTCTGCGCATAATATCTTTTTTCATCTCCTCAAAAGGCTTAAGACCTCTTTTCTCTATGACTTTTACAATGTGCCATCCGTATGGAGATTTGAAAGGTTCTGAAATTTCTCCCTCTTTTAAAGAGAATGCAACGTCTTCGTACTCTTTTACAATACGTCCTGTTGATATCCAACGCATTCTTCCGTCTGTATCTCGTGTCCCGGGGTCTTCGCTATACTCTCGCACGACATCTTCAAAGGCAACACCATCTTGCAATTTTTGATATGCTTCACGGATTTTAATCTCTTTTGCCTTCTCTTCGGTTGGTGTCATTGAGGTTGGCAACATCACCATAATATGAGCAGACAAGACTTCACCCGGGTCGTTACGTCGAGATATTACCTTAATCAAGTGGTAACCAAAACGAGATAAAACAGGTTCAGAAACCTCTCCCACAGGAGTTGTATATGCAGCTTGCTCAAATGGATATACTGTCATAAATCCTTTTATGTATCCCAAATAACCTCCGTTGCGAGCAACTGATGGGTCTTCAGAATATTTTTTTGCCATTTCTGTGAAATCGGCTCCTGCATCAATTTGTTTTTTCAAAGTAACAGCTTTTTCGTAAGCTTTTGCCTCTGTTTTTTCAGGATTGCTTTCATCTATTGCAAACAAAATATGAGCTGCCTCTACATTCTCTTGTAAGCGACCATATGCTTCAAGTGCCAATTTTTCATCAGCCTCTTGATCTACCAAATATGCTTGTGCAATTTGATTACGGTACCCTTGCAACTCCGATATAAAAGCTTTTGTGGTATCTATTCCGTTTGCTTCAGCCTCCATTACTTTTAGCTTGTAATCCTTGAACATCTCAAGATATTCATCAAGACTCTTTTGTTCGAGTTGCTGTTGTTTGTTTTTATTATATATATAATCAAATTCAGATTTTTTTATCTCTTTACCGTTTATGGTCATAATTGTGGGATCACTTTCTTGCGCCATCATATTAGATGCGAATAGTGATAATGCCAATAAAAATATACCCTTTTTCATTATTGTTTTATTTTAATAGTTTATTCTTAAGGTTGCATTACATACAACTTTCAAAGTTATAAAATTTGTTCTACATAAACGAAGAATATCTTTTAATTTTATTGAAAAATAGTATCTTATATACAAAAAAATGAGGAAATACTCATGGTACTTCCTCATTCAATCACTATATTGATTTATTATTGATTTCCTCTGCTATAGTTTGGAGCCTCACTTGTAATTGTTACATCATGTGGGTGACTCTCTGCTACACCGGCATTTGTTATTCTTGTGAATTTAGCTTCGTGCAATTTTTCAATGCTTGGAGCTCCACAATAACCCATTCCTGAACGCAATCCACCAATCATTTGATAAACTACTTCATATAGAGAACCTTTGTATGGTACACGAGCTGCAATTCCCTCCGGAACCAATTTCTTGGCATCAATTTCTCCTGCTTGGAAATAACGGTCTTTTGAACCTTTCTCCATTGCTTCCAAAGAGCCCATTCCGCGATAAGATTTAAATTTACGTCCGTTGTAGATGATTGTATCACCGGGAGACTCTTCCACTCCTGCCAACAAACCACCTAACATAACTGAGTATGCTCCTGCGGCAAGTGCTTTAACAATATCTCCTGAATAACGGATACCACCATCTGCAATCAAGGGCACTCCCGTTCCTTTCAATGCTTTAGAAACTTCGTATACTGCCGACAATTGAGGAACTCCAATTCCTGCAATTACGCGGGTTGTACAGATTGAACCGGGACCGATTCCTACTTTAACACAATCTGCTCCTGCATCTGCCAAGTATCTCGCTGCCTCTCCTGTTGCAATGTTTCCTACAGTCACATCAATTCCTGAAAAACTGTTTTTTACTTTCTTCAATAGCTCAACAACAGATTTTGTGTGTCCGTGCGCTGTATCAATAACCAAAGCATCTACTCCGGCATTTACCAACTCGGCTGCACGCTCCATCGCATCGCCTGTAACTCCAATTCCTGCAGCAACACGAAGACGACCCAATTTGTCTTTACATGCAAATGGTTTGTCTTTTGCTTTAGTAATATCTTTGTATGTTACCAATCCAATCAACTTACCGTTTTTATCCACAACAGGAAGTTTTTCAATTTTGTGCAATTGCAATATATCTGCAGCTTCGTGCAAATCTGTTGATTGTGAAGTTGTAACCAAATTCTCTTTAGTCATAACCTCATCGATTAAGCGAAGGCTGTTACGCTCAAAACGCAAATCACGATTTGTCACGATTCCAACCAAATTACGCTCGTCATCCACTACAGGGATACCACCAATGTGATACTCTGCCATCAAAGCCAAAGCATCAGCAACTGTTGATCCTCTTTTGATAGTAACAGGATCATATATCATTCCATTCTCGGCACGTTTTACAGCATGTACTTGTTTTGCTTGTGCCTCAATTGACATATTTTTGTGGATTACTCCGATACCTCCCTCGCGTGCAATTGCTATTGCTAAACTTGCCTCTGTAACTGTATCCATAGCAGCTGACACTATGGGTATGTTCAAATCAATGTTTCTTGAAAACTTTGTTTTAAGGCTTACATCCCTTGGTAATACTTCTGAATAAGCGGGAACTAGGAGGACATCGTCAAATGTTAGACCGTCCATTACGACTTTTTCTGCAATAAATGACATAATGAGTATGCTTTAATTTTTATTGCATGCAAAGTTAACAATAATGCGGGAGTTGTAAAAATTTTTTTTGAGTTTTTTTCAAAAAAAATGGGCAGATAATGATTCTCTGCCCAATTTATTCTTTTAAGTTATTGATGAAGTTTGTATTTTAGGTTCATTTTATTTTAGTTACCCATCTCTGATAGGAATTTTATACGAACCAAACGAATATCATCCTCATCATAATCTCCGCCCAACTCTTTTAAGGCCTCATCCAAATCGTCTTTGTCGGTCTCTTTAAAGTATCCGAATATATCTTCCACTTCATCATCATCCAACATCTCGCGAATGAAATAGTCAAGATTTATTTTTGTTCCCGACATTACGATTGTCTCCAACTCAGTGAGCAATTCAGAATAGTCGAGATTCTTCTCCGATGCAATATCATCCAATCTGACTTGACGGTCGATTGATTGAATTATAGATATTTTCAATTTCGACTTATTTGGCACTGTGCGAACCCTCATATCTTCAGGACGTTCAATCTCATTCTCTTCGCAGTGACGTTTAATCACATCGATGAACTCTTGTCCATATCGTTGAGCTTTCCCGGCTCCCACTCGAGGAATATTCTTAAGTTCCTCCATTGTTATGGGATAGGTGGTTGCCATTGCCTCAATTGAGACATCTTGAAATATTACATATGGAGGCAACTTCAACTCCTTGGCTATCTTCTTTCTTAAATCCTTTAAGATTGAATACAACATTGGGTCCACAGCACATGCTCCGCCACCCTTTATTTGCACCTCTTCTTCGTTCTCTTCAAAATCATTATCCTTTACGATTTTGAAAGATACGGGTTTCTTTAAGAACTTATGTCCTGCTTCGGTTACCTTAAGCAGACCGTATGTCTCAATGTTTTTATCTATATATCCGGCAATTAGAGCTTGACGTATTACTGCATTAAGAGTTTTATCATCTTCATCTTCGGCAGAAGCAAACACTTCCAATTCGTTATGCTTATATGATAATATCTCGTTGCTCTCTTTCCCTTTTAGAACATCTATCACATATTCTGCTTTGAACTTCTCCTTCAATGCAATTATTGCCTCAATTGTCAAAGCCAACAAATCTTTTGCTTCGACCTGCTTTTTAGGATGCAAACAGTTATCGCAATTGTGACAATTCTCTTGAGTGTACTCCTCTCCGAAATAGTGCAACAATAGTTTTCTACGACAAACAGACGACTCAGCATAAGCCGCTGTTTCCAACAATAGTTGTTTGCTTATCTCTTGCTCCGAAATCAATTTACCTTGAGTAAACTTCTCGAGCTTTTGCAAATCTTTGTTTGTATAGAATGTAATACACTCTCCTTCTCCTCCGTCACGGCCGGCTCGTCCTGTTTCTTGATAGTAGCCCTCCAAACTTTTGGGTATGTCATAGTGTATTACATAGCGTACATCGGGTTTGTCGATTCCCATTCCAAATGCTATGGTTGCAACTATCACCTCTATATCTTCAAGCAAAAAGGCGTCTTGTGTTTGTGTTCGTGTCACAGAATCCATTCCTGCATGGTATGGCAATGCGCTAATATCATTTGCCTGAAGGTGAGCAGCCAACTCCTCTACCTTTTTACGGCTTAGACAGTAGATGATTCCCGATTTTCCCGGTTGTGATTTTATATATCGAATTATCTCACGATCTACATCTTTGGTCTTTTGACGAACTTCATAATAGAGATTTGAACGATTGAATGACGATTTAAATTGTGTTGCATTCAAAATCTCAAGATTCTTTTGTATATCGTGCTGTACTTTAGGGGTAGCAGTTGCAGTAAGTGCAATTATTGGTGCAACACCTATATCGTTTATTATTGGTCTTATTCTGCGGTACTCAGGTCTGAAATCGTGCCCCCACTCCGATATACAGTGAGCCTCGTCTATGGCATAGAACGAAATTTTAACCTGTTTCAAGAACTCCACATTCTCCTCTTTTGTCAAAGATTCGGGAGCCACATAAAGTAGTTTTGTTTTTCCTGCCAATATATCGCTCTTTACCTGATCTATGGCAACTTTTGTAAGTGAAGAGTTTATGAAATGTGCAACTCCATCTTCTTCACTAAAATTACGCATTGCATCTACCTGATTTTTCATTAAGGCTATCAATGGAGATATAACAATTGCTGTTCCATCAAGCATTAATGACGGTAATTGATAACACAACGATTTTCCTCCTCCTGTCGGCATAAGTACGAAAGAATCTTTTCCTTCAAGAAGATTCATTATTATCTGCTCTTGATTTCCTTTAAAGGTATCGAACCCAAAATTCTCTTTTAGAGCCTCTGTTACTTGTGCTTTTGTAAACATAAAGCAATGCTTTTTATATTAAAAAAAAATGTTTAGCGAGTGAATTTTCTCAACTCGCTAAACAAAGTTATAATTTCATTTTAAATAAAAGCAACTTTTTTTGAAAAAAAATTATCCCATGGTATGCATATTTGCATTTACCAACCTGTTTTTAGCATAATTTAATGTTATGGTGAGACTTTTCTTATTGGTTGAAGGCATCTCATACATTGCATCCATCATTATATGCTCCACTATCGAACGCAAACCACGAGCACCAAGTTTAAATTCTATTGCTTTATCTACAATAAAGTCCAGAACTTCATCCTCGAACTTCAATTTTATGCCATCCAACTTAAACATATATATATATTGTTTGATTATGGCATTTTCAGGTTCGGTCAAGATATTGCGAAGCACCTCTCTATCCAACGGATTTAGATATGTAAGAATTGGCAAACGTCCTATGATTTCGGGAATCAATCCAAACGATTTCAAATCTTGCGGAGATATGTATTGCAAGAAATTGCTGCGATCAATCTGCTTTTGCTCCTCTTTTGTACTGAATCCTACCACTTGTGTATTCAATCTCGCGGCAATTTTTCGTTCAATTCCGTCAAATGCTCCACCACATATATATAATATGTTTTGAGTGTTAACCTGAATCATCTTTTGATCGGGATGTTTACGACCACCTTGAGGTGGAACGTTCACGATAGAACCCTCAAGAAGTTTCAACAATCCTTGTTGCACTCCCTCTCCCGAAACATCTCGAGTTATAGATGGATTATCTCCTTTACGAGCAATCTTATCTATCTCGTCAATAAACACAATTCCTCGCTCGGCTGCCGCAACATCGTAATCTGCAACTTGCAACAATCGGGTTAGAATACTTTCAATATCCTCTCCAACATATCCAGCCTCAGTCAACACAGTGGCATCAACAATTGTAAAGGGAACATTAAGCAATCTTGCAATGGTTTTTGCCAACAGGGTTTTTCCTGTTCCTGTTGAGCCCACCATTATTATATTGGATTTCTCTATTTCAACGCTATCGGGAAGATTTTTATCTTGCGTTACTCGTTTGTAGTGATTATATACAGCCACAGACAAGAAACGTTTTGCCATATCCTGACCTATAACGTATTTATCGAGAAATTCTTTTATCTCCTTGGGTTTAGGAATGTTTGTTATTTGAAATTTCTTTTCGCTCTTGGGTTGACCCTTTGGCATATTCAAATAGTTCTCTGCCATATAATAGAGACAATCGCCACAAAGAAACCCCTTTGTTCCTTGTATAAGATATTGTGGCGACAACTCTCTACCACACATAAAGCAGGTCTCTTTACCCTCAGAGCCGTTATTCTTCTTTTTCGCCATACTTAGAAGCTGTTTAAATTTTATTGAGAAATATTTTTATCATTGCGAAGCTGGTTTCGGTTTCTTTGAGTCTATTTTAGGTATCTTTTATTTCTTCTCTTTTGGAAATAGCCCGCTATTCCCTGCAAGATGCGAAAGAAAACATTCTCAAAATAGCTCTCAAATAATTCCGAAATAAAATTCAAGCAGCTTCTTAATTCTCTCGTTATCGTCTTTCAAGAACTTTGTCAATCATTCCATAATTTTTAGCCTCCTCTGCTGTCATCCAATAATCTCTATCAGAATCGAGTTCAATTTTAGCAAAGTCGTTTCCTGAATGATCTGCAATTATAGTGTATAGCTCTTTACGCAATTTCAATATTTCTCGTGCTGTTATCTCAATATCTGATGCTTGTCCTTGAACACCACCTAAAGGTTGATGTATCATAACTCGTGAGTGTTTCAACGCAAAACGCTTATCTTTTGCACCGGCCACCAACAACACTGCCGCCATTGATGCCGCCATGCCTGTACAGATTGTTGAGACATCGCTTGATATATATTGCATTGTATCATAAATGCCCAATCCTGCATATACGCTTCCACCGGGGCTGTTTAGATATATAGAGATATCTTTACCGGGTTCTACTGAATCAAGATATAACAATTGAGCTTGAATGACATTGGCTGCATAATCATCTATTTGAGTGCCAAGGAAGATAATTCTATCCATCATCAAACGAGAGAATACATCCATTTGAGCAACATTTAACTGACGCTCCTCAATGATTGTAGGCGAAATATATGAGCTTGTTACATCAACATACTTATCCAGTGCATTACCATTCATATTCAAATGGCGTGTAGCATATTTTCTAAAATCGTCGTTCATAATTATCATGTTTTGGTTCTACTTCTATATTATATACTATACAGATGCGAAATTATAACATTTTAGCTTATAAAAAAAGGAGCAAAAAGAATTTTGCTCCTTTTTTTTGAGTTATTGTGAGTTACTCTTATTTCACCTCTAATGATTTATAGAAATCCTCAAGAGTTACTTGTTTGTTCTCCAAAGTAACTTTTGATTTGATTACCTCAACAATTTTCTCCTCCATTACTCTGTCCAACATATTGTTAACAATATTTTTGTCTTTCATCATGTCCTCAGCATATTTTTGAAGAAGATCCTCTGGAACGTTTGCCATTCCGTATTGAGCAAATTGCATTTTTGTAGCTTTTTTAGCCATCTCCTCGATGTCTGCTTTTTCTACTTTAATCTCTGCATCTTTAACGATTTGCTCTTTAACCAATTGCCATTTTAGGTCGGGCAACATTTTTGCATACTCCTCGTCAACGTTCTCGATTTTGTTATCTTTGTCGCTGAATTTCAACCAACGTTTCAACATTGCATCAGCGAACTCCAACTCACCAACTTTGTTCTCGATGTATGAGCGAGCATCCATAGCAAATTTGTAATCAGCCTCAGGAGCAATTTGCTCTTTCAACATATCTGCGATTTTAGCACGGAAGTCAGCCTCATCTTTTACAGCATCTTTACCGAAAGCAGCATCGAACAACTCTTGTCCCATCTCTGCCGGTTTGAACGCCAAGATTGAAGTAATCTCCATTTCGAAGTTTGATTTAACCTCTGCAGCCTCCTCTTTTTTGATGTGAAGCATTGAAGCAACCTCGGTGTCGTTACCCTCACTTGCTACTGAAGGATTGAAAACAACTTTCTCGCCTTTTTTAACTCCGATGAATTTAGCTCTTTCACCTTCGTTTTTAGTGTAACGTGGAGAAATCATTCCTGACTCAACTACGATACCACCCTCTTTAACTGTGCCATCCTCGTTAAGCTCAACCATTTTACCTTTAGCAATATCGTTTTCAGCAATTACTTCACCCTCCTCTTGTTTTCCGAAACGGTTTTTGTATGCCTCAACTTGTTTGTTGATCATCTCCTCATCAACGATGATTTCAGAATATGCGATTTTATCATCTTTGCTCAACTCAACTTTTACAGCAGGAGCAAGAGCTACGTCAAATGTAAACTCGAAATCCTCTTGAGTATCGAAATCAACTTCCGGTTGTCCCTCTTTTGGAAGAGGCTCGCCAAGTACTGCAAGTTTTTTATCTGTTATGTAGTTGTATAGTTGCTCTGAAATAAGAGTGTTGATTTCATCTACCAAAATAGATTTTCCTACCATTTTTTGAATCATTGATTTAGGAGCCATACCTTTTCTGAATCCGGGCACAACAGCTCTTTGACGGTAAGAACGCAATGCTTTCTCAACTTTCTCTTGATAATCGGCTTTCTCAATTTTCACGGTAATCTCTGCCGATACATTACCTGTGCTTTTTTCTGTTACGTTCATTTATATATGATTTTTATGTTATAAATTTCTTTTCGGGTTGCAAAATTACTCTTAATATTTCAATATATCAAACTGTTGGGAATAAATTAATATCTTTTTTTGGTCAAAATCTCATTTTTTTATCGGTTTTTGACGATTTTTCAAAAATTTCGCCAACAAATATTGTTTATATATTTTTTTTCTTTTAAGTTTGCGTTGTTAGATTCTAGAAATGGGAAAACCATTTTCCCTGAAAATAAACATTTACATACTTTAAGCTATGAACATATACGTTGGAAATCTTAATTTCAGAGTAAAAGAACCTCAACTACAAGAGGTTTTCGCGGCATTTGGTGAAGTTACATTGGTTAAAGTTATCAGAAACAAAGAGACGGGACGCTCAAAAGGTTTTGCCTTTGTTGAGATGTCAAACGATGAACAAGCACTTACCGCCATTGAAACTCTTAGCAATAGCGAGTTTGAAGGAAGACGTATGATTGTTTCACAAGCAAGACCAAAACCTGAGAAATAAATTCTATTAAATGTTTCATAATTATGAAGGTGCGTAAAGAGGATTCCCTTTTTACGCACTTTTTTTGTATAAGAGAGAAGTTGTTAGTTGTTAGAGATATTAGTCTAATTAGGCTAATTGGGCTAATTGGTTGTATAAGAATATGTGTGTCCCTACTTTTACAAAAAAATCTCTACCGAAAAAATATCGGCAGAGATTTTACAATTTAAGTTACTTATAAATTCTAATAACTAAAAACTTACAACTAACAAAGCCACGAATAAGCGAGTGAAAAGTTATACTTGCATAAACTTTGCCGAGCGTGAGTGGGTTCGAGAGATGAATATCTCTCAACTGAATTAAATGCCAGCATTTAATTTTACTCGCACACCGCTCGCACAGAGTACCCGTTGCAACGGTCGTAGTTGCCCCAGCCCACGTCGCTCGAATTGAAGTCCAAACTGTAGGCGCTGCCGCTGTTGTATCTCGTGCCAAGCGAACTCGACCAAAAGTAGCCTCTGCTGCCCGCATTGTAGAGAGTGCCGCCGTAGTCGCGATAGCCCGCAGCAGGAAGAAATATGGAGTTTCCGTTCTTTTTACTTGTTACTTTATAGCCTTTTACTCCGTTTTGGGTGGTCCAGGTCCAAGTGCAATTTGTGGTATTCATTAATTCATCATATTCTGCTTTTGTGGGCATTCGCCATTTACCGCCCCAATTTACATGAGCGGCATCATCCGCGAGTTCAAGGGTTGTTTTATTATCTACTGTGCCATAGCCTGACTTTGTACAGTATTTGGACATTGTAGAACCATTACCATATCTGTAGGTACCCCAATTATAATAATCCTGTGGTCCTGTTCCTCCCCATGCAAAGTAATCTCCGCAACCTCCGGGTGTTGTGGCACCCACATTGCAGGTTGCCCATTTTAATCCACTGGGTAAACCGAGGTCTATCCATTCATGGCTATTCTCTACTCCTCTTATTGTCCTAAAGTTAGCTTTAAATTCTGTATTTGTAGTTATTGTTGTTGTATACGGGTTCTCTGTTGAAACTATCTCTCCGTTTACGGTCCAATTCACAAAACCATAGCCTTCTTGGGGAGTGGCAGTGAGGGTTACGCTTGTTCCTTCTTCTACTTCAGTTGCTGATGTCTTTACTGTTCCTAAATTTTCATCGGAGGGTGTTGCTGTTACTGTGTATATGTTATATGTCTCAAAGGTTAAACTATCGATGTTTTGGGGTAAGTTATAGGTTGCTATTACTTCTCCTCCATAGTTTACCATCATTCGTCTGCCTAACTTTTGTGCTGTGATACTTATCGTTAGGACAAGCATCAGCGTTGTAAAGATTATTGTTCTCTTTTTCATTGTTTATTTTGTTTTTGTTTATTCCTCTTTTTTTCTTTTAATCAAACGCCAGGCATATACTCCGCCAAGTCCAAGAAGTCCTATGATACTCTCTACTATTGGTGTTGGTTCGGCTGTTGTCTCGCCTGTTCCGTCAGGGTTTACGGGTTCATATCCCGGAAATCCTTTGCTATAGGTTGTTACACTTGGTTCTGCCGGAGTGAATACTCCTATTACGTCTTTGGCTATATCTACTGTTCTGCCTATTATCTTTTGAGCATTTATGTTTACCGCAGATATTAGCAGTGTTACTACTATTAATGTTTTTTTCATTTTTTCTTTATGTCATTTGTGTTTGTTATATTAACTAAAAGCTAACAACTGATAACTAAGAACTTACTTCACTACTTTTACTATTTCGTCTCCTACTTTAATTATGATTACTCCTGTTGCTGTGGTTGGGATAGTTGTTACGCTTTCTTCTGCCACGGCATTGGTTATTATCATTCCGTTTGCTGTATATAGTGTGATTTGCTCACCTGCTTCTGTGCCGTATAGTTTTATTTCATCGCCTGTCACTACTGCTTTTAAGGCGGTTGTGCCGGGTTGGTCTATACCTGTTAATTCTGTCAGGTGTAGGTTGAATCGGTTGTTGTTTGTACCAGCGGCTGTTGTGAAGCTATAACTGTCGCCTACGCTCATTAGGGTTTGCTCGCCTGTTTGGTTATCTTCCAACGCTGCTATTGTGTTGTCGGGCAGATTGGTCAGGGTTAGGGTTTGCTCGCCTGCTTGTGCGGCTTTGTAGCCTATCTTTATGGCTCCCTCTACTGCGGGTTGTTCGCTTACTGCCATTTGGGTGTTGCCTTCTACTATATATAGTTGCGATAGGCTTGTGTTGGGAGACTCCATATAGAGGGCATCCTCGTTGCGTTGGTAAGTTGTGCTTGCTTCGCTGTTCAGTATTACGCTTGTTTCATCGTCTCCATCGTTGATGGCAAGGGTTATTGTACCTTCTATGTTTTCTTCTGCACTCTTTATTACTTTGCTTGAGGTTGAGAATACCATGCTTATGAAGTCGTTTGCACTTTGTACGAACCACGCGCTGAATGGTAGATAGGTGGCTGATTGGCTTGAGCTGTACTCATCGTATGTGTTGTTCTCCGAGTTATAGATGTAGAGTGAGTGTCCGTTCTCTTTTTCTTGATTGCTCAATGTTGGGTTTCCACAGAAGTTCCAGTCGGCGTCTTTGCCTCCGTTGGCTGTGCTATGATGACGATTGAGGGTTAGCTCTTTGTCGGTGCCGTCCATTGCAAAGTCGTGTCCACGGAAGGTTACTTTTTGTATGTCGCCTTCATAACGTGAGTTGATGGCTACGGCAAAGCCTTGGTTGGCTGGGATTGTGCCACTTGTTTTTTCTTTCCAACCATTGGCTGTTTTGCCCTCCACACTGTTTGCTGCTCGGTATGCTGCATCATAAATGCGAACTAATAGATTGCTGCCTATCTCTACTTGGGCATTTTCTACCAATATGTCGCTTATCTCTATGTCAAAGGGTAATGATAGCATTGTCCAAATACCACCTTTGATATTGCGAATTACTTTGATGTTTTTGGTTATTACTTCACCACCTACGCTGATACTGATTTGTGGTGTTTTACCATCTTTATCGATGTTGATGGTTATATTTTCTGCCTGGAAGATATTTACATTTACATCCAATATTACATCCTTATTTCCTTCAGGAGCTATATTTACGTCACCACATGTTTCGTCTTTATCTAATACTTCGTCTTCTACCACCTCTTTGTATTGTGAATCGCCAAAGGTGATTTTGCGTACTTCGGCAAGGGCTTGTGTTTCTGTGCCGTCTTTTAGTACGATGTTCATCTCTTCGATACTCGGAAATACTACTTTGCGAATATCGTCTATTTTATAGCTTACGCATTTGCCTACCGTGTTATAGACATTCATATAGTCGGCAGTATTGGCTTGCAATCCTGATACAGGAAGGAGTAGTGCCACTATATACAGTAATTGTTTGATTTGTTTGGTCTTCATTTTTATTTTTTTGTTTGTTTTTTCTTATATATATGTGTGTTGTGGGATTATTTTTATGTTTTAAAATAATCTCACATACTTAAATTACTTCATTTATGTTGTTAATTATTAAATAATTAACCTCTGCTTAAAAAGCAATATTTTTATTGTATTCTCTTTTATTTTCGGCTACAAATTTAAACATAAATTCACATTTTACCCCCCCCATTGTTAATTATTGTTAATTATTGTATATTGCAATGATTTTTAGGTCTTTAGGGTCGTTAAAGCCATTAGGTTTATGGATTAATGGAGTTAGTAAATTTTTACAACTTTGAGGTAAACCTCGAAGATACTCTACTCCGTCGCACAGAGCACTGTGCTCCCCATTTTAAGGCACAAATTGACATTTAGTCAATTTTAATTGCCTAAAGCAATTACCTTAATATGCTCTCGCTGAGAAATATTCAAGCAAGCTTGATATTATTTCGCTCGATTATTCGTATCTTTGTAAAAAATCAATATTATGAAGAGGATTGTTTTTATTCTTGCGGTTTTAGTTTTTGCAAGTTGTAGTAAATATAATAATGTTAAGGATTACGCACAATTTGTTAATCCTTTTGTTGGTACCGATTTTACCGGCAATACATACCCGGGTGCTACCGTTCCGTTTGGTATGGTGCAGTTAAGTCCTGATAATGGTTTACCTGGATGGGACAGAATTGCAGGATACTTCTACCCCGACAGCACCATTGCAGGATTCAGTCACACACACCTAACAGGAACAGGTGCAGGAGATCTTTACGACATCTCTTTTATGCCTGTTACCCTACCCTACAACGAGGATGATGCTCCTTTGGGTATTCACTCAAAATTTTCGCACGAGAGTGAGGTTGCAGAGGCAGGCTACTACAAAGTGTTACTTGACGACTACAACATTCAGGTTGAACTTACTGCAACTGAGCGTTGCGGTATTCAACGTTATACTTTCCCCAAAGCAGAGGCTTCGGTTTTCTTAAACTTGACAAAAGCTATGAATTGGGATGCCACAAAAGAGAGCCACATTGAATTTACCGACTCTGTTACCATTAAGGGTTACAGATTTTCTTCGGGTTGGGCTGCTGACCAAAAGTTGTTCTTTGTATCCAAACTTTCAAGACCTTATAAATCGGTTCATATAGACACCGTAACTCTTGACAACAACAAAACAAGCGTTATTGCAAGAATGGATTTTGACACCGAGGAGGGAGATACTTTGGTTATCAGAACCGCTCTTTCTCAAACAGGCATTGAGGGTGCAGAATTAAACTTAAAGACAGAGCAACTTGATGGTGGTTTTAATACTTATCGCAAAGCGGCATACGACTACTGGAACCGAGAACTCTCTAAAATTGAGATTGAGAGCGAGGATACTACTATTCTTCGCACATTCTACTCAGCGATGTACCATACCATGACTGCACCAACTATTGCAAGTGATGTTGATGGCAGTTATAGAGGTACTGACAAAGTGGTACATAAAGACTCTTCGATGGTTACTTACGGCACATTCTCTTTGTGGGATACATACAGAGCGGCACATCCACTATATACATATATTTGCCCCGATAAGGTTAATGATATGGTTAAGTCGTTCATAAATCATTACAACGAGTTTGGGCGTTTGCCTGTTTGGAGTTTTTATGGCAACGAAACAGATATGATGATTGGTTACCACTCGGTGCCTGTTATTGTTGATGCCTATCTTAAAGGTATTGGTGATTTTGATGTAGAAGAGGCTCTTAAGGCTTGTGTTGCCACTGCCGATATTGACAATTACAGAGCTTTGGGAGAGTACAAACGCCTTGGCTATGTTCCTTTCGATAAAGAGAATGAGTCGGTATCAAAAACCATAGAGTACTCTTTTGACGATTGGTGTATTGCCAAAATGGCTGAGAAGTTGGGTAAAGCAGATATTGCTAAAACATTCTTTGAGAGAGCAAATAATTACAGGAATTTATATAACCCCGAATCGGGTTTCCTTCAAGCCCGCCATAGCAATGGTTCTTTTATCAAGAATTTTAAACCGGGAGAATATACCGAGCATATTACTGAAAGTAACTCTTGGCACTACAATTGGGGCGCTCACCACGATATTTTGTGGTTGCAGGAGGCTATGGGCAAAGAGCTTTTCTTTGAGCGTTTGAACGAGTTGTTTACAATATCCACTTCAGATGACCTACCAATTTTCTCAACAGGTATGATTGGTGAATATGCTCACGGTAACGAACCTTGCCACCACGTTGCATACATATTTAACCACGCAGGAAAACCTTGGCTTACTCAAAAATATGTTACTAAGGTTATGCACGAACTTTACAATGACTCACCTGCAGGACTATGCGGCAATGAGGATTGCGGACAAATGTCGGCTTGGTATGTTTTCAGTGCCATGGGATTCTACCCCATGAACCCAGCTTCGCAAACATACGAGATAGGTTCTCCTATTGTTAAAAGTGCCAAAATTAATTTGAGTAATGGAAAATGTTTTACTATTTTTGCACCTGAAGTTTCAAAAGAGAATATATACGTTCAAAATATTCTGCTTAATGGGAAACCCTATAATCATAATTACATAACACACTCTCAGATTATGGATGGTGCAACCATTACTTTTGAGATGGGCAACACTCCAAAAACAAATTAACCTTTAATAAATAACTATGATTGACCAAATTACGATAGACAAAATTATGGATGCCGCCGATATTGTAGAGGTGGTGTCGGACTTTGTGTCGCTTCGTAAACGTGGTGTCAATTATACAGGTTTGTGTCCATTCCACGACGAAAAGACTCCTTCGTTCAGCGTATCGCCTTCAAAAGGTATTTGCAAATGTTTTAGTTGCGGCAAAGGCGGAAATGCTGCTCACTTTATCATGGAGCATGAGCAGATGTCGTATTACGAAGCTCTTAAATATCTTGCAAAGAAATACCATATTGAGATTGCTGAACGCGAACTTACTCAAAAAGAGAAAGAGGCAAAGACTGCTCGCGAGAGCATGCTTATTGTAAATGAGTTTGCCAAAGAGTTTTTCTGCAAAAACCTAACAGATACAGATGAGGGTCGTGCTGTTGGTTTGGCATATTTCAAAGAGCGTGGTTTCAGGGAGGATATTATTGCTAAATTCGGACTCGGTTACTCGCCCGAGAAACGCGATGCTCTGGCTGTTGCTGCCGAAAAGGGCGGATACAAAAAAGAGTATCTTTTAAAGACAGGTTTATGCCTTGAGAGTCAAGATGGCAAATATATTGTCGACAGATTTAGAGGAAGGGTTATTTTCCCTGTATATTCTTTGGCTGGAAAGGTTATTGCTTTTGGTGGCAGAATTCTTAAAGCAAGCGATAAACTTGCAAAATATCAAAACTCTCCCGAATCGGAAGTTTATCATAAGAGTAATGTTTTATACGGTATTTACCATGCAAAGGGCGCAATGGTAAAACAGAACAACTGTTTTCTTGTTGAAGGATATACCGATGTTCTATCGATGCATCAGGCGGGTATTGAGAATGTTGTTGCATCGTCGGGAACTTCTCTTACAAACGGACAGATTAGACAAATTCACCGCTTTACAGAAAACATCACTGTTTTATACGATGGTGATGCTGCAGGCATCAAAGCTTCATTGAGGGGTATTGACATGCTGTTGGAAGAGGGTATGAAAGTTAAAGTTGTGCTTCTCCCCGATGGCGATGACCCTGACTCTTTTGCAAAAAAACATAGTGCATCGGAGTTTGCCGAATATATAAATCGAAACGAAAAAGACTTTATCACCTTTAAAACAAATCTTCTTATAAAGGATATAGGTGAAGATCCTCAAAAGAGAGCAAACCTGATTAGCGATATTGTGCAGTCGATTTCGGTTATTCCCGACGAGATTACTCGCTCGGTATATGTAAAAGAGTGTAGTCGAATCATGGAGGTAAGGGAAGATGTTTTGCTTAAGGCGGTTGCCACTGAACGCCTGAAAAAAGCTGAGACAGGTGCTTCGCCTGCAAACATGCCTCAAGAGAGCGCTCCCATAAGCGCTAAAGACGAGCATATGTCGTCCTCTCCCACTCCAATTGGCATTGATATTTCGAAGAAATCAGTTATTGGCGCATACGAAAAAAAACTTATCCGCTTCATAATCAAATACGGACTTACTCCCATGTTCGATTCGGAGGGTAACGTTACAGATATATTATCTTTTATTGTAAGCGAACTACAAAATGATGGTATTGGATTCACAACCGACATCTATTCAAAAATGATTAATGAGGCTCTTGCCAACAAAGAAAGTTGGGTTGAGAATTTTGTCAATAACGAGATGAGCGACAACGGTAAAAAACGTGGCATTATAACCTTTGAATGCATTGAAGCCAGAACCGAAACCGAAAAGATAAAATATTGGGTTGAATACATAAACGATATAAACCAAGCTATTACCAAATTCTTTTTGAATCACCGCGACGAGACAATTAGCAAAATTGCCGTTGACTTGGTTAGCGAAAAATACCGTTTAAGCAAAAAACAGACTATTAAAAGTGATGAGGAGCGTGCTGTTTCTCTTGCTCGACGTATGATTACAGAACTTAAAGATGCGATTGTTGCCGAGCATATAAAATCGCTAAACGCAGCTCTTAAAGATGCTTTTAAGAATAAAGATAACGAAAAAATCATGTCTCTTCTTAAAGAGCTTAACAACTTTAACGCTATTAAAGTTCAACTTGCAAAAGAATTGGGCGAAAGAGTGTTGAATTGCTAAGCCGAACTATCTGAAAAACACTCTGTTTCGAGGTTGTTATACATTATTATTCCTTATTAAAAGAATTACAGAAAATAAAAATAGTTTTAAGCTATATTTTATTGTCTTTAAATTTCGTTTTGAATAAATCTTTGTTTATATTTGCCAGATACAACATGCATTATTTTCAATTAACATTTGAAATATAAATAGCTGTTGTTCAACGAGAACTATTATTTTAACATATTAAGTCTGAAAAAGACTATGGCAAACAGTAAAGAAAAATTATTCGAACAATTCCCGCCCGTTTCGACCGAGGCGTGGATTGAAAAAGTTACGGCAGACCTTAAAGGTGCCGACTTTGAGAAAAAACTTGTTTGGAAAACAAACGAGGGTTTTAATGTAAAACCCATGTACAGAGCCGAAGATACCGAAGGTATGAGTTCTACGAACTCTGTCCCCGGTGAATTTCCTTTTGTACGTGGTACAAAATGTGATAATGTTTGGTTAATCCGTCAAGAGATTAAAGTTAGTGACGTTGTTGCCGCTAATGCTAAAGCAAAAGACATTCTTACAAAAGGTGTTACTTCGCTTGGCTTCATCATGGAGGCTGATAGCATCAACAACAATGGTATTGCTACCCTTCTTAACGGTATAAATATTGAAGAGACTGAAATCAACTTCCGTTGCTGTATTCGTCAAGCAGAGAATATGATGGACGTTTTCAAAACTTACGTTGACTCTATCGGGGCAGATAAAGAGAAAGTGAAAGGTTCTTTAAACTACAATCCTTTCAAAAAGATGCTTAAAAAAGGGAAAGACGTTGAAGGCTTTGCCGACATCTGCGCCAACCTTGTAAAGGCTTCGGCAGAGTTGCCTAAATTCAGAGTTTTGGCAGTTGACTCAGTTATGCTTTGCGATGCAGGTTCGTACATCTCTCAAGAACTTGGTTATGCTCTTGCTTGGGGTAATGAGTATATGAGTGCTTTGACAGAGAAAGGCATAAGTGTTGATGAGGCTGCTAAAAACATCAAATTCAACTTTGGAATCTCTTCTAACTTCTTTATGGAGATTGCAAAATTCCGCGCAGCTCGTATGTTGTGGGCAGAAATTGTTGCTGCTTACAAACCTGCTTGTTTGTGCGCCGCAAAAATTGCTTCTCACGCAGAGACTTCAAAATTCAATCTATCTATCTTTGATGCTCACGTAAACTTGTTGCGTACTCAAACTGAGACTATGTCGGCTGCTTTGGCAGGTGTTGACTCTATTTGTGTTACTCCTTTTGATGCTACATACAAAGAGAGTGATGAGTTTTCAGAACGTATTGCACGCAATCAACAACTATTGTTGAAAGAGGAGTCTCATTTCGATAAAATCACTGATGCATCTGCCGGTTCATACTATGTTGAAAACCTAACAAGTTCTATTGCTGAACAAGCTTGGAAACTATTTAAAGATGTTGAGGCTGAAGGCGGATTCTACACAGCTGTTAAAAACGGAAGCGTTCAAAACGGTGTTAATGCATCGGGTAATGCTCGCCGTAGTGCTATTGCTCGTCGTAGAGAGATTTTATTGGGTACTAACCAATATCCTAACATAAATGAGAAAGCTGCAGACAAAATTGTTAAAGCTGAGAAATGTGGTTGCTGTGGTGGCGGTAAATGCGAACCCGATTTTGCTACTCTTGACTTTAGCAGAGGTGCTACTCAATTTGAGGAGTTGCGTTTGGCAACAGAGGGCAACGACAAACAACCTACAGTATTTATGCTAACCATTGGTAACCTTGCAATGCGTCTTGCTCGTTCTCAATTCTCTGGCAACTTCTTTGGTTGTGCAGGTTACAAAATTATTGATAATCTTGGTTTCGACACTGTTGAAGAGGGTGTTGAAGCAGCAGTTAAAGCCGGTGCTGATATTGTTGTTCTTTGCTCAAGCGACGAAGAGTACGCTACTCTTGCTCCAGCTGCCTTTAAGGCTTTGGACGGACGTGCAATGTTTGTTGTAGCAGGTGCTCCTGAATGTGCAGAGGAACTTAAAGCACAAGGTATAGATATGTTCATTAATATTCGCAGCAACGTTCTTGAGACTTTGCAAGCATTTAATAGCAAACTTTCAATCAAATAAGTACTATGAGACCAGATTTCAGTAACATAAATATAAATGACGCATTTGCCAACAGTGCAACTTGTGTCGCTTGCAATTCGGAGGCTAATTGGATTACCCCCGAACTTATACCTGTTAAGCCCATCTACACAAAAGAGGACTTGGAGGGTATGGAACACCTTAACTACGTTGCAGGTATGGAACCTTATTTGAGAGGTCCTTACAGCACAATGTACGTTATGCGTCCTTGGACTATTCGTCAATATGCAGGATTCTCAACTGCCGAAGAGTCTAATGCTTTCTATCGTAGAAACCTTGCTGCAGGACAAAAAGGTTTGTCGGTAGCTTTCGACCTTGCTACTCACCGCGGTTACGATGCCGACCACGAACGTGTTGTTGGTGACGTTGGTAAAGCGGGAGTTTCAATTTGCAGTCTTGAAGATATGAAAGTTTTGTTCGACGGTATTCCTTTGAACAAAATGTCTGTATCAATGACAATGAACGGTGCTGTATTGCCTATCCTTGCTTTCTACATCAATGCAGGTTTGGAGCAAGGTGCTAAATTGGAAGAGATGGCAGGTACTATCCAAAACGATATTCTTAAAGAGTTTATGGTGCGTAACACATATATTTACCCACCTGAATTTTCAATGAGAATTATTGCTGATATTTTTGAATATACTTCAAAGAACATGCCTAAGTTCAACTCTATCTCTATCTCGGGATACCACATGCAAGAGGCAGGTGCTACCGCAGATATTGAGTTGGCATACACTCTTGCCGATGGTTTGGAATACCTTCGTGCCGGTGTTAACGCAGGTATGGATATTGACGCATTTGCTCCTCGCCTATCATTCTTCTGGGCTATTGGAATGAACTACTTTATGGAGATTGCAAAAATGCGTGCGGCTCGTATGTTGTGGGCAAAAATCGTTAAACAATTCAACCCCAAAAATCCAAAATCTTTGGCATTGCGTACACACTGTCAAACATCAGGTTGGTCTCTTACAGAGCAAGATCCATTCAACAACGTTGGAAGAACTTGTATCGAGGCTATGGGTGCCGCTTTGGGACACACTCAATCGCTACACACCAATGCTTTGGACGAGGCTATTGCATTGCCAACAGACTTCTCGGCTCGTATTGCTCGTAACACTCAAATCTATATTCAAGAGGAGACTTACGTTACCAAAGAGGTTGACCCCTGGGCTGGTTCATACTATGTTGAGACTCTTACCAACGAGTTGGCTCACAAAGCATGGGAACACATCCAAGAGATTGAGAAATTGGGTGGTATGGCCAAAGCTATTGAAACAGGTTTGCCAAAACTTCGCATCGAAGAGGCTGCCGCAAGAACTCAAGCTCGCATTGACTCTGGAAAACAAGTTATTGTTGGTGTAAACAAATATCGTTTGGAGAAAGAGGCTCCTATCGATATTCTTGAGGTTGATAACACTCAAGTTCGCAAACAACAAATTGAGCGTTTGAACGAGCTTAAAGCTAACCGTGACGAGGCTGCAGTTAAAGCGGCATTGGACGCTATTACAGAGTGTGTTAAAACTAAAGAGGGCAACCTTTTGGATTTGGCTGTTAAAGCAGCTAAAGTTCGTGCAACATTAGGAGAGATTTCGGATGCTTGCGAGGTTGTTGTTGGTAGATATAAAGCAGTAATTAGAACTATTTCAGGCGTGTATTCATCAGAGACAAAACAAGATCCCGACTTTATTCGTGCAACAGAGTTGACCGAAGAGTTCGCTAAGAGAGAAGGTCGTCAACCCCGTATTATGATTGCTAAAATGGGTCAAGACGGACACGACCGCGGTGCTAAAGTTGTAGCAACAGGTTATGCCGATTGTGGCTTTGACGTGGATATGGGTCCATTGTTCCAAACTCCTGCAGAGGCTGCTCGTCAGGCTGTTGAGAACGACGTTCACGTAATGGGTGTATCTTCACTTGCCGCAGGACACAAAACTCTTGTTCCCCAAGTTATTGAGGAGCTTAAGAAATTAGGCCGTGAGGACATCATCGTTATTGCCGGAGGTGTTATCCCTGCACAAGATTATGATTTCTTGTACAAAGCAGGTGTGGCTGCGATATTCGGACCCGGTAGTTCGGTATCGAAAGCAGCTTGCCAAATCCTTGAAATTCTATTGGGAGAGTAATATCTTCTCCCATTACATAAAAATGCCCTTTGTTTTCACAGAGGGCATTTTTTATTGCTTTTAATTTTAAGCGAAATTATACTTCTTCTAATTGCAAAGTTCCTTGCAGTGATTTTCGCACATTTATTATTCGTTGATTGCGACTGCCTCGGAAATGGAGTGATAAATCTCGCTCGGCTTCTATGTAACGTCCGTCAACCAATACATCGCAGAGTTCAAGCAGTTTTCTGCGAAGTGGATGTTGCAATAAATCTTCAAAGAGATAACCTGTGTAGCACCAAATTGTTTTTGTGGTTTTCTGCTTAATCATTGTTGCCAATGCTATAAAGCCTTCGGGGTGAAGCATTGGATCTCCACCTGTAAAGGTTACATTCATATCTGCATCCTCTATTATGCGAAACAACTCCTCTACTAAAACAGCCTCTCCTCCGTTTTCATCCCACGATTGTGGATTGTGACACCCGGGGCAACAGTTTTCGCACCCTGCGCAATAGAGCGAGGTTCGCAACCCCACTCCATCGACAGATGTGCCATACTTTATATCAAGGATTCTTATACTATTTGTGGATAACTCGGTCATTTAACTCTGCCAATTTTGCTTTATTCCAACGTTCTGTTGTTCCTACAAGATAGCCTGTGATACGTTGCAATTTATCAATGTTTTCGCTTCCACATTTTGGGCATACGTTCAACTCTTGTTGTGCATCTTCGTAATTACAATTCATACAACGATTGCGATTGTGGTTTACCGAACAGTATCCGATATTGTTCTTATCCATCAAATCGACTATATCCATAATTGCTTGTGGATTGTGTGTTGCATCTCCATCTATTTCGATATAGAAAATGTGACCTCCTCGTGTTAAATCGTGATATGGTGCTTCAACCTCTGCTTTATGTTTTGGTGAACATTTATAATATACAGGAACGTGATTTGAGTTTGTATAATATATCTTATCGGTTACGCCTGCAATCTCTCCGAATTTTTTACGGTCAATTCGAGTAAAACGTCCTGACAAACCTTCGGCTGGTGTTGCCAATACGCTAAAGTTGTGCTGGTAACGTTCAGAGAACTCGTTTGCTCTATCTCGCATATAGGTTACTATACGTAATCCTAATGCTTGGGCTTCGTCACTCTCTCCATGATGTTTGCCTACCAATGCGATAAGTGCCTCTGCCAATCCGATGAAACCTATACCAAGTGTTCCTTGATTGATTACTCGTCCTACTGTATCATCAGCTTTTAAGTTCTCGCATCCTGTCCACAATGATGACATCAACAATGGGAATTGTTTTGCCAATGCTGTTTTTTGGAAGTCGTAACGATTACATAGTTGTTTTGCTGTTATCTCGAGCAACTCATCTAGTTTTGCAAAGAAATTCTCGATTCTTTGTGTTTTGTCTTCGATTGACATGCACTCAATAGCAAGACGCACGATATTTATTGTTGAGAATGATAGATTACCTCGTCCGATTGATGTTTTTTCTCCAAAACGGTTTTCAAAAACTCGTGTACGACATCCCATTGTTGCAACCTCGTATGTGTAACGTTTTGGATCGTTTTCGTTCCATTTTTCGTGCTGGTTGTAGGTTGCATCAAGGTTTACAAAGTTGGGGAAGAAACGACGTGCTGCAACTTTACATGCCGTTAGATAAAGGTCGTAGTTTTTATCTTCGGGCAAGTAGCTTACGCCACGTTTCTTTTTCCATATTTGAATCGGAAATATTGCTGTTGAACTGTTTCCTACTCCCTCGTATGTTGATTGTAATAATTCTCTAATGATACAACGTCCTTCGGCTGATGTATCTGTTCCGTAGTTTATTGATGAGAATACTACTTGGTTTCCTCCTCGTGAGTGGATGGTATTCATATTGTGTATAAATGCCTCCATTGATTGATGTACTCGGTTTATGGTGCGGTTGATGGCGTGTTGTTTGAATCGTTCATCGCCTTGTAAAAAATCAAGTTCTTGGAAAAGGTAATCTTCTATCTCAATATCGTATAGGTGTTTTAAATCCAATCCTGTTAGTTTTTCTATATTTTTTACCTCCTCTATATAGCTACGGCGAACGTAGGGAGCAAGATAGAAATCGAATGCAGGAATAGCTTGTCCTCCGTGCATCTCGTTTTGCACTGTCTCCATAGAGATACATGCCATGATTGATGCTGTTTCGATTCGTTTTGTTGGACGGCTCTCTCCATGTCCTGCCTGAAAACCATGTTCCAATATTTTATCAAGTGGGTGTTGAATACATGTTAGAGATTTTGTTGGGTAATAATCTTTGTCGTGAATATGCAAATAGTTGTTTCTTACAGCCCATAAGGTCTCTTCTGAAAGCAGATAGTCATCAACAAAAGGCTTTGTCGTTTCTGATGCAAATTTCATCATCATACCGGCAGGGGTGTCGGCATTCATATTTGCATTCTCACGAGTTACATCATTTGATTTTGCCTCTACAATCTCAAGGAACATCTCACGAGTTTTTGCTTTACGTGCTATGCTTCGTTTATCACGATAAGCAATATAACTTTTTGCAACTTCTTTACGCGGCGATGCCATCAATTCAACCTCAACCATATCTTGAATCTCCTCAACGGTTGCTTGCTCTTTTCCTCGGAATTCAATACGGTCAACAATTTTATAGACGAGAACATCATCTTCTCCTCTTTCGGTCGTTAGCATTGCTTTACGAATAGCCGCCGCAATTTTTTCACGGTTAAAACCTACAATGCGACCATCTCTTTTTATTACTGTCTGTATCATATATGATTATTTTTAAGTTTTCAAACCAATGATACTTAACGGAGAGGGAGGAATTTTCTCTTTCTGTTTTTACACAAAAAAAGTTTATCCTTGACGCTCTATCTCCCGAAAGCATCTTATTTTAACAGAGAAAGGCAGGTCTTCTGACTTGTTTCCTCCATGCTACCTTCCCACCTAATGAGGCAGTGGTCTTTTAGAATGCATGAAGTATTGTAAGAAACTCACAGCTACGGGTATAGTCTCGGATTTTAACCGAAGTTCCCTTTTCATTCTTGAAGTTTGACTCCTCCTCGAACACCTTTGTCCGACACAAAGTTAATAAAAAGAGTAAAAAAACAAGAGGAGATTTATATATTTTTTTGATGCTTTATTTTAATTTTGAGCCAAATATCTAATAGACAATTATCTACACAAAAAACTAAAAATTTAAATTTATAATAGATGAAAACTAAAACTCCGAAAGATATAGACTCTTACAAAAAACATTACTCTGATTCGGGATTTTGGAGGAAAGTAAATAGAATAGGAAAAAAGGTTTTAAAACCTGCTTTATTGTTATACTATGTAATGAAATCATCAGATACTCCAATAAAAATCAAGGGATTAATTGTCGGGGCTTTAGGATACTTGATTCTTCCCACAGATTTAATTCCCGATTTAATTCCAATATTGGGTTATAGCGATGACCTCTCTGCCTTGTTGGCTATTATAAAATTATGCAAGGATTACATAACCGATGAAATAGAATCACAGGTTAGTTCAAAATTAGATAATCTACTTGGCGAGTAAGCAGATAAGAGCGACTCTAATCTCACTTTTGCCATATTTCTTATTATTTAAGACAAAGATAATGTTTTCTACCGAACTATTTTGCGAGTAGAATGTATTATAGTAAACTTCAATTTATTTGGTATGGAAAAACTTTATCTTATTTTTGCTCTAAGCACTCTTTTTGCCTTTAGTGGCTCGGCAAAAGAGAGACATCACAGTGATATGAAAAGAAGCGTGATTGTTAGAGACACTCTAACTCTTAACAGTTTGGAAATCATAAGCCATAACGGACACGACTCGATTGTTAGCATGAAGCACGAAACTATTCCCTTTTATAGGGTTCTTACCGAAAGGAGAGGTAATGCCATGACCCCTCGTGATTGGGCAGAATTTAAAACCGAAAATATGCGACACAAACTCCATTTGAACGATAAACAGACCGAAAAACTTTATAAACTAAATTTGATTGAGAGTAAGGAGAGAACCAATTACCGTCACGAAGAATCGGCTATGGAAGCTCGCCATTTAAGAAAACAAGCTAAAGCAGAAGCGCGTTTTATGGAGACACTGAACCCTGTTCAAAAAATTGCATATGAGGGCTACAAAGAACGTGAAAACTCACAACCTTTCTCTGTTAGTTGTTGCAAAATGAAAGGGCATGGCAAAAAAATGGTGGTGCATAGCAAAAAGAGTTTTTAGTTGTTTGTTGTTAGTTGAGAAACATTCGTTCCTCTCGAAGCCACTATCGCTCGGTAATGTTTAAATAAATTTATCATTACTCTCGCTTAAACGTGGCTTTGTTAGTTGTCAAACATATGTTTGATGCTTGCTATCGCAACTTTGTTAGACTAATTGGTCAAATTAGATGAATATAATACAAACGAAAGGTTGTGACACACGTCACAACCTTTTCTTATTATTGAGTATTTATCGTTGTTCTGACAACTACCTCAAAGGGGGGGGCATTGGTATTCTTAAATATCATAAGAGTTGATATTTATCATTTACTCCTCTATTATCGGCATTGTAACTTTAAAGTATGGACTTTCGGTGTGTTGCGAATAGGCTATTTCGACCATCTTCTTAACGATGTCGGGATGGGTGTCTGCGATATTATTATCTTCGTGAACATCTACTGCAAGGTTATACAATCGGGGTACTCCTGCCTCTGATACCATTTTCCAATCTCCCATACGTACTGCCACCTGATTGGTCTCTTCAAACTCCCAATATAGGAATTCATGCTCTTGTTGTCCCTCTTTTCCTAACAGAGTCGATGCAAAAGATAGCCCATCAAAATAGTCTGTATCTTTTGCAGAGTTTGCATATTTTGCTTCATAATCTTCTACGTTTGCCAATTCACAAAAAGTGGGCATTATATCGTAAAAGGCTAATTGATGTTCATTTACTACTCCTGCGGGTACTTGCCCTGGCCACCACGCTATAAACGGCACTCTGACTCCACCCTCATGAGTTTGTCGTTTTGTGCCTCTTAGTATTGCATTATAGCCAAAGAAATCGGGATCTGCTCCTCCCTCCATATGTGGTCCGTTATCACTTGTAAATATTACCAACGTGTTTTTATCAAATCCCTTTTCTTTGAGCTTTGACAACACCTCTCCCACATAACTATCAAGACGTGTTACCATTGCCGCAAATTGGGCATGTGCATTCAGTGCTGTATTGTAACGACTCCAATGTGGCGATATCCAATCTGTATCTTCTGTGAACTTCTCTTTATAATATTCAACTATACTATCTTGCGGTTGAACCAACTCTGCATGCGGTAGCGTATATGTAAATATACCAAAGAATGGATGTTTGCCATCCTGAGAATCAATCCAATCCAATGCTTTTTGATGTATCATATCGGCAGAGTACTGCGTGCGGTTTTCATATCCTTCGCCATGTTGAGGATATTGTATATTATCTTCCAACACTATACGTTCAACCTCTTTATCTCCTTTTGAACGGCTATAGCTGTTTAAGAAATTGGGATAGTACAGGTGTGCTTGATATTGACATACATATCCGTAATACTCATCAATGCCTCGCTTGTCGGGTGTTGAGACCGAACCTTCGTATCCTCCTGCCCATTTACCAAACATTCCTGTGGTGTATCCGTTATCTTTCATTATCTCGGGCAATATAATATGCTCTGGATCGTATGGATGCTGTCCAACAAGACTGAACTCTTCGTTTACTCCCATCTCAATCATAGGCACATCACGCCAATACTCTTTATTGCCTCGCACCTCGGTATGTCCCGTATGCTGACCTGTCATAAATGATGCTCGTGATGGTGCACTTACAGGGCTTCCTGCATAAGCTTGCGTAAAACGCATTCCCTCACTTGCCATTCTGTCAAGATTGGGTGTGTTTATATATTGCTGTCCGTAACAAGCCAAGTCGTTATACCCCAAATCATCGCACATTATATATATGATGTTTGGTTTTTGTATATCTTCTTGCGGTGCACACGATGCCACTAATGGCAATATTGTCCATAATAAGTTCTCTCTTCGCATAAAATATTTCTCTATTTTTATACAAATATACGAATACGCGAGCGAGAAATATCAAGTTTACTTGAATATTTTTCACAGCGAGCGAGAGTATTTTCGAGGTTTACCTCAAAGATACTAACAAATTTCGTATCTTTGCAAAGAATACATTCTAAGAATTTAGGATAAATTTAATTATGGCAAAAAACAAAACTATATATGTATGTTCGGCTTGTGGTGCCGACTCTCCAAAATGGTTAGGTAAATGTCCTGCCTGCGGTGAGTGGAACTCGTATGTCGAAGAGATTGTAAGTACTAAATCTTCAAATAGTAAAACAGAAGTATTCGGCGACAACTCCAAAAAGGTTAAACCTACCCTTATCCAAGAGATTAAGACTACAGAAGAGGTTAGAATGGATATGGGCGACAGCGAATTTAACCGAGTATTAGGTGGTGGCATTGTTTCGGGCTCGATGGTATTGATTGGAGGAGAACCCGGAATTGGTAAATCCACACTTATTTTGCAAACCATTCTTCGTTTGAAAGGGGTAAAAACGCTATATGTTTCGGGAGAAGAGAGTGCCCGTCAACTTAAAATGAGAGCAGAGAGAATTGGCTGTGCAGAGAGCGAATGTTATATTGTTTGCGACACCTCTTTGGAGGGTATCTTTACTCACATAAAAAACGTTGAGCCACAACTCCTTATAATAGACTCGATACAGACTATTTCTACAGACGTTTTGGAATCGTCGGCAGGCAGTGTGGCTCAAGTAAGAGAGTGTGCCGCAGCTATTTTGAAATATGCAAAGGAGAGCAACACGCCTGTTATTGTTATTGGTCATATCAATAAAGAGGGGAGCATTGCAGGACCTAAAGTTTTAGAACACATTGTTGATGCAGTTCTTCAGTTTGAGGGTGATCGCCACTATATGTACAGAATCTTACGTTCAATTAAGAACCGCTTTGGAAACACTTCGGAGTTGGGGATTTACGAGATGCGTCAAGATGGTCTGCGCGCAGTGGAAAATCCATCAGAACTACTTCTTTCTCAATCTCACGCAGGTATGAGTGGCGTTGCCACAGCTGTTGCCATTGAGGGTGCAAGACCTTTCTTGATTGAAACACAGTCACTTGTTAGCAGTGCTGTTTATGGCACTCCACAACGTTCGGCAACAGGTTTTGATGCCAAGCGTATGAATATGCTTCTTGCCGTTTTGGAGAAACGTGTAGGCTTTAAACTTGCTCAAAAAGATGTTTTCCTCAACATTGCCGGAGGTCTTAAGGTTAACGACCCTGCCATGGATTTGGCGGTTATAAGTGCTATTCTTTCATCAAACATGGATATTGCTGTAGATAGTGGCGTTTGTATGACCGGCGAAGTTGGTCTATCGGGCGAAATTAGAGCTGTAAACAGAATTGAACAACGTATCTCAGAGGCCGACAAATTGGGCTTTAAAAAGATTATTATTCCTGCCGATAACCTTAAAGGTTTTGACAAGAGCAAATTATCAATAAAAATTATTGAGGTGAGAAAAGTCGAAGAGGCTTTCCGCCAACTTTTCGGATAGAATTGTATGGTTAAAGATATTGATATAAGAGTATTCCCCAAGGTTGCTGCATTAGACAACGAACTTAAACTATATATAGAAAGAGAGTGTGGTATTAATGCAAAAAGCATTAATGCCATCAGAATTCTTAAACGTTCGATTGACGCCCGAAAATCGACTATTTTCGTGAATCTCCGTGTAAGGGTATATTGTGGTGAGGAGCCTCAAAACGATGCCTTTGAGCGCAGAGAATATCAAGATGTTTCAAAAAGCAGAAGTGCCGTTGTTGTTGGTGCAGGACCTGCAGGTTTGTTTGCTTCGCTACGTCTTATTGAACTTGGCATAAAACCAATATTAATTGAACGAGGAAAGGATGTTCATGCAAGAAGAAAGGATATAGCCCTAATTAGTCGAGAGCACAAAGTCAACGGAGAGTCGAACTACTCTTTTGGAGAAGGTGGTGCTGGTGCATACTCCGATGGGAAGCTTTATACTCGCAGCAAAAAGAGAGGTTCTGTTGATAGAATATTGAATATTCTTTGCCAATTTGGAGCTTCGGAAACTATCTTATCTGATGCCCACCCTCATATCGGAACTGATAAGTTACCAAAGGTTATTGAGAGCATAAGAAACCAAATTATTGCATCAGGAGGTGAGGTTCATTTTGAGAAGAAGATGACAGAACTTATCGTAAAAGATAATTGCGTCAAGGGTGTTATCTGTAAAGATGGCAGTGAATTTTTGGGTAATGTTATTCTTGCCACAGGACACTCAGCAAGAGATGTTTACCGTTATCTGCACAAAGAGAATTTCGAGCTTGAAGCTAAAGGCTTTGCTGTTGGCGTGAGATTGGAACACCCTCAACGACTATTGGATTGTATTCAATATCATAGTAAAAACGGTAGAGGCGACTACCTACCTGCTGCTGAATACGCATTTGTTACACAGGTTAAAGAGCGTGGTGTATACTCTTTTTGTATGTGTCCCGGTGGTTTTGTAGTTCCTGCTGCTAGTGGAGAAAATCAGATTGTCGTAAACGGTATGTCTCCATCAAACAGAGGCTCAAAATGGGGAAACTCGGGTATGGTTGTCGAAATTCGCCCTGAAGATTTAACCAAAGAGGGATTTACCGGAATATTGGCAGGATTAGAGTTTCAAGAAAGATTAGAGGCTACTTGTTTTGCAAACGGAAAAGGACAGACTGCCCCTGCTCAAAGAATGGAGGATTTTGTCAGAGGGAGACTATCTTCAACACTTCCCTCAACATCATATACTCCGGGTGTCATATCTTCTCCCCTACACTTTTGGATGCCCCAATTTATCAGCGAAAGGTTAAAGGGAGGGTTTGAACAATTTGGCCGAAAGGCTCACGGATTTTTAACCAACGAAGCATTGATGATTGGTGTTGAAACTCGCACTTCTTCACCTGTAAGAATACCTCGAAATATTGACAATCTTCAACATATAAGAGTGGAAGGATTATTCCCATGCGGAGAGGGTGCAGGATATGCAGGAGGTATTGTTTCTGCAGCAATTGACGGAGAGCGTTGTGCTGAAAGTTTAGCAACCCACTTAAACTTAAAATAGATATTTGTTTTTATACAAGTAGGCATTAAATTAAAGAATTAGATAATAATGTTTTATATATTATAAATCAATAATTTAAATAACCATAATTGCAATAAACCATAATATATTTGGATTATGCGTTTATTTAATTAGACATTATGATAACATTTTACATATCTCTTGCCATTCTAATTGCCGCATACTTCATTTACGGCAGACTCTGTGAACGCATTTTTGGAGCCGACAGCAGCATAAAAACTCCTGCTGTTGCACACCCCGACGGAGTTGATTATATAGTTATGCCTAAGTGGAAAATATTCTTAATTCAATTCTTAAATATTGCCGGCTTAGGACCTGTATTCGGTGCCATAATGGGAGCCAAATTTGGTTCTGCATCATTCCTCTGGATTGTTTTCGGTTGCATATTTGCAGGAGCTATGCACGATTACTTTGCCGGCATGATTTCGTTAAGAAACAACGGCGAGGGATTACCTACAACAATAGGAAGATATTTGGGTAAAAACGCACAATTCTTTATCCGTATATTCACTATTTTCCTTTTGGTTATAGTCAGTGCAGTTTTTACATCGGGTCCTGCAAATCTTTTAGCAATTCTCACCCCAAACTATTTGGATGCCACATTTTGGATATACATAATTTTTGCATACTACATTATTGCAACTCTGCTTCCTGTTAATAAGGTCATAGGCAAGATATATCCAATATTCGGATTTGCTCTTTTGTTTATGGCTTTAGGTATACTTGCCTACATGGTCGTAGCAAATCCCAATATTCCGGAAATAAATGAAAACTTCAAGAATATAAATCCGAATCCTGAGGAAAACCCAATATTCCCAATGATGTTTGTAAGCATTGCGTGCGGTGCAATATCGGGATTTCACGCAACTCAATCACCCCTTATGGCTCGTTGCATGAAAAACGAATCTCAAGGCAGACCAATATTTTTTGGAGCAATGATTACCGAAGGTATTGTCGCTATTATTTGGGCTGCTGCCGCAACATATTTCTTCTCTCCTGAAGGACAAGTGTTTTTTGGGATTACAGACGACAGCATCAATTCTAATGCAGCAACAATAACTAGCATCATATCGTACAAGTGGTTGGGAGTAACGGGTGGATTTCTTGCCATATTAGGAGTTATAGCTGCTCCGATATCTACAGGGGACACAGCTCTGCGCTCTGCAAGGCTTATTGTCGCTGATTTTCTTAAAGTTGAACAAAAGAGTTTAAAAAACAGATTGGCAATATCCATTCCTTTGTTTACCATAACTATAGCTATTTTATTATTCAGCCTTTTGGATAAAAATGGTTTTGAAATTATTTGGCGCTACTTTGCATGGAGCAATCAGGTATTGGCAGTATTCACATTGTGGGCTTTGTCTGTGTTTTTACGTAGAGAGCGAAAAGGTTTATGGTGGATTATATCTTTCATTCCTGCCATGTTCATGACAAGTATAACAACAACGTTCATTCTCTTCTCGCCTGTTGGAGCAGGATTAGACTATAATATTGCCGTTATTTCAAGCATTGTCATATCGGTTATTTGTGGAATAATGTTCTTTAAAGCAAAAGAGAAAAAATTATAGAATTTAAGAGAAATCAAATAATCACAAAAGGGCGAGAAGATGTATCTTTTCGCCCTTTTTCGCATATAATGAATAAAGGCTAAAAACTAAGCGTAATTTCAAAAAGAAAGTGCAAAGGTAGTTTTCATTGACAATGCAAAAAAAGGAGACCGAAGTCTCCCTAAGATTAACTATTTTTGTATTGCAATGTATAAACAATTAACCTCGGAGCAAAGATACGGAATATATT
>JAZLBW010000044.1:0-3851 GCA_045613905.1 Candidatus Caccoplasma sp.
GCTCTGAGGTGGGAGCAGATACTCAGCACCGAGGAGTTTACCATAATTGAGAAAAAGACAGGCAAGAAAAGAGTGCTTAGGCTGAACTCTCAACTGCAACAGCATATACAGGAGTGCTATGAGCATATACAGCCAATCGGAATGAAAGCACCTATCTTGGTAAGTCAGAAAGGAACAGTTTTCACCATTCAGCGCATCAATGTAATCTTGAAAGAGATTAAGCGGAAATACCGCTTGAAAGTGAAGAACTTTTCTTGCCACTCACTCCGTAAGACCTTTGGGCGACAAGTGTACAATATGAATAGCGAAAACTCTGAACTTGCATTAGTAAAGTTGATGGAACTTTTCAACCATAGCTCATTGGCTATTACCAAACGATATTTGGGGTTAAGGCAAGAGGAGATTTTGCAGACTTATGATGTACTGAGTTTCTAGATTTAATAGTGGCGACATTTTTTGATAAGAAATCATTTTATATACCCTATTCAAATTTTGTCGCCACTCATGTTCGATGTCTATTAAATATAGGTAACTGAGAATTTTTCAAAAAAACATCATCTTATTGAGATAATATCACACTTTTTTATTAACTTTGTTACAATTCCAAGGCACAGCAGTGTTTGGAAGGACATGTTTTTAATAAGGTGTTATTGAAATTATCTTCTTAGATTAAACTTCGCAACTTTAATTTTTAGCATGAAGATGATGGCAGTAGCACCACATCATTGGTATGTACAGCCCTTATTGGCTTTTGACATATCCATTGGTGTGGGCTATTGTTTTATCCATGCTAAAGGTAATGCGAAGACCTAATCTAAGGATAAAGCAATATAGTTCCCACACCTTTTTTGTTTTATCCGCTTTCATCTGGGAATTGTGAGGGCACAACTATAAATAATATGCTTAACAGATTGCTCACTTCCTCACTCAATTCATTGAGCACATATGGCATTGCGAATAGCCACAGCCAATTACGAGAGTTATACCAATATGCATGTTCTCACTTATCTCAGCTTGATAAAGTTAACGATTATTACATGGCAGGAGCTATCTTCTCTATTATTAGTTATGAGAAACTTGGTCTAAGTCATGCACCTCGTTTGGCCTATTATTGTTTAACAACAGGGGCAGAAATGAATAGCAACGCAATTGAGGAAAGATTAAAACTGGTAATGAATGGTGGAATGCAACTTATAGAAGAAAAAGTCTATCTTTTTACAATTCCAGGAAGCCAGGTAATTGATTTCGCCATTTTAGCAGATGTACTGAAACTCCAAAAGATGAATTTCCGCTCACCTGAAAGATGGTGGAGTAGAGTTGTAGAAGATGCTCAAAGAATACGAAGAAATTATCCCCAATATTCAGATGATGACATTATTACAAGAGGCAACAGAATCCATCGAAGCGTTGCAGCAAATGTAAAGGATTATTTAATTCAGTTCTTTGGCTATAATTGATTCAGTTGACATAACAATTTTGAATTTTATGAATAACAATGATGCTTTAATTTACTGCATTTCAGCAAAAAATAGTTTGCAAAAATTAAGTGAGAACTCTGCAACAATGCAGGGCATTAGAGAAGAAGCCAAACAATGGGCTATCCATTGTACTCATTATTCTTTTAATGAATTAAGGGACTTAGTAGCGTCTTGCGCTCGCAATAATGTTAGGGGTGCTCAGTGGAGTGAAAATGATGTAAATGGCGTTGCTTGGTTTATTGGAGTTTATTCTATAGTTGCCGTTGAAGCAAAGTTAGTAAGTGATTTCGATACTATATTCAAAGCCGCTTTTGTAAAATATTTTAGTTAAGTAATCACAGCAATTTGCACAAGTGAATTTTTAATGTGTTGTGATTACGAATAGGCTAAATAATGTGCATTTAAATTAGGAAATATGGCTAGTTTTGATTCTTATGTAAAAAATGTTTTGGGTACTTTAAAGGTTTGCGGAGTACCAACTATGGCAATGAGAGGTTGCTGTGATGATGACAATCTATTTTCTGGTGCAGACTTATATGGCAGTGCTTTTGTTAATATTGCTGATGGCTATGCAACTGCACTAGGACATGGCGACATGTGCATTTTCAAAGGAAATGATGGAGAAGTAAAAGGTGTTTTACTCACGAATGTTACCTCTAATTTTTTAAGCATTATTAGAGGTAATGGAATGCTTTATGGCGTAAGATACCAAACGATTAAGAATACATATTCTAATAACTACGCCATTTACTTTTAATGAGATACTACTACCCAGATGCTACCGATGCTCTAACTGCCAAAAAGCAGTTCTTAAAAGAGCATCACTATTACGCCAAGCATTGCTTTCAGAATACTTGGGGAACGGGTTATGTAATCTTTGATACTAAAGAAGATGTAAATCTTTGGTACAAGGAGCATACGGGTAGATATTTCTATGATGCAGAATATGAGCCTGGCACAACCTTTACTGAGGCTGATGCAATAAAAGAGATTGAGGATAGATACGGTAATTTGATAGATGAGGCATTATCTCTTAGAGATTATACTATGCCCATATTAGCAATAGGATTACCATCATCTACTGCATTTGGCAATAGGCTATTCTTGAAATTTGCTAAATCTACTGCGGAAGAAGATATTACTTGGCGATTCTATACGCATTACATTCCGTGGTGCGTAGAGGTTCATAATGTTAGCAATCTTGATTTAAGAAGATATCTAATAAAGCATCTATATCAGCACTTCTATAATGACAGATTTAAGAAACGCATCGAGGGAAGTAGTCAAATGAGTAAATAATCTAAAGCCAACCTGCCAAATCTTTGCGGTAAGTTGGCTTCTTAGTAAACTTTCACTACTTTTGTAAAAACCTTAAACCTATGAAAAAACTACTTATACTTACGGTCTGCTTATTAGGACTTATTGCATGTGGTCCGAGTAAAAAACTTAATAATGGCAACTCTACTCCTAATAGTTGCGAGGTTGCTGATGACACTCCAAAGGGCGTAGCACTAAATGACATTCGTTTTGCGGGATGGGGGCGAAATGAGTGGGCAGATAATGAGTACATACGCACATTACGCAAGTACCTCGATGCGTACAATAGTGGCAAGATAGAAGATGCTCGCCTTGATGAATACAAAGATTACATAAAAGGCAAGTTTGTTATTGCTGATATAGAGCCTTACATTGTAGGAGGAGCATACATATCCATTATCTTCTATGATAATCCAGATAAAATATTCTCAGCTGTAGTTTACAGCGATGTTAATATCAAGACTAGAAAGGTTAGTAACTACGAATTTAGGTCTATGGATTTAACTCTAACGGGATATGATGTAACCCAAGAGGAGATACATCAATTCTTAGAGGAGCGACCAGAACATAGGTTGTGGTAAGACAATAAAAGCAAATATTTATATACATTAATACTTTCTAGGTAATTACTTCTGTGTAAACCCACAGGTAAACCAAGAGTTAAACCAAGGCAAAAACAGACAGTCACAGAAAAGCAGAACTGCTTGTAAGGTGCAATAGCTCAGTTGGTTGCAATCAGAAGCTTGCTTCTGATTGGCGTAGCAGCTAAAGGACTGAAAATCCTTGTGTCCCTGGTTCGAATCCCGGTGGCACCACAAAGAAGAGTCTCCTAAATGCTGTATAACAGCGATTTAGGAGATTTTTCTTTTGCCATGAACCTAATTTTGGCACAATTTGGCAACAATTCGATATTTGGGATCAGTCCGAAAATCCGGTGGGGAAGGAAAAAAATCATGCAAAAATAGTAGCTAAACGAAATATAAAGAAAGGTATATCACTAACACCCCTAAACTGATTTCTAAATGCTTTGACTTTTGCATTAAAACTCTCTGCTGA
>JAZLBW010000045.1:0-206850 GCA_045613905.1 Candidatus Caccoplasma sp.
CAAAAACTCTCGCACCTAATATAAAACAGTCATTCAAATTTTTGTTCGGGAGTTCTTCGAACATCCCTCAGTCAATTTTCATTTGCCGTTACAGCTATTCCCTCGTTTGCAGGGGCTGTGGAACTCGCTTACGCTCAAACATGCCACCTTCGTGCAGAGCACTGCACTCACCATTTTAATGCACTGATTGACATTTAGTCAATCATATTTGTTCCACAAATGCCTTAAAATGCCTCGCCCTATTTCTGCAAACTTCAGGGCTTTCACTCTGTTTTATAATAGTGCGATTTATTTTTTTAATATTACTCTGACTCAAATACGTCTTTATTTCTCTTTTTGATTTTTATCGGACAGCAATAATTACAAATTCAATTTCATGCGGTAGGTTTTACCCGATTGTATTGGAGTAGGATAGTAGTAATCGCGTATAACTCCTAATGTGGGATGTTTAATTGTAATTTTTTTAGCTCTTCCCGGAACATAGAGCCATATCTCTCCTGTCTTATACTCAGGGTCGCCTACCAAACCTATCATTCCTCCGTCAAAGTACAAACCCTTGACTGTTGTCTCTATCTTTATCAATGCTGCATCTTCACCATTATAATCTACACGCTTTGTTCCTAATAAATGCGCTGTTAAATCGTTTGGCAATAATTCAAAACTAATTACTTCTAATTGTTTTAATGACGAGGTACTTGTCGTAGAAGGCTCTGCTGTTGAAGTACCATTTTTAGAAACATTTATTGCTTCATTATTTTCTATTTCACACACTACGCGCAAGCCGAGATAGTAGTTACGATAGTCGGGATTGCAGTCGTAGCGATAAGCTACACGACAGTACTTCGCACTGCCGCCCCAACCACCGCCACGAGGCACGCGATAAGAGCCACTTGTCGGTCCTGTAGGGTTGGTTTGTGGTGATGAAGTGTAACTATCATACCTATCACTACACCACTCATATACATTTCCGCTCATATCGTATATGCCCAATTCGTTGGGTTGCTTTTGCCCTACGGGGTGCGTTTTTCTTCCTGAATTTTCCCGATACCACGCTACATCGCCTATAGTGTTGCTTCCGCTATATTTATAGCCTTTGCTCTTATTGCCTCCCCTTGCTGCATACTCCCACTCCGCTTCGGTTGGCAAACGATATTTTTTACCTGTCAATGAGCTTAACTTTTGGCAAAACTCCTGTGCTTCGTTCCAGCTAACTTGTTCCACAGGATTATTGTCTCCTGTAAAGCTACTTGGATTTTTACCCGTTATGGTTCTCCATTGTGCTTGAGTCACCTCGTACTTGCCTATATAATATGAACTCAATGTTACTTGGTGTGCGGGTTCTTCACGATCCAATGCATCACTTCCTTGCTCGGGGGTTGCGCCCATTGTAAAGGTTCCGCCCTCAACATATACCATTTGTAGGTTTATACCCTTTATTGTTTCGGTGTAACCATTGACGCTTATTGCATTATTCTCTTTTGGTTGAGTAACCGCGATAGGTTGTTGTCCCGGCTTTTTCGTTAAAGTAAACTCTTTGGGTATTGTTTTCCCCTCCTCTATGGTTACTCTGTTGGTTACAGGTGAGTACCCCTCTTTTTTTATGGTTACCTCTCTTTCACCAATTAGGATGTTTCTGAATATTCCCGGAGTAGAGCCAATCTCTTGTCCGTCTATAAATATAGTTGCTTTAGTGGGGTTGCTTTGTATGTTTAGCGAACCGTATTGCGGTATGGGGGCTTGCATGGTTACGGTTTGTGCTATTCCACTCTCCACGTTTATGGTTGTTTTGTATGGTAGGTGCGAAACTTTGCGTGCCTCCAATATATGTGCTCCCGAACTTAATTCTCCTGTCCATTTGCCATCACCCTTCTTTTGGTTGTTGACGTATATCTCTGCTTGCTCGGGGGCGGTGATTGTGATTGTTGCAAAGTCGGGTTGCAATGTCTCTGTTATTGTTTGTGTGTTACCACTGCTTAGTACCATATGTGTTACACTTTTTGTGTTGTACATTGGCATGGTAAATTTAAATGTGTGGTTGCCCGATGATATTGGATTTGTTGTAAGAGGTGTTGTTCCGCTCTTTACATTATCGATATATACTGTTGCTCCTTGTGGATTGGTGTTGATTTGTAATATAGAGAAGTCAGGTTTAAGGTTTATCTCCTTTTCTGCTCCCGATTCGTCTGATATGGTTATGTGCCCAATCTCATTTTTGTACATATTAGCAGAGACCTCGTATTGATATGTTCCGTACGATAGCCATTTTGATAGTGCACCCTCGGCATCCAAACTGACTATTTTTCCGTCAATGGATACTTCTGAATTTTTTGGGTTTACAGTCAAAGTTAAGTAGCCTCCTCCCATATCTTGCTCAATATGGGTTATCACCTTTCCTGTTTTCAGTTTCATCAGGTAGGTTTTGCCTGAGAGTATATTTTCAGGATAATAGTAGTCGCGTAGAATTCCCAATTCAGAGTGCTGAATGGTTATCTTTTTGGCTCCTTCGGGTACATATACCCAAACCTCTCCTATTTTATAAACAGGGTCTCCTACCAAACCTATCATTCCTCCATCAAAGTGCAGACCCTTGACCGTTGTCTCAATCTTTATCAGCGCTGCATTTTTACGGGTGTTTTGGTCGAAACGACTCGAACCTTCTATATTGGCTGCTAAATCTTGTGGTAACAGGCTGAAACTCTCCACCACCATGTTTTGTGCATTTAGGCAAAACATTGTTGTGAGGAATAGCAGGATTATATGTATTCTCTTCATCGGGTTTATATATTTTTATAGTGTTTGTAAAGTTCAGACAACAAAGATAATAGTTTCGCGTCTTTCAGACGCATTACATGGTAATATTTTTTTACCGTAGGTTTGAAAACCTACGGCTATTGAATGGCAAACCTTGTTTGCCAAAAGTCCGCTGGACAAAGAAGTATTTATTTGACCAATTAGTCTTATTTGACCAATGAGCCTAATTTATTCCCTTTTATAGATATACAAAAAAAGAGGAGCATTTCTGCTCCTCCCAAAATATGTTTTTTGTTTTAGTCAGCCTCTAACAACTTTATTAGTCTTTTAATTTTGCAGAGATGAACTCACGGTTCAAACGTGCAATGTTTGTTATTGATACGCCTTTAGGACACTCTGCCTCACACGCTCCTGTGTTTGTACAGTTTCCGAATCCTAATTCGTCCATTTTCGCCAACATTGATTTTGCACGACGTGCTGCCTCTACTTTTCCTTGTGGCAATAGTGCCAATTGGCTTACTTTTGCTGATACGAAAAGCATTGCAGATCCGTTTTTACATGCTGCCACACATGCTCCACATCCGATACATGATGCTGCGTCCATTGCAAGGTCTGCATCACGTTTTGGAATGGGTATTGCGTTTGCATCTTGTGCGCCTCCTGCGTTTACAGATACGTATCCTCCTGCTTGGATGATTTTATCGTATGCTGTACGGTCAACCATAAGGTCGCGGATTACGGGGAATCCTGCTGAACGCCATGGCTCGATTGTGATTGTGTCACCATCTTTGAAACGACGCATGTGTAATTGACATGTTGTTATCTCTGAGTCGGGTCCGTGTGGGTGTCCGTTGATGTACAATGAACACATACCGCAGATTCCCTCGCGACAGTCGTTGTCGAATACTACCGGCTCTTTGTCCTCGTTTACAAGTTGTTCGTTAAGGATGTCGAGCATTTCAAGGAATGAACTGTCGGTAGATACGTTATTTAGTTTGTATGTCTCAAATTTACCAGCCTCTTTTGGACCTCTTTGACGCCATACTTTTAATGTTATATTTATTGTCTTGTCCATACCTGATTATTGTTTATAGTTACGTTGTTGTACTTTGATTGCCTCGTATTTCAACTCCTCTTTAAGTAGTGTGGGTTCTGCATCTTCGCCCTCGTACTTCCAGCAGCTTACATACATGTATTTGTCATCTTGGCGCATTGCCTCACCTTCCGGTGTTTGGAACTCTTCACGGAAGTGTCCTCCACAAGATTCGTTACGGTTTAGTGCGTCTAATGCCATCAACTCGCCAATTTCAATGAAGTCTGCTACACGTAGTGCTTTCTCCAACTCTGTGTTTAGTGAGTCTGCCGCTCCGGGAATTTTAACATTGCTCCAGAACTCTTTCTTGATAGCTTTTAGTTTTACCAATGCTGTCTCCAAGCTCTCTTTTGTACGTGCCATTCCTACGAAATCCCACATAATCAAACCAAGCTCTTTGTGGATTGAATCAACAGAACGTTTTCCTTTTACTGCCATTAGTTTAGCAATACGGTCTTTAACATCTTTTTCTGCTTGTGCAAACTCAGGTGCATCTGTTTTGATGCGTGGTACTGAGATTTGGTCTGATAGGTAGTTTTGGATTGTGTAAGGCAATACGAAGTATCCGTCAGCCAATCCTTGCATCAATGCTGATGCTCCCAAACGGTTTGCTCCGTGATCTGAGAAGTTTGCCTCTCCGATTGCGAACAATCCCGGGATTGATGTGCTTAGCTCGTAATCTACCCAGATACCACCCATTGTGTAGTGGATTGCGGGATAAATCATCATTGGTGTTTCGTATGGATTATCATCAACGATTTTCTCGTACATTTGGAATAGGTTTCCGTAACGTGCTGCTACTACATCTTTTCCAAGACGTTGAATTGCTGATGAGAAGTCAAGATATACTGCCAATCCTGTTGCTCCTACTCCGTATCCTGCATCGCAACGCTCTTTTGCTGCGCGTGATGCTACGTCACGTGGTACAAGGTTTCCGAATGCCGGGTAACGACGCTCCAAGTAGTAGTCGCGGTCTTCTTCTTTAATTTGTGTTGGTTTTAGTTTTCCTGCACGGATTGCCTCTGCATCCTCTTTCTTTTTGGGAGTCCAGATACGTCCGTCGTTACGCAACGACTCTGACATCAATGTTAGTTTTGATTGGAACTCTCCGTGTACAGGGATACATGTTGGGTGGATTTGTGCAAATGCGGGGTTAGCAAAGTATGCTCCTTTACGGTAGCATTGCATTGCCGCTGATCCGTTGCTTCCCATTGCGTTTGTTGATAGGAAGTATGTGTTTCCGTATCCTCCTGTTGCGATTACCACTGCGTGTGCTCCGAAACGCTCTACCTCACCTGTTACCAAGTTACGAGCAATGATTCCGCGTGCACGTCCGTCAATGATTACAAGGTCCAACATCTCGTAACGAGTGTATAGTTTTACTGTTCCTTTTGCTACTTGACGGCTCAATGATGAGTATGCTCCCAACAATAGTTGTTGTCCTGTTTGTCCTTTTGCATAGAATGTACGAGATACTTGCGCTCCACCGAATGAACGGTTATCCAACAAACCTCCGTACTCGCGTGCGAAAGGTACTCCTTGTGCCACACATTGGTCGATGATGTTGTTTGATACCTCTGCCAAACGATATACGTTTGCCTCACGTGCGCGGTAGTCACCTCCTTTGATTGTGTCGTAGAACAAACGATATACGCTATCACCATCGTTTTGATAGTTTTTAGCTGCGTTGATACCTCCTTGTGCTGCGATTGAGTGTGCACGACGTGGTGAGTCTTGAATACAGAAGTTCAATACGTTAAAGCCCATTTCGCCAAGTGTTGCAGCTGCTGAGCCTCCTGCAAGTCCTGTTCCTACTACGATGATGTCCAAACGACGTTTGTTTGCAGGATTGACAAGTTTTTGATGAGCTTTATAGTTGCTCCATTTCTCTGCCAATGGTCCTTCAGGTATTTTTGAATCTATTTTTATTTCTGCCATATCTGATGTTTTTTAATTGTTCTTATTATGCAACAAATGCAAACCACAATGCTACTACTGCAAATCCTGCGCAAATGATTGTAGCATATACGTTTGAAATTACTTTCCAACGTTTCAACCATACAAGGTTATTCCATCCGATTGTTTGGATCGCGCTCCAGAATCCGTGTGTCAAGTGGAACCACAAAGCTCCAAACCATACCAAGTACAATACCAAGAAGATTGGTTGAGAGAAGTACTCTTTCATGTAATATACTCCGTCTGCAGCATATTTTGTGCATACGTCAGCTCCAGCCATGTGTTGCAACTCTACCAACTGCATTTTTGCCCAGAATTGGTATGCATGCAATGCCAAGCCTAATACTACAATGATTCCAAGCACCAACATGTTTTGTGATGCCCAAGCAACTCCTTTAGGACGAGCTGTTACTGCGTAACGGTCGTTTCCGCGTGCTTTACGGTTTTGGAATGTTAAGTAAAACGCGTACGCAATGTGTAGCAAGAATCCTGCCACCAACACTAATGTTCCAACCAATGCGTACCAATTTGCTCCTAAGAACTCGCAAATCATGTTATAGCCCTCTTGGCTGAAGATTGCCACAACGTTCATTGACAAGTGGAATGTTAGGAACAACACGAGGAAAAGCCCTGAGATACTCATTAAAAGCTTTCGCCCGATAGATGAATCTTTTAACCACATAGAAATTTTAGTTTAGTTAATATAATGTTTATTTAAAAATATTTGTTCTCGCTTTTGTTCGCCTGTTTTTAGGACATATTACGTTCGATTATGCAAATGTAGTGTTTTTATTCAAATATTTAAATATTTTTTTGACTTTATTTGGTGCTATTCTGTCAATTTGTTTTAATTTTGCGAGTGTTATGTTCAATTTCTGCTTGGTTTGCAATTATTTTGAGCAGAAGAGTGAACATTTTTATTTGTATAATTGTTTATCTATATTTTTATAAAAGATTATGAAAGTTGCTATTGTTGGTGCAAGCGGTGCCGTTGGCCAAGAGTTTTTGAGAGTGCTTGCCGATAGAAATTTCCCTATTGACGAATTGCTTTTATTCGGTTCTGCTCGTAGTGCAGGCTCTAAATATACTTTTAAAGGTAAGGAATATATTGTTAAAGAGTTGCAACACAACGACGATTTTGAAGGAGTGGATATTGCCTTTACTTCGGCCGGTGCAGGTATATCTAAAGAGTTTGAGAAAACTATCACTAAACATGGTGCGGTGATGATTGACAACTCAAGTGCTTTCCGTATGGATGACGATGTACCCTTGGTTGTTCCCGAAGTGAATGGCGAGGATGCTAAAGATCGTCCAAGAAACGTTATTGCAAACCCTAACTGTACTACTATTCAAATGGTGGTTGCCCTAAAAGCCATTGAGGATCTTTCGCACATCAAACGCGTGAGAGTTTCTACTTACCAAGCTGCCAGCGGTGCAGGTGCTGCCGCTATGGACGAGCTTAAAGAGCAATATGCTCAATTGGTTCGTGGCGAAGAGCCTACTGTAAGCAAATTCTACTATCAACTTGCTTACAACGTTATTCCGCAAGTTGATGTTTATACCGATAATCTTTATACCAAAGAGGAGATGAAGATGTTTAACGAAACTCGCAAAATCATGCACTCAGACATAAAAACCAGTGCTATGTGCGTAAGGGTTCCTGTTATGCGCGCTCACTCTGAGAGTATTTGGGTTGAGACAGAACGTCCTATCTCTGTTGAAGAGGCTCGCGCTGCTTTTGAAAAAGCAGAGGGTGTTATCGTTATGGACAACCTTAACGAGAAACTTTATCCAATGCCTTTGGACATGGCAGGCAAGGATGCTGTTTACGTTGGTCGTATCAGAAAAGACCTTGCTGACGAGAACGGCTTGACTTTCTGGACTGTCAGCGACCAAATTAGAAAAGGTGCTGCTTTGAACGCTGTTCAAATTGCAGAGTACCTTGTAAAAAATAATGCTTTATAAAAAATTAGAAATTAGGAATGAGGAATGAGGAATTAACCCAATTGGTCTAATTGGACTGATTGGGCTAATTCGTGTTTAATAAATATTTTTTTATGGCTGTATTACCGCCTAAAATTAAGGATATTTTTACTGAGTGTGAAGGATTTAAACTTTCGCACAAACCCATTATAGGCGTTAGCGCAAACAGGGCTGAAGGGACTTCGCGCGTGGCTGATGCCTACATAAATGCTGTTATTAACGCAGGGGGTGTTCCGCTCCTTATTCCGGGCTTTGTCAACTTGGAATTGCTTATGCAGTTTGCCGAGTTGTGCGACGGCATATTGCTTACAGGCGGTGGCGACATTTCGCCCGACCTACTTGGAGAAGAGGCTCTGCCTGAAGTTGGCACTCCTAACGAGGAGCGCGACCGAGAGGAGATTGCTTTGGCATATATTGCCATGAAACGCCAAATCCCGCTGTTGGGTATTTGCAGAGGACACCAAGTTATTAACGTTACTTGTGGTGGTAAAAATTACCAAGATATTGCCAAACAACACAACGTCTCTCCGCTTCGCCACTCGCAAGAGGAGGCAAGAAACGTTGCCACCCATGAGGTGGAAATTGAGAAGAGTTCTCTGCTATTCAATATTTTAGATAGCGAAAAGGTTATGACAAACTCTTTTCACCATCAGGCTGTTTGTGAAGTTGCCCCCGGTTTTGTGGAGAACGCACGCACTGCTGATGGTGTGAATGAGGGTATTGAAAAGCCTTTCTATCCTGCTTTGGGTGTACAGTGGCATCCTGAGCCTATGGCTGCCGAGATGAACAAAGAGCATCTTGCCATTTTTGAATGGCTGGTTAACGAAGCCGCTATTTACAAGAGAGCCAAAAGGTTTCATAAGGCTGAGTTGTCGTTAGATTCGCACTGCGATACTCCCATGTTTTTTGGTGAAGGGGTAAATATTGCCGATAACGACGACAGGGTTCAAACCAATATTCCTAAAATGGTGGATGGTGGTTTGGATGCTTCTTGCATGGTGGCATACATCAAGCAGGAGGAGCGTTCTGAAGAGGGTCTAAACAAGGCTATTGCTAAGTGCAAAGGAATTATCGACACTCTTATCGCTCAGATTGAGACTACAGACAACGCCGTTCAGGTGCGTAACCGCGAGGAGCTTTTGAATGCCAAGAGATGTGGCAAAAAGGCTATTTTTGTTGGTATTGAGAATGGTTATGGCATAGGCAAGGATATATCTTTACTTGAGTACTATAAGGAGAAAGGCATTATATACCTAACCCTTTGCCATAATGGAGACAATGATATTTGTGACTCGGCTAAAGGCAATGCCGAGCATAATGGTTTAAGCAACTTTGGCAAAGAGGTTGTTAAAGAGTTAAACCGCTTGGGTATCATGGTGGATTTATCTCACGCAGGAGATAAATCTTTTTATGATGCTTTGGAGTTGAGCAAGTCCCCTATTATAGCTTCGCACTCGTCGTGCAGAGCAATTTGTAATCATCGCCGCAATTTAACAGATGAGCAGATTGTGGCTCTTGCAAAAAAGGGTGGCGTGATGCAGATTTGTATATACGACCACTTCTTGAACAACGATGGTATTGCATCGGTTAAGACCATTGCCGACCATATTGACCACGTTGTAAATCTTGTGGGCGTGGATTATGTGGGTATCGGCACTGACTTTGACGGTGGCGGTGGTGTTCCTGGTTGCAATGGAGCAAACGAGATTATCAACCTCACTTGCGAACTTATTCGCAGAGGTTATGGAGATGGGGATCTTAAGAAGATTTGGGGAGAAAACTTCCTCCGAGTTTTGGACGAGGTGAAAAAAATTGCAGATTTTTAATTTTTTTGAGTTTTTGTATGAACAAAATATATATTCTGTTTGTTATTCTCTGTTTGGGGATTTGTTGTTGCAAACAAAAAACCGTTGAAGCCAAGGAGCAAAAACCTACTGTTTCGGCTCCACAGTTTGTTGCCGACAGTGCTTATGCCTATACCAAAAGTCAGTTGGATTTTGGATATAGAATTCCCGGCACAAAAGCACATAAAGAGTGTGCTGCGTTTTTGGCAGAGAAGCTTCATGATTTTGGAGCTGATACCACTATGCAACATGGCAAGGTTATGGCTTATGATGGCAGCTATTTGAATATTACCAATATTATTGGTAGCTTTGCACCTGAAAAACAACGTCGTATAATGTTGTTTGCTCATTGGGATAGCAGACCTTATGCCGACAACGACCCTGATAAGGCTAACCACAAGAAGCCTGTTGCAGGTGCTGACGATGGAGCTGCATCGGTTGCTGTTTTGTTGGAAATTGCTCGACAAATAGGATTACAAAACACCAATATAGGTATTGACATAATTTTCTTTGACGCAGAGGATTACGGCACTCCATACTTTTACTCAGGCGAGGAGAAGCTGGAACACGATTGGGCTTTGGGCTCGCAATTCTGGGCAATGAACCCTCACATAAAGGGATACAGAGCCGAGTATGGTATTTTGCTCGACATGGTTAGCGGAAAAGGTAGCTCGTTCCCCATTGAGCAAGTTTCGAAACACTTTGCTCCCCATATTGTAAAAAAGGTTTGGGACAAGGCTGAGAGTTTAGGTTATGGTAATATCTTCCTCAAAAGCAATGGCGGAAGCGTTATTGACGACCACTATTATATTAACATGTACGGTATCCCCTGCGTGGATATTATTGCATACCACCCAAATACCGCCACAGGCTTTCCGCCATATTGGCACACTGTCAACGACGATATGAGCAATATCGACAAAAACAACATGAAAGCCGTTGGACAGACTGTCTTGGAGGTTATTTATAACGAATAGACTTTTTTGAAGATGAAAACTATTAACGAAATACAAGAGGAGATTATCGAGGAGTTCTCAGGATTTGAAGACTGGATGGATAAGTATTCATTGATTATGGATATGGCTTCGTCTCTTGAGCCTCTTGATGAGGAGTATAAAAACGACAGTAACTTGATTGAGGGGTGCCAAAGCAGAGTGTGGTTGCAAGCTGACTTTGTTGATGGCAACATTATTTTTAAAGGTGATAGCGATGCTCTTATTGTAAAGGGCATTGTGGCTATGCTTATAAACACTTTGTCGGGACACTCACCAAAAGAAATTTTGGAGAGCGACCTATACTTTATTGAGAAGATTGGTTTGAAAGAGAATCTTTCGCCCACTCGCTCAAATGGTTTGGCTTCGATGGTAAAACAGATGAAGCTTTATGCATTGGCTTTTGAAACAAAAAATAATAACTAAATATTTATTAACTTAAAAATCAATTAACTATGTTCAACAATCAACCCAAAGGGCTTTTTGCCCTTGCCCTTGCGAACACAGGTGAACGCTTTGGTTACTACACCATGTTGGCTGTGTTTGCATTGTTCCTGCGCGAGAACTTTGGTTTGGACGCTGGTGTTGCAGGTGCTATTTACAGTACCTTCTTAGGTTTAGTCTATTTTATGCCACTTATCGGTGGTATTATGGCCGATAAATTCGGTTTCGGTAAAATGGTAACCATTGGTATTATGGTTATGTTCTTAGGGTACCTTCTTCTTTCTTTCCCTCTTGGCGGTGATACTCTTGCCATGGTGGTGATGTTGGGTGCCTTGATTTTTATCAGCCTTGGTACAGGTTTGTTCAAAGGAAACCTTCAAGTTATGGTGGGTAACCTTTATGACGATCCTAAATATGCCGACAAACGCGATGCTGCATTCTCAATCTTCTACATGGCCATCAACATTGGTGCGTTGTTTGCTCCTACTGCTGCCGTTGAGATTAAAGAGTGGGCCATGACAACTCTTGGATACTCTTCAAACGATGCTTACCACTTCTCTTTTGCTGTGGCTTGTGCTTCGCTTGTTGCATCTATTGCCATCTATTACATCTTCCGTCCTACTTTCCGCCATGTTGAAGGTGGTGTTCGTAAAGCTGGTGACGCAAAAGTTGAGGATAACCTTACTCCTCAAGAGACTAAAGCCAGAGTTATCGCTCTTTGCTTGGTATTTGCCGTTGTAATCTTCTTCTGGATGGCTTTCCACCAAAATGGTTTGGCTCTTACTTACTTTGCAAGCGAGTTTAACGTTAAAAGCGCTGAAGGTCCTCAAAGCATGTTGTTTGATGTTTGGAACTTGGTTGCTATCATCGTTGCTGTTTATGCCACATTCTCTTTCTTCCAAAGCTCTACCAAAAAGGCTAAAGCTATTTCAGGAGGTGTATTCGCAGCAGTTGCTCTATTTTTAGGATATAGATATATTGGAGCAGAGAACGCTTCTATTGCAGTAAGCGCTCCTATTTTCCAACAATTCAACCCATTCTATGTAGTTGCTCTAACTCCTGTTTCATTGGCTATTTTTGGTTCTCTTGCAAGAAAGAAAAAAGAGCCTTCTGCTCCTCGTAAGATTGCTTACGGTATGTTGGTTGCGGCTGCAGGATTCGCAGTTATTGCCATAGGTTCTTTGGGATTGCCTACTCCCGATGCTCAAGCGGCTACTGTTGCAGCAGGCGGAGAGCCTACATTGGTATCTTCAAACTGGTTGATTTCAACTTACCTTGTGTTGACTTTCGCTGAATTGTTGCTTTCTCCAATGGGAATCTCTTTCGTATCGAAAGTTGCTCCTCCAAAACTTAAAGGAATGATGATGGGTGGTTGGTTTGTTTCAACTGCTTTGGGTAACATGCTTGTTGCTGTTGGAGGTTTCCTTTGGGGTGGTCTTCCATTGTGGTTGGTATGGAGCGTATTTATTGCGCTTTGCTTGATTTCAGCTCTATTCATGTTTGCCATGATGAAACGCTTGGAGAGCGCTACAAAATAAGAGTTGTTAGTTGTTAGCTATCAGTTGTTAGCTATCAGTAGCAACAAAGAGACTTAATGACAAAAAAACAAGAGAGGGGGACCCAAAAAGAAAACGGGTCCCCCTCTCTTGTCTAAGGGTTGAATAAAAGTATTGATAAATAAATTAAGCCCATACAAAAAGAGGTTACTCCAGGAGCAACCTCTTTGTTTGATTAATGCTAATGCTTGATTATTTTACTTTCTCAGCAAGTTCAGCACCGGCTTTGAATTTAACTACTTTTTTAGCAGCGATTGTGATAGCCTCTTTAGTTTTAGGATTGATACCTGTTCTCTCTCCTTTTTCGTTGATTGAGAAAGTTCCGAAACCTACCAAAGCAACTTTGTCACCTGCAACCAATGCCTCTTCTACAGCACCAGTAAATGCCTCTAATGCTTTTTTAGCATCTGCTTTTGACAAGCCTGCTTTCTCAGCAATAGCGTTGATTAATTCTGATTTGTTCATAAAGCTTTACTTTTTAAAAATAATTATTTATATTTTGGAGTATTATTTCTCCTTTAACAATTGCAAATATAGATATATAAAATTAATTAGCAATGTTTTAAGTGATGTTTTTTTAAAAATTTTTTCTTTTTTTTTACTATGATAATATCTGCTTTTGCGTTATAAGCAAAAAATTAGTTACTTTTGCGACTTGATTTATAATTTCAATTTATAATTTATATATAATATGTTCAAAGGAAATTCTTTCTTTTCTTCGATTCCTCCAGTAACAAAGAACTTGATTATCATCAATCTTTTGTTTTGGTTGGCAACTTTTGTTCTACGAAATAGATTCGACATAGATTTAACCGATTATTTGGGACTTCACTATATAACCTCTGACGGTTTTAATGCAGCCCAACTCTTCACATATATGTTTATGCACGACCCTAATTCTATTGGGCACGTGTTCTTTAACATGTTCTCGGTCTTTATCTTCGGTCGCACGTTGGAGATGGTATGGGGTGCTAAAAGATTCTTGTTCTACTACCTTACCACAGGTATTGGAGCAGGTCTTATTCAGGAGTTTGTATGGTTTTTGTCAATGGCAGGAGAAACAAACATTGCAGCAGAGACTATTAACGGTGCAATCGTAAATATTCCTATCGAATACTATGCTTCACTCCTTAATACCGTTGGTGCTTCGGGTGCTGTTTTTGGTATTTTGCTCGCATTTGGTATGTTATTCCCGAATGCCGAGATGTTCTTAATGTTTCTCCCTATCCCCATTAAAGCAAAATATTTTGTTGCTTTCTATGGTATTGTGGAACTATTCTTTGGTGTTGCAGGTGCCGCAGGAGACAATGTGGCTCACTTTGCCCACCTCGGAGGTATGTTGTTTGGACTTATACTTATCCTCTATTGGAGGAAAAAGGGTATAGGTGGTGGTCCATACTTTTAATTAGCGTTACAAATTGAAATTCTTAAAACTTATATATAGCTACTTGGGTATTATCATAACCTCTTTTATAGGGGTTATGTTAATTCTGTCGGCATACAGCAACCATATATCGCCTAACGTTATTCACTATGCTGTATATCTCTCTTTGGCATTCCATGTATTGGTATGGTTGAATATTGCCATTCTTATTTTCTGGGCTGTTCAAAAGAGTAAAATTGCGTTTATATCCATCGTGGCTATTGCCCTCACATGGAGTGCAACATATCGCTACTGTCCAATAAACTTTAAGAATAGCGAATACAATGGAGGCGAAAAGGTAACTGTCATGTCGTACAACACATGCAGCCTTAATAAAATGCATCAGCACACAAAGGATAACCCAAATCCTATCATAGAGTATATCAAGGAGGTGGATGCCGATATTGTCTGCCTACAGGAATATGCTATCGGAAAATCTAAAAACTCTATTAAAGAGAGAGATATCGAACGAACTCTTAAAGAGCAATATCCTTACAAAAAGATTTTCTTGAGTAACAACAGCTACTACGAATCGGGATTGGCTTGCATGTCGAAATACCCGATTGTTGAAGCCACTCCGATTATATACCCCAAGAAGACAAACGGCTCAATAATGTACAGCATAGACGTTAAAGGGAGAATCATAAAGGTTGTTGTTAACCACTTAGAATCAAACAGATTCTCTTCGGACGACAGAGGTCTGTTCAACTACGTTACCACCCACTTGTCTGAATCGGATTCTCTTATGGGGGATGTTAAACGTCAGATTGTTTGGAAACTTGCAAACGCATCTAAAAGACGGGCAAAACAGGCAGACGTCATTGCAAACTACATTAAAGATATTGACGATTACATTATTGTGTGCGGTGACTTTAACGACACTCAACAATCATATGTATATGATAAGATAAGGGGTAATTTAAAAGATGCATATGTAGAGAACTGCTTTGGCCCCGACATTACTTACCACGCAGATAAATTTCTATTCAGAATAGACCATATTCTATATGGCAATGGTCTAAATCCCTTGAATACAAAAATTGATAAAAGCATCAAGGTTTCAGACCACTATCCTGTTATAACTACTTTTGAGATAAGATAATTGTAGTTGTCTCTTTAGAGATACAATCCTACTTTTTAGACTTGTTCCCCAACAGAGCATTGTACTCCTCATCATTGGCTATTATCTCCAATGCTCGTTTAAGGGCTTCGTTTGCGCCTGTGTTAATCACTTTGTAGTACGACGATTGTTCGTATAAATCTCGAGCTATAAGAGCCTTCATCTGCAAACTCATCAACTCTTTTGAGAGCTCATACTCGTCGGCTTTGAACTCTACCCCCTCTTGAGTCGCCAAATTAACAAGTTGCAACATCAGCGAATCACTCACTTGATACTCATCCACAAAGTTTTGCTCGCGTCGGTATTGAGATAGTATCTCATTTCTGTTCTTCTCTGAATACTCCGCTGCCAATTGTGGCATTATACCTTTAGCCACGACGTTTCTGTGATATGTCGAAAAATTTGTTGTGTCAAGCGGAATAAAACAGTCGGGCATTATTCCTCCTCCGCCAAATACTGTTCTGTGATTTTTCAGAGTGGTATATTTTAATGAATCCATAAAGTGAATGCTATCAGCGCTTATCATCTCTCCGCGTTTATATCGCTCTACAATGTCGTTGCGGTATGCATTGTTATTACCCTTACTGTATGGACGTTGTATTGAACGACCTGTTGGTGTGTAATAGTGTGCAACCGTTAAACGCAACATTGAGCCATCGGGCATTTGCAATGGTCGTTGCACCAATCCTTTTCCAAAGGTGCGACGTCCTACAATCACTCCTCTATCCCAATCTTGTACAGCACCTGATAAAATCTCCGAAGCAGAAGCCGAATACTCATCAACAAGAACTACAAGTTTACCATCACGAAATACTCCTTTTTCGCCACTATGTTCTTCTTGACGAGGCGATGTACGCCCTTGGGTATATACTATAAGATTACCTTCGTCCAACAACATATTGCACAACCCAACTGCAGCCGAAAGGTATCCTCCTCCGTTTCCTTGAAGGTCTATTATAAGATTCTTCATGCGGTTTAATCGTATCATCGGTACTATTGCCTCAACAAATTCATCGAAGGTCGTAGCCGCAAACCTGCTCAACTTTACATATCCTGTGTTTTTGGCAACCATATACGCGGCATCAACACTATGAACAGGTATTTGATCGCGTGTTATACGAAATTGCAACAACCCCTGTTGTCCGTTACGTTTTACCAATACGTCAACCGTTGTCCCTCGTAATCCACGCAAACGTTTCTTTATGTCGTTTGCAGTCATCTTTACTCCTGCAACCACAGTATCGTTTATGAATATTATTCTGTCTCCTGCCAACATTCCTACCTTTTCACATGGACCTCCTGCTATTGTTTGTATAACATAACAGGTATCTTTTTGCATCATGAATTGTATGCCAACTCCGTCGAAGTTTCCGTTCAACTCCTCGTTGCTCTCTTGTACCTCTTCGGCTGTAAGATATGCCGAATGAGGATCTAACTCCTCCAACATTGCTCGTATTCCTGCCTCAACTATTCGAGACTCGGTAACAGTATCAACATAGAGGTGATTTATCGCATAGTTTACCAACGATAGTTTTTTTGAACCTTCGGTTTGATTCAATTGTGCATACAAACCTTGTGCTATAAATAGCATTAATATGGGGAATAGTATCTTTTTCATCTTTTTTTCTTATGGTATATATTTAGATACATCGTGTCCGAAATGGTTTAATTCTCGAACCATCGATGAACTTATATGTGAAAGGGTTGGGTGTGTAAACATGAGTATTGTCTCAACTCCGGATAGTTCTCTGTTTATATCGGCAATGTTCTTCTCATATTCAAAATCTATTGTCGAACGCACTCCTCTCACTATTGCATAAGCTCCAACCTCTTTTGCGATGTCAATGGTCAGACCTGAATATGTGACAACTTCCACTTGAGGATTCTCGGCATATACTCTTTTTATCGCAGCCTCAACCTCCTCAATGGCAAATGTTCTCTTTTTGTTCTCATTCACCCCTATTGCAACTACAACTCTATCTGCAATAGCAAGTGCTTTGTCAACAACCCATTTGTGTCCTATGGTAAAGGGGTCGAAACTGCCCGGGAATAGTAGTGTTTTATGAGAGTTCTTCATCGGTCACCAAATTATCTATAATAAAGTTTTGACGCTCCATTGTGTTTTTACCCATATAGAACTCCAACATTCCTGATACAGAATCTTGTTTGTTCAACGAAACAGGGTCGAGTCTCATGTCGGGTCCTATGAAGTTGGCAAATTCCGAAGCCGAAATCTCTCCAAGTCCTTTGAATCGGGTTATCTCGGGATGCGCTCCAACCTTCTCTATTGCCGCCAATCGCTCCTCCTCGGTATAACAATAGTATGTCTCTTTTTTGTTTCGCACGCGGAACAACGGGGTTTGCAATATATATACATGTCCTTTCTTTACAAGTTCGGGGAAGAATTGCAAGAAGAAGGTCAATAACAACATTCTGATGTGCATTCCGTCAACGTCGGCATCGGTTGCTATCACTATTCGATTGTAACGCAACCCTTCAAGTCCCTCCTCAATATCAAGTGCAGCTTGCAATAGATTGAACTCCTCATTTTCATATACCACTTTTCGGGTCAGTCCGTATGAGTTTAGAGGTTTACCTCGCAAACTGAAGACAGCTTGTGTCTCCGCATTGCGACTCTTTGTGATTGATCCCGAAGCTGAGTCTCCCTCGGTAATAAAGAGGGTTGATTTATCTCTGTCTTCGCCTTTGGCATCGCTTAAGTGGATGCGACAATCTCTCAATTTTTTATTATGTAGATTTGCCTTTTTTGAACGCTCACGCGCAAGTTTGGTTACTCCTGCTATGGCTTTACGCTCCTTCTCCGACTCCTGGACCTTCTTCAACATAAGCTCTGCTGTTTCGGGTTGACGGTGCAGATAGTTATCCAACTCTTTCTTTAAAAAGTCGTTTAGGAACTTTCCTATGGTAGGGCCATCAGGTCCCATATCTTTTGAACCCAACTTGGTTTTTGTTTGCGATTCAAATACGGGTTCCTCAACCTTTATGCTTACTGCCGCAACCATTCCGTTTCGGATGTCTGAGAACTCAAAATTTTTATTGAAGAACTCCTTTATTGTGCGTGTCGCAGCCTCACGAAATGCCGAAAGGTGTGTTCCTCCCTGTGTTGTATGTTGTCCGTTTACGAATGAGTAGTATTCCTCTCCGTATTGGTCGCAGTGCGTTAAAACAACCTCAATATCATCTCCCTTCAAGTGGATTATGGGATATAGAGGGTCGGCTGTCATCTTATCGTTCAAAAGATCCAACAATCCTCCTCTTGAATAGAACTTACGCCCGTTGAAGAATATAGATAGTCCACTATTCAAGTATGAGTAATTCTTTAGAAGGTTCTCAACATACTCCTCGTTAAATGAGTAGTTCGCAAATATCTTTGCGTCATTATCGGGTGTAAACTGAACCAATGTTCCGTTCTTCTCGGTTGTCTCGGCAATAGGAGCATCAAGAACCACAGAACCTTTTTCATAAACAACCTCTTTGCATTGTCCATCGCGGAATGCAACTATTCTGAAGTTTGTCGACAGAGCATTCACTGCCTTGATACCCACACCATTCAATCCAACTGATTTTTTGAAGGCTTTAGAGTCGTATTTTGCTCCTGTGTTCATCTTTGATGAAACATCCTTAACCTTATCAAGAGGTACTCCTCGACCATAGTCGCGAACCTCCACACTGTTTTCGGTAATGTTCACCTCCACTTGAGAGCCAAAGCCCATCATATACTCATCTATGGCATTGTCCATTACCTCTTTTAGGAGCACATATATTCCATCATCGGCATGTGAACCATCTCCTAATTTTCCGATATACATACCGGGGCGAAGACGTATATGCTCCTTCCAATCGAGAGTTTTTATATCTTCACCATCGTAATTTACCTCTTGCTTCTTAAGTTCTATATCTTCTGCCATATTCGAGTATAATTTAGCTTATCTGCGAAGATACAAATTTTTAATGAAAACCCACTTAATTATTTTATTAAAATATCTCTATATAAACAATTTCGGCTTACTCAGAGTAATAGAGTAAGCCGAAACGTTATTTTAGTTGGATTATACTGTTATTTTAGTTTTTAGGAGGATAATCTATTGTGTAGTGCAATCCCACGCTCTCCTTGCGAGCCATGGCTTGTTTTATAATCAGATAGCCAACATTTATTTTATTACGCAATTCGCATATCTGACTTGTAACAACCGAACGCTGGAAGAGATTCTCGGTCTCCTTATAGAGAATATTCAACCTATCCAATGCTCGTTGAAGACGCAAATCAGAACGCACGATTCCTACATATGCCGACATCAACTGCTCAACCTCTCGCAGACTTTGTGTTATCAAAACCATCTCCTCGGGCTGGGTTGTGCCTTCGTCGTTCCAAGCAGGAACATCCTCTCTGAGTTCTATATTTTTTATTGCCTCCACAGCATGTTTTGCTGCTGCATCGGCATAAACAACTGCTTCAATCAATGAATTGGATGCCAAGCGGTTACCTCCGTGCAATCCTGTGCAGGCACACTCTCCGAATGCATATAGATTCTTTATTGAAGAACATGCGTTCAAATCAACCTTTATTCCTCCACACAGATAGTGTGCGGCAGGAGCTACAGGTATGTAATCCTTGGTTATATCTATACCTAACGATAGGCACTTGCTGTATATATTTGGGAAGTGAGATTTTGTCTCCTCTGCATCCTTATGGGTTACATCGAGATATACGCACTCATCTCCTCGAGTTTTCATTTCATTGTCTATGGCACGAGCCACAATGTCGCGAGGTGCAAGAGATTTACGCTCATCATACTTCTGCATAAACTCCTTGCCATCTTTTGTTCGCAACACTCCTCCATAACCACGCATTGCCTCGGTTATCAAGAAGCTTGGTCGCTCTCCCGGATTGTATAGGGCTGTTGGATGAAATTGGATGAACTCCATGTCGCTAACCTCTCCTTTTGCTCGATATACCATTGCTATTCCGTCACCTGTGGCTACCGTTGGATTTGTTGTGGTTTTATATACATTACCCACTCCTCCTGTTGCAATGATTGTGGTTTTTGAGAGGAAAGTATCTACCCTGTTTGTCTCTTGATTCAACACATACACTCCATAACATGTTATGTCGGGAGTTTGACGTGTCACCTCAACTCCAAGATGGTGTTGAGTAATGAGTTCTACAGCAAAATTATTCTCGAACAGCTCTATTTTTGGATGACGTTTTATAGCTCTTATCAAACTGTCTTGTATCTCCTGTCCCGTATTGTCTCTATGGTGTAAAATACGAAATTCTGAGTGTCCTCCCTCACGGTGAAGGTCAAAACGACCCTTTTCGTCACGGTCAAAATTTACACCCCAATTTACCAACTCCTCAATTTGAGCGGGAGCTTCTCGCACAACTTTCTCAACGGCATCTCTGTTACACAGTCCTCCGCCGCAAATAAGCGTATCTTCAATGTGTTTTTCAAAGTTATCGGTGGGTTTGGTTACCGATGCTATTCCTCCCTGTGCATAAAAGGTATTTGCCTCCGAAATCCCTGTTTTACATATTATTCCTACCCTGCCTTTTTCTGCTACTTTTAAGGCAAAACTCATTCCGGCTATTCCGGAACCTATCACCAAAAAATCATATTTGTAAACCATATCGCATATTTTATGCGGCAACCTTGCGTAACCGTTATATGATTACTTTAGCCAACCATTCTCTTTATACCACGCTATACACTCGTTTACGCCCTTTTCAAGGTCATAATCTGCAACGAATCCAAGATCATTTTTGGCTTTTGACGTGTCGCAGGTCCAATTTCGCTGTTTTAATATTTGATATTTATCCCTGTTCAATACAGGTATTTTTTTGCTCCTCGCAAATTTTTCAGATATATTACACACAAATTCACACAAACCAAGTGGCACTGTTATTGGCAATAACATCTTCTTACCAAGGGCTTTTGCCACCAACTGTCCAAATTCTTTTTGTGTATAATACTCTACTCCATCGGTAAGGAAGTATCCCTCGCCATCTCGTCCTTTCGCGAGGGCGAGGAATACTGCTTTTACCAAATCTTTCACATATATAAATGTAAGATATTGAGGTTCAAATCCCACTGTTATGTCCAATCCTCTCTTGATGAGTTTTACCATCTCGAAATAGTCCTTCTCTCTTGGACCATACACCCCTGTGGGGCGCAATGCCACAAAAGGGAAACCTTTAAGAGAACGCAAATAGAGTTCACCTCTGAATTTGCTTCTTCCGTATGCCGACGACGGATATGGATGTTCCTTGTCGTTTATATCATAAAGTTCTTTTGTGTCTGAACGCCATGCACTCAAACTACTCATATATACAAACTTCTCGGGAACGTTACCTGTTGAGATAAGAGCATCTACGAATATTCGCAAATATGCATAGTTTATCTTGTCAAACATAAAATGGTTCAAAGCCTTTGTCACACCCATGTTGTGAACAATGTAGTCCCACTTCCCGTTCGTTTTGACAAACTCGGTTATCTCCTCTGCAAGTTTCTCTCTATTTGCAAAATCGAGTGTTATAAAGTTAATTCTTTCGTCTTGCAAATATTCAAGATTAGTTGAAGAGCGCACACCTGCATAAACCTCAAATCCTCTTTTGAGGGCCTCTTCAACCAAATAACTGCCTATAAATCCTCCGGCTCCGGTAATTAAAATCTTTTTCCTCATCAATCAGAATCAAATAAATCCTTTGCCTATTGCCTTACTATTATAGCAATGAATCGGGATTTAAGTTCTCTTTTTCAATATCTTTGAAATATTTGTATGTACCAACTGTCAATTCAGCAGTTGCATCTTCGTCACAAACGATAATGCTCTTCTCGTGTTGTTGCAATGCGCTGATTGTCCACATTTGAGATACACTACCCTCTACTCCATGTTTAAGAGCGCGAGCTTTGTTGTGTCCGTTTACAATAATCAATACGCTTTTTGCTGACATGATTGTACCTACTCCTACAGTCAACGCTGTTTTGGGAACTTTGTTTACATCGTTCTCAAAGAAACGTGAGTTTGCGATGATTGTATCTGTTGTAAGAGTTTTGATTCTTGTGCGTGATGTCAAAGATGAACCTGGCTCGTTGAATGCGATGTGTCCGTCAGGTCCGATACCGCCCAAGAACAAATCAATACCACCCAATTTTGCAATTTTCTCCTCGTAAGCTTTGCACTCTGCTTCAGGATCCTCTGCATTTCCATTAAGAATATTTACATTCTCAGGATTGATGTCGATGTGATTAAAGAAGTTGTTCCACATGAACGAGTGGTAACTTTGTGGATGCTCTTTAGGAAGACCAATATACTCATCCATATTGAATGTGATTACGTTTTTGAACGACACAACACCTTTTTTGTTCAACTCAATAAGAGCTTTGTACATTCCAAGAGGTGATGAACCTGTTGGCAATCCTAAAATAAATGGTTTCTCCGCTGTGGGATTAAATGCATTGATGCGAGATGCTACATAGTTTGCAGCCCAACGTGATACGTTCTCGTAATCGGGTTGAATAATAAGTCTCATAATCGTTTAATTTTTTATGGTTGTTTTTAAATAGTTTATCGCAAATCGATATTGGTAATATATGCGTAATATGTGGAGATATTTTCACACATAAAAACACACCACACCGCTTAAAGTACAAAGGTATAAATTAAAATTATAAAGAGAGGGATATTTATGATACTATTTTATGAATTTTGACTCAAATTTTCAAGTTTTGTATTTTTTACAATTATACATCAAATTTTACATGAAAAAGTTTTGAATTCCTTTTTTTAACGTATAACTTTGCTAATTGCATATGATATTTTTTTTCGAAAAAATTTTCTAACTAAATATTGAAAGAATTATGAAAACTAATTTGAGCTCTCAAATTAAATTAGACAGAGTTCCAAAAAGATATTATGCTCCGGATAATGTCATAGAACTTACTGCTTTATCTCGATTTGAGAAAGTTTTTACAGAGGTGTTTGAGAGTGCTGACGGCGGTGCTGCTCACGTGGCAAAAAAAATTGCCGCCATTATCGAAAAATGCAATGATGAGAATCGCAAATGCGTTATGGCTTTGGGTTGGGGATTGGGAACCCACTCGGTTTACAACGAATTGGTTGAGATGCACAAAGCCAACGGATTTAGTTTTGCAAATACCGTAATTTTCAATGTCAGCGACTTCTATTCTGCAGATGAAGGAGAGAAAAGTACATTAAGCGTACTAAAAGAGAACTTTATCGACAAAGTTGATATCAATCCCGAAAATGTGTTTACTCCCAAAACAGGCGAGAATGTGTTTGAATATTGCAAGCAATACGAAGAGACCATTGCCAAATTCGGAGGATTGGATATTACTCTTCTTGAACTTGGACAAACAGGCGCACTATCTTTCAATGAGCCAGGTTCTCAATTGAGCTCTACCACTCGTTTGATGTTATTGAGCAACGAATCTCAAAATCTTGTATCAAGAGTGTTCCAAACTAACGACAAACGTATTACAAGTGCAATAACAATGGGAGTATCTACCCTATTGAATGCGAAAGAGACCTTTGTTGTGGCATGGGGCGAAGAGGTTGCATCGAGCCTTAAGAATGCTGTTGAAGGAGCCGTTTCGGATGCTGTTCCTGCAAGTTTCTTGCAAACTGTAAAACGCGCACGTTTTGTTGTTGACCTTGCCGCAGCAGAGAAACTTACTCGCATAAGCAAACCTTGGTTGGTTTCATCATGCGAATGGACCGACCAACTTATCCGCAGAGCTATTGTTTGGTTGTGCAACGAAACAAACAAGCCTATTCTAAAACTTACAAACAAAGATTATAACGACCACGGATTGAGCGAATTGCTTGCTCTATACAAATCGGCATACGAAGTTAACATAAAAATCTTCAACGATTTGCAACACACCATTACAGGATGGCCAGGAGGCAAACCCGACACTGACGACACATATCGTCCCGAGCGTGCCAAACCATATCCCAAAAAGGTTATCGTATTCAGCCCTCACCCCGATGATGATGTTATCTCCATGGGAGGAACTCTTCAACGTTTGGTAAACCAAAAACATGACGTTCACGTTGCATACGAGACATCGGGTAATATTGCTGTTGGCGATGAGGATATGATGCGTTACGTTTTGCTTATGAACAGCATTGCAGAAGAGTTTGAGTTTGCAACTCCCGGAATCAAAGAGCGTCTTGATGCCATCACAGCTTCTGTTGCCTCCAAAAAAGATGGAGACATGGATATTCCTGAGGCTCGCTACATGAAGGGAATGATTCGTAGAGCAGAGGCTCGCACAGCATGCTCTTACGTTGGCGTTAAACCTGAAAATGTTCACTTCCTTGCACTTCCTTTCTACGAAACAGGAACAATCAAAAAAGGAACATTAGGCAGAGCCGATGTTGATATTGTCAAAAAACTTCTTCTTGACGTAAAACCCGATCAAATGTTTGTGGCAGGAGACCTTGCAGACCCACACGGAACTCACCGAGTTTGTTTGGACGCAGTTTTAGCCGCTATTGACGAGGTTAAAGACGAAGAGTGGATGAAAAACTGTAAAGTATGGATGTACCGCGGTGCTTGGGCAGAATGGGATATTGACTATATTGAAATGGCAGTGCCTATCAGCCCTGAGGAGCTTCGCCAAAAACGCAACTCAATTCTTAAACACCAATCTCAAATGGAGAATGCTCCATTCCTTGGAAACGACGAGCGTTTGTTCTGGCAACGCGCCGAGGACAGAAACAAAGCAACTGCCGAACTATACTCTAAATTAGGCTTGGCTTCGTACGAGGCCATTGAGGCATTTGTTGAGTATCACCCTATACGATAATAGGATAATTAATACAAAAGGGGTTGTCTTTATGTACTATCGACAACCCCTTTTCAATTCAAAAAGAATATGGAATTTTCTATTAAAGGGAAACTTGTTGACATTGTTAAAGGGGAGATATTCCCTGCCGAGATAGTAATAGCAGAGGATAAAATCGCATCGATAAAAAGGATAAATGAGAGCGAACTAAATGGCAACGAAAAATACATTATGCCCGGCTTTGTTGACTCTCATTGCCATATTGAAAGTTCTATGCTCAACCCCATTGAGTTTGGACGTAACGCATTAAAACATGGCACATTGGCTTCGGTAAGCGACCCTCATGAAATTGCCAACGTTTGTGGTATAGAGGGATTGGATTTTATGTGCAGATGTGCAGAAAAGAGTCCAATGAAGATTTTCTACACTCTGCCTTCGTGCGTACCTGCTGTTGATTTTGAAATTGCAGGAGGAGTGATTGATGCTGCAACCACAAGCGAACTAATCAAAAGCGACAAATACATTGGTTTGAGCGAAATGATGAATGTTCCCGGCGTTCTGTATAAAAACCACGAGGTCATTGCTAAATTGGAGGCTGCAAGAAACATTGGCAAACCAATTGACGGGCATGCCCCCGGATTATTAGGCGAGGCACTGAAACACTACGTCAGAATGGGTATTTCCACCGACCACGAAGTTACAACGTGGAAAGAGGCTGAAGCTAAAATTGCCGAAGGAATGATGATACAGATACGCGAAGGAAGCTCGGCAAAATCACTCAATACACTTATTCCCCTTATAGACAAATACCCCAAATCTGTTTCGTTTTGTACCGACGACTACAAAGCCTACGACCTGAAAAATGGATACATCAACAGAATGGCTAAAGAGGCGGTAAAAGAGGGATGCAATATATATAATGTATTAAGAGCCGCAACACTCAACGCAGTTGAACACTACAATCTGCCGCTCGGATTATTGAGAGAGGGAGATGATGCAGACTTTATAATAGTAAACAACCTCTCGGATTTTGAGGTTGAGGCTTCATATATTAAAGGGGAAGAGGTATCTCACCTTGAATACACCCCCATTGATGAGAGCGTAAATAATTTTGAAGCAGAAAATATAGAGGTTTCTGATATACCCGAGCCTGACCTTAATCACATTATAGGCATTGTACAGGACTCGCTATACACAAGACACCTGACCATAAATGATGTTACTGAGAGATTAAATAAGATTATCTGCTATAACAGATATCATAAGGGGGCAAAACCCGCCTCTGCTCTTATAGAGGGACTGAATTTAAGACATGGAGCTTTTGGCTCGACCGTAGGTCACGACAGCCACAATATAACAGTTGCAGGATATGACAATGAGTCTATTGCAAAGGTCGTGGATGCTATTGTTGAGATGAAGGGAGGAATGGCTGTTTGGGACGGAACAGAGATATATACCCTACCTCTACCTGTGGGAGGGCTGATGTCAAACAATTCTATTGATGATGTTTCGGAAGAGTATCTTGTCCTACACAATAAGATTAAGGAATTGGGATGTCCGCTGACATCTCCCCTCATGACTTTGGCATTTATGTCATTGCCCGTAATACCTGCACTCAAATTAACTGCAAGCGGACTGTTTGATGTAGATAAATTTGAGTTTATAAAGTAATCTTAAACCGACGTAAACATAAAGGGGAGTCAGATCACTGTGACTCCCCTTTTCGTGTTATATATCGTTTGTATTATGCGTCGATATTTGCGTATGTTGCGTTTTGCTCGATAAACTCTTTGCGAGGCGGAACATCCTCTCCCATCAACATCGAGAAGATTCTATCAGCCTCAGCCGCGTTCTCAATTGTTACTTGGCGAAGTGTACGGTTTTCGGGGTCCATTGTTGTCTCCCAAAGTTGAGTCGCATCCATCTCTCCAAGACCTTTGTAGCGTTGAGTGGTAATATCTCCGTTATGTTTCATTGAGAATTGCTCACGTTGATACTCGTTCCAGCAATACTCTTGAGCTTTTCCAGCTTTTGCTTTACACAAGTATAGAGGTGGTGTTGCAATGTACAAGTATCCATTCTCAATCAAAGGACGCATATGACGGAAGAAGAATGTCATAATCAATGTTGCAATGTGGCTACCGTCAACGTCGGCATCGGTCATGATTATAATCTTGTGATAACGCAACTTACTGATGTTTGCCTCTTTTGAGTCATCCTCTGTTCCAATTGTTACTCCAAGCGCTGTGTATATGTTACGAATCTCTTGGCTCTCCAATACTTTGTGGTGCATAGCCTTCTCAACGTTCAAAATTTTACCGCGCAAAGGCAAAATTGCCTGGAAGTTTCTGTCGCGTCCGCTCTTGGCAGTACCACCCGCAGAGTCTCCCTCGACAAGGAATATCTCGCAAAGTTCAGGATCGCGTTTTGAACAGTCAGCCAATTTACCGGGCAATCCTCCTCCCGAAAGTGGAGATTTGCGTTGTACCATCTCTCTTGCGTGACGTGCTGCATTACGTGCTGTTGCTGCAAGAACAACTTTATCCACAATCATTTTTGCTTGTTTTGGGTTCTCCTCCAAGAAGTTACCCAATGCCTCTGCCACAGCAACCTCAACAGCTCCCGAAACCTCACTGTTTCCGAGTTTTGTTTTTGTTTGTCCCTCAAATTGAGGCTCCATTACTTTAACAGAGATAACCGCTGTCAATCCCTCACGGAAGTCCTCGGCACTGATTTCCACTTTTACCTTATCCAACATTTTTGAATCTTCGGCATATTTCTTAAGTGTACGAGTCAATGCACGACGGAATCCTGCAACGTGTGTTCCTCCCTCTATTGTGTTGATGTTATTCACATAAGAGAAAAGATTTTCGTTATAAGAAGTGTTATATGTCATAGCTACCTCTACAGGCACTCCTTGACGTTCTGTGCTGATGTGGATTATATCTTCGAAAAGATGCTCTTTTGAACTGTCAACATATTTAACAAACTCTTTCAATCCCTCAGCAGAGTAATAATGCTCGCTGTGAGGAGCAGGATTTCCCTCTGCATCTTTAACGCGTTTGTCGGTCAATGTCAAATGTATTCCTGCATTAAGGAATGCCAAGTCTCTTAAACGACCTGACAATGTTTGAAATTGATATACTGTTTCAGTAAAGATTGTGTCATCGGGCAAGAATGTCACAATAGTACCTGTTCTATCGGTATCTCCAACGACTTTCACCTCTGTTTGCGGATGTCCTTTAGAGTACTCTTGAACATGGATTTTTCCGTTACGATGAACCTCTGCACGCAAGTATGATGATAGCGCGTTCACACACGATACACCCACACCATGCAAACCTCCTGACACTTTATAAGAGTCTTTATTAAACTTACCTCCGGCATGCAACACTGTCAATACAACCTCAAGAGCAGATTTACCCTCTTTCTCGTGCATATCAACAGGGATACCACGTCCGTCATCCTCTACTGTAATAGAGTTGTCCTCGTTAATTGTTACATATATGTTGTTTGCATATCCGGCAAGAGCCTCATCAATTGAGTTGTCCACTACCTCATAAACAAGGTGGTGCAATCCCTTTATGCTTATATCTCCGATATACATTGCAGGGCGCTTACGCACAGCCTCCAATCCTTCAAGCACCTGAATACTGCTCGCCGAATAGCTTTCGCTGTTATCAAATTTTTCCTCTGACATTTTATATATTTTTTTAGTTTTTTACTCTGAATACATAGCCTAAAGCCATGCTTAATACCAATGTGCCACTTCTTACTTCAAGAGACAATACACACAAATACAAAGATAGTTATTTTATTGCAAAATAGCAAGAAAAAAGGTACCGTTTTTTAACAAAAACCGACACCTTCTCCCTCATATATCAATATTAGCATCCTCCACTTTTTAAGTATGCGTAATTTTACATTAAAAAAAGAGTTTACATATTAAAAACCAAATGAATAGCGAACCAACAGACCTATTGCAAATGTTCTTATCTTATCGCTCGTCACAGCCATTCTCTCGTTGCCATTCTGCACATTTGCGCTCCACATCGGAGTATAATAGAATTCTCCTCCTCTATATTGCAATTGTGGAGTCAATTCGGAACGTTTATAGAGCGGTCCGAATCCATACTCACCATGGAGACCAAGATAGAGCAGATACTGTTCGTTCCATTCCCATGTCCAACCCAATTCAGCACACAGCGATGTGTTAAATTTCATTTTGTAGCTCCTGTCAACTTCTGTATTGTAGTATGAGCCAAATCCATGTTGTGGCAAATTGGTGTATGTTACATTTTCAAGGGGGAAATATCCCTTTGTTGTAAGCTCCTCAAAATATATTTCGCTTCCTGCCTTCACAGGAACTCCAAACTTGGCTCCTACCCTTATATAAAAGCCACTGTCAAACCTATATTGAGCATATATGGGGACGTTTATATATAGGGCTCTTTGACGCTCCTCAAAATTTTTATAGACATAGGAGAATGTCATTAGATCGGCATTGCCCGACATCAACGAATTCGCCTCGGTTTGATATGAATCTGAGAAGTTGTCAAACCTTAGAGAAGATTGGTACAATTTTAACTCTCCTCCTATTCCGACACTCCAATTCCAATCGATGTTATATTGATATTTTATTGCAGCAGAGGTTCCTGCCATGGCTCTACAATCACCCAAATTGGTTTCGTAGGCAAAGGCAGATGCTCCACCTGTCAGTTCCAACGTAATGTTGTTGCGGATGTTTTGAGCCACACTCGCAAAAGCGGGGAGCATAAGAAAAACGATATACAGAAATAACCTTTTCATATTATCTGACAATAAATTTCAGGCTCTTTGCAGTTCCGTTTGAAAGAACTACATTGACTATGTATGTACCCGACACCTGCGGAGCTGTTATTATGTTTTCGCCCAAGGTTAGGTTTAACGGTTGAACCTGACCCGACAGATTAGAGAGTGTTGCATACACTGTTGTTGATTGCGGTACTGTTATGTTTAACGTTATCTTCTCACCTCGCTCAACAATGTTCGGATATAGCAATATGCCGCTATCGATAACATCGAAACTCATATCACAGCTTCTCAACTCTACCCCCTCATCTGTAACAACCTTTACAGAAACAAGGTCGTTGACACCAACTCCATTCGGAATTGTTATGTAAGGCTCGTTACCATCCAACTCCTCGCCATTGAGATACCAAGTGTATTCGACAAAATTCATTGCCCCGTTATAATCGGGATTGTTATTTACGGCAAGCACATCATCCCAACGCTTTACCAATATCTCCGAAGGGAGCTTATACAGGGCCAATTCATACTCATTTCGGCTCTCTCCGCTCTCCGAAATTACCGTAATGGGCAATATATACTTACCTCCAAGCGATATATCCTCAACATATTCACCACCCTCTACCCCATTGATTACAATCACTCCGTTATTATTAGCTGTAACAACAACCTCGGCAATATCGTTTGAGCAGGTAGCCGAATAGATAAATTTTCCTCCTCTCTCTTCATCAAGTTTTATTCCGTTAACCACGACATCCTCTATCTGCGAAGAGAAACTCTTTTCGCTCAAATGGAATGAGTGCGGCATACTCGAACAAATCTCTCCATCCTTATACTCTGCCTCCAAGCGATATTCGTATGTTGTTCCTTTGGCAAGGTTTCGATCGGTATGTTTGCTTGTCATTCCCGACAAAGTTGTCAACAACTCCTCATCGCGATAGAGTCTGTATCTCACGGGGCGTTCAAATGCAACAGGCACGGAAGAATAGAGTGTCATATCGCCAAATTCGCTGACCGGCTCAACTCCCTTATATCCTTCAGAAGGGGGAGAGAGTATGGCCTTAAGGGCAATATTCCCCTTTGTGTCCAAGCCATGCCATTCGTACCCATCTGTAGAGACTATATTCCCCTTACCCTCAACTATTTTATCTCTATCCGTCGCCACTAAGTAGCCACTACCGCTATTTACCCTTAACGTGCAATACAGAGGCGCGTTGTCGCTTACCACAAATTCCTTATCAAGGGTTATCGATACCTTTTTGTCAACCGAATAAGTTGGGATTGATTGAGTGTATATATTCGTTCCCTGTCTGATATAGAGAGTGTAATTTACATTTGCCAAGCAAGTTGTTTCAACTCTTTTTATCACATAGCCTGTTAATCCCGACAAATCAGAATCGCTCCACATCTGTCCGAAATAGATAGGAAACGAAGTGGTTGCCGTCAATCTATAATTGGCCTCTCCCGTACCCCAAAATATAGTCTGTTCACTTTGGGGAAGAGTCCAATTCAAAGCAATGCTGTTTTCCGAAACTCTTGTGACTTCCCCTATTTCGGGAGTTACCGTAGGAGACTTCACCACTATGCTTTGATTGCTTTTTTCGGTCTCCTGTTTTACGTCGGCATAATATGCCGAGACCTGATATGTATGTTTTCCCGTGTATATATTCTCATCCGTAAAAATGTTTGAGACAGGATGCCCTACTATCATACCGTTACGATATACCACATAGTTTGTTGGTGCGTTACTCACAGGCAACCACGACAACTCAACTTTGGTGGCATTATCCGTCAGCTTTGCATTTAAACCTTTGGGAGAATCGATAACCTCACCCTTTCGCTTGCCTTGCAGTGTATATGCTCCACTATTTACAGGGTCGAGATACTTTGATACATAAGCCCAAAATCGTTGAAACTTTCCATAATAATTTGTCCCTAAAGTGTTTGAACAAGAGGAATTTCCTCCCGTCAAAGACCCGACTACCAATTTCCCCTGATTAAATAGCGGAGACCCCGACGAACCTCCCTCTGTAACAGAAAATCCGTTTGCTGTACGGGTAAATCTAACAACCCAATGAGCATTCACTCCTCCTGATGACATCGAGGGCCAAGTATCGCTTACCGCAGGTGAGATGTATGTTGATATTTTCTTTACCGCACCCTTAGGGTGATGAATAGAGACTCCCTCTTGCGAAGGATTTGTTCCTCTATCCCAACCATTAAAATAGGGTACGATTGATTTGGGAATTTCGGAAGATAGCAACAAAAGAGCCTGATCCAACCCCTCGTCGCTACTCAAACTCTTTCCCTCAAGGAATTTACAACCCACAAGGGTTGAACCCTCTTTGACATTATCTCCACCGCACTCTGTTGCCTCGTAGTTAAAATAGAAGATTGTCTTTTTTAGGTCAATGGCAGATGCCGTATGACCATCACCCTCTAAACAGTGAAATGCTGTATAAATATATGGAGTGAAATCCTCAGCGGTGTTGTTCAAAAACGTAGAGGTACACATATATGAGTAGTTTCCTATTGTGGTTACCATCTTCACCACGCCATCCTTCTCATCTTTCCAATCCTCTCCCTCGCTACATACGACATCCACCATACAACTCAACTTTGAATCGGACGCCACTTTTAAGTTTTTATAACCGTAACATATCTTTTCCACCTCAATTTGAGGAGTCTCTGTCGGAGAGGCAGGGACATACTCCAAAATAAGGTTATCTCCCGCTACAAACTCTGTTGCAAAAGCTCCTCCTTCGGGGTTTGTATCAAAGGTATATGCTCCCAATAAATGTGAATGGTCGGAGTTGTAGATATATAGTTTTGCTCCTTGTGGTATCTCAAACTTGGAGTAATAAAGAGATATTGCCAAAGCTCCCGAAGACTCTATCTTCAAACGGCATATCTTTTCGCCTGACGGCAACTGACACCACTCTCCGTCCTCGGCAAGAGATAGTTTTGTTGCAAGATTTATTCCCACCCTCTCGGGCATATCATTACTCTCCTCCTCATCTTTAAGAAGTTGCTCTACGGTAAAGGGATTTGATATGGCATGAGTTTTTAACTCATCCACCGACTTCAATTTTGTTTTTTGCAAATTCCAACTTGGCGGAGTCCCTCCAAAACCTGTTTGCGCCATCAAAGGCAAGACAGAGGATAAAGTAAGCAGTATAAAAATGTATTTTATATGTTCACGCATGTGTTCGATATTATTATAATTCACCTGCTCGAGATGATTTAAAAAGAGATGTCAGATATTTCTTTATGCGATTTATGTATGCGTGATTTTGATGCACGGTTATTGAAAGGGGATCGCTGAAATATGTGACATCACCCACCTCTCCAAACTGCTCGGGATATAATATCACGAGGTTATTATTGGCAAAGTATTTAGAAAGGAATGATGGCAATTTATCCAGGTTGGCGGTATAAGAGACCGATGCCTGACGCGCAGATACAATTATAAAGAGGTCGTCCTCCAAAACCACGCCTGTAAGCATCAATATATCGTTCCATTTATCCATTATGTGATACTCGGCACGTATGTTTCGTTTTTCACGAATAAGTCGGCCTTTTATCTGACCCAAAGTATCGCGATGTCCGTAAAAAATCGTCTTGCAACCTAATTGCGCCGCCATATTAGCCACTCTGCTTACCCAAGTTCCAAAACCTGTCTCATACTCCGCCTTCTCGGGAATATAGACAATTATTCGAGTCAGGGTATTGGCAGGAATAATGCTCTTTGCAATAAATATGGTTTTGTTAGTTCCTCTTAATATGGCATCGGCTGTCGAGCCAAAGAAAGAGTCTGCGATATTTGCTTTGTGATGAATACCTATAAGAAGTTCCGAAATACCCTTCTCCTTCATTGTATGTATAATTCCACTTGCCACATTCATCGAAAAACGGGTTATTGTCTCAACCTGAATATCTGCCGCAGCAGCTATTTTTGATGCATGAGTCAACAGATTGCTTGAGATTTTTGCCGAAGCGGGATTATCATGACGTGCCTCATTTACAACATTCAAGAAATAGAGAGGATTCTTTACTTTGGGGTTTTTCATGACCATGGCCATGTTTACCAACAACTCGGCAGTCATAGGGTTTGAAACCGACACCAATATCTTCTGTGGCAACTTCTCTGTTTTTTGAGGCTCCTCGTCATTCATAGAGGATAGTGCTATCTCTTTTGCGGCTCTTTCGGTAAACAGAGCGCTGACAGTACAAGATATCAATATCATAAGAATGGCTCCATTAAGAATGGTACTGTCAAAAAGTCCCATTTCATAACCTATAAGCACAACCGCCAATGTTGCCGCAGCCTTTGCAGTACTCAATCCAAAGAGCATACGCCCCTCAGAAGATGTCAATCGGAACGATTTCTGCATGACATATGCCGACAACCATTTTGAGGCTATTGCCACAGCCGTCATAATCAAGGCAACATATATGCTATACCACGACGTGAAACCTCGTAAATTTATCATCATTCCAACTCCTATAAGGAAGTATGGGATAAACAAGGCATTTCCCACAAACTCCAATCGGTTCATAAGAGGAGACACTGCAGGTATATAACGAGTCAATATAATACCTGCAAAGAATGCACCTATAATACCAACCAAGCCCACCACTTCGGCAAAATAGGCTGCGGCAAAAACCAACGATAATATAAAGATGAACTGCGAAACATTATCGTTATATTTCTTAAAGAACCAACGTGTGATACGAGGATAGGTGTATATTATAACCGCTCCATATAGGATAACTCCAATTGCAAATTTTATCCAATACAGAGTGCCCACACCACCTTCGGCAATACCAATCGCCACTGCCATTGTTGTCAATGCAACAACCACAGCAATAACAGTTCCTGCAATAGCGATTGAGACCGAACGCGATTTTACCACACCGTATCGCGATACTATCGGAAACGATATAAGTGTATGCGACGCATATATTGTAGAGAGCAATGCAGATGCCACCCAATTCAGTTTCAACGCATAGTGAGAAACTGCCAACCCTGCCAACAGAGGAATAATAAAGGTTATAAGTCCAAAACTTATACCCCGTTTCTTGTTCTTTTTAAAATCGGAGATACTCATCTCCAAACCCACAAGGAACATCAGGTAGAGCAGTCCCACATTCCCGAATATCTCAAAACTTGCATCGTATTCGAGTATATTGAAACCATAAGGACCGATTAACATTCCCGAAAAGATTAATCCTATTATATGGGGAATATGCAATCGGTCCAATATTATTGGAGCAAAAAGGATAATGGTCAACACTATAAAAAATATAAGTGCCGAGTTGGTTAGGGGAAGTTGTGATGTTATAAAACTCCAATCCATATCCTTCTTTTTGCTTTAGCAAAGTTATTAATAAAGATAAAACTTTTATCTTACCGACGCGATACATCGCGTCACTGCTTTTATTTTATATCAAATGCTTGTTTGATTTTCTCTACGTAATCGAGTTTCTCCCAAGTGAAAAGTTCCACCTCTTTTACAATTTCGGGAGTATAGCGAGAAGAGAATTTTTTAATAACTGTTTTGGGTTCTCTTCCCATGTGTCCGTACGCCGCAGTCTCCTCATAAATTGGATTACGCAATTTCAAACGCTCCTCAATAGCGTATGGGCGAAGGTCAAAAATCTCATTAACCTTTTCTGCAATTTCAGAATCTTTCAATCCGTTTTTAGCAGTTCCGTATGTATTTACATAGACACTGATAGGTTCCGCAACACCAATTGCATACGACAACTGTATCAAGGCCTCATCTGCCACGCCGGCGGCAACAAGGTTTTTTGCAATATGACGTGCCGCATATGCTGCCGAACGGTCAACTTTCGAGGGGTCTTTACCTGAGAATGCACCACCTCCGTGCGCACCTTTACCTCCGTATGTGTCAACAATTATTTTACGTCCTGTCAAACCTGTATCTCCATGAGGGCCTCCAATTACGAATTTTCCTGTAGGATTTACATAAAGTTTGTAATCGTCTTTGAACAAAATCTTAATTCTTTCAGGCAAAGAAGCCACTACGCGAGGAATCAAAATCTCAGCAACATCTTTACGAATTTGAGCCAACATCTCTGTATCTGCTTGCTCTTGAGTAATTGTTTGTCCGGGTTTTACAAAATCGTCGTGCTGAGTAGATACCACGATAGCATCAATTCTTAAAGGAGAATTGTTGTCGTCATACTCAATTGTCACCTGGCTCTTTGCATCGGGGCGAAGATATTTCATCTCCTTGCCCTCTCGACGTATCGCAGCCAACTCAATCAACAATTTGTGCGATAACTCCAAAGACAAAGGCATATAGTTGTCGGTTTCTGACGAAGCATAACCGAACATCATTCCTTGGTCTCCTGCTCCTTGTTCCATTTCGCTGCTTCGCTCAACTCCACGATTTATATCTGCACTTTGTTCGTGAATGGCAGAGAATACTCCGCATGAATCGCCATCGAAGTTATACTCACTTTTAGTATAACCAATGCGATTGATAACACGACGTGCAACATCCATCAAATCGATATAAGCATTCGATTTAACCTCTCCCGCAATTACAACTTGTCCTGTTGTAACCAATGTCTCACAAGCAACTTTTGAATTTTTATCTTGAGCCAAAAACTCATCGAGAAGCGCATCCGATATTTGATCTGCAACTTTATCGGGATGTCCCTCTGATACCGATTCTGATGTAAATAGATAACCCATTTGTTTGTTTATTTTTTATAGGGAAATTCTCGGTCTTGCAGCAATATCCTTTTTTAGCATTTTTTCGGGTGGTTGCAAGCAGTCAAATCTCTCCACGTTATACATTATTCTCTTTAAAAAACAGCAACTCAAACCGAACTGTTGTTTATTGGCAACAAAGTTAGTTATTTTTTGGGAATTTTACCTACTCTAATTACTTAAAAATATTGAATTTATACCCATTATGGGTGGACAAAGCCATAAAATTCACGAATTTTAGCCATAGATGAATCCTATTTTTTTGCATGCATTGCATTTTTTATCTATGTTTGCAAAACATTAACTTTTGAAGAATAAGATATGAAAGTAAAGTTATTGACATTTATAATATTGATGATGTGTTGCATCACCTCAAAAGGCGAAACATTAAACGAGAGTAATTACTTCAATCGTTTGGCTGACGACGGAAAAAACATATGGGTGGCAACAAGCAAAGGAGTTATAAGATACGACAAAACAGAGAAGATGGCATACAATGCGAATGAACTTCTTGGAATTGACGAAAACTCCATTGTCAAGTGCATTAAGGCAGACAAAAGCGGCAGAATATGGTATTCGGTTGATGGAGAGGGAGTATATTTTTTTGATGGAGAAAAGAGCGAGGCCCATTTCGATTACTACAAGGAGGACCTTTTGAGATTGGCTTTTGCCTTTGATGCAAACGATTCGACATGGGTATCGGCAGGCGGATACTATATATCCCCCATGATTGAAGGTACTCGAAAAGGATACACAACTCCCGACAACTACTCAAGCACTCAAAAAGCCTATATCATGGATATGGAGTTTGACAACAAAGGCAATTTATGGATTTCGATGTTTGGAGAGTTCAATTCTCTGCTATGCCACAAAAGAGATAAAAGCTACTGCGAAAGCATCATTGCCGAAGGGAACACTGTATTACCCTCATTAACAATCGATGAACATGACAATATTTGGTACACCATAGAGAGAGGATTGATCTATTACGACACAGCCACAGGGATAAAAACAACATATTGGAACGATACGGACAGTAATATCCCCGCTGCCCACTTTTTTGCAAGCGACATAGACAGCGAGGGCAATGTATGGTTTACATCGTCACACTACTTGTTACGATACGATGGTTCGCATTTTAAATGGTGGAACAGCTACGGATACCACGATACACGAGCAATCCTTTGCGACGAAAATGCCGTGTGGATATTGATGTCAAATGACGTTTTGTTCCGCTTCGAGAACGATAAGTTTGACAAGATTGATTTAGCCCCCGAAGTAGCAGGTATTGAGGAAAGTATAAACGATGTTGAAAATATTAAAGCATATGTTTCGAACGGAGTTTTATATATCGAAAATTCGGAAGAGATAACAAATATTTCGATTTACGACATGATGGGTAAAGTTATAACTTCAACTAATGCCAATGGCGCAACTTCTACTCAAATTACATTACCCCCAGGCACTAAAGGTTTGCATATAGTAAAAGTAAACAATGAGGTTATAAAGGTTGTATCCAACAACTGATATTCCATTTTTGAGGTTGTCTAAAAATTCCCTATATCGAACTTCCGTTAATAATAGTTAAAAAAAGGGGGGGTAAAGATTCTCTTGCTTCTTCATTGTAAAATGTTACTTTCGCAAAGTAAATTACAATATTCTTAATTTTTTAAAGGGGAGGTATATATGAAAAATATTTACTCGTCAAAAAAAATACTTTTGGTAATATTTTCACTGCTATTATCTATATCAATAATAAGAGCAAATAACGAACAACCACAAGGAATAGACCTTGGAGAGTATGCTTTTGGAATACCTGTTGAGCAACTTAATTTTACTAATCAATCACCCTTTACTCTTTCGTTCTGGGTAAAAGTAAAAGAGTTTGACCATTCAGAGTATGGCACTCTGTTTGTGAGTATTCGCAACCCGAAGGATCCTTATGTCATGAGTGATTATGGTTGGATGTGGGCATTTGTAGAACCCAATGATTCTAAAAATATTCTTAATATGGCTGTTAGGTCATCTGGTTCATCGGGATTTGATGCAGAAGAGTTATCTTCATTCGATTTTATAAAAGAAGAGTGGCTTAACTTCTCTTTTGTATTTGATTATGATGAAAAAAGAATGCTTACGCTATATTTGAATGGAACTCCTGTATATGAGGTAAAAGGAACGTATGAAACATACTCATGGACACAACAAAACATTATTATGATAGGAGGTATATCATCGTTACGTTCTCCATTAAATGCATATATTGATGAGGTTCAATTATATAAAAAAGCTTTATCGCAAGCACAGATTATTAAGATTATGACCTCACCTTTGATAAGAGATTCATCACTACTTGGATATTGGGATTTTAAAGATGATTGCTCTGTTGATGCAGATGGTTTTATGAAAGCTGATAAAGGCTCAGCAAAGGCCACTATGTATAAAATTTTAACGAGTGGTATAGTTTCTACAGGCACTGAAGTTCAACCATTCACCTTTGGAGAGGGAGTAGATCCCGAATCTGTCATACAGGGAGTTGAGGAGAGTGTCACAAATGAGTCAAAAGCTAAAGCATTTATCTCAAACGAAATATTGAGAATTGAAAATGCAGAGGGCATAGATTCAGTGGTAGTTTATGACGCAATGGGAAGAGTTATAACTTCAACTAACGCAAACGGCGCAACTTCAACCCAAATTACCCTTCCTTCAAATACCAAAGGAGTGATAATTTTGAAAGTAAACAACGAGGTTATAAAGGTTGCTTGCAACAACTAATCGTAGATGACAATTTTTTATAAAGGCGGAAAGTTGACACTTTTCGCCTTTTTTATTAAAAAATCGACAAACTTTATTCAATTATTTTGAAGAAAAAACGCAATTATTTTCTATTTTTGCAAAAGATTTGGGTAAGTATGCCCTATTGCATAATATATTACTATAACAGTCAAAAATGGGACAAGAAAACAACAAGCAACATATCTCGTTCTTAAACGCCAGAGTAACATCAATTATCAGTATCTCTCTCGTGCTGTTTTTATTGGGAATTGTTGTATCACTATCGATATTAGGAACTCAACTTACAAAACATATCAAAGAGAACATGGGCTTTACCATAGTCATAAAAGATTCTGCTTCGAAACGCGGTATTGAATCGGTAAAGAAAGAGTTGGATAAAGCGCCATATGTTAAAGCCGTTCAGTTTATATCAAAAGAGGATGCTCTTAAAGAGTTGGAGCTTGAACTCGGAGAGAGTCCAAAAGACCTATTGGGCTTTAACCCTCTGCAATCGTCAATAGAGATTAAACTTTTGGCAGAATATGCTTCGACCGATTCTCTTGCCTGGATTGAGGCTAAAATAAAAGAACACAGAGAGGTTGTTTCGGAGGTTATTTGTCAAAAAGATGTTATACAGGTTATTAACGACAACCTTCGCAAGGCAGAGATAGTATTGTTATCAATATCGGTAATTCTAATGATTATCTCATTTGCCCTCATTAGCAATACCATTCGATTAATGGCTTATTCAAGACGTTTTCTTATTCACACAATGAAGCTTGTGGGAGCTACCCCCGGCTTTATCAGACGTCCATTTATTGTTCGTAATGTTGTTGAGGGAATTGTTGCCGCCATAATTGCAATTGCTCTCCTTTCGGGTTGTGCATACTACTTGGTTAGCGAGTTTGAAAATCTTGCGATTTTGATAAATTTCTTCACCCTTATTCAAATTTTTGGTATGGTTCTGATTTTAGGTGTGATTCTTACATCCATATCTGCATTCTTTGCCATTAACCGATATATCTCTATGGATAGGGACGACCTTTATTATATGTAAAAACAAATTTAAAACAATATGATAAATAAAAACAGTGAAAATAACGATGTAAACACATTTGCTTTGGGAAAGATAAACTACATTCTTATTGCCATTGCATTTGGTCTTGTTATCATAGGATTCGCCCTTATGGCGGGCGGAAGTTCTACCCCCGACAGCTACGACCCTGATATTTTCAGTTGGAGACGTATAGTTTTTGGTCCCACAATCTCTTTTATTGGTTTTGTGGCTATTGTATTTGCAATCATGTATAAAGGAAAAAAGGAGGTTAAATAATGGAATGGTTAGAGGCTTTAATTTTAGGACTACTACAAGGATTTACAGAGTATCTGCCTATAAGCAGTAGCGGACACTTGACTATTGCGTCAAATTTTGTTGGAATCACAGACCCTGAAGAGATTCTTCCCTTTACGGTTTTGCTTCACGTTGCAACCGTATTGAGCACAATAGTTATATTATACAAAGAGATTATATGGATTTTTAAGGGGTTGTTTCAATGCCCTTGCAATTCAACCTGCGAGACTACTAAATGTTGTGGATTAAAACTCAACACTCAACAACAATATACCCTTGCCATTATAATATCAATGATTCCTGTTGGTATTGTAGGTATATTCTTTAAAGATATGGTTGAAGCGGCTTTTGAGGGCTTGACTATTGTTGGATGCTGCTTGTTGGCAACCGCTGCTCTTTTGGCATTTTCGTACTACGCAAAACCTCGCCAAAAAGATAAAATCTCATTGAAAGATGCATTTATCATTGGTTTGGGGCAAGCCGCTGCCGTTCTGCCGGGGTTATCTCGCTCAGGCACAACTATTGCAACAGGTCTTTTATTAGGAAACAAAAAGGAGAACATGGCTCAATTCTCATTCCTAATGGTTATCCCTCCAATTTTAGGCGAGGCTCTTTTAGAGAGCATTGACATGGTGAAAGAGGGCGTTGCCGCTGCTTTTGGTGGCATAAATGCCACTGCCCTTATAGTAGGCTTTTTGGCAGCATTCATATCGGGTTGCATTGCTTGCAAATGGATGATTTCCATTGTAAGAAAAGGTAAACTTATATACTTTGCATACTACTGTCTTGCAGCAGGAGCATTTACTTTGATTTATTCATTTATTTAATATACCCATAAAGTGGCACAAGAGATTGATAGAGATTTTGACTTTATAGGCGGGGAGGTTCTTCATTTTAACAAACCTCTTCATTGGACTTCGTTCAAGCTTGTAAAGAAACTAAGAGGACATATACACCAACATTACGGAATTAAGAAATTCAAAGTGGGACATGCCGGCACTCTCGACCCTCTTGCCACAGGAGTGATGACTATTTGCACAGGCAAAGCCACCAAACTTATCGAAAGTTTGCAAGGCGAGGACAAAGAGTATATTACAACTATTGCCTTGGGTGCAACCACCCCATCTTTTGACTTGGAGACGGAGGTTGATCAAACATTCCCAACCGAGCATATCACTCGAGAGAGAGTTGAAGAGGTATTGGCATCGTTTGTTGGAGATATTGAGCAAGTTCCCCCAATATTCTCGGCTGTTAAAATTGATGGAGAGAGAGCATACAAACTTGCGCGAAAGGGTGATGAGGTTGAACTTAAAGCTAAGCTCATAAGGATTGACGAAATTGAGCTTTTGGAGTTCTCTCAAACTGCCATAAGAATAAGAGTGGCTTGCGGAAAAGGTACATATATACGCTCTCTCGCAAGAGATATTGGCATGGCTTTGGATAGCGGAGGACACCTTACAGAATTGATAAGAACCCGTGTTGGAAAGGTGAAATTGGAAGATTGCTTCTCGGTTGAACAGATAGCCGATATTGTTTCAAAAGGAATAGCTCCAAAGGACAACAACATTAAGAAATAATTATTAAACGATATAGACATGAAACTTTCAAAATTCAAATTCAAATTACCGGAAGAGTTAATAGCTCAATACCCTACCGAGCATCGTGACGAAGCTCGCATGTTGGTGCTTCACCGTAAAACCGGAGAGATTGAGCATCTTGTTTTTAAAGATATTATTAAATTCTTTGACGAGGGTGATTTGTTTGTTTTCAATGACACTCAAGTATTCCCAGCTCGTCTTTATGGAAACAAGGAGAAAACAGGCGCTCAAATTGAGGTATTCCTTCTTCGTGAGCTAAACAGAACTAACCGTCTTTGGGATGTTTTGGTTGACCCTGCTCGTAAAATAAGAATTGGTAACAAGTTGTATTTTGGAGAGGATGACTCGGTTGTTGCTGAGGTTATCGACAACACTACTTCTCGCGGAAGAACTTTGCGCTTCTTGTACGACGGAGAGCATGAGGAGTTCAAAAGCTCGCTTCTTGCTCTTGGAGAAACTCCACTACCCGATTACATCAAACGTAAACCCGAACCGGAAGATGTTGATAGATACCAAACCATATTTGCCAAAAACGAGGGTGCAGTAGTTGCTCCTGCAGCAGGACTACACTTCAGCCGCGAGATGATGAAAAGATTGGAAATTCGCGGTATAGATACAGCATTTTTAACTCTTCACATTGGATTGGGAAGCTTCAAAGATATTGATGTTGAGGATTTGACCAAACACAAAATGGACTCTGAGTCAATGATCATCACTGACGAGTTTGCAAAAACCGTCAATGCCGTGAAAGATGCTGAGCATAAAGTTTGTGTTGTTGGTACTTCAACCATGCGTGCCATTGAAACAGCAGTTTGCACAGGAACTCATATCAACGAGTTTGAGGGATGGACAAATAAATTCATCTTCCCTCCTTACGATTTCTCAATCGCAAATGCCATGTTGACCAACTTCCACCTACCTCTTTCTACAATGCTTATGATGACTGCATCGTTTGGAGGTTACGAGCAAACAATGGAGGCATACAAAGAGGCTGTTAAAGAGGAGTACCGATTTGGTGCTTACGGAGACGCAATGTTGATTATTGACTAAAAATCAACAAATTTAGAAGCAGTATAGATTCTTAAAATATGAGTGTAGTTTATCTGTCGTTAGGCTCAAACATGGGCAATAGAGAGGGTGTATTGGCTCTCTCAATAGAGGAGATAGGTAAACGCATTGGCACAGTTACAAAAGTTTCAAGTAAATACGAAACCGAGCCTTGGGGTTTTATCTCTACCAATAAGTTTATAAACATGGCAATAGAGGTTGATACCAAGCTATCGCCCCGAGAGGTGTCGGAACGAGTCCACAAGATTGAGGATGATTTAGGAAGAACCCGAAGTAACAACGCCACAGGTTATGAGGACAGAGTTATAGACATTGACATTCTGATGATTGACAATATAATCTCGGATGAGAGCGATTTGACTCTTCCTCATCCTAAAATGCATCTAAGGGAATTTGTTATATTTCCCTTGAGCGAAATTGCACCCAATATTATTCATCCAATATTGGGGTGTTCAATTGAAGATATAAAAACAAACATGACAAACAATCCTTATGAAAGAGTTTAAACCATATCAAAGACTTCTCCTATTTATTAAAAAACATGCTCCCGAAAAATTTTGGAAGAGTTTAGGCAGAGCAAGAACCAATGGCTTTGTAGGACTTATTCTGTTCTTTGCGATATTCGGGTTGGTTCGTATCATGTGGTGGGGCGGAAGTGACAACTTTGCCATATACACCGGTTGGGACGGAGTTTATGACCCCGAACCAATAATGGAGTTTGTTGATTTCTCGGAATATAACCAATGGATATCTCTTCGCACCGCCGACGGAGTTGAGTTTTTCAACAAATATGTCTTTATGCAAAATATTGACAGAAACAATGAGTCTGTTGTAATTCGTAGCGACGAAGGTAAATATTTAGGGGGTGTGAGAATATTCCCCACATGCGCAGGCAACAGGGAGATGATGATTATTTTGTTGCTTATGCTCCTTATTCCAGGTCCTACAAAACCAAAACTTTGGTATATTCCTTCGGCTCTGATACTCTTTTACATTATAAACTGTTTCAGGCTGGCATTGGTGAACATCTCAACCATGGCAGAAAACAAAGAGGTGTTTACGGCGGCACACGACTATTCGGGAATGGCAATGAGTGTATTCGTATTCTTTATCTGGCTTTTCTGGGAAAGAAAATATGCTGAGAAATATCGTCTTGAGAGTTGGAAAAAGGTAGATAAACTTGAACAATAGTTGTTCTCTAAAACTAACTAACAACTAAAAACTAACAACTAATGACAATATACCTGATAGGTTACATGTGTTCGGGGAAAACCACGCTCGGAACTCTGCTGAAAGAGATTGCCAACGTAACTTTTACCGACCTTGACCAATATATTGAGGAGAGTGAGGGGAAAACAATAAACGAAATTTTTGCCCAAAAAGGAGAGGATGAGTTTCGGAATATGGAGCGCGCGGCATTAAAAGAGGTTACCGAAACGATTGGTGGAGTTATTGCTACAGGTGGTGGAACTCCCTGTTTCTTTGACAATATGGAGTATATGAAAGAGAACGGAAATGTTGTATATCTAAATTGCAGCCGAAAAGAGCTATTCGACCGTTTAAAGATATATAAAGCCTCTCGCCCACTGTTAAAGGACAAAAACGACGACGAGATAAAAGAGTTTATCGAAAACTCCTTACCAAAACGCGAGCCCTTCTACAACAACGCATCAATTATAATAGATGCCGACCCTTTGTCAACCGAAGAGGGTGCTGTTGCAACAGCAAAAAAAGTTCTTGAAATAGTTTCAGAGGATAAATGAAATTATCTAATTGCAATTAAAAACAAATAAAAAATGGCGGAGAGTTCTTTCCGCCATTTTAGTATCAAAATATCATTAAAACTATGATCTTTTTTAACAGATTCTTTCTTATAAGAGTTGGTTATTATTCTATTTTTTTATTACTTTGCAACTTTGACAAAACAATTTTGATTAAATTTAATATTGAATCATTTCGCATAGCAATAATTAACGATTCATGCGATTTCATTATGGAATAAAAAACTGAATATTATGTCAGAACTAACAAAAGTAAAATCAGTGGATAAGGTGGTTGTCCGTTTCTCGGGAGACTCGGGAGATGGTATGCAACTTGCCGGTAATATCTTCTCGAATATTTCTGCCGCAATAGGTAATGAAATATCAACATTCCCTGACTATCCTGCCGAAATTCGTGCTCCACAAGGAACATTGGGCGGTGTTTCGGGATTTCAAGTTCATATAGGAAACGGGGTTTATACTCCCGGTGATAAAGCCGATGTTTTGGTAGCCATGAACCCTGCCGCCCTTAAAACAAACTTTAAGTTTGTGAAAAGCGACGGTGTGGTTATCTACGACACAGACTCTTTTGCTAAGAGCGACTTGGATAAAGCTGCATTCACAACCGACGACCCATTTGCTGAAATTGGCGCTCCCGCAACCATTCAAATAGTTCCGGTTGCCATTTCATCGATGGTTGCCGCTGCTCTTGCCGACAGCGGTATGGACAACAAATCAATTATGAGATGCAAAAACATGTTTGCTCTCGGTTTGATTTGCTGGTTGTTCGACCGTCCAATCGACCAAGCACAAAAACTTCTTACCAACAAATTCGGTAAAAAACCAACCATTCTTGAGGCCAACCTTAAGGTTATGGCCGCAGGATACGACTATGGTAACAACATACACGCTACGGTATCTACTTACCGTATTGAAAGCAAAGCTCAAAAACCAGGTATCTACACAGACATAAACGGTAACAGAGCTACTGCCTTGGGATTGATTATGGCTTCTGAGAAATCGGGATTGCCCCTATTCTTGGGTAGCTACCCCATTACTCCTGCCACCGATATTTTACACGAACTTGCAAAACGTAAAGATTTGGGCGTTAAAGTGGTTCAAGCCGAAGATGAGATTGCAGGTGTTTGTACTGCTATCGGTGCCTCTTTTGCAGGCAATTTGGCTGCAACTTCTACATCGGGACCAGGTCTGGCTCTAAAGAGCGAGGCTATTGGCTTGGCTGTCATGGCAGAAATTCCTTTGGTGGTAATCGACGTTCAACGCGGTGGTCCTTCAACAGGTTTGCCAACAAAAACAGAGCAAACAGACCTTCTTCAAGCTCTATACGGACGTAACGGAGAGTCACCTGCTGTTGTTGTAGCCGCTGCTACTCCAACCGATTGCTTTGACATGGCTTTCAATGCTGCAAAAATTGCAGTTGAACATATGACTCCTGTTATTTTGCTTACCGATGCGTTTATTGCTAACGGTTCGTCGGCATGGCGCATACCCGAGGATAACGACTACCCCGAAATTAAACCCAACTTCGTTAAACCCGAGATGTTGGAAGAGGGATGGAAACCTTACAAACGTGATGCCGAAACTTTGGTTCGCTATTGGGCTATCCCCGGAACTGAAGGATTTATGCACCGCTTGGGTGGTTTGGAGAAAGATGCTACAACAAGCGCAATCTCAACCGACCCTGTTAACCACCAAAAAATGGTTGATATCCGTAAAAACAAAATCGAATATATTGCAAACTGTGTAGAACCTCTTAAAGTTGAAGGCGACGAGAGCGCAGATACTTTGGTGATTGGCTGGGGTGGTACTTACGGACACCTTGTTTCGGCTGTTGAAGAGATGAACGCAATGGGCAAGAAAACTGCTCTTGCACACTTCCGCTACATCAACCCATTGCCTGCCAACACAGAGGAGGTTATCAAACGATACAAAAATGTTGTCGTTTGCGAGTTGAATAACGGTCAATTTGCAACTCACCTTGTTTCTAAAATAGAGGGATTGCAAGTTAAGAAATTTAATAAAGTACAAGGTCAACCATTTATGGTTAGCGAACTTGTTGATTTTCTTAAAAGTTTATAGGAGGATATAACTATGGAATATACAGCAAAAGATTTTAAGAGCGACCAATATGTGCGTTGGTGTCCCGGTTGTGGAGACCATGCTGTGGTAAACACTCTACAAAAAGCAATGGCAGAGGTAGGTATTCCTCCTCATAAAGTTGCAGTTATTTCGGGTATCGGATGTTCATCTCGTCTACCCTACTATATGGGAACATATGGTTTCCACACTATTCACGGACGTTCGGGAGCTATTGCAACAGGTGTAAAGACTGCTAACCCCGACTTGACCGTATGGCAAGTTTCGGGCGACGGTGACTGTCTTGCAATTGGAGGTAACCACTTTATCCACGAGATACGTCGTAACGTAAATCTAAACATTCTTCTTTTGAATAATAAGATTTACGGCTTAACAAAGGGACAATACTCTCCAACAAGCGACAGGGGTGCTGTAACAAAATCTTCACCTTATGGTACTGTTGAAGATCCATTCATCCCCGCAGAGCTTACTTTTGGTGCAAGAGGTAACTTCTTTGCTCGTACAATTGATGTTGACCTTGTTACTTCAAAAGAGGTTATGGTTGCCGCTGCAAAACACAAAGGTGCATCGGTGGTTGAGGTTTTGCAAAACTGCGTAATCTTCAACGACCAAATACATAAATATGTTGCCGATAAAGAGTTCAGAGCTGAACGTACAATCCACCTTAAACATGGCGAGAAGATGTTGTTCGGTAAAGATATGGATAAAGGTCTTGTTCTTGACGGTCTAAATCTTAAAGTGGTTAAAATTGGTGAGAACGGCGTTACATTGGACGATATTTTGGTTCACGATGCCACTACACAAGACAGCTTCCTTCACCTACGTCTTGCAATGATGGACGGTCACGACCTTCCTCTTGCCGTGGGTGTTATCCGCTCGGCTGAGGCTCTTTGCTATGACGAAGAGGTTAAACGCCAAATGGAAGAGGTGAGAAACAAAAAACCAGGCAAAACTCTTCGCGACCTTCTATTGAGCGAGGAGACTTGGGAGGTGAAATAAGGGATAATCCCCAATAAATATTTTTTACAGGAGACAGGCGCTGTATAAAAACAGCTCCTGTCTCTTTTTTTGGGAAATTATCTCATAACATGGAAAAAGGTCGAATATACTCCCGCTCGCTGTAAAATATTCAAGTAAACTTGATATTTTGCTCGCTTATTATCTGATATTTGACGCAAGCGTCGAATATACTCCCGCTCGCTGTAAAATATTCAAGTAAACTTGATATTTTGCTCGCTTATTTTTTGTTATTTGACGTAAACGTCGAATATACTCCCGCTCGCTGTAAAATATTCAAGTAAACTTGATATTTTGCTCGCTTATTCGTATATTTGCAATAAATAGGGGATGGTATGCATTATACTGTATTTTACCTATAATCTAAAATAGAATTTCTTTACGGTTTTAGATAGATGAACACAGAGGAAGAGAAAAATAAAGGTCAGAGCCTCAGCGCCTTTTATATGAAAGACACGTCATTTGCAAACCTCATGCAAAAACGCGTGTTTAACGTTTTGCTTATAGCAAGCCGATACGATGCTTTTATTCTGGAAGAGGATGGTCGTATTGAAGAGCATATATTTTTGGAGTATATGTCGCTGAACTTGAGTTCGCCTCCACGCGTAACCGAAGCTTACACCTTTGAGCAAGCTGAAAAAGAGTTGCAAGAGAAGAGCTACGACCTTATAATTGTCATGCCCGCCATGCAGGATGCCGATGTATTCAACAACATAAACCGCATAAAAGCAAAATACAAGAGTATTCCTCTTGTCTTGCTTACTCCTTTCTCTCACGAAGTATCGCGTAGATTGGCTAAAGAGGATTTAAGTGCAGTTGACTACACTTTCAGTTGGTTAGGTAATGCCGACCTTTTGCTTGCAATCGTTAAATTGATGGAGGACAACATGAACCTTGAAGAGGACGTTGCATCTGTGGGTGTACAGGTTATTATTGTTGTGGAAGATTCTATTCGCTTCTACTCTTCTATGTTGCCCATTCTCTATAAGGTTGTTCTTAAACAATCACAAATATTCTCGACCGAGGCTCTTAACCGACACGAACAGATGTTGCGTATGCGCGGCCGTCCAAAAATTGTTTTGGCTCGTACATACGAAGAGGCTGTTGAGATGTATGACAAATACCGCAGCAATGTGTTGGGTGTGGTTACCGATGTTTCGTTTACCCGTAAGGGTAAAAAAGATAGTAAAGCAGGTTTGAAATTCTGCGAATATCTTCGAAAGGATAATGAGGATTTGCCAATCATCATTGACTCATCGGATATTGAGAATAGTGCGGAAGCTTCGAAATATAATGCCGCATTTTTGTTCAAAAATTCAAAGACTCTGCCTATCGACTTGAAGTATGCCGTTTTACGCAACTTCGGATATGGCGATTTTGAGTTTATAAATCCTTCTACCGGAGAGGTTATTGCCACGGTTAAAGACCTCAAAGAGTTGCAAGATATAATTTTTGAGATTCCCAACGAGTCGGTTTTGTTTCACGCAAGTCGCAACCATATTTCAAGTTGGCTCTACTCGCGTGCAATGTTCCCCCTTGCCGAACTTTTAAGACAAAAGCCTGTTCGCTCATGTGATAATGGCGACGAAATTAAGAATATTATTTTCGAGGCTATCGTAGAGTACCGAAAGATGAAAAACAGCGGTGTTGTTGCAATTTTTGAACGCACTCGCTTTGATAAATATTCAAATTTTGCCCGAATAGGACAAGGTTCGTTGGGTGGTAAAGGTAGAGGTTTGGCATTTGTTGACGCCATCATAAAACGGCACCCCGAACTTGCCAATTGCAACGGAGTTAAAGTTGCCGTACCTAAAACTGTTGTTTTGAGTACCGATATCTTTGATGAGTTTATGGAGGAGAATGTTCTCTACTCTGTGGCAATGAGCGATATTCCTGACGAGGAGATTCTAAACAACTTCCTCAGGGCTAAACTTCCCGAACGTCTCGACAACGACTTTTTGGCTCTGTTTGACGTTATAAAAGGACCTATAGCCATTCGCTCGTCAAGTTTGTTGGAGGACTCGCACTATCAACCTTTTGCAGGTATATATTCTACATATATGATTCCATACATTGAGGATAAGATGATTATGCTTAACCTCTTGAAGGATGCGATAAAAGGAGTGTACGCTTCGGTTTACTACTCCGACAGTAAAGCCTATATGGAAGCAACATCAAACATTATTGACCAAGAGAAGATGGCCATTATATTGCAAGAGGTTGTTGGCAATATGTACGACAAGCGTTTCTACCCCTCGTTCTCGGGAGTTGGACGTTCGTTGAACTACTATCCCATAAACAACGAAAAACCCGAAGACGGAGTATGTGATATTGCCGTTGGATTGGGTAAATATATTGTTGACGGAGGAAGAAGTTTGCGTTTCTCGCCCAAACATCCAAACTCTATATTGCAGACAAGCACAATGGAGATGGCATTAAGCGACACTCAAACTCGCTTCTATGCTCTCGACATGGAGAATGTAAGCCAAAATTTCTCAATAGACGACAGTTTCAATATAAAGAAGCTCTCTATTGCCGACGCAGATGAGGATAAGTCGCTATATGGCATGGTCTCTACTTTTGATCACATTGACCAAGTAATACGTGACGGTTATTATGAAGAGGGTCGCAAAGTTGTCACCTTTGCCAATATACTTAAGCATGAAATGTTCCCTCTTGCCAAAATTTTAGACATGATGCTGAATTATGGCAAAGATGAGATGGGACGCCCTGTCGAGATTGAGTTTGCGGGTAACCTTAAGGGTGGCAAAAACAATATGGGTGAGGTTTATTGGCTACAGATACGTCCGATTGTGGATATGAAAGAGATGCGCGAGGATGAGATTGAAAATGTCCGAGATGAAGATATTTTGATTAAGAGTTCGTCGGCATTAGGTCATGGCATACACGAAGGAGTTAAGGATGTTGTTTACGTTAAAGACGGGGTCTTCGGATATTTTGCCAACTCCTTTATTGCTCGCGAAATTGAAAAGATTAATAAACAATATTTGGCAGAGAAAAAGAACTATGTTCTTATTGGCCCCGGACGTTGGGGTTCGAGCGACACAGCACTCGGTATTCCCATAAAATGGCCACACATATCTGCCGCCAAAGTTATAGTTGAGACTGCCATCAAAGATTTTTGGATTGAACCGAGTCAAGGTACTCACTTCTTCCAAAACCTTACTTCGTTCGGAGTCGGGTACTTTACCATCGACCCAACAAGTTGCAGCAGTTCGTATGATAAGGAGTTCCTCGATAACCTCCCTGCAAAACACGAAAGCCAATACATAAGAGTTGTTGAGCTTCCAAGTCAGATGGTTATTAAAATAAACGGTAAAAAGAATGTGGGAATTGTAATTAAGCCACAAACAGAAGAGTAATATAGTAACAGATAATTAAATAGTAGAATGAAACTAAATTTCAAAAAATCACTGCTTTCAATATTCTCGTCAGAGCAAGATACTCAAAACAAGAGTTCAGAAAAGGTTGCACACAAGAAAGCAAATATTGATTTTGAGAATAAAGATTTTGATAGAGCCCTCAGCGATTGCGACATCCCCGACACATTACTGGAGGCGATAACAGATATTGTAAACAAACCTCTGCCCGAAGTAATTCTAAAAACGATAGACAGAGAGGCTGAAAAAATTGAAATAAGGGAGAACTTACGCCCTGCCTTCTGTGATTATATCAAATATCTTCTGCTTAAAGCCGAAAAGGCAGAAGGCGAACCTCTTTTCATTGAGGGAGATGACAATGTTGAACTTGTTGGAGAGCTTGAAGAGAAACTTAAACTTGCCCTACAACGCGAGGAGGATTACAAAAACAGATACCTAAGTGCCGAACGCCAAAAAAGAGCACTAAGCGACAAGGTGAGAGACTTTGAGGAGAAATTTTCAAAACAGGAGAAAGAATTAACAAAATCGGAGACTTTCCGCATTGAATCAAATAACAACATTCGTCAACTGAATAAGGAGAAGTGCCAACTTGAGGAGAATGTAGAACAACTTAAATTGGAGGTTGACCACTACAAACAGTTAGAGGTTAACAACAACCTTATGGGACAAAGCGAAGGTTTTACCGAGAGTGAATTTATTGAATCGCTAAAGAACAAAATCATTGCTCTTGAAACTGAAAATGGAGAGATGGAGCATCGCCTGAACGACAATGAAGACCACATAAAAGAGGTTGTGGAATCGTTCGAAACAGCTCTTCATCTCAAGGAGGAGCTTGTTATTCAAGCCGTTGAACGAGAAAAAACTCTTCAAGCCCGCATTGAAAGCCTTCAAACCTCATTGGAGGAGAAAGAGGCCATCCCCGAAGGTGGAGATGAGGTTCTTACTGCCCGATTGATTGATGTAACAAGAAAATATCAAGCACTTCAATCGGAGTTGGCAAACTACAAAAATAAGATTTACGAAGAGTCTGAAGGCGAGCTAAACAAACGCATCGAACAACTTAATGCAGACCTTGCCTTGGCAAATGCCAAATTGGAGGCAGCAGATAAAAACAGCAACGAACCCACAGATGGTTTGTATGCCCAAATGGAGGATTTGAGAGAGAAACTCGAGATTGCCGACAGCAAATATTCTGAATTGGAGACAAAACTCAAAGAGACAGAAGTGGCTCTCGAAGAAAAAGAGAAAGAGATTCTTTCACTAAAAGAGTTACCAACCGACTCAAACAAGGAGATAGATGAATTAAAGGCTCAAATAACAGAGCTTCAGATTGAAATTCAAAACAGAGACAACACCATCGCCGAGGCTAACGAAAAGATTGAAAAGATTCAGATAAAACGCGAAAGAGTTGCTGAAAACAAGAGAGCAGCCAAACAGATTGAAGAGTTGACTACTAAACTTGAAGAGGCTGAGAAGAGAAGCGAGAAGGCTCGCAAAGATGCTGAAATTGCACGTATGAATGTTGTTGCTTTGACCAACGAAGTGGAGAGCTTGCGCAATGCAATGCCTAAACAAGACGAGGGGTTGTTTGAGATGATTGAGGAGGATTGGTTGGTTGTTATGGAGCCTGAGACTGAAGCCGAAATCAGAGAACGTACAAAACGAGAGAAAGAGAGAGAACAAAGAAATGAGGAGGAGAAGAATGTTATAGATATTCCTTTTGAGGATCCTGCTCAGATGAAACTTTGGGACTAACCACACACTCCCTTCATCACTAATATATAAGGCTATGCAAGAGATTACAGTTGATAAATTTAACGAGAATGTTATAAATCTTATAGGCAAAGATTGGTGCTTGATTACCGCAGGAGAAATAGGCCATTTCAACACCATGACGGCAAGCTGGGGCAGTATGGGTTTTCTATGGGGAAAACCTGTTGTTACAATATTTATTCGCCCACAACGCTACACTTATGGTTTTATTGAAAAGGCAGAATCATTTACTCTATCGTTCTTTAAAGAGGAGTACCGCAAAGCCCTTACTCTTTGTGGCACAAAATCTGGAAAGGATATAGACAAAGCAAAGGAGGCAGGCATAACTCCATTTGCGCCAACCGAAGATTGCGTAGCTTTTAAAGAGGCAAGATTGATAATGAAGTGCAAGAAATTATATAAATCGCTTTTAAACGAGGAGAGCTTTATCGATAAGAGTATTATTCCTGCCTGGTATAAAGATGGCGATTTCCACTATGTATATGTTGCCGAAATAGAGAATATTTGGGAAGTGTAACAATATCTTCTGTCAGATAAACAACAAAAGGGAAAGAGAGTCACTCTTTCCCTTTTGTTGTACTTATGATGCTGTTATTGCATGCTATTTTACTTTCTGTGCCGAATATATGGCACAAGCTCCAAAGGTCATGTAGGTGTAGCTGCAATCGGTCATTCCGACATTTGCCATAAGGTCAAGCATGGCTTTTCCCTGTGGCACCACGGCTATTGACTTGCGTAAGTAGTCATATGCACTTCTCTCACCTGTTATAAGCTTTCCTAACGTAGGAATAACAAGTTTTGTGTATATGGTATAGAAAAACTTATAAAAGCCGTTCTCAGGCACAGAAAGCTCCAAAATAACCAATTTACCTCCGGGGGTCAGCACTCTGTTTATTTCTGACAAACCGCGCTCTATATCCTCAACATTGCGAATTCCAAACGATATTGTTACCGCATTGAAACTGTTATCAGAGAAAGGTAGCGAAATACAATCTCCCGCCGTAAAAGCAATCTCATTGGATAGCTCCAAATTTGCAACTTTTTTTCGGGCAACCTCCATCATTCCCTCAGATATGTCGCAACCTGTCACTCGACAAGGAGCAAGCATAGAGTGTATCTTTATTGCCATATCTCCCGTTCCCGTTGCAATATCGAGAATTGTTTTGGGAGAATTGGGTTTTAGAATGGATATTGCTTTACGTCGCCAACGTTTATCCTGTCCGAGAGAGATAAGGCGGTTCATAATATCATAACGAAACGCTATGGCATTAAACATCTTTTCTATCTGCTTGCCTTTGTTCTCTCCACTGTTATATGGAGTCAGTTTTTCAACACTCTTTTGCGACATAACTCAATATCTGTTTTTATATATTTAAAGAGTGAGAAGCAAGCCTCTCACTCTCTTTTCTTTATTTTATTATTTACGCTCTTTCAAGTATTCCGAGATGTTTTTCTCGATACGAGCATTAATATCGTCACACTCAGAACGAGAGAACTTCTCGCCAACGATATGCTCATAAAGCTCGATATAACGGTCAGATACGCTGTTTACATACTCCTCTGTCATTTCGGGAACTGTTTGTCCCTCTTTGCCCATAAATCCGTTCTCAATCAACCATTGACGAACAAACTCTTTTGACAACTGTTTTTGAGGCTCACCTTTTTCGAAACGCTCTTCGTAACCTTCGGCATAGAAGTAACGTGATGAATCGGGAGTATGAATCTCGTCGATTAGATATACTTTGCCATCACGTTTTCCGAACTCATATTTTGTGTCAACAAGAATAAGACCTTTCTCTTTTGCCATTTGAGTTCCTCTCTCAAATAGAGCATAGGTGTATTTCTCCATCAACTCGTAATCCTCTTTGCTTACGATACCTTGAGCAATAATCTCCTCTTTTGAGATATTCTCATCGTGTCCCTCGTCAGCTTTTGTGGTGGGAGTGATTATTGGTGTGGGGAATTTCTCATTCTCTCTCATTCCTTCTGGAAGTTTAACTCCACAAATCTCACGACATCCTGCCGCATACTCTCTCCAAGCACTTCCGGTCAAATATCCACGAATAATCATCTCTACTCTGAATCCCTCGCATTGCAAACCTACGGTCACCATTGGGTCGGGAGTGGCAAGTTTCCAGTTGGGGACTATATCTGATGTTGCGTCCAGAAATTTTGCAGCAATCTTATTCAATACCTCTCCTTTAAAGGGAATTCCTTTGGGTAGAATTACATCAAATGCAGAAATTCTATCGGTTGCAACCATTATCAACAACTCATCATTGATGTTATAAACATCACGAACTTTTCCGTGATACACACTCTTTTGTCCTTCGAACTCAAAATCGGTTCTTACCAAAGCTTTTTCCATTGTTTTTTATATGTTTTTATCAATTATCTTTCTCTTTTTTTACACGCTTATCTCTTTGCTTTTTATCATAAGCCTCGTACGCCTCAACAATTGCTTGAACCAAACGGTGACGAACTATATCGCTCTTGTCGAAACGTACCAACCCTATGCCCTTTATATCTCTCAGAATGTCTATAGCCTGAACCAAACCCGATGTTTGACTTTGAGGTAGGTCAATCTGACTCATATCTCCTGTAATTATCATCTTTGCATTACTTCCCAGGCGGGTTAAAAACATCTTTATTTGGGGCACTGTGGTGTTTTGAGCCTCATCCAATATAACAACCGCATCATTCAAGGTTCTTCCACGCATAAATGCCAAAGGGGCAATCTGAATTGTGTTGTTCTCCATCATCTCGCGAAGCTTAACGGCCGGAATCATATCCTGCAAAGCGTCATAAAGTGGTTGAAGATAGGGGTCGATTTTCTCCTTCATATCTCCTGGTAAGAATCCGAGCTTCTCGCCTGCTTCAACAGCCGGACGACTCAATATAATCTTTCTTACCTCTTTGTTCTTCAATGCTCTTACGGCAAGAGCAATTGCAACATATGTTTTACCCGTACCTGCAGGGCCAAGTGCAAAGACCAAATCATTCTTTTCAAAGCTCTTTACAAGCTTTTGTTGGTTTTCTGTTCGTCCAACAATCTGCTTTCCATTAATGCCATGTATTATAAGATGCTCTTGTTTTATTTCAAGAGGAGTGCCTCCATTAACTATAGCACCAATGATTGTTCCATCAAGGCGATTATACTCCGAACAATACTTTATTATCAAAGATATACTCTTTTCAAACTGCATAATATCCTTCTCCTCTCCTATTACCTTCATAACGTTGCCTCTGGCTATGATATGAAGTTTAGGATAGAGTGTCTTTATAAAGTGCAGATTATCGTTGTTTGTCCCATAGAACACTACGAGATCAACATCTTCGATTATTATATTTTTCTCTATCATTATACAATATTGATATTGTCCGATTTTGCAAAACAAAGATAGATACTTTTATATAAAATCTCAATTTTTTGAAGATAAAAAAAAGAGATTATTTCTAATCTCTTCTCCTTTGACTCTATTTTTATAAATAACCTATCTAACTCTTAAAACGCTACCCACTTTTAAGACCTTGTTCGATTTTATTCCATTCAAACGACACAATTGGGTAACAGATGTTCTATACTTTTTAGCAATGGAAGATAGAGTCTCTCCCGATTTAATACGGTGGGTTGCATAGCTGTTAACCGCACTTTTTTGTTGTTTCTTTTTATAGAACATATAGGTGTCGGTGTGTGCTACCTGATTTTTAAAGTCGAATATCTCGGCAGGGTTTATGGTCATACCCATGATTTTGGTTTCGAAGTGTAGGTGAGGACCTGTTGAACGACCTGTATTTCCTCCCAAAGCAATAACATCTCCTGCCTTTACAACTTGGTTAGGTTTAACAAGAATCTTTGATAGGTGTCCGTACACAGTTTCAAAACCGTTTGTGTGGCGTATCTTCACATAATAACCATATCCTTTTGCCTGATATGCGGTTGCGCTGATTTTTCCTGTAAAAGCTGCACGAACTGTATCTCCTGTACGCAACTTAAGGTCAATACCTTTGTGCATACGTCCCCAACGCCATCCGTATGCCGACGTTACATGTCCCGGAACAGGAATGCAGTGATCTTTTACATCAATTGCCAAAGTATCTTTTGTGTTTTTGGTAGAGAAAGTCTCAAGCCATTGCTCATCCCATCCGTCTGCCAACATTGCATCCAAATCATCCTCCTCCATTACATATTGATTCAATATCAAAGTTGAATCAACAACGTTCATTATTTTGGGAAGGATTTTGTTATAGGCAATCATGTTTTGTTGTGTCATAGCATGGTATTGTTGTGCATTAATGCGGGTAGGTTGAGCATACGCCAAACCCGATTGCATCACTGCAAACAAAAGAATAAGTACTGCTATTTTCACACTTTTTATCATGTTTTCCTCAATGTTTTTTTGCGATTTGCAGGGAGATAATTTCCCAAAGTCGCGCCAAAGATAAGTATTTTCTTTTGATTATTAGCAAGTTGCAATCATAAAATTTGTTTATCAAGAACAGAAACCGCAACTATCGTAGTTGTATATCGTTGATAATCTGAATGTTATAACAAAACATGTTTTTAAACATATAAAAAGCAAAGGAGGCCATATGAATGAACCTCCTTTAACTGAATTATATAACAAATAGATTTACTCTATTAGTATGAGCGAGCAAACAATACTCTGCGTGCCGATGGTTTTCCTGTTACCATACATACACCCGGAGTAGCATCCATATCCTCAGGGATACAACGGATGGTAGCTTTTGTCTCCTCCTTAATCAACTCCTCTGTCTCTGCTGTTCCATCCCAGTGAGCATATATAAATCCACCTTTTTCAATCTCCTCTTTGAACTCTTCGTATGTATTAACCTCACGGATATTCTCGTCACGGAATTTGCGAGCTTTCTCGAAGATGTTGTTTTGAATGTCTGCAAGTAGTTGCTCAACGTACTCTACAATTCCATCGCAAGTGCGAGTCTCTTTTTCAAGAGTATCACGACGCATAACCTCAATTGTGTTGTTTTCAAGGTCTCTTCCACCCATTACCAAACGAACAGGTACACCTTTCAACTCATAGTCTGCAAATTTAAATCCGGGACGTTTGTTGTCAGAGTTATCATATTTAACCGAAATTCCTTTTGCTTTAAGAGCAGAAACAATTCCTGCAACTTTCTCATCGATTTGAGCAAGTTGCTCTGCTCCGCGATAGATAGGAACAATTACAACTTGAATTGGTGCCAATGCAGGAGGAAGTACAAGACCATTGTCGTCAGAGTGAGACATAATCAAAGCTCCCATCAAACGAGTAGATACACCCCAAGATGTTGCCCAAACATAAGACAATGAGTTGTCTTTATCCAAGAATTGAACATCAAATGCTTTAGCAAAGTTTTGTCCAAGGAAGTGAGATGTTCCAGATTGCAAAGCTTTACCGTCTTGCATCAAAGCCTCGATAGTATAAGTGTTTACTGCACCTGCAAACTTCTCGCTCTCCGATTTAACACCTTTGATAACAGGCATAGCCATATATTTTTCGGCAAATGTAGAATATACATTCAACATTCTTACTGCTTCTTCCTCTGCCTCCTCTTTAGTTGCGTGAGCAGTGTGTCCCTCTTGCCACAAAAACTCTGCAGTACGAAGGAACAAACGAGTACGCATCTCCCAACGCATTACGTTAGCCCATTGGTTGCAAAGAATTGGAAGGTCGCGATAAGATTGTATCCAGTTTTTATATGTATTCCAAATGATTGTCTCTGATGTGGGGCGAATAATCAACTCCTCCTCCAATCTTGCGGCAGGGTCAACAGTTACACCGCCAAACTCTGAGTTTTTCAAGCGATAGTGAGTTACAACGGCACACTCTTTAGCAAATCCCTCAACATGTTCAGCCTCTTTGCTCAAGAAAGATTTTGGAATCAACAATGGGAAATAAGCATTAACGTGTCCTGTCTCTTTGAACATATCGTCCAATTGACGTTGCATTTTTTCCCAAATTGCATATCCGTAAGGTTTGATAACCATACAACCACGCACTGCAGATTGCTCTGCCAAGTCGGCTTTAACAACAAGTTCGTTGTACCATTGCGAATAGTTCTCGCCTCTTTTTGTTAGATTTTTTAATTCTGCCATAGTTATATTGTCTATTGTATTATTTCTTATTGAATTACAAGCTACAAAATTACAATAATCTGTTTATATTACAAACAAGTGAGCGGAAAGATATTTTTTATATCTCTCCGCTCATATTGATTTTTAGTAATTAGTTATAACCTGAAGGTTTTAAAGTTACTAAATCATTACTTTCATAACTTCATTGTTTACCTTAACAATCAACATACCTTTAATGGTTGAAGGTAATGCAATTTGAGTGGAAGTTGCACCATTGGCATTAGCTGAAGACATTACTTTACCTGTTGCATCGTAAACTACTACTGAGGTTATTCCTTCTGCTCTTTCAATATTAAGCACTCCGTTCGAAACAAATGCTTTGGTATTGCTCTCCGAAACAACGTTCTCTTCAATGCCCTGTATAACAGATTCGGGATCTACTCCTTCGCCAAAGGTAAAAGGTTTTATCTCAACTCCATTTGAATATCCTGCTTCTGTTTGATTAATCATATACATTGTTGCTTTTATCTCTCCATTATCTGCAGGCATAAACCCATCTGTGTCTGTAATAGCCTCATTTTCAAAATTCCAAAACCCTAAAAGTGATTCATCGTTTGACAACGGCTCGGTCATAGTTGCATAAACCTCTGCTTGTGATAATGCTTTGTTATAAAACTGAACTTTATCTACGTATGCGTTTAAAGACGAACGATTTTTTGCTGCACCGCCAAGCATAATTATATTATTTTTAGTCCACGAATATGTAACATTATAACATTGCACTTTATATGTTGGTGAGCCATTTATATAAACCAAAAGAGTTCTATTAGTATCATAACCAAAAACGAATGAGAAATGGAGCCACTCTTCAGTATTAAACTTAAACGGGTTTAATTCTGTATCCAAAAACACATCTCCTGCATTACTTGTAAGTATTCCAATTTCCAACCCATCAAAATCTCCACCGAACGAGTCTCCTACAAGAGAATACATCCAGCCCCAATCGCTCATAGGCGCCCCTTGCGCAACATCTCTTATATTTACAAATTGTGTTCCGTTTTCGGAATGATTAAACTCTTTTACTTTAGTCCAGAAAGATAAAGTAAATTTTGAATATGTGTCAAAATTTAACTGCTCCGCAGGTATCCCAAAGGCGTATTCCCCTAAATATATTCCTCGAGATTCAACCTCATTGGCAGTTGCTAATGATATTGAGAATATCAGAGATATTATTACTGATAATAATTTTTGTGATCTCATAATCATATATTTAAATTTATTTAATAATTACTTTTTGAGCGTTAATATTACCATCTATTACTACTACTATAATATACGCACCAGAAGTAAGAAAATATTGACATACAATTTCCCCTGCTTGATGTATTGATTCTGGTTGCAATAATGTTTGTTGAGATGTTTGTCACATTAATTAATAGCAACCTTCGCAACCTCATTATTTACTTTAACCATTATCACTCCTTTAATGGTTGTGGGTAATGGAATTTGGACATTAGTTGCTCCCCTCTCTACGGGAGAGGGGTTGGGGGTAAGGTTCCTTCCCATTGCATCATAAACAGCAACAGAGTTTATGCCTTCTGCATTCTCTATATACAGCACTCCATTTGAAACGTATGCTTTGGTGTTGCTCTCCTCTGCGATACACTCTTCAACACCCGCCACAACAGGGGATAAATCGATTGTTTCAAATTCATTATTCTGGAACTTCAACAGAGTGTCGTTCTTTAACAGTACCCAAACAATATCTCCATCGCAAAGTATTGAACGAGCCTCGTGATAACCATAACAGTTCCACCACTTAAAGTTCTCTCCATCAAAACACAAAAGATAGTGTGAGGATGTAAACCATATATTCCCTTGATTATCTACATCATTTGCATAAAATTGCGTAGCAGGAATATCAGGGTTGGTAGCATTGGTCATAACACTATCCTTGCCTGTTTCTTGATTATAGCAATGTATTCCGTATTCATCGGAGAACCATATATTGTCATTGTTATCTATTGAGAGAGAGCAAACTTGACGTTTCCCACTCAATTTCGTAATTGATGTATTGCCCCCAGATTTATGACAAAGAATATGACTGTCATTTCCCTTCGCTGCTATCCATAAATTATTTTTACTATCAAATGCCATATCTGTAATTATCCCATAATTGGGTACTACATATCCGTCAGGTATTAAATATATATTTAATCCTATTCCTTCGGAGGTAAATTTTGAGTAGTAACATACAGATGAAAGCCACAAATTAGAATTATCCTCAAAAACTATGGCATATACTTGGTATGGAAACGACGGGATTGTTGCTGATAATTTGGTGGTTGATACCCCATTATAACTATATACTCCATTTTGACTATCTGCATAATAGATATTCCCTTCAGGGGAGGCTCCAATTGAGAAAATTGTCGATTCGCTATCAGATACAAGTTCTTCAGAAGCATCTGAAACAACTCCCGTTAATTTATCAAGTTTAACAATTCCTTTACTTGTTGCTGCAAATAATATATTACCTTTGATTGCTAACCGATTAGAATGATACTCCATACAAAACTCTGAGGCACTAATATTGAAGATATAGAATAAACATATCATCAATAACATAATAATCTTTTTCATAATAACCTCCTTTTTTAGAAGTAATAAAATACGCTATAAAGGTAATAACTTTTTTAAGATTCAAATACTTATATAAATATATATTTGATATGGAATAAAAAAATAGCGGAAAGAATTGTATCTCTCCACTACCTGTAAGTTGGTGAATGAAATTTTATTTTTTTACTAACACAAACTTAATCTCTTTTGCATTTACTATTTGCTCGTGAGTTAGTTTGCGACCACATATTTTTTTACCGTCAATTTTGATACAGCTGATAGTGTTTGCATCGGGTGTGCATTTTTCGGTTGTGATAACCACTTTGTCGTTATTGTAGTATCTCTTGTCCAAAGTGAGTGTTATCTTGTCGAATATTGGAGCAACTGCTGTATATTCAGCTTTTGCAGGACAATCGGGATAGAATCCAATCATGTTGAATACTGCCCATGCCGACATTGTTCCTGTATCATCATTACCGGGTATTCCGTCGGGAGTGTTGGTAAAGTGTGTTGCGAGCAATCTTCTCACCTCTTTATCGGTTCGCCACTCCTCTCCTTTGAATGCCGAGAAGATATAGGGATATGCAATGTTTGGTTCGTTTGCAGGGTCGTATAGTTTTTCATCGAATACCATTTGTAATTTGTTTACAAATTTCTTTTTACCACCCATTAGTTTTGCCAAACCTTGAATATCTTGTGGCACATAGAATGTGTAGTTCCATGCTGTTCCTTCGTGGAAACCAGGAGAGGGTTCAAAGTTCTCTCCTTGTTTTGGGTTGAATGGAGATAGGAATTTGCCATCTTCTGTTACAGGACGCAATGTTCCGAACTCTTTACAATAGTATTTTTTATATCCCAACGAACGGTTATAGTAGAACTCTGCATCTTTGGTTTTGCCCAAATCTTTTGCCAATTGCGACAAAGCAAAGTCAGCAACGTAATACTCCAATGAGCGAGACACTGAGTTGTCACCCGAAAGGTCTGCCGCAAAAATTCCGTAAGGGATATATCCTTTTTCGTTGTATGGGTCGCAGTCGGGACGCAACAGGTTGTCTTTACCCGGTGTGGTTGCCGATTTTATCATTGCCTCGTATGCCGCCTCTACATCAAAATCTTTTAAGCCGCGTAACCATGTATCCACAATTACAGGTATTGCAGGGTCACCTGACATTACGTAAGTTTCACGTCCGTACAACTCCCAACGTGGCAACCATCCACTCTCTTTATACATGTCAACCATACTGCGTACCATATCCAACTGACGCTCGGGATAGAGCAACGATTGCAATTGGTGTACGTTACGGAAGGTGTCCCATAATGAGAATACGGTATAACGGTTTGTTGAGGTTTTAAGATTTTCGCCACTCTCCATTGCGGGATACTCTCCGTTTACATCTTGCAAGATGTTGGGGTGTATCAATGAGTGGTATAGCGCTGTGTAGAAGACTGTTTTTTGATCTTCAGTTCCTCCCTCTACTGCTGCTGCCGATAGATACTCATTCCATGTGTTGTAAGCATCGGTGCGAACTTTGTCGAAATTGAAACCTTGTTGCTCTGCATCAAGGTTTTCACGAGCATTTTCGCAACTTACAAACGAAATTCCTATTTGCACCTCAATTTGCTCTCCTTCAGTTGTGTTGAATACATACCAGTTACCAATGTCATCGCCTGACATTACTCGAGAGTACTTGGGGTAGAGTTTGTATTTTCCGTTGTCAACATCCCACTCTCCCTCTACGCCTGTTTTGTTGCGTTGCATCTTCCAGAAACCGTAATTTTGGGGTGCTTTGCTGACACGCATCACAAAGTATATTGGGAATACAGCTTGTGGGGTGTAACAGAAAGTTCCCATCAATTTGCTTCCTTCAATCTCTGTGGCGCTAACGCGACGAACGGTAGCTCCCGACTCGTTTGTCAATCCCTCTCCCAAGTTCATAAGTATGTTACTTTGTCCTGCGGGGAAAGTGAATCGTGCGATACTTGTACGAGGAGTTGCCGATACTTCACATTTGATGCCATACTTGGTCAACTCGTTTGAGTAGTAACCGGGAGTGGCATTTTCGTTTTTATAGGTACTGCCATACTCTTTATAATCGACAGAGAGGTCGCCTGTTGTAGGCATCAACAAAAGAGAGCCTAACTCGGGACATCCCACTCCACTCAAATTCACATGCGAAAAGCCTGTAAAAAAAGAGTTATGATATTCGTATGGTGTTGACCACCAACGAGCATCTTTGTCAAATTTATTATCTGCCGAGCCCATTACATTGAAGGGGACAACAGACATAAACCCTCCGGGAGATATTGCTCCGGGGTTGGTTGTTCCAAAGTTTGTTGTTCCGATAAACGGATTTACGTAGTCGGCTGCTGTTTTAGCCTCTACGGTCACCAATGCAAAAAGCATCAATGCGACACACAGATAACGATATATTTTCATACCTTTTAGTTAATAGCGGATAATTCCGTAAATTAGGCAAAACTATCGACCTAATTTACGGAATACACCTATAGAAATATTACAATATGTTTGTTTTTTTAACGAACTCTATCACCTCGCTTATTTTACCGAACGCCATTCCTGTAACAGTATCGGCGCATCCGTAATAAACTGCAACTTGATCTTTCTCTTTATCGAACAATGCTGCGCAAGGGAATACTACGTTAGGCACATCGCCTTGCATCTCGTAAGGTGCGGCAGGAGCCAAAATGTAGTCACGAGTGCGATATAGAACTTTTGTTGGATCCTCTTTATCAAGGATAGCTGCTCCCATTGAGTAGCGGAATCCGTTACAAGTTGTGATAACTCCGTGGTAGAACATCAACCAACCCTCGTCTGTTAGGAAAGGAACTGATCCTGCTCCAATTTTTGTACATTGCCATGCACTCTCGGGGAATGGAGTAACTTTCATTACACAACGGTGCTCACCCCAATATTTCATGTCGGGAGAGAAACTGATATAGATATCTCCAAAAGGAGTGTGTCCGTTATCACTTGGACGGCTCAACATAGCATACTTGCCATTGATTTTCTCGGGGAACAACACACCATTACGGTTGAAAGGCAAGAATGCGTTTTCGCATTGATAGAACTCTTTAAAATCGAAAGTATAACCGATTCCTATTGTTGGTCCATGGTAACCGTTACACCAAGTAATCCAATATCTGTCCTCAATCCAAGTAACACGTGGGTCGTATTTGTACTCCGACTCAATCATTTCAGTGTTTCCTGCTTTGAATTTGATTGGCTCGTGGTTGATTTCCCAGTTGATACCGTCTTTACTGAATCCTGCAAAGATGTTCATTTGAACAGCTTTGTTGTCGCAACGGAACACTCCTGCAAATCCATCGCCAAAAGGCACTACTGCACTGTTAAAGATACTATTTGATGAGGGGATATGATAGCGGTCGATAACCGGATTTTTTGAATATCTCCACATTACATCTTTACATCCTTCGGGACGATCTTCCCATGGCATTTCTACTTTTCCCATAATTTTATTATCTAAATTGGTTAATATTTTGTGTTATTCTTCTACTTTTTCAATCTCTTTATCGGGATGTGAAAATGGTACAACCCAAGCCAATATAAATGCAGGTATCGATACCAACAACGCAATAAAGAAGAATTGTTCGTATCCTACTTGCTCATAAATCCAACCGCTTATCATACCAGGTATCATAAATCCAAGGTTCATGATTCCCGATGCAAAAGCATAGTGCGCCATTGTATGTTTTCCCGGTGCTACTTGTTGCATCATAAACAGTGTCAATCCAACAAATCCGAATCCGTAACAGAAATACTCAAGAACCAATCCGCTACCAATCAAATATATGTTTTCGGGTTGAATAAGTGCAAATATGTAGTATATCACAAATGGTATGTTAAAGATGCAGACCAATGAAAACAACACCTTTTTAAGACCGAATGCTGCAATATAGTAACCTCCTGCAATCGATCCGATGATAAAGGCTATTGTTCCGAGAGTTCCGTAAATCAAACCTATTGCCTCGTTGCTCAATGCCAATCCTCCGCCTTCGATGCTCGCTTTCAAGAACAAAGGCACCATCTTAACGGCAAATCCCTCTGTCAAACGATAGCATATGATAAACAAAATGTATAACCATATATATTTCTTTTGGAAGAAAGTTTGGAACACATCAATAAATGACGAAAACGCTTCGTATGTAGATGTTGGAGCATCTGCTGATTTTGACCCTTTTGGAAGCACAAAGTAGTGGTAAATTGACAATCCGCACAACAATACGGCTATCAATCCCATTATTATCATCCAAGCATACATAGGTGCATTTTCGGGGTTGGTCTCTTTGAAGTGATTCATAAGAATACCTGCCAATCCCACCATTCCTCCGTTTGCAAGAACCTTTGCAAGGTTAAAGAATGCTCCTTGCCAACCAATGTAACGAGCTTGTGTGTCTTTATCAAGCGCTGTAAGATAAATTCCGTCAGTTGCAATATCGTGAGTTGAACCACTAAATGCAATAACTCCCATCATTGCTATTGCAAATGCAAAGAAGTTTGGAATGGGAAGCATAAAGGCAATGAATCCGAAGCACAATCCCGATAGCATTTGAGTTGCTACGACCACTCCTTTTTTAGTTCCCCAAATCTCAAGTAAGGGACTCCAAATTGGTTTTAGCGAATAGGGTAATATTATCAACGATGTCCAGAATGTGATTGATTTTGCATCTATTCCAAGGTCGGCAAACATAATTACCGATACCAACGATAGAGCAACAAACGGCATACCCATCGCAAAATATACCGAAGGAACCCATGTTATGGGATTTTTTACTTTTACGTCTTTCATCTCTCTTCCTCTATAAATTAGTAGGGAGAACCACTAAAAAAGCGATTCTCCTCCTTTATGTTATTTTATTTTTATCTCATCAATAAACATATATGCTCCCTCTTTGGGCAATTGATGTGCTGTGTAGCGAATGTAACGACACTTTTCGTCTCCATTGAAACCGAAGTTTTGAATCAACAACCCTTCTGTATCGCGTGGAACGTCGTTGTCGATGTGTTTAACATTGCGCCAATTCTCACCATCTTCACTCATATATATATCGACATACTCGGGGAACCAAATCCATGGCCCTGCTTGTTGCATAAAGTTAACCTCTATTGCTTTAATTTCGGTTACTTCGCCCATATCAAGAACAACATCAACATCTTTGTTAAAGCCTTGCCAACTGCCATCGCCGTAAGATGCTCCACCATTATAACCATCAGTTAGAGTTGCCTCGCCTTTTGCTACATAGTGGCTGCAGTGTGGTATGTTGTACGATACCTTTTTGCCAATTGCTTTGTGGTATAGGGGTGTGAATGTTTGAACCTCGGTTATGCGCTCATCGTTTTGGAATATCGCAACTTTTATTGTTGCAGAATCTTTGATTGAGATGGGCAATTTATATAGTGCAGAGGCTTTGGTTGGCTCTGTTCCGTCTTCGGTATAGCGAATATCCACAGGCATTTTATCGCAACGGAACGACAACTCAATCTTTTGATTTTCAACATCAACAACTTCTGTTGCTATTACACTGTTTGATATTTGATGTGCGTTTATGCCTTTTGCTTTTAATATTTCAAGGTGTTTGTTTGCCGCAGGCAAGAAACGCGCCCAATCTTTTGCATCTGCCATGCACCAACCCAACTCTGAAAGAGCCAACAAGCGAGGATATATCATATACTCGGCATGCTCTTCGGTTTGAATATACTCTGTCCAGATGTTTGCTTGAACTCCTTTTATATGTGTTTTCTCCTCTAACGACAAAGAATCGGGAACAGGCTCGTAGCTGTAAACTCGGCTCAAAGGAAGGTATCCGCCAATTGCCTCAGGCTCAGTTGCCGGGTTATCTTGATAAGCATCAAAATATAACCAGTTTCCCGGAGTCATTATGGCATCGTGTCCCAATTGAGCTGCTTTTATACCGCCTGCTTCACCACGCCAAGCCATTACTGTTGCGTATGGAGACAGACCTCCTTCGATTATCTCATCCCAACCAATCAACTTTTTGCCTTTTGTGCTTAGGTAGTTCTCGATGCGTTGAATAAGATAACTTTGTAGCTCATGCTCGTTTTTAAGACCTTTTGCGCGAATGATGTTTTGACATTTCGAACACTCTTTCCAATTTTTGTGGTCTGCCTCATCGCCACCAATGTGGATATACTCCGACGGGAACAACTCGCATACCTCTGAAAGAACATCTGTAAGGAATTTATATGTATCCTCGTTACCAATGCAGACCTCGCCACTTGTGTAGGGTTTACCTTTACAAGAGAGGTTTGGATATGCCGCCAACACCTCATCGCTGTGTCCGGGCATCTCAATTTCGGGGATTACTGTGATGTTCAATTTTTGTGCATACGCAACAACCTCTTTTACATCTTCTTGTGTATAATAACCTCCTTTTGCTTTGGGGTCGTTTTGGTCGCAATACAATCTCTCGCCAAACCAGAACTCTTTCCAATTATTATATGGACGCCATGCTGCAAAATTTGTAAGACGGGGATATTTCTTTATCTCAATTCTCCAACCTGCTCCATCGGTCAAGTGCCAATGGAAACGGTTCATTTTGTAGAACGACATTACGTCCAACTGCTTTTTAAGGAACTCAACACTATAAAAATGACGAGATACATCCAAGTGTAATCCGCGATACTCAAAACGTGGAGTATCGTTTATAATCAAGCAAGGTATTCTATCTCCCTCGGTCAGATAGTTCAATTGTGCCACTGTTTGAATACCATATATCAAACCTGCAGGAGTACGCGCATCAATATCTATCGAACTGCGAGATACACACAAGTCATAACTCTCGGTTGCATTGTTTGAAAATGGAAGTTGATTTACTCGTATCACTCCGCGAGCTGTGCTGTCCTCGGTCTCTGTGGCTGAGGGGAAGACTCCCTTAATCAACTCCATTAAGTTCTCTTTATCTGCTTCAGCGACATTAGAGAAATAGACTACAGGAGCCTCACACGAAAAACTTCCCGATTTTATTATGGTTTTGGCAGGTTGTGGAATAAGCATATCCACCACCTTATCATTCCCGCTGTTGCAGCTGAACAACATAGCTGCGACAGCAAGAGAAAGCATGATTCTTTTTATATACGCCATACGATGTAACTACTATTTTACTACAATTTCATCAACAAATAGGAATAGAGGAAGATTTTTTCCGTCGTGCCACTCCGGACCAACCTTCACACTCTCAGCTTTGATTTTTATGTATTGAGCTTTAACAGGCTCGAATTTTGCCTCAAGCATTTGACGCTCTTGTTTGTATCCCTCATATCCTGTGGGAAGAGCGAATGTTTGATCGCTTACAGTAGTAAACTCTTTTCCGTCGGCAGAAACCTCAACTTTATAGCTTGCAGCAGGGAAAATCCAGTTTGCGAGGTCGCAAAGTTGACCAACTGAAACCTCTGAAATCTCCTCAACTTTACCAAGGTCAAGATTTGCAACAAGGTCTTTAGTCTCAAATGCAATCCAACGACCTGTGTTGAATGCGTGAGTACCTGTCAAACCGTCAACCAAAGTTTTTGCTCCATCGTAAACATATTTTACGCAGATAGGCTCATCCAATGTGATTTTGCTTGCTGTAGCTTTGTTGAAATCGAAAGTACACTCATAAACACTCTTCTCCAATCCTGCTCTGTCTGAGAATGTTTTAAGAGTTGCGGTCTCGTTCAATTTAATTACATCTTGATAAACTGCGCTCTCGGTGGTTGGCTCTGTTCCGTCTAAAGTGTAGTAGATAGGAGCATTACCTTGTGTGCGAAGCGTAATATCTATTGTGTTGTCTTGCATGTTTACGTTATATGACATTGCAACCTCCAAGATGTGTTTTGCAAAGTTGTTTCCGTTTTGAACGTAAACTTGTACGTTTTTATCCAAACGTTTCAAGAAACTTGACCAATCTTTGTTCTCCAAGTTTGTCCATGCGACTTCACTTAATGCATCCAAACGAGGAAGAAGCATATATTGAAGATATTCAAAATCTTTTATGTACTCAGTCCAGATGTTTGCTTGAACACCAATAATACGAGCACCCTCTTCTGCTGTCAATGAAGTATCAACGGGGTTGTAGTTGTAAACCATCTCAACCGGGATGTTACCACCGATGGCAAGAGGCTCACGCTCTGTATCCAAAGTTTGGTAGTAGTCGAAGTATAGGTGAGTGTTGGGAGTCATAATAACATCGTGTCCTTTGCGAGCAGCCTCAATACCACCTGCAACACCACGCCATGACATTACTGTTGCGCTTTGAGAAAGCTCTCCCTCTAAAATCTCATCCCAACCAATCATCTTACGTCCGTTCTCGTTCAAGAATTTCTCAACACGTTTGTTGAAGTATGATTGTAGATATACCTCTGCCGCGTGTATTGAATCGCCAACAATTCCTTCTGCTTTGATTCTTGCTTGACAACGAGGACATTTTGCCCATGCCTCTTTTGGGCACTCATCACCACCAATGTGTATGTACTCTGATGGGAACAATTCCATAACCTCTGTCAAGATATCCTCAACAAACTCGAATGTGCTCTCTTTACCAACACACAAAACATCGCGACTGATACCCCATGTTTTCATAACCTCGCATTGCTTGTTGAAACATCCAAGGTGAGGATAAGAGGCAACTGCAGCAACCATATGTCCGGGCATGTCAACCTCGGGAATGATTGCAATTTGACGTTCCGCAGCGTAGTTAATAATATCCTTCATCTCCTCACGAGTGTAGAAACCTCCGTAAGGGATGTTGTCATATTCGTTTGTATCGGGACGACCGATGATTGTTCCGCTACGGTATGCTCCAACCTCTGTCAAACGAGGATAGACAGCACTCTCCATACGCCAACCTTGGTCATCGGTAATATGCCAGTGGAATACGTTCATTTTGTGCATAGCCATCAAATCCAAGAATGTTTTCAACTCATCAACAGAGTACATGTGACGAGCCACATCCAAGTGGTTACCACGATATGCCATACGAGGAGCATCATTAATTGAAATACATTTTGCGCTCCACTCAATACCTTCAGCCAAATCCTTGCCGTAGATTTGAGCAGGAAGCAGTTGTTTTAGAGTTTGAATTGCATAGAACATTCCGTTCGCTGCACTTCCTTTAATTTTAACACTCTTTTTAGATACCTCAAGAGAGTATGCCTCTTTACCTAACTCGCTGTTTAGTTCAAAACTAATAGTTGCATCTTTAGCACCTTTTTCAACCGCAACAGAGTATCCTGTAACGTTTGCAAGCATTGCCGCAAAATTTTCAACTACCTTAACCGCTGCTGAGTCCATATCAGCATCGTATGCAATCGATACATTGTTTGGTAAAACAAAATTGCCACATTTGGGCTCAAGAGAGTTTGGCATTGGAATAATTGTATATTCCGATTTGCTTGGTTTGCATGAAACTGCAGCAAATAGCACAACTGACAAACAGAGTGCAACTAATGTCGAGAACTTTTTCATAAGTTTTTAATGTGATAGGTTTATATTATTTTCTTTGTTATCAATATATTGGCACAACTCACCCTCTACATGTGGGCAAATTTTTGGTAAAAATACAAAATAAAAATTTTATCTCCTAATTAATATGGAGGAAATTATCGAAGAATTATATACTCAAAAACACCCTAATGATTTGGATATGAGATTTATTATGAGTAATTTTGTAAGTCGTTTCGAAGGGTTAGGGTTTATATTGGAATAAAATAGAACATTCCTTTAAACGAAATGAAGAAAAACAAACAACACAACTTATTAATATACAATAAATTACAAGGATGAAGAGGAGCGTTTTAAAAAGTTCTTTAATTATCACATTACTACTGCTTATATCGAATGTTTGCGTATTGGCAGAAGAGAAGAACGATTGGGAGAATCAACATGTATTTGCAATTAACAAGGAAGATGGACATGCCACATACATGCCATACCCCAACAGAGAGGAGGTTTTCAAGGATGAAAGAAGAATTAAATTTCCATGGATAACATCAAGATCGCCATATTTTAAATCGCTAAACGGGAAATGGGTATTCTCATTGGTTGACGAACCATCAAAACGACCTCTTGACTTTATGAAAGCCGGTTACGATTTTTCAAATTGGGATACTATCCCTGTTCCTTCGAACTGGGAGATGTTGGGCTATGACCAACCTATCTATTGTAACGTGGAGTACCCACACGAAAGCAACTATCCATATATTCAAAGAAGAGAGGGTTACGACGGATACGGAGTAAACCCCGTAGGCTCATATCACAAAGTTGTTACTGTTCCCGAGAATTGGAACAACAAACAGATATTTCTTCACTTTGGAGGTATATACTCTGCTGCGTACATTTGGGTAAACGGAGAGAAGGTTGGATATACTCAAGGAGCAAACAACGATCATGAATTCGATATAACTCCATACGTTAAAGCGGGGAAAGAGAACAGTATTGATGTTCAAGTGTTCCGCTGGTGCGATGGTAGCTACTTGGAGTGTCAAGACATGTTCAGAATGAGTGGAATATATCGCGATGTTTATATGTTTGCCACTCCCAAATCTTTTATCCGCGACTACTATATCACATCTGTTCTAAATCCTGAGAAAGAATATAAAGAGGGAGAGGTTAAAGTTGAAGGTTGGATAAACAACAGAGGCGACAAAACAGCAACATCTACTCTTAACGTGGTAATTGAGACTCTTAAAGGAGATACAATTGCAAGTTTTGAACCTCAAACCGTAACAGTAAAAGCAGGAGAAGAGGCTAAAGTTACTTTGAAAGCTCAAGTTAAAGACATTAAACTTTGGAGTGCAGAGCACCCAAACCTATATAATACCATCTTTACATTAAAGAACGAAGCGGGTGTTGAAGAGGAAGCATTCTTGGTTAAATATGGTTTCAGAGATATTAAAATCAAAAATGCACAATTCCTTCTTAACGGAACTCCCATAATACTTAAAGGAGCAAACCGCCACGACACTCACCCGGTATATGGTCGTGCCGTAAACACAGCTTCAATGCTTAAAGACGTGTTGATGATGAAACGTGCAAACATGAACACTATCCGTACTGCTCACTACCCCAACCAAGATAAAATGTACGATATGTTCGACTACTATGGTCTTTTGACTGTATGTGAGGCGGATGTTGAGTGCCACGCAAATCAAGTAATCAGTGGCGATACAACTTGGGAGGCTGCTTTTGTTGACAGAGGAGTAAGAATGGCTCTACGCGACAGAAACCACCCTTCAGTTATAATGTGGTCGTTGGGTAACGAGTGCGGAGATGGTATAAACTTTGCTGCCGAGAGAAAAGCAATAGAAGCAGTGGATAATCGTCCTATTCACTATGAGCAAGGTTGGCAATACTCTGACTTTACAGGTAACATGTACCGTACAATTGAGGATTTGAGAATAATTGACACTACAAAAGTTGCAACTGCATTCTTCCCCGATATTTTGGCTACAGGCGACACTGCAGCTGCATGGAAACCTCACTTCATCTGCGAATATGCTCACGCAATGGGTAACGCTATTGGAAACTTAAAAGAGTATGTTGATTATTTTGAAGAGGATAATCGTACAATTGGTGGTTGTATTTGGGACTGGGCAGACCAATCAATTTATCATCCACAACTTCTAAAACAGGGCATAAGACAACTTGCCACAGGATATGACTTCCCAGGACCTCACCAAGGAAACTTCTGCTGTAACGGAATTGTTACTGCAGAGCGCGAAGAGACCGCAAAACTTAAAGAGGTTACAAAGGCTTATCAATCGGTAGATTTCTTTGATTTTGACCCCAATACTCAGAGAGTAAAACTTAAAAACAAATTCCACGATACAAACCTAAAAGACTTATACATGGTTTGGACAATGTATTGCAATGGCAAAAAAATTGAGCGTTCTATTCGTCAAAGCAAGGTGGATTGCCCCGATTGTAAACCGGGTGAGGTTGCAGAAATGGAGATTCCATATGGTGTAAATATGATGACTGACCCAAATGCTGAGTACACAGTTATGGTTGACCTATACTCAAAACGAAAAACGACTTGGGGTATTGACCATCCATTTGCAAGCGAACAATTTATTATAAAAGAGGGTGCAGATAAGACTGACGTAGCAAGAAAATATATAGTAAATAAGATTTCTTTTGAAGATAACGACTCTACTTTGGTAATCAAAGGTATTGACATGGAGGTTACATTCAACAAAAACACAACTTTCATTACATCGTTGAAATACCACAATGGAGATATACACGAAGAGATGTTCCCAACAGGCGAAGGTCCACGATTTGACAGCCACCGATGGATTGAAAACGACGGTTACAAAGAGGTTGACACTCTTGTTACAGAATCATTTACATATAAATTGTCGAAAGACAAGAAGAGTATGCTTGTATCAGCAACCGTAAGTTCTATCACAAAATGTAATTATACTATTGATTACGAAATTTTTGTAAACGGACACATTATAATGGATATCACATATCGTCCCCTAACAGAAAATCTTCGTCGTATGGGATTGTCGGCAGTTGTCGCAGGCAATAAACATAATATTGAGTACTACGCAAGAGGTCCTTGGGAGAACTATGTTGACCGTAAGACAGGTGCTTACTTGGTAAATCACAAGACAACTGTTGAGGAGATGGAAGAGAGCTATATGAAGCCTCAAACAATGGGTAACCGCGAAGACCTTCGTTACCTATCTCTAACCGATGACGAAGACCACGGAATAGAGATTAACGTAAAAGGTCAAGCATCATTCTCTGCGTTATATTTTACAGATATGGAACTTTCAAAACTTCAACACGTTTGGGAATTACCCGAGGCAAGAAGAGACAATATTATTCTTCACATCGACTACATGCAACGCGGTATCGGTAACGCAAGTTGCGGACCACAAACAATTGAGAAATATAGAATCCCGGGAACAGGCGAGTTTAAACACCGTATATCAATCGACCCCCACTGGCCATTGCCTGTTTTTGAATAATATAAAAACTAAATATAAAGCAAGAGAGAGCATCGTAAAAATGCTCTCTCTTGCTATTTGGTGAAATTAGGCTTTCTTATTAACAAGCCTTCGCTTGTTGAACCTGCTCGTACTTAGCAAAATTCATCATTCCTAATTTCTAATTCCTAATTACTTTATAGCTTCCTTTTTGGGTGGTTACGATATATACTCCGTTTGCTGATAGAGGTATTGTCATATCTTCGGTTGCATTGGTTTGCATGATTACAACTCCGGCTGCATTGCATACGGTTACCGCACCTCTTACGCCTGAAAGCATAAGGTTATCTCCCTCAAAGTATATCTTCTCCTCCGCAATAGCCTCTACCTCCTCAACACTTGTCAAGTCGTGGTTGCCTACATAAGGTGTTCCGTTAACCACAATATCGTAGATGTCGGGTTTGTTTACAGAGTTCCACTCAAATTTCATTATAGAGATATTCTTCAATCCTTGAACGTCAAGTTCGGTTAATGGATCGTTCAAATAGCCCATATCGTGCCACTCGCCATCGGCTTTTATCAATATGGTTGGCAACTCCGCATTTGCATCGACATATCTTGAGTTGTGATAAATCTCTATTGTCTCAAAGTTCAGGTTCTCGGTGAACTCATACTCCAACCATCCCTCTTTTTGAGCTTGATATGATGTTGCCAATGAGCGATCGTCAAGAGCTGTTGAGTATGTTCCGCTGTTATCACGTGCAACAGCAATCTCTTTACCCTCATAAACTTTTATCTTAATAACCTTCAACCAGTTGTCTCCAACTGCGCTGTTAAGTTTAAATTGAACATAACGTGCCACATTGCTTTCAATTACAGAGAATGCTTTATCAGCTATATCTGCACCGGTAAATGTTGCCAAATTTTGCCAAGATGAGCCATTGCCTGAAATTTGTATTGCACAGTCTCCCGTTGGTTGATCGTTGCTGTCGAATGTAACCTCAACCTTATATATACTTTTCGAAGCTCCCAAGTCAACACGTATATAGTCTCCTGCCTGTTGGGCTCTACTACTCCAGAAGAAGTGGTCGTTGCTGTAGTTAATTACATTGGTTACAGCATTATTCTCATATTGAGGTATGTTTGTTTCAGCATTTACGGGGGTTAGAATTCCTGATTTGGGAATGTTGATGGTTAACGAACTTACACCAATGGGTTTTGTAATATCGCGTGATACGTTACGAACTCTCACGTAAGCCAACTCTATTGGTGTTGTTCCATCAGGGGTGAAGTTGGTCCACTCTTTACCGTTTATTGAGTACTCATAGAAGAACTCCGAGGGCAAAGCATTAGACGATACAGATACGGTTACCTCGTTCTTTTTATTCATGTTTACTCCCACATAGTCTCCTGAACTCAAATTCACGCTACTTAAGTTTTTCAATGTTACTGCCGACGATGTTGATGTCAATGTTACTCCACTTGGCAAAGACGAAAGGTTATGCACTATCTCAGGAGTACGATTGCGGATAGGAAGTGAGGGTGCATATTGTGGATATAGTGTCATCAAATAATCCACAAAAGGCTCCATGTTTTGTTGTGCCGGATGTACCTCGAAGTAGCGAGGTGAGGCTTCAGTACCTGTTCCTTCAACTGTGTATGCTATATATGCAGAGTCTTTATGCAGTTTTGAGTATTCGCCCGATACGTTTGCATATGTTGTCCAATCTGCCAACGCTCCGGGGGATTTCATCCATGACAATGCTCCGTTTATGATATTCGACATTGAAGCAAGTTTGCCGTTCCAGCATTTTATATCTTCGTACATTAGCTGTTCATCCTCTATATCGCTTGTTTTCATCTCCTCAACCTTCATACATGCGTCGTATATCTCTTTTGTTTTTGACATAAGCTGTGATGTTGACGATGGGAGAGATGATACTCCTGTATATGAGTTTTTAAAAGAGTTGTAAAGGTTAATTAATTCTGATGGCTCGTCTGTAGCATCGGTATTTATACAGAATGTCTTGAATGCGGCTGCCAATTCAGGATTATTCGGGAAAAGATGCGAAAAACAGTCGTTCCAATTCTGCTCTGAATTAAACGATGCAGTATTCCAACAATAGTCTGCACCTCCAAATAAAAATACTTTTGATGCTGATGCCTCTTGCATAGGATTAAAAACTACTCCTCCCAATGCTGTAATGGGAGCATTTTGAGCTGTATAACGATAGTTCATGTGTTTCATATATAATCTATCGTCATAGTTGTCGTTACAGTTGTTGTTCCACCAAAACAGAGGATTACGGCCCAATACGTTCTTCATTGTATTACAGTTTGATGCAGAGATATTAGACCACACATTATCTCCCGTAAAGGCTATCACAACATCCTTGTCAATACTTGCCAATTGAGTTAGTGATGATGTTGTATGTGCAATAGAGTATGCTGTTGGCACAAAGAATAGAGGCGATACCTTATCGGCAGCCGTTGCAGATGAGGTATTGTATTTTGCCTTTAGTTTTGCCTGTACTTGAGCCGGAAGATATGCTGTCATCTCGGCACTTGGCACAAAGCTCATATCATCGATAAAGACTCCAAATCCACGTACACCAAGGTTATACATTCTGTCGAATTTATCCATTATCTTCTCTATTCCCGGGTTCATTGCACTCTTTGAGTCGAAACTCATTCCTCCATGCAACCCCGGGTGAATAGCCCAAACAAAGTTTACGTTACATTCTTTTGCTTTGGCTGTTATTGTGCGGAAATCTTCTTGTGTCAAAAGTCCTTTTTTACGCTCCGCATCGGTTAGAGATATTGGATAATCTTCATCCCACGAACCCGCATGGTATGGGTCAGCTTTGGGACCATAGATAAAGGTGTTTAGTTTATATCTTTTGAAGAAATCCAACATCGACAATATTTGATCGACAGTAAAGGGCATTCCGTAGAAGCCTTCAACCAAACCTCTGTATTGAGTATATGAGTAGTCTTGCACGGTTGCAGGGGTAATGGTATGGTTGCTGTTCAACATTTGACGAAGCGTTGAAACTCCATAAAATACCGAGTTGTTATTATCGCCAAGAATTACCATTGTTCCGTCGCTTGCAATATGCAACAGATATGGGTCGAACTTGTTGTTTCCCGAAGAGAATACACTTCGAGACAATCCGCACGATGTTGCATAGCTGTCGGCCTCCTTACCCGAGCCATTTACTCCCACATAAAGATATTTAAGAGACGATACGTACCTTTTAAACAACGGCTTTATTCCATTCTCTTCCAATGCTTCGGTGATAAAAGCCTTTACGTTTTCGTTTACACCCTCCTCTATAACCACATTCATACGGTTTTGTATTGTTATCTCTCCGCCTGAAGTTGTGATTGATTGAGGTTTAGGATAGATTTGATAAGCATTTATGGTTACTACCATAAACAAAGCCAAAAGGGTAATGAAAATTCTTTTCATCGTGCTATCTGTTTTAAATTATTATTCAATAGATGTGGGGGAAAAAATACCTCTGCCATATTGACAAAGGTAAAAAATATTTTAAAAATAATTATTGGAATCCGATAATTATTTTTATTCTCTTGAAGTAAAGAGATAGAGTCCATTATAAAATTTCATAACATTTTCTTCGACCTCATCTTTGTCATTTAAATATAATGTGATGTTTTTATTAAACTCTCTTGCAAATGATAAAATATCCTCATCCGTTATTAAGTTGTAAGCATCACGATTAAAAATAATAGCCCTTAAATAAAGTTGTCCCGTTGATATGTGTACGCTATATATAATAGCTTTTATGTTACTACAGCCATTCTTATTAAAAACTTTAGAAGAACCAAATTTCTTCATAAATAGATTCTCAATAGTTGTGACAAAGTCTTTTGCTCTTTGATTTGTAATTTTTAAGTTTTCTCTATATGCAACTTTGTCGGCTAAAAGATTCTTGTATTCCTCTGGGTTATACCATACCCAAAAATTTTTCACATCTTGTTTAAGCGAATCTGTATAATCTATAGCATATTCTAAAACTCCTCTTCTAAACGTTTCATTATCCACTGAAGCTGATGAAACAAAGGTAGTTTGGAATATTGCTATCAATAATAATATTACAACAAAAAGAACGCGTTTCATAATTATACAATTTATTTATAATGGTAAAAGTAACCTATTTATTTAATATATGCAACATATATTCTGGAGTAATAGAATCGTTAAATGGTCTGGTATCATAATTACTTTTCTCCTGTGGAAGAGAGACTCCTATTTCTTTGTATAAATCCAAATATTCTTTTGTTGTATTCCCTGGTTCTGCAACTCTTTCTATCATTTCATAATATTTTTTATTTAAATCTTTAATGTATTTGTTATTCAAGTCTAACCCAATAAATAGCCCATTTCCAGGGAAAAAGAAAATGTCTTCCATTAACCCTTCATTAAGATTCTTTTGCCTTATAATATCCACTCCTGTTTTAGCTTCAACTTCTAAATTCATTGCTGGAATATCTTTGCTCCTTCGTCCATTTTTATTATAGAAATTATATTGTCCTTGATGAAATAGCTCTTCCGCTTGTATGGAAAAATCAGGGTTTGTTTGTGAATATATTATACTCTTTATAGGCCATTTCGCTTGGGCTGGAACTGTTAAACTTGGGTCGTATTTATAATGTAAAGTTTTATTTGGAATAGTATTTAATACCCTTTCTCCATATTCATTTTTAGTCATATAATTTATGCCATCTCCTAAATGTTTCCACATGTCTTTAGGAATACTTTTTGATGCACTAAATTGAGTAGTCCTGCCTAATTCGGGATATTGTTTCGTTAATGCGAGAGTATCAATATCTTCGGAATAATCGTTTGTTATTATTCCATATCCTTTATTCCCTAAAATGTTTTGAGGCACTTTATTTGATTGATTTGGATTTAATCCTGTTGAATATTGTTTAGCTATTCTCTTATCAAGAGGTTCGTATTTTTTAATAACGGGACCTTGAGAATTATTCAGATTCTCTTTGCCGGTCAATATATTATTCTTCAAAACATTGTCATACCCCGGGAATAACATTGAGGTAGTATCTGTTGAGTTACTACACAAAACATATTGATTGATATTGTTATCAGCTTCTTGTTTGTCGAATGTATTAGACGATTCATTGACGTATTCGCCTCTATACCTTGGAAGATTGTTGGAGTTGTATTCCTCTTTGTCTATATCAAACGGAGAAATCCTTTTCACTAAAAACATATCAGAGATAGGAGAATATTGCATATATACCTTATTCTCTTCGTCCCAATATAATTGGTTGGGTCCTTTACTAAATCATTATTTTTCATATCTACCTATTTTCTTATTTATTGGCAAAAATAGAGTATAGTTTTTGATGACTGATGTTATAATTATACAAAAGAGAGACAAACCATCAATGATTTGTCTCTCATGTATAATATTTACAGATTCTTATTTCTATGTTACTCTAAAAATAGATAATCGTAATGCACTAATGGTCTGCCTCCTTTATTTCCTATTACAGAGCGTGCTTTTGTACTGTCGCACGACACTTTTCCCACTCCTATTGACACACCACCGGCGGTAACTATTTTTACGATATCGTCTTTCTCAAACTCACCTTCAACCGATACTACTCCGATTGGCAACAGACTGACAGCCTCGTCGGAAAGGAGCTTAGCTTGTGCCTTTTCGTTTATGACGAGTGTTCCTTTTGCATAACCGTCAGAGTGAGCAATCCACTTTTTGATGCTCGAAATCTCTTTTTGAGATGGGGTAAAGGTTGTGCATACAACATCGCTCCCCTCTTTTAATAGGTCGGGCAAGATGTTTTCGCGAGTTCCGTTTGCAATAATAACAGTTATGCCCTCTTTTGCCACTTTGCGAGCAATGTTGGTTTTTGTTATCATGCCTCCACGACCAAAAGATGATTTTTTAGTTTGAATGAAACGTGATAAATCGCGGTCATTTTCGGTAATCTCTTTGATGACAAAGGTTCCTTCGTCTGCAGGATTTCCGTTATAGATACCATCGATATTGCTCAATATGACGAGAGCCTCCATATCCATCATTGTTGCCATCAATCCCGAAAGCTCGTCGTTATCGGTAAACATCAGCTCGGTTACAGCCACAGTATCGTTTTCGTTTACAATGGGAATGACCTTATTCTCAAGCATAACCTCTATACACTGCTTTTGATTCAAATATAGACGACGTGTAGAGAAACACTCCTTCATTGTAAGAACCTGACCACAGCGGATGCCATGTTTGGCAAACAGTTCGTAATAGTTGTTCAGTAGTTTTACCTGACCTACGGCAGAGAATAGCTGACGCGATTTTACGGCATCAATCTTTTTGTCGATATGCAACTCTCCCCTTCCCGAAGCCACAGCTCCCGAAGATACCAATATTACCTCAACACCATTGTTGTGCAGTTCGGCAATTTGTGCCACAAGCGAAGCCATACGCTCGGTATCAAGCATACCATCTTTACCTGTTAGCACATTGCTTCCTATTTTTACTGCTATGCGTTTAAATCGGTACTGCATATCAATTTAGATATTACTTTTTACGTATTTCGTAACGTTTAATCTTTCCACTGATTGTTTTAGGTAGTTCATCAACGAACTCAACCACACGAGGATATTTGTATGGCGCAGTGGTGCGTTTAACGTGGTCTTGAATCTCTTTTACAAGTTCTGGTCCTGCTTTGCTTTTATACTCTTTTGAAAGTACAATGGTAGCTTTAACCACTTGTCCGCGAACCTCATCGGGAACTCCTGTTATGGCACACTCAACAACTGCGGGGTGTGTCATCAATGCACTCTCAACCTCGAAGGGGCCAATGCGGTAACCTGACGATTTGATAACGTCATCGGCACGTCCGACAAACCAGAAGTAGCCATCCTCGTCACGCCAAGCAACGTCGCCGGTGTAATATATGCCGTCGTGGTGAGCATCGCGAGTAAGTTCTTCATTACGATAATAACCCAAGAATAATCCAAGTGGTTTGCCTTTATCTGTACGAATTACAAGTTGACCTTGCTCTCCATCCTCTGCCCAGCGACCGTCGGCAGTCAATAGGTCAATATCGTATTGGGGGTTGCGAACTCCCATTGAGCCCGGTTTGGGAGTAATCCATGGATATGTTGCAACGGTAAGAGTTGTTTCGGTTTGACCGAATCCCTCCATAAGTTTAATGCCTGTCAAGCGGAAGAACTCCTCATATACTTTGGGGTTCAATGCCTCTCCTGCTATTGTACAATATTTTAGCGAAGAGATATCGTATTTTGTCAAATCCTCTTTAATGAAGAAACGGAATACGGTTGGAGGTGCGCAGAACGATGTTATTTTGTATTTGCTTATCATCTTCAAGACATCATCGCCCTCGAATTTTTCAAAGTCATATACAAATACTGCAGCTCCTGCAATCCATTGTCCGTATAGTTTTCCCCATACAGCTTTACCCCAACCTGTATCGGCAAGTGTAAGATGCAGGCTCTTCTCGTTCAAGTTATGCCAATACGAACCTGTTATGATGTGAGCCAATGGGTATGTAAAGTCATGAATAACCATTTTGGGGTTACCTGTTGTTCCCGAAGTAAAGTACATCAACGAGATATCGTCGTTTTTGTTTGGACATTCAGGTTTTACAAATGGTGCGGCACTCTCTATTCCTTTGTGGAAATCTTCCCAACCTTCGGGAATTTTTGGACCTATTGAGATACATTTCTCAAGCGAAGGCGATTTTTCAAGAGAGTTGTTGATATGGTTGATAACAATATCGTCTCCAACAGCCACAATAGCTTTGATGTCGGCTGCGTTGCAACGATAGATTATATCTTTCTCTGTCAAAAGGTGTGTTGCGGGAATACATACTGCTCCCAATTTATGAAGTGCAATGATTGAGAACCAGAACTCATAACGGCGTTTAAGGATAAGCATAACCATATCGCCATGCCCTATTCCCAATGAGCTGAAATAAGATGCAGTTTTATCACTCTCGCGTTTGATGTCGGCAAAAGTGAAGTCGATATGCTCGCCTTCGCTGCTAACCCAAGTCATTGCTATTTTATTAGGTTCTCTCTCTGCCCAACCGTCAACTATATCGTAACCAAAGTTAAAGTTCTCGGGAACATTAACTTTGTAGTTTGCCATAAAATCCTCTTGTGATGAGAACTTAGTCTGTTTTAAATATTTGTTTAGCATATTTCAAGTGGGGACATCCCCGTTTTTACATTATTATTGCAAGGAATTTAACAGATTTGCCATCAAGAGCTTTCATGCCGTGAGGACGCAAAGCGTCGAAATATATGCTGTCGCCTTCGTTCAAGATAATCTCTTTGCCGGCAATTTTCAACATCATGCGACCTTCAAGAATAATATTGAATTCTTGTCCTGCATGACTATTTTCATGTATTGGAGCATCATCCTCTTTAGGCTCTACTATCACTACAAAGGGATCTGCTTTACGGTTTCTGAAACCAGCACCCAACGATTGATATTTGTAAGCCTTTGTGCGCTCCACTGCAGCTCCTTGTCCTTTGCGAGTTAAGAAATAACTGCTCATGTGAGGTTCATCTCCAAACATAAGAACCGACAAATCAACTCCGCAATTTTGGCTTATTTTATGTAATACACTCACGGGAATATCCACACTCCCCGATTCATAATTCAAATATTCACTCTCATCAATACCACACTTCTCCGCCATTTCAAATGACGAAAAGTCCAACGCATCGCGCAAGCCTTTCAATCGTGTGGCAATTTGTATTATTTGTTCATTCATGTTCGTCGAGTTTTTAAAAGATATTTACTTATAAATTTAAAATCACTTCATTTAGAATTGGCAAATTTATAAAAAATTAAACGAAATACATATATATCGACATTATAAATGGTTTTCTAAAAAAGAATTATGATCTGACCCCCAAAAGTTGGACGATTAATAAAAAAGAATTTCTAAAAATATTTAATATTTATTTTGATATGAATATATATATATATATATTTGTACATTGGTATATCTTATATACAAGATAAAAAAAAGAATTTTTACAATAACTTCTTAAATAAAAACTTTTTATGAAAAAATTCAAATTGTTTATTTTGGCAATAACAGCTCTCATGTTTATGCCAGATTTATTCGCAGCATCGGCTCCGGCTCCTTTGTATCCGTTGCCAAATGAGCGTCAGATGTATTATCTTCATAATCCTCATGCGGCGTTTATTCACTATGGTATGAATACCTATACCAATAAAGAGTGGGGAACAGGTTATGAAAGTTGTTCATCTTTTAACCCTCCAAAAGAGGTTAATACTGACCAATGGGCTCAAGTTTTAAAAGAGTGCGGTTTTGACCGCATTGTATTAACTGGTAAACACCACGATGGTTTCTGTTTGTGGCCTTCACAAGCAAACAAAACAAAACCACACACAATTGCTCAATCTCCTTACAAAAACGGACAAGGAGACTTGTATGAGCAACTATCTCAATCTTGTACAAAATACGGAATTGACATGGGAGTATATCTATCTCCATGGGATGCTTATGAGGAGAATGTTGGTGGAAACTACACATCTGCAAAGTACAATGATTTCTATGTAACTCAACTTAACGAGGTGTTAGGTTCTTATGGTAGATACAACGAAAAGTTAGGACGTAGAGAGTTGGTTGAGATTTGGTTGGATGGTGCAACAGGTTCAAACAATCCTCCTACATACGATTTCAATCGCTTTGTTAATGTTATGCGTCAACACCAACCAACTGCGTACATTTGGATTGATGCTTTACGTGCATTCCAAACTTGCGTAGCAGGTGATACTTGTAAAGTTGATGGCGCTTGGGCTATGAACGAGGCTGGTCAAGCTCCCGATCCATGTTGGAATAAAATGGACACAAACGGTTCAAACACTGATGCATGTAAAAACAAACCTAACGGACAATACTTCTTCCTTCTTGAAGCAGACGTATCAATTCGTAATGGTTGGTTCTATGGCGATGGCGGTGGTTTGAAATCGGCTGTTGACCTATTCAAAGAGAGATACATGAAATCAATTGGTCGTGGTATTCCTCTAATTCTTAATGTCCCACCAGATCAATCAGGAGAGTTTACTTCGGAGTACATTGCTGTTCTTCAAAAATATAAAGAGTACTTGGATACTACATTTGGTACCGAACTTACTCCTCCTTCAGCAACTGCATCAGCAACTCAAGTTCGTGGAAACGACGCAACTTTTGGAGCAGATAAAGTTATGGACGACGATTATGACACATATTGGACTATGAACGATGGTTCTACAACAGGTAGTGTTACCGTTGATTTTGGAGCTGATATTCGTTTTGATATTGTTCAATTCCAAGAGTACATTCCATTAGGACAACGCGTAAGTGGCTGGAAAGTTGATGTTAAAGTTAATGGAAATTGGCAAGAGTTTGCTACAGGTTCAACAATCGGATACAAACGAATTGTTCAAGCTAAAGAGGTTCAAGCTTCTGCTGTAAGATTAACAATTACCGGTTCTCTTGCAGTGCCCCTAATCAACTCTTTAGAGGTATTCCGTGCTCACGAAGACCTAATTGAATCAGACCTTCCACCAGCAGCTGGTGTAGATGGTCAATTTGTTTTGGAGAAAGAGTTTATTACAGCAAAAGAGACTGACGGAACTGTTTCTGTAAAAGTAAAACTTGAGGATCGTAGCAATAAAGAGGTGCAAGTATATGTAGCAACTGTTCCCGGAACCGGTGTTCAAGGTAAAGTTTATCAAGATAAAACTGCAACTTTGAAATTCCCAGCCGGTGTTAATGAACAAGTATTTACTGTAGATCTTATCAATAACCAGAACAACGAGGGTGCAAAAGATTTCTATATCCAAATATCTAACCCTCTTGGAGGAGATGTTACTATAGGAGAGCCTTCAAGTGTTCGTGTTTGGGTTGATGATGACGAAAATCCAAAGGCTGAACGCACTATCAATGTAACAAGTGAAGACAACACAAAAGGAAGTGCTAAAATTATCGTTCCTGAAACAACAGAGTCAAACATAACTACAGCCTATCCAGTAATGATTGAAGCTATTCCAGCAGGTGGATATAAATTTGTTCAATGGGAAAATGCTATAAGCGGAGAGGCTATTTCTACTGAAAAACGCTTTACATACGAAGGTACTGCAGGGATAAGCCTTATTGCCCGATTTGAAGAGGCATATATAGTTATGTCGCGTACTTTCACAAATAATGCAGGACAACAAAACCGATATCTAAAAAAGGTTACAACAACAGGAACTAATACTCCCACCGTATTTGAGGCAACATCTCAAGCTGATCTTCCTTATACAGCATTCCCAAGTAGTAGTGTAGGAAAGTATATTGAAGAAGGCGCTTGTATTGACAAAAGAGAAAATCCCATTAAGGTAGATTTCGGGACAACATCTTTTAACATCACCTTCTATGGATATACCTCTTCAATAAATGGTAACGCTTCGGAGTTAAACTGGACTCAACAAGCAGTTTTTATCGACTGGGGTAAAGATGGTAGTTTCAATGAATCAGGAGATATTTACCCCAAAAGCAGCGATGATATAGGTAACGGTAGCTCGGTATGTAACCAATTTATCTCTTCAAGCGGTTACACAAGAACAATCTCAATCCCTGCAAATCAGGCAGCCGGAAAATACAGAATGAGAGTTGTATATTATGAGCCTGAATCAAACTCAAATCAATGGCAAAATAGTATTATGACCTCGTCGGGTAAGGGACAAATCAGAAATGGAATCTCTTACGATTTCGAGATAGAGATTATAAGTGCAACAGTTCCTTCAAGAACCATAACTGTTGCTGCCAACCCTGTAGAGGGTGGTAGTGTATCAGGTGGTGGAACAGGAGAAGAGGCTATTGCTATTAGCGCTGTAGCTAACGACGGATACCAATTCCTTTACTGGACTGTAAATGGAAATATAGTTTCATACAATGCAAACTATAGCGATTTTTCAGAAGGAGATAAAGAGTATGTTGCTAACTTCAGATTAATACCCACTTATAATGTAAGTGTTGATGTAAACGATATTATTATGGGTATTGCTACATTGAACGGAAGCAGTAGCGATATTCAAACATTGGAAGGTACAACTGTTACTCTTTCGGCAGCCGCTAATGACGGATATAAATTTGCAGGCTGGAAACTTAACGGAACTTTGGTAAGTTCATCAAACCCATATACTGCAACTATTACCAGCGAATCGGAATTTGTAGCAATATTTGAAGAGGGGGGAGCAGAATATTTCACCAACTTCGGAAACTCTACTCGTACATACGGAGATCGCAATTTAAGCAGTTTCTCATTCTCTGACGGCACAAATAGCAAAACTGTATCTGTAAACCAAAGCACATATAGTGATGCCGCCATATACTACGATAAGACAAGTGAGGTTGTTACTCTTGAACCAGGCAAAGCAGTTAGTTCTACAATTAATTGGACAGGATACTGGATGCACACTTACCTATTCATCGACTGGGATAAGAATGGCGAATTTACCAAAGATTTGGCTTCGAGCAACTACAAGCCAACTGAAAATAGCGAATTGGTTGCTTTCTCATTCTGGAGTGGAGTAAACGGAAGTTCAAGCGACGGACAAGGTTATGACCATGCAGGAACTTATTTGACAGGAGATAACAGAAATGTTCACTCTTTAAAATCATTTACTATTCCAGCAGGTAAAAAACCAGGATCATACCGTGCACGTCTAAAAATAGACTGGAACAATGTTGATGCAAATGGTGTTTCAAGCAAAAGTGATGCTCCTTGTGTAGTTGACTTTACATTGAATATCCCCGGTACTATTACATACACAATAGGCGTTACAGCCGGAGAAGGTGGTTCTGCAACAATCAATGGAGGAACAACAGCTGTTGATATTGCTGAAGGAGAAGAGGCAACATTAGTTGCTACTCCTGAGGTTGGTTATGTATTTGATGGTTGGTACGTTGGAGAGACTCGAGTAAGCAGCGAAGCTGAATACACAACAGAGGCTACAACAAACCGTATCTATGAGGCTCGCTTTATTGTTGATACCGGAATTGAAGGTGTAAATAATATCAAAAATATTTATGCTTCAAATGGTATAATTTTCATCAATGGTTACAATGGTACTGCTACCATAATTAACATGGCAGGACAAATTGTTTCTGAAACCATTGTTAATGGTGATGCTCAAATTAAATTGAACAGCGGAATATATTCAGTTGTAATCGAGGGAAAAACTACAAAAGTTATTGTGAAGTAATATTCTCATATAACATAAGAATAGAAGGAGTGGTCATATTGACTACTCCTTCTATCTTTTTCTTTCATCTCTTATCTTTTTTATATATTCCTTTAAATTTTTTATATATTCCTTTAAATTTTTTATGCCCGACACTCCGAGGATAGTCAGCCCTGTATATTGGGTAGTTTTTGCCAATCCAAAGAAGATAAACCATAGTAACCCTTTGGTTGCAGCGCTTATGGGAAGTGCCATTTGAGCAAAGGATATAATATAGAAAGGTATGCACAAAATCAAGATTATCATTCCCTTTCGAGGCGATAACCTTTTTAAATAGGCAACTTCTTTTGAAAAGAGTTTTTTTATTGACATAATTACACCTAACACGAAACCGACACCTCATACCCCAAAGCTTCGGCTTTATGGGCTATGTCGTGCATAACTTCGGGAGAGATTTTTTGTAAATCTTTTTCGGGAGTGTCACGATCAATGGTATATATCATTATTGATTTGGGATTCAACTCTTTTACCACCTCTAACCAAGCATTGACCTCTTCGGGTGTGGTATTGTCCAATTCCTCACCACTGTGAGTGCCACGCACAAACATTGTTTGTAAAATAAAGTCTCCTTTAAAGCGTTTTAACCCCTCGATATGCTCCTTTACCGAGTAGCTCGACATGTTTGGTGCATTCAACAATTTAAACGTTTTGTCAATTGCCGAGTCTAACTTAAGGATGTTGTTATCAACCTGCATCAATCCGCTAAAGACTGAGTCATCTTTCAGACGTGTTGCATTTGATAGAACAGATATTTTTACGTTAGGATAATAGACATTACGCAACTCTATGGTATCTGATATAATTTGTTCGAACTCGGGATTAAGTGTTGGCTCTCCATTCCCTGCAAAGGTTATTACGTCAAGCTCCTCGCCTGCCTCTTTCATTGCAGAGAGTCGGTGTTGTAAAGCCTCTTTAACCTCACCACGAGTGTGCAAACGTGTATCTCCACGACGCTCGCTATTGTATCCGCACTCGCAATATATGCAGTCGAACGAACATATTTTGCCATGTGTGGGCAATAGATTTACTCCCAACGACGTACCAAGTCGGCGACTACGAATGGGTCCGAATATTATATCTTCAAATAGTTGTGTTGCCATTATAGTAGTTGAACAGTCTTTACTTTATTAAGATTTGTAATTTGATTGCAAAAATAACTAATATTTAGCAAAATGGAATTCGTTTTAAATAAATATCAACTATCTTTACAATCTCAAATGAAAAGGTTGGTTACATATATAACAATTGTTGTTGGATTTCTTCTGTTGTCGTTTAATGCCAATGCAGACGGAAGCCTCAACCCATATCTATACAGATCCCCTATATTCAGCGACCCTTATCTTGCTATTCTTGAGACAGGAGACACCGTTATAATGATTGATATAAGACCTGTTTTCTGCTTTCCTGAATATAAGTTCAAAAATAAAAAAGATGAGAAGTTTTATTGGAAAACCGTAAGGGATGTAAAGAAAACTCTGCCATATGCAAAGATGGTGAGGGCTGCTCTGATTGAGACATATGAGTATATACAGACCATTCCAGAAGAGCAACGTGCCGCACACCTAAAGCAGATGGAGAAGGACATTTTCAACGAATACAAACCTGTTCTGAAAGAGTTTACATACTCCCAAGCCAAAATGCTTATTTTATTGATTGACCGAGAGTGTAATCAAAACTCACACCACATAATAAAAGCCTTTTTAGGAGGCTTCAGAGCAGGGTTTTGGCAAACATTTGGCAAAATGTTTGGACTGAACCTTAAACAGGATTACGAGCCTGATAAAAAGGAAAAAGACCGCATTATTGAACGCGTCTGCGTTTTAGTTGAGAGCGGAATGCTTTGATAAATTAGAAATTAGGAATTAGAAATTAGGAATTAGAAATTAGGAATTAGGAATTTTGTTGTTAGACAACGTGTATTTTCTCGTTGAATTAGGAATAATTATTTCGTAGTAAATTTACACTTCAGGTAACGAGAACAACCGATAAAAGAACCATATCTACCTTGACACTCTACTAATTCTGCTCCACAATTTGGACAAATGCCAGCATCCACTAAGGTATTACGATTATATATCTTTTGCTGAACTGCATATTTATGATTATTGCGAATGTCTTTATCTGTTACATTTGCCCAATATATAGCATCACATATATCTTTTACCTGCTCACTTGAGAATTTTATATTATTGTAAGACTTTATAACACTTAAAATCTCTCGGATATAAATAATCTCTGTATTTTCATCAGTAGTTATATATAGTGATGCTTTTTAGGAGAAAGCTATTATTGAGATTAAGTCAAACCACGCATAACTCGGGAGTAAACCTGCAAAGAATAAGATTAGAAATAGTAGTTCAAAAAAATCATATCGAAAATTATTGTTAGTTCTTATATAAAAATTAGGAATGAAAAAATAATTCCTCATTCCTAATTTCTAATTTGTAATTTGTAAGAAACCTCAGTTTCTTACAAATTATATGTTCCTTCAACAAGCTCGCCCATTGCCCATACTGCGCGTACGTTCAAATCTTCATCAAGAATCATGATGTCGGCATCTTTGTCTTTTTGCAATGAACCTTTGCGGTCATATACATTCATAATCTTAGCAGGTGTCTCTGATGCCATACGTATTGCATCTTGCAAAGGAATTTCGGCTTTTTGCACCAATGTTTGGATTAGACGATCCATTGTTGCAACAGAACCTGCAAGAGCCGAACGGTCGGCAAGTTTACAAACACCATCCTCAATTATCACGCGAGGGTCAAATGCTGTTGTGCTATCGCTTGCCGCACATGCAAGAGCATCTGTAATTACACAGGCACGCTCAACACCTTTGATGTGGTGAATTAGACGCAAGATTGTAGGTGGAACGTGAATTCCATCGGCAACAACCTCAACTGTCATGTCCTCGTGCAAATAGATACTCTCCACTGTTCCCTCATACTTATACTCGCGACGTTTGTGGAAACCGGGCATTGCATTGTAGAAGTGTGTAGCGTGAGTATATCCGTTTTTGCGTGCCGCATGAATATCATCGTACTCTGCTTGAGTGTGTGCCACTGATGCCAAAACACCTTTTGATGTGATATATTTACCAAATTGCATTGCTCCGGGTAACTCGGGAGCAGCATCCCAACGTTTGATACAGTGCCATTTCTCTACAAGAGGAATGTATTCTTTTGGATCGGGATTTTTTATGTTCTCAGGTATTTGACCTCCTGCCATAGCCATATTCAAATAGTGTCCCTCGAGGTGTAGACCAAGAACGGGGCTATTGGGTTCTTCCATAAGTTTTGTACAAACCTCCGCAGCAGCCTCAATCATAGGAACTGTCGATGACGACAATGTTGGGAAGATACTTGTTGTTCCATGTTTCATGTGAGCCTTGATTGCTCCGCGGAAAGCCTCTTCGGTTCCTTCCATGAAGTCGCAACCTCCACCACCATGAATGTGAATTTCAACACCACCCGGCACTACATACATACCCTTTGCATCTATTACCTCTGCTCCTATTACAGCAAGGTCGCAGTTTGTAACTTCAAGAATCTTGTTATCACGGATAATAACCGATCCGTCTTTCAACCAACCTTGAGGTGTAAGAATCTTTCCGTTTATAATTTGTTTAAGCATAATTTTTTATATTATATATTGAATTTCAAGTGTTTACACAATATAAGAGGGGTAAAGAGCAAAGTAAGACTCAGTTAGTTCCACTGCAAAGTTATTCAATTAAATGTTTAATAGCTACTATTTTTCAATTTTTTTACGAAAATGTTATCACTCTTTTACCTTAACCTGTTTTTTATAAAATAGGGTGCAGCAACTTTCCTAAATTGAATAAGTGCCACGGCAATTAATACAACTCCAAGAATATATGCCGCTCTGTAACTATGAACATCGGCTATTGCCCCACCAATCACAACACCTATTCCAACTCCTACATCCCACGAAGTGAGATAGGTTGAGTTTGCGGTGCTTCGTCTGTCATTTGGAGCAAGATTTACAAACATGGTCTGCACTGTTGGGCATATCATTCCGTACGAGAATCCCAATATATAGGCAGAGGCATAGAAAATTGTGGGGATGCTTACAAATATAAATATTGCATAGCCTACGAACAGGCCTAACATTCCTGCCGTCACAAGCTGAATCACCCTGTCTCTTCTAAGATGTGGGCCATTGCTTATTCTGGCACTTATAAGCCCAAGAGCCATGAGCATGAAGAATGGACCCGTGCTGTTTTCAATTCCCACCTCATCACGAGCATACACTGCCAAGAACGTAGATAATATTCCGTAACTGAACGAGAGAAGCATAAAAGTTATGCTCTCGTGCGTTCCCTTTAGAAGAAAGAATCGGTCTAAAGATATGGGGTTAAGTTTTGGACGTTCGCTCTGTAAGTACTTAGCTTTATTGGGCATTTTAACCAACGACACCATTAAAAAGCCTATGGCACATGCTACAAAAGCACAAATAAAGAGTGCATTGTAGCTATCGAAAAGAGAATAGGTTGCAAATGATATTGTTGGACCCAATGCCATTCCCAAGTTGTTGCTTATCCCGTAATAGCCAATGCCCTCGTTTCGTCGCGACGATGGAAGAACATCTATTGCCACCGTACTGTTTGCCACGGTTATAAAGCCAAATATGAGTCCATGCAATGCGCGCAGAATGGCAAACAATATTACTCCTCCGGGTATAATGTAAGTGCAAAAGATAAGAGCAAATGCTCCATAAAAGAGCAACTGCATGGGTCTGCGCGGAAACGAGTCGAGAATAAAGCCTGCAAATGGGCGTATTATAAGGGCTGTCACTGTGTAGAGCGACAACACAACTCCTATCTCGGTGTGGGTTGCATTATACTCCTCCTGCATATAGAGTGGCAATACAGGCAGAATGGTAAAGAAGGCAAAAAACAGAAGGAAGTTTCCTGCCAACACAAGTAAAAAGTTTCTGTTGAATAAACTCTCCTTTGCCATTTTTATTTCTCTTTTGGAGTATCGAGAAGCAGGAATATGCTTTCGGGACCCATATTAAATAGCAGGTCAATTATTGATAGGTCGGGAATGAATCCATGCCTCTCGGAAAAGACCTGATAGTAGGGCAAAAGTTTCTCTGCTTCAATAATGGGGCGTTTGGGATGTATTGCCTCTCGCAAATCAACATCTCCCTCTTGCGGTTGCTGATACTCTTGGCTATACTCTATATGTGGTTTTATATCAAGCAGATTGCAAATGGTGTTTTGCAACTCTATATTGAAATCGTATAGATATTTGAACTTTTGGGGTTCAAAAAACGGGCGTAAATCCTCTTGATAAAACTCAAAGAAGGGGGATGATTGGTATGCCGATTCTATGGCTGTCCAATGTAGATGTTGCCAATTGTCGTGCGATGATATGCAAACGTCGCGAGTCAACACCTTTCCAGATGGTTTCTCTATGGGGATTGACAAAGTCATAACACCTGCCTCTGTTGCTATTTTACAACGGTTTCGATAACTCTGCTTTTGGTAATTGCAACACGCCTCAATCACCACAGGAGAGTTGTTCAACTGTCTGTAATATGAGACAGGGGCTAAATATGACGGTGTTAATATTATCATCTCTTTTCTCTACTTTGACAACGACTCAACCGAACGGAATATTCTGTTAAATCTTATTCCTCCGTTAAACAACGATTTATCGGGGTCGAGCGACAACCACACAAACAGAGGTTTTCCTACAATATGATCTTCGGGAACAAATCCCCAATAACGGCTGTCGGCAGAGTTATCTCTGTTATCGCCCAACATATAGTAGTAGTCCATTTTGAATGTATATTCATTTGCCTCAACTCCGTTTATGTATATCTTTCCATCTTTAAGCTCTGCATCGTTTCCTTCGTAGTTGCGAATTACTCTTTCGTATGCAAGCCAATTTTCGGCTGTCAATTTAAGAGTTTCGCCACGTTTTGGTATCCACAATGGACCATATTCTTTACGGCTCCAGGTTTTACACCCCAACGGATATACGTCGCCTCCCATAACCTCGCCCGGTTCTTGTATCATCTGAGCAACTATAGGCAACGACTGCAAACGATTTTTTGCCTCCTCGGTCAAAGGCATGCGATATACAGGATTGTAACTACCCTGCTCGTTGGGTTTAAAGCCTAAAAATGCAAGCAAATCGCCATATTGGAACGGGTTTTGGATAAGCATTCTATCCTCCTTTGAAATTCCCAACTCATCGAGTAGTTTAGAAGACAAACGTTTATCGGGAGCAGATAGCATGATATAGTAGTTAAACTGCAAATGTTTTGGATTCTCTGCCGCCACCGAATTAATGTATATCTGATTATTACGAATCTCAAAAGTATCGCCCGGCATTCCCACGCAACGTTTTACATAGTTCTCTCTTCTATCAACAGGACGATATACAACCTCGCCATATAACTCTTTATTTGCTTTTATATTCTCTCTACCATAAATGTGGCATAGAGTGTAATAGTCAGGATTAGATACTTTTGTAAGTGCAGTATCTCCTGCAGGGAAGTTAAAGACCACTATATCGTTGCGTTTTATCTCTCCTGTACCTTTCAATCGTTTGTACTCCAATTGAGGATGCTCAATATATGACTTACAGTTGAAGAAAGGCAAAGTGTGCTGAGCCAACGGAAACGACAACGGAGTCATAGGAACTCTCGGTCCGTATGTCGCCTTGCTCACAAGTAGATAGTCGCCAACCAATAACGACTTCTCGAGCGACGAAGATGGAATTTTATAGTTCTGGAAAATGAAGTTATTAATCAAATATACAGCTATAAGGGCATACAATATAGCATCAATCCACTCTAAAACTTTGCGAAGATTGTTGTTTTTAATTTTTCGCCATGCTCTCCAAGGAATATACTCGGTTAAATAGATATCAACAAAAAGGAGGAGCAGCAACAACAAATAGTAGTTGCCCGACCAAATTGTAAATCCCACAAGTAGCAACGAAGCCACTGAAAATCGTATCCAACGAGATGTTTTTATTCCTGAGAATCTACTCATTTTTTCTGTCATTTACATCTAAATTTTATGTATGCTTATTAAAATTTAAGCATATCCTGCATTGTAATAAAACCTGTTTTATCTTTTATAAACTCCGCCGCAACAACAGCTCCAAGAGCAAATCCTGCTCGACTTTTTGCATCGTGAGTGATTGTTATGGTATCAACATCCGACTCATATTTTATGGTATGAATACCAGGAACTTCATCTCTGCGGAAAGAGGTGATACCTATCTCCTGAGCTTTAGGCTCTACACCCTCTACCCAACCCTCTTTGCGAGAGATGTTCTCTATGATACCCTCGGCAAGAGTTATGGCTGTTCCGCTTGGAGCATCCAACTTGTGTATGTGGTGAGTCTCCTCCATCGATACCTCATAGTTTGCAAAACCGTTCATTATCTTTGCAAGGTATTTGTTAAGAGCAAAAAATATGTTTACTCCAAGGCTGTAATTCGATGAGTAGAAGAATGTGCTTCCATTCTCACAAGCCTCTTTCACCTCAGGCATATTCTCCAACCAGCCTGTTGTACCCGACACAACCTTAACGCCTGCGGCAAATGCTCTGCGATAGTTCTCCATTGCCGATTGAGGTTGCGAAAACTCTATTGCCACATCGGCACTTCGAAACTCGGGAGAGGTGAAATCGTCTTGATTATCTATATCGATGCGAGCAACAATTTCATGTCCTCTTGCTATTGCTATCTGTTCAATGGTTTTACCCATTTTACCATATCCTATTAATGCTATCTTCATATTCTTTTAGTATATTTGTATCGAAGTGCGAATATACTAATTTTTTATGGAAAATATACTCTCTTTCGTTTGGAGATATAATTTGTTAAAAGGTTGTAAAGTATCGTTGTCTGATGGTAGAGGAGTTGAGGTCATAACACCCGGCAACGATTGCAAGGGAAATATGATATTCTCCGATGCACTACTGCGAATAGAAGATGACACAATGAAGATGCGTGTTGCCATATCTCCCGCCTCGGCAGAAGGGTGCGACCTTTTTGTTACCGATAAGAAGGATAAAACAGAAGTAGAGACTCTTATACTTGATTTTTTGACAGAGGTGGAGAATCTTCGCAAAAAATTACTCTCTAAATATGAAGAGCTACCATGCGAAGAGTATATAAAAAGCATGCCCTCCATCTTTATTACCGACCTTATTACATCGCTTGCCATAGAGAGATTATCGAACAAAAGCGAGAGAATAAACGAATGGCGAGAGCTATACAATGGCGATTGGGAGGAGACCTGTTACATATCTCTTGCTCGCTCACTCGGTTTTGGAGTTAACGGCAATGCTTTTGAATCGTTGGCAAAGGCTCTGCCTTTGAGGTTTTTACAAAAGCATTCCGACTCACTTTTTCAACTCGAAGCCATGATGTTTGGTGTTGCAGGATTTTTGGGAGACAACCAACTGATTCACATCCCATACTACAAACGTCTCTCAAATGAGTTTGCCTTTCTTCAAAACAAATTCTCATTGAAGGTAAATAGTATTGCAGAGTGGAAATTTTCAGGTGTAAGACCGTCAAATTTCCCGCATCAACGAATTGCAATGCTTGCCGCTATGATACATACCTCATTGCCAATCTTCAATAAGTTCATTGATGCATCCGACGATATTGCATTGCGCAAAATTTTTGATGTATATCCAAGTGATTTTTGGGATACCCACTACTCATTTACAGCTGAGACACCACCTCTGCGTAAATGTTTGGGAAAGGCTGCCATAGATTTGATTATAATAAACTCAGTTGCTCCGCTTCTTTACGCATATTCTGAGTATATAGGACAGGATAAATTTGCCGACCGCGCCATAGCGTTATTGGAGGGGTGTAAAGCCGAAAACAACTCTATTGTTCGCAAATACACTTCGGCAGGCATCGACTGTCCCACAGCACTTGCCTCACAAGCATTCATTGCCCTTAACGGCAACTACTGTAACCCCCGAAATTGCATTAAGTGCAAAATAGGCTATAAACTATTCAAAGACGAGGTTAAGAGGTGTTGTAAATAAAAAAGTAGGGGTCAGATTGTTTATTAGTTTCGAGAAAAGAAATGAAAAACTTAACTACAATCTAATTCCCCTACATTAAATTATAACCTTATTCACTCCATACTGCCCTTATGGGTAAACCATTTTTACGAGCAGTGGCTTTTATTTCTGCAATATTGTTTGTTGCAATTGATAATGCATAAGCATCGTTTGATGCAACTTCACTTACTTGATTACTCCAATAATAGGCGCAAGAGTTAAAAGTATGATTCTGCCCACTAAAGTAACCTGCTATTGGGATAAATATCGAGTTATCATTTGGACCAATTACTAAGTAGCCATCTATTCCATTTATTTTATCTAATTCCCAGCTACATTTTTCCATTAGTTCTTCAAATTCTCTCTTTGATGGGATTCTCCAATTATCTTTCCAATTAAAATAGGCTGCATCATCTTCCTTTGTTAATTGTTTTCTATTGTCAACCCAACCCAATGTAACATCAGAATTATATTTGTAAAGATTTCTATAATCTCCATTACACAAAAGATATGTATCCCAAAAATAGTTTATGTGTGTTTTTTGTTCAACTTCTCCCCAAGCAAAAAAATCTCCAAATTCCTCACTTGAAGAGGCTCCAATATTACAATTTGCCCATTTTACACTTAACCCCAAATCAACAAATTTAGGAACTGCATTCTCCTTTTGGAAATATGCCTTAAATTCTGAATCCTTTTCTACTTTTACTAAATAAATGCTATTTATAGAAACAATTTTGTTGTCTAAGATCCAATATTTAAATACATATCCTTTATTCGCTCTTGCTTGAAGTGAAATTCGCTCTCCTGAATTAACTACCCTCTTTTCGGTGCTTACACTTCCATGTCCATTTGATGTCACACTAATATTGCACTCTTTTATTATATCTCCTCCTCCGTTGTCATATACATTCTCTTTACAAGAAAATAAAGCTATAACCAACGTAATACATAAGATATGCTTTACCATAATGCACTATTAATTTTTAGAATATTAGAGGGACTGATATACAGCCCCTCTCCATAATTTATATTTACAAATCTTATCTTTAAAGCTTCTCAAAGTTTGCCACATAGGTCTTACTCTCAGTTATAGGAGCTGTTGTATAGGGATTACTCTTACTTACCTCTTCTCCACCAACCGTCCAATTTACAAAGCGATAACCCTCTGCGGCATTTGCTTGAATTGTTGTTTGCTCACCACTTGTAACTTTTATTTGTTCATCTGAAGTTATAACTCCTCCTTCTCCGGCAACAACAGCTACATCGTATTTAACTTTTGCAAAGGTTACGGTATAGTTTACATTTTTATATATAGGATCAGTTGTATAAGAGTACTCTGTTTGTCCTAAATCTTTAAAGTTCATAATCTCTTCTCCATTTGCAAACAAACCTGCAAGTTCATATTCTGCATCTGCTTTTATTTTGAATGTTGTTGTATTGCCATACTCAACACGCTCGTAATCTTTTCCTTCTATTTTACCACCTTCTTCTGCAGTAATTTTTAAATAGTAGGCTTTTTTCTCAAACACAGCAGTATAAGCAGCATTACCAGAGACTTTTGTTGTAAACTCCAAATCTTTAGATACTATATTTTTATCTAATTTCCATCCTGTAAATAAATATGATTCATCAATGTTTGTTACAGAAAGCTTAATTGTGTCTCCATAAGCAATAGAATTATTATTTCCGTCAACAAATAATTCGTCTGACTCTTTTCCGTCTTTAACTAAAGCTCCACGAATACTACCCTCTCCTGATACAGAAATAGACACATTGTAATCCTTTACTGAAAATAAGGCTCTGAATTCTGTATCTCCTGTAATAATAGGTTCGTATGGATTCTCTGTTGAAATAGTCTCTCCATCTTTTAAAACCCATTTCTCGAACTTGTATCCTGTTTTAGGTTTAGCCTCTATTTTTAAAGTTGAGCCTATTTCAACTTTCTTCGATGAGGGAGATACTGTTCCTCCTTCTCCTGCTTTAACTTCGACATTAACCTCTTTCTTCTTATATAAAGCTACCATTTGAATATCACTTGTTACTGTGATAGTATATTCTTTATCAGTTGAAATAATTTTTTCATCTTGTTGCCATCCTGCGAAAATATAGTCAGAAGTTTCTTCTTCTGTTGCAGTAAGCGTTATTTTATCTCCATATTTTACCTCTGTTGCATCATCATTTTTTAGAGTATTTTTCTCTGAATCAAAAATCAAAGCAATTTTTTCTTCACCACCATTATCTATCTTACCGGCAATATTTCCCTCTCCCTCGAGTTTTACCTCAACGTTATATATTGCAATCGCAAAATTTGCCACATATTCAACAGCTCCGGTAAAACTTTCACTAAAGGTTGCCTTTGTTGAATTATTTGATATTTCGTTACCCTCCACATCTGTCCAATTAACAAATTTATATCCTTCAGCAGGTTCTGCATTAAATGTTACAACCTCATATTTAGTTACATTCAAAGAAGTTTTACCAGGTTCTTCCCCTAAAGATATTGTAGCAGAACCTCCCTCTTTTGTTGAAACTTTAACTTCAAATGGTTTTTCAAAAAATGCAAAATAATTGACAGCAGCTGCAACTGTTATGGTATCTACATTCTTATAATAAGATTCGATTTTGGGCTTTCCTGCATCCAACGTTCCATAACCTACAAATTTATATCCGTCATTTGCAGTTGCTGATAATATAACTTTACCATATTTTATTATTTCTCCGTTTTCCAACTCTTTTCCATCTATATCTTTTATTGAGACATAGCCATACTCAGAAGGATCATCCTCACCTGGTTTTTCGCTGAAAACCTCATAAGAGATAGTATATGTACCACGAAGATATGACTCTATAACTCCTTTTTTCAATTCTTCCATAACATTGTCTGACTCTGCATTATTAGGCACAATCATTGCCACCGCATAGGCATTTTCTTTGAAAACAGTGTAGTTATAGTTTTTATCTCTAGTTTGGTCATCAATAGCTATTGTTTTTACAACAATATTTCCGTCTATACTTTTAAATTCTTTTTCTTCTGAATCTGAATCAGATACGACATTGTATCTGTCATATAGATAGTCGAAAAGGAACTCTTTGTTTGAATATTCTACAACCATCGCTATTGCAGCTATATTAGTAGTAGAGTTTTTTTCGAGCATATACAGATATCTCAAAACTGACTTTATTGATGCATCTTTTACCTCAGAATCATATTCGGGAGATAGATGAGAATAAAAGTTAAGATTTTCTGACTTTTCTCCGTTTGTTACGTTTGCATCATAAACTATAAAATTATCTCCTAATTCAGATAGCTCGAATGAAGTTTTACTTTCATTATATGATAATGAACCATTTTTAGAATATGATACTGTTGAAGCTGCAAAATATGCAGAAACACCGGAACTTTTTATATCAAAATCTTCTATTATGGGGTCAACATAAAAATTATTTTTTGATTTTACATTTACCTCACAAGTTGACCAATTGGCACGAAGTGTTGTTTTTCCTACATGTACTCCTGTTACAACTCCGTCATCTGTCACACTCGCAATTTGAGTATCTCCTGATTCCCAAGTTACACCAATTCCTGAATACTCTAATTGGGCAGATTCTCCTACATTCAATGTTACACTTGATTGTTTTAATTTACCTGAAGTAAATTCTTCCTCTTCTTTACAAGAGAATAGAAATATGCTCGATGCAATGAGCATTAAAGATAAAATTTTGGTTTTCATAAGGTTTGTAATTTATAAAATTATTGCATTATTGCCTGTAAACCTTAATGGCAACCGAAACTTTAAAAAAAAAAGGAACGTGGATGATGCTTACTGTTAAGAAGGACGACCAAGTACCTATACAGACATAAGCACATCCACGCTACGTATAGCGTGGACATTTAGAGTGTGCTTATTGTTCGTCTGTAATTAAAATTTGGTCGATTTTCTTAACAGAACAACAGCCTAAATGCCATTAAAATATGTTTTGTTAGTATCCCTAACAACGCACAAAGATATAAAAACTTTTTAAAAACATATATCTTATTTATTAAATTCTTTGTATAAACACATTAAATTCTCATTTTTATCAAAGGATTTATAAAAAAATAAAGGCAGAGAATTCTCTGCCTTCATATACATTGCGGATTGAACGTTTATTAATCTTGTCCGCCACCTAATGCGCGATACAACTCAATCATTGATTGTATCTCAACAAATTTGTTTGATACTTGATTTAGTTGAGCATTCAATAACGTGGTTTGTGCTGTCAATACCTCGAGATAGGTTGTATTACCATATTTCATTAAAAGCTTGGTGCTGTTGGCTGCAACCTCCAATGTGCTTACTTGTTTTGCATAGAAGTCAGATTTAGCCTTTGCAGTTTGGTATTTATCCAACGCTACATTTACCTCGCTGCCTGCTTTTAAGATTGATTGTTGGAAGTTCAAATATGCTATCTCTTGGTTTGCCTTCATTGCCTTAAGGTTTGCTATAAGAGCTCCTTTATTGAAGATTGGTTGAAGCAACGACAAAATCGCAGAACCGATGAACTCTCCGGGATTAACTATTGCACCACCTATGCTGTTTGTCCAGCCTGCTGTTCCACTCAATGATATTTGAGGATAGAACGATGCACGTGCTTTGTTTGTATCGTAGAATGCGCCTTCAAGTTCGTGCTCTGCTGCTCTTACATCGGGGCGACGTGACAACACGCTGACAGGTACTCCTACCGATATATTCGCGGGCAACACTGCTTCACTCAACGAACCTCTCTCTATATGTTGTGGTGCTTTTGCCAACAACAAACATAGAGTGTTTTGTGTCTCGTTTACCGACTCTTTAAGAGTTAAAACTGTGGTGCGGATGTTATAATATGTTGCCTCGGTTTGTGCTAAACCTGCCTCATTCATCATTCCCGCTTTTTTCATTGCACGGGCAGTTTTTACTGTCTCTTCCCAATTCTTTTCGGTTGCTTCTGCAATTTTTAATTGCTCGTCGAGCATCAACAAACTGTAATATGTTGTTGCCACTCCTGCTATAAGCTGAGTTTTTACAACTTGCTCATAGTCGCGAGTTTGCTCCAATGTTGCTTTTGCTTTGCGTTTTGTGTTTGTCAGCTTACCAAATATGTCTATCTCCCACGATGCTGTTGCAGGTGCCGTATATGTTTTGGTTGTTACTCCTCCGTTCATTGCAACATAGTTGAATCCTCCTTGTGGAGAGAGTGCTATTGATGGGAGATAAGCCAATTTTGCGGGTATCATGGCAGCTTCGGCTTTTTTAACGTTTAGTTGTATTGTTCTCAAATCGACGTTGCGAACCAATGCAGTGTCGATTAATGCCTGCAATTTTTGGTCGGTAAACATCTCTCTCCACGAGAGGTCTGCCAAACTGCTGCTGTCGGTTGCTACAACCTCCTCGCCGTAAAGGTTTACAGGAACAGTCTCTTGTGGTTTGTATTTACCATACAATCCGCAGCTACCCAAAAGGGTAGCAACTGCGGTAAGTATCAATATTTTTTTCATCATAATCGTCATTATTAGATATTTGCTCCTTTCTCAGCTTTCTTCTCCTTAATTACCTCCTCTATGTCGTGTTGAATTTGAAGATCTTGTGTTTTTTGCCTTTTTACAGGTTTAATCTTCTCCTCTAACCATTGGAATGTTATGTATAGCGATGGTACAATGAACAATAGTGCAATTGTTCCTATCAACATACCTCCTACCACACCTGTTCCAAGTGAACGGTTACCATTTGCTCCTACTCCGTGCGATGCCATCAAAGGCAACATACCGAATATCATTGTAAGAGCTGTCATCAAGATTGGACGTAAACGTGCTTTTGCCGCACTCAACGCCGCCTCTGTGATTCCCATTCCTGCTCTACGACGCTCTACTGCGTACTCTGTCAACAAGATTGCTGTTTTTGCTATCAAACCTATAAGCATAATCAATCCTGTTTGTAGGTAGATGTTGTTTTCGAGTCCCATCATCTTTGCAAATGCGAAACTTCCCATCAATCCTGCAGGAATTGTCAAAATTACCGAGAATGGGATAACAAAGCTTTCGTACAAAGCAGCCAAAATCAAGTACATCATCAAGATACAGATTCCAAATATCACAATAGTGTTGTTCGATTGTCCGTTCTCCTCGCGAGTAATACCTCCGAAGTCGTATCCATATCCACGAGGCAACACTTGCGAAGCTGTCTCTTTTACTGCGTTAAGAGCCTCTCCTGAACTATATCCCGGTGCGGGCATTGCACTTACCTGAATTGAATTGAACAGATTGAATCGGCTCAATGTCTCGGCTCCATATACTCTCTCAAGACTTACAAACTGGCTTAATGGAGCCATCTCTCCTGTGCCTGTTATAACAAATGTGTTGTCAAGCGATTTTTCGTCCAAACGATATTTGGGATCGGCTTGCATCATTACACGATATACTTTTGAGAATCGGTTAAAGTCCGAAATATATTGTCCTCCGTAATATGCTGACAATGTATTAAGTACCAAGTTTGGTGTTATGCCTGCACGTTTACATTTTGCCGCATCGACACTTACGCTCCATTGTGGGTAGCGAATATCGAATGTTGAGTATGCCATCGATATTTCGGGACGTTGCATTAAGGCTCCCAAATATTTTTGAGTCTCCATAAAGAATGTTCCGACCTCTCCACCTGCGCGGTCTTGCATATGCACGTCAAGAGCATTACCCAATCCATAACCCGGAATCATACCGGGAGAAACGGCAAAGACTTGTGCATCTTTTATATCCATAGTGTAACCATATATCATGTTTATTACACTATTTATATCATCTCCTTCGTTTGTTCGCTCGCTCCAATCTTTCAAACGAATCATAAACATACCGAACGAGTTTCCTTGTCCCGAAAGTAATCCGTATCCCGATACCTTTTGTATATACTTAACTTGTGGTATCATTGCTATACGTTGTTGCACTTTCAGCATAATCTCATCTGTTTGGTTCAAAGAGCTACCGGGTGCTGTACTTACGTTAACCATGATAAAGCCTAAGTCCTCGTTGGGAACAAGTCCTGTTTTTGTTGTCTTCATGAAATATCCCAACAATCCTACAGAACATGCTATAAGTACCCATGCAAGCCATTTGCGTTTTACAAACAACATTACGACTTTGCGGTATTTCTCAGCCAATGTGCCGAATGCTGCATTAAATGCTTTACGGAATCGTGCTGCAAAGTTTGCTTTTTGCGATCCATCTTCGTTTAGGTAGGGTTTCAACATTATTGCACAAAGAGCAGGTGACAAAGTCAAAGCGTTAATTGCCGAGATACCTACTGCAACTGCCATTGTCAAACCAAATTGAGTGTAAAACACTCCTGATGTTCCTCCCATAAATGATACAGGGATAAACACCACCATAAATACCAAAGATGATGTTACTACCGCACTGCTGATTCCCTTCATTGCATCAACACTCGCTTTCTTTGCCGAGCGGTAACCTGCATCGAATTTTGACTGCACGGCCTCCACCACAATAATGGCGTCGTCCACCACCGTTCCGATTACAAGCACAAGGGCAAACAACGTGATAAGGTTAAGGCTGAAGCCTGCTGCAAACATAAAGGCAAATGTTCCTACCAACGACACAACAATTCCAACCAAAGGAATTAGAGTTGAACGGAAGTCTTGAAGGAAGATATACACAACCAAGATTACAAGCAAGATTGCCTCAAATAGTGTACGAACAACGTTTTTTATTGAAGCATACAAGAAGTCGTTTGCACTGTTTACTTGGTCAAGTTCTATTCCTTTTGGCAAATCTTTACGAACCTCGTCAAGAAGTTTGTCTATCTCGTTGTTTACGGCTGTTGCATTTGATCCTGCTGTTTGGTAAACCATTGCCATAACGCCGGGGTGTCCGTTCATGGCACCTCTATAAGCATAGCTCTCTTTACCCATTTCAACCTCTGCAATATCTTTTATACGCAAGATTTCGCCATCGGCTGTTGAACGGATAATGATATTACCAAACTCCTCGGGAGTCATCAAACGACCTTTATACTTCATGGTATATTGGAATGTCTCGCCCGAGTTCTCACCAAATTGACCTGTTGCAGCCTCAATGTTTTGCTCAGCCAATGCAGCGGCAACGTCGCTTGGCATAAGTTTGTATGAAGCCATGATGTCGGGTTTCAACCAAAGACGCATACTATAGTCTCCTCCCATAACGTTCATATCACCTACTCCTGAGATACGAAGAACTTGAGGTCTTATGTTTATGTTGATGTAGTTTGCAAGGAAGTTCTCATCGTACATTCCGTTAGGGCTGTGAAGAGAGAAAACCTGCAACGTACTTGTTTGACGTTTCATAGTGGTTACACCCACTTGTTTAACCTCTTGGGGCAAACGTCCGTTAGCTCTTGCCACACGGTTTTGCACGTTTACCGCAGCCATATCGGGGTCAGTTCCTTGTTTAAAGTATATTGTGATATGAGCCGATCCTGCATTTGATGCACTCGAAGTCATATATGTCATATCCTCAACTCCGTTTATTGCCTCCTCAAGTGGAACGATTACAGCCTTTTGAACTGTCTCGGCATTTGCTCCGTAATAGGTTGCGTTTACCACAATTGTTGGAGGAGCAATGTTGGGATATTGCTCTATGGGTAGGTTGGTCAAACCAATCACACCCATGATTACTATTATGATTGAGATTACCGCTGAAAGTACGGGTCTCTCTATAAACCTTTTTAAATTCATTATCTTATTCCTCCTTGTAGTTTATTATTTTGTAGGTTGAGCAGGTGCTTGTTTGGGTTTAATGGGTGTTCCCTCACGAAGTAGAGCAACTCCCTCTGCCACGATTGTATCGCCGGGATATAGTCCCATCTCAACGATATACTCTTTACCTCCGTCAACACGCAATACTTGAATTGGGTTTGCAACTGCTTTTCCGTCAACCACTTTGTAAACGAATGTCATGTGTTGTAGCTCATAAGATGTGTTTTGAGGTATTACAACAGCATCTTTGTATGTTACAGGAACCATTACGCTACCTGCACCTCCCGAGTGAAGAAGACCATCTTTATTGGGGAAGATTGCACGCAAACTTACTGTACCAGTTGCGGGATCGATAACTCCGCTTATAGTCTCGATTTTTCCTTTTTGATTGTAGATTGATTTATCGTTCAATCTCAAATCAATTTCGGGCATATTTTTCAAAGCATTCTCTTTTGAACCATACTCTCTTACCATGGCCAAAAGTTGGTTCTCTGTCATTGAGAAATATACATACATATCAGAGTTGTCTGATACTGTTGTAAGGGGTTGCATCATTGATGGGCCAACCAATGCTCCTACTCGATAAGGGAGTGTTCCGACTACACCATCGGCAGGACTCTTTACCTCGGTGTAAGATAGGCTGTTTTCGGCATTCAACATTTGTGCTTTTGCTTGTGAAAGTTGAGCTTTTGCCGCAAGCATTGAGTTTTTAGCTGTTTTCAAGTCAAACTCCGAAACAACATTCTCTTTATACAACTCTTGACGGCTCTCGTAATTTAGGTTGGCTGTTTCGTATGCAGCTGTTGCTGCCTCAACATTTGCTTTTGCTGTTTCGTATGCAGCTTTATAAGGGACTTGGTCGATGATGAACATAACTTGACCTTTTTTCACTTTCTCTCCCTCTTTAACACAAAGTTTGGTTAGTGTACCTCCTACTTGTGGCATAATTGCAATATCTTGCCTTCCCTTTATAGTGGCACTATATTCGTTTGTAACTGTTTTGTCTGAATTCTCAATTGCCAAACATGCGTAAGTTGTTTCGGGCATAACAGGAGCCTTAGCACAACTTGCCAATAATGTGCAGCATAGAATAAATAATAACTGCTTTACGTCAAACATCTTTTTCATCATAATTCTAATATTTATTATTCTTAATTACTCTCTCTTTTCAACACAACAATAAGGGAACAGAAATGCTCTATTCCACCCTTATTCAATTGTTTGACAAAATTACTCCATATTTTTCAACTATTTGATTTCATATTTTTAAATATATTGTTCATTTTCGGAACAAAAATTGCTAAAAATTGCTAAATTTGCCCTGTTTTTACATGTTAGAATCAATATCGGAAATTATGAACAATAAAACAACATTGAGCGATAATGAACTTTTCAAAGTTTACGAGGTAAACAGCATTTATGAAGATGAGCTTTTCAGCAAGAGCAAAAACGGATATATATGCTTCTGTCAAAAGGGAGAGCTTGAATTGCTTGTCAATCTAAACCCCGTAGCCATCAGTGGCGATTCACAACTGATTCTCCTCCCCAACTCCATTACAAAAACAGAGAGAATATCAAAAGATCTGTTGCTCTATGTTTTAGAGATAAAGGAGTCGCTCTTCAGGGATGTAAGTGCTCACATAAGCCCTTTGTTTTTTAGAATGTTGCGTACCATACCCTGCATAAAACTTACAAATGAGAGCGAAAAGGCTCTATACTCTTTTATGTTGCTTGCCAAAGGACTATATAAAGATACGGATAACCTGTATCGTCAACAGATTATCCGTAGCGCGCTGAATGCCTATATGCTTTATATATACGACCGCTATCAAAGATTTTACTACACCGATGAGATGAACATCGAAACCTCTCGCAATAAGATTTTCGATGGTTTTATCGACCTACTGCACCATAACAGTTCTACTCAACGCGAGGTTACATTCTATGCCGATAAACTTTGTATATCAAACAAATACCTCACAGATATATGCCACAAGGTTGCAGGTGCTTCAGCCAAAAAGATTATCGACAACTTTGCAATTCTCCAAATAAAGATTCTTCTGCACAATACGCAACTCACAATGCAGGATATTGCACACCAAATGGATTTCCCCGACCAATCGTACTTGGGTCGCTACTTCAAACGCATCGAAGGTATATCGCCAAGCTCATTCCGCAAACAAGTCATCAATGAGATGGGTGGGTGACTTTTTAAAATTCCTAATTCCTAATTTCTCATTCCTAATTCAATTAAAGGAAATCGTCAAAATAGCGGGTTATTTTTTCGTAAAGGTGTACCCTCTCGCTTCCGATTACGTTGTGTCCGTGTCCGGGATATACAAAGTAGTCGGGATATACTCCGTTGTCGATACTGCTCTCCAAAAAGCGTAGGGTGTGTTGCCATACCACAACTGGGTCGGTATCGCAGTGAACCAACATCAAACGTCCTTTTAGGTTGCCCGACAATGAGTTCATATCAGATTTTTTATACCCCTCAGGATTGTTTTTTGGGGTTCCCATATAACGCTCGCCATACATTATCTCGTAGTATTTCCAATCTGTTACTGCACCACCGGCTACTCCTACTTTAAATATATCGGGACGGTTAAGCATCATGTTAAGTGTCATAAATCCTCCAAAACTCCAACCGTGTACTCCTAAACGTTCGCCATCGATGTAGGGCAACGACTTCAAGAACTCTACTCCTTTTAGTTGGTCGGCAAGCTCGGCTGTTCCCAATTGACGGTGTGTTACGCTTTCAAATGCCAATCCACGATTTGCAGAACCTCGGTTATCGAGAGTAAACACTACATATCCTTTTTGTGCCATATATATATCCCAACCGCGATAGTTCCACATAAAGGCATCGGTTACCTGTTGTGCGTGAGGTCCACCATATACATAGACTATTGCCGGGAGTTTCTTTGTTGAATCAACCTCTGCCGGGCGTGTCATTCTATAATACAATGGGGTTACTCCGTCATCGGCTGTTATTGTTCCGTTTTCGATTACTACAGGCATGTCGAACTTGTCGAATGGATTTTTTGCTCTCAACAACTCTTTATCTTCGCCACTTGCCAACAATGCACCAACTTTTACCACGCGTGGTGTAGAGTGGTTGCTGTAGTTGTCGAGATAGTATTGGTTTGACGATGATATTTGTACGTTGTGTACTCCGTCATCTTTTGTTATGCGAACTCGCTCGCCTGTCTCTATATTCACGCTGTATAGGTTGCGTTGCATGGGCGATGCCTCGGTTGATACCACAAACAGACTCCTTTTATCGGCAGAGAGTGTTGCTTCGATTACCTCCCACTCGCCCGATGTAATTTGTTTTATCTCCTCGCCTTGTGTGTTGTATAGGTATGCGTGGCGGAATCCGTCCTTACGAGAGAGGTAGATAAATTCTGTGTCTGAGATGAAAATCAAAGGATTTTCAGGCTCGGTGTACTTTTCGCTTGTTTCGGTAAACAAAACTCTCTCTTTTGCTCCGTTTTTAGCATTGTAGCAAACCAAATTGCATGTGTCTTGTCCGCGGTTTACCTCCAAAATGTATATCTTGTCTCCTTTGGGTGACCAACTGATGTTTGTGAAGTAACGTTCATCGGTTTTTCCGCTTTTAAGATATACTGTTTTACCCTTTTTGATGTTATAAACACCCACCTTCACTGTGTGGCTGTTCATTCCTGCCATAGGGTATTTTATACTCATAAGTTGTGCTTGACGAGCCGAAATGTTTACCAATGGGTAATCTTTTACTTTGCTCTCGTCCATGCGATAGAATGCCACTGCATCTCCTTTGGGTGACCAGAACATTCCCTTCTCAATACCAAACTCGTTGCGGTGAACATAGTTTGAGCCAAGCGATACATCTTTTGCCTTCTCTTTCACCATCTCTTTTCTTTTGCCGTCTGATGTGTGAAGATAGATGGCAGAGAGTGTGGTTGAGACATAGGCATCAGCTTCGACAGAGTACTCTGCTTGGGCATCGCCTTTTTCAAAACGATATTCCGAAACTATTTTTTTAGCCTCACAATCAATTTTGTAGGCTCTGTTTTTATGTTTAAAACGGAGCATTACGCTTCCGTTCTCCTCTGATGCTGCTATTTGTGGCAACATTTTAAGAGTGTCGGCTTTTGCACCACTAAGCAACATATCTATGTCGGCTTTTGTGACAAGGGTGGTTTCGCTGCCTGTAGGTTCTCCCACAACAACTTTGTTTCCGGATACATATACATAACGGTCGCCTGCAAACTGCAACTGTTTAATGTTTTGAGGTACTATCGAAGAATAATTCTTGCCGCCCGGCATAAGGTGTTGCAATGTCAACTCTTTGCTGTTTTGTGCCATTGTAAATAGCGATATTATTAGTGATACCGAAACCAATATCACTTTTTTTATATTATACATTACTCTTTGTTTTTACGTTTACGGAATTGTTTGTTCTCTGTTGTTTTGTCATCAATCATGGTTGGTTGACGGAAGGTTACGAATTTTGATACAAACTCGTCGCCATGTAATTCGCGTTTAGCACGTTCGAATGTCTCCACAGGTTTTGGAGCCGGCTTCACTCTCTTTTCTGAAGCAAACTTTCCTCCCTTGCCTTTTGGTTTTTGCTCGGTTAGTTTTGGGGCTTTGCGGTCGTCAAAACGATAGCTCTTTTTCTCCTTATCCTTCTTCTCAAACTCTCGTTTGAATCCCTCTTTTTTGGGAGCTTTTCTTTCGCGACGAGCCTCTTTTCTTCCCTCTGCAATATCCTTTTTGTGTTGGCTGTATGTACCTCCGAATATTTGATACTCGCGCAGTTCACACTCCAAAGAGCCGTTCATCATCTTTATCTTTTGCGATGGTTTAAGACCTATTTTGTCAAAGCCCTCACGTGAAGAGCTGATTATCCACGCATTACATCCTGTGAATACGTGTTTTAGTTTTTCGCCAAGTGCTGCATAGATGTCTTCCAAATCGCGAGGTTTAAGACGCTCTCCGTAAGGGGGATTGGTTACCACCATACAGTTTTGAGGAGCCTCCTCCCAACGTTGGATTGAGCGAGTTTCGAGTGTTATGTAACGCTCCATTCCTGCCCCTTTGACGTTTGCACGAGCCACCTCTATAACTTGTGGGTTAATATCGGCACCTATGATTTTGTAATTGAAATCGCGCTCTTGCGAGTCGTCGTTGTATATCTCCTCCAAAAGCTCTGCATCAAAGTCGTTCCACTTCTCAAAGGCATAACCTTGTCGATACAAGCCCGGAGCTGTGTTTGTTGCAATCAGGGCAGCCTCTATAAGAATTGTTCCCGAACCACACATGGGATCAACAAAATCAGACTCACCATTCCACCCTGCCTTAAGCAACATTGCGGCTGCAAGAACTTCGTTTATGGGAGCCTCGGTTTGAGCAACACGATAACCGCGTTTATGAAGGCTTTCGCCAGAAGAGTCTAACGATACGGTACACTCGTTGTGAGAGATGTGAATGTTGATATACACATCGGGATTGGTCAAACGAACAGATGGACGCTCTTTACCTTTTTCAGTAAAGTAGTCAACTATCGCATCTTTAACGCGATAGGTAACAAAACGAGAGTTTCTGAATTCGTCGGAGTTTACAACTGAATCTATTGTAAAGGTGCTTTTTGGCGATAATATTTCGCTCCAATTATACTCTTTTACCTTCTCGTACAACTCATCGGTATTGTTTGCCTCAAAGGTGTATATGGGTTTTAATATGCGTAATGCGGTACGACAAAAGAAGTTTGCTCTATACATCAACTCCTTGTCGCCCATAAACGACACCATTCTCTTACCAATTGTTATATCCTCGCCGCCAAGTTGCGATACCTCTGTTGCAAGCTCCTCTTCAACTCCCTGAAAAGTTTTTGCTATTAGTTTGAATTTATTGTTGCTCACCTTGTTGTGATTATTTAATATTCCAATATTTCTTTATTCTCCTTTTTTCTGCTTTGCCTTTGATTGAGTTACCATCTCGCCCGGTGCTACGCTATCGGTTATCCAGATGTTTCCTCCAATTACGGCTCCCTCTCCAATGGTGATTCTGCCCAAAATAGTGGCATTTGAATATATTATTACATTGTCGCCAATTACTGGGTGACGTGCAATTCCCTTAATTGGGTTTCCGTTCTCGTCCAATGGGAAACTCTTTGCTCCAAGAGTCACTCCTTGATATAGTTTTACGTTGTTACCCAAAATTGCTGTTGCTCCAATTACAACTCCTGTTCCGTGGTCGATTGTAAAGTACTCGCCTATGGTTGCCGCAGGGTGAATATCTATACCTGTTTCGGAGTGCGCCATCTCTGATATGATACGAGGAATTAGAGGAACTCCCAGCTCCATAAGGCGGTGTGCAATACGATAATTGCTTATGGCTCTTATGGCAGGATAACAGAATATTACCTCTGAGTAACTCTCCGCTGCAGGGTCTCCGTTAAAGGCGGCAATAACATCGGTTGCCAACACTCTGCGTAGTTCGGGCAACGAAGCCACAAAGTCGGCTGCAAGGTCTTTTGCCTTCTCTCTGCGAGCCTCAATTGTCTCATCTTGTTGCGGATTACCGCTACACATACCTGCTAAAATCTGACTTATAAGCAGTTTGAAAAGCTTTTCGGTATTAACTCCTATATGGTATGGTAGCGTGTCTATATCAATTCTTGAATGTCCAAAGTAGCCGGGGAAAATCAACGAGCGGCAAAGGTCTATTATCTCATACAACTCTTTTGCCGAAGGCATTGGTTCGCCCTCTTGTTGTCGGTTGCATAATATGCGAACCGATTCATGGTCAGAGAGTCTCTCAACAGCCTCTCTTATTGATTGTGCATGTTTTTGTTTTCGCATCACTTTTATCTATTATTGCTCAAATCTGTTCTTTCTCTAATCGCTTGTTATAAAATTAAAGGGTAATTTCCTTATTTGATAACCCTCTGCCATAAGCCATTCTATAACTTTTGGTAGAGCCTCCTTTAAATTGCGTTGTGCCTTTAAAGAGTCGTGGAAAACTATTATAGAACCGTTACGAGTATATTTTTTTACATTTTCAACAACCTCGTTCGGTGTTAAATTCTTACTATAGTCGCGACTGACAACATCCCACATTATGATGTGATAACCTGCCTTTTGTAGGGCAATTTTTTGTCTGAAACGCATATGCCCATGAGGCGGACGAAACAGCGGACTATCTATCAATGTGTTTGCCGCCTCTACATTTCGCAGATAATTTCTTGTTCTATATTTCATACCCTGAATGTGATTCTGGGTGTGATTACCTGTCAAATGTCCTCTTTTAATAATCTCTTGATAGAGTTCTTTATGTCTGGCTACATTGTCTCCAACACAAAAAAATGTAGCCTTGATGTTATAGTGGTCCAAAACATTGAGCACCCATGGTGTAACCTCGGGTACAGGACCGTCATCAAAAGTCAGATATACGGTTTTGCTTTTACGCGGTATTCGCCATATTGTTTCAGGATATAACATCCTGTACATATATGGGGGTTGTTCTATCAACATATCTCTTTGTTATGACTCTTTAAAAAGATTATATCCCAATTCATCAAGTGCGTAAAGATATTTTCTTGCATTCTCCTCATCGCCTTGTTGAACAAAGAATTTAATAATGGTTTTTAGAGTATATTCGTGTCTCAGATACTCTTGAGAAATGCTTCTTACGGTGTTATACTCCAATCCTTTGAACCATTTCATATACTCCATTGAGTTGTCGGCAACCTCAACCAAAATATCTTCTCCTTTTTGCTCCTCACCCAAGCTATAATATGCCATGGCAGGTTGAATTGAGAGGTAATCGTGTTTGGTTGCTGTTGAAGGTATCTTCTCCATCATCTTATCGAGTACGTTCAATGCCATATCATACTTCTCCTCCATTATCAAAGCCTCTGCAAGGTCAATAAACAACATACGCATTGTATATGTCATTTTGCGTGTGGTTTCGTCTAAATATACATTCGGATTATCAACTCCTCCCCACTCAAACTTATTCATCATATTATCGTACATTGCCTCCGTATCGATCAGTGCGTCGCTATCGGGATTGTCGTTCTCAACAGGCAATATCCTGTATGCTAAACCTACCTTTACAAAGTGTTTGTCCAAATTCAAATACATATCGGGACCAACCGTTACGGCAAAATATATTGGACGCTTCCAATTATCTTTTGCAATTGAATTCAACATACTCATTACCGATATTTGATTTAGCATCACAGCATCATTCGATTGCAACTGAATATCAATTCTATCTGTAATATTCTCTTTTAAATCAACAGGTATCTTGTCTGCTATGGCAGCTGTATCTACATTAATGTAGAGATTGCTGTTTGGCAAGTGATCTATTGTTACTCCATACTCGGGAACATATTTGTTCTCTTTATCTTCTGATAGGAGATAATTCATAGCCTCTCCAAGTTCGCAATCTTTTCCAAAACCTCTATCAAGAACGTATGCGTATGTCAATTTACCGTTTCCGTATCTCTTCCAATCCATCTCAATTGGCAATGGAGCAGATTCGTATGCCTGACTCTTCATTTGGTCGATATACCAATCGGTTTGCAAATAACTTAAGTTACATACCCTTACATCAGTTCTGTAACCTTCGGTTTCTTGGGCATACCAAAGAGGGAATGTATCGTTATCTCCATTGGTGAATATGATACCATCCTTCTCAACGCAACTCAAATAGTTTTTACCAAAATCGCGAGCCGCATAACGTCCCGAACGGTCGTGGTCGTCCCAGTTTTGAGCCGCCATTTGAACGGGTACAAACAAGCACAACAGTGCGGTAGCCAACGCTACCATGGCATTATCCTTATCTTTTAACAAATATTTCTTGATTATGCTGTATGCACCCAACACTCCCATACCAATCCAAATTGCAAAGGCATAGAACGAGCCTGCATATGCATAATCCCTCTCTCTGGGCTGATAAGGTGTTTGGTTAAGATATATTACAATTGCCAAACCTGTCATAAAGAACAGGAAGAATGTTACCCAGAAGCTTTCAATTCCTTTTTGTCCGGAGAATGCTTGATAGAATAATCCTATAAGACCCAACAAAAGAGGCAACATATAATATACATTTCGTCCTTTGTTGTTCATTAAATCCGAAGGAAGATTCTCTCCCTCAATATATTTATCTATAAAGCTGAAACCTGTAATCCAATTACCTTTGTGAATCTCTCCGTGTCCTTGAATATCGTTTTGACGACCCACAAAGTTCCACATAAAGTAACGCCAATACATGAAGTTAACCTGATAGCTCAAGAAGAATCTTATGTTCTCCACAAACGTAGGCTTCTCAACAAATTTGATACCGCTGTTTGTCTTAACTTTTACCTTTTTGGTTTTGCCACCATCTTTGCTCCACTGTTTGTAAGCCTCGACGTGATGCGATTGATTACTGTACATGCGAGGGAACAGCATATTCAATTCCGATTGATATACATAATCTTTTTTGTGGTCGGTAACAACATATCTGTCGGGTTCGTTTTCATTGTTTTTGATGGCACGTCTCCAGATAGCTTTACCCTCTTTTATTTCGGGATTGCCTGCTGCATCACGAGCAACATCCGATGCGTATGTGTATCCATACAATAGAGGTCTGTCTCCATATTGCTCACGATTAAGGTAGCTCGATAGTGCAAATACATCTTCAGGAGAGTTTTGATCCATGGGAGTGTTAGCAGTTGAACGTAGCAAAATAATGGCATACGAAGAGTATCCTATGAATATAACCATGATGCAAGTAAGAATTGTATTAAGCAATCTTACGTTCAATTTTTTACTTGCAAATGTTGCATAAACAAGTGCAGCAACAATCAACAGAGACAATAGAATGCTCTCGCTCACAAATGGTAGTCCCACCATTATCAAACTCACGATGAACGATAGCTTCAATCGCATAACACTCTTTTGAGAGAATGTTTCGTATAATCCCCAGCATATACAAGCAATAACTGAGAAAAAATATACTATGGCTCCTGTATTGTATGGTGTGCCAAATATATTTACAAACAATAATTCAGCCCATCCTGCAACTTTTATGAATCCGGGAACCAATCCGTATAGGATAAAGAATATCAAAGCAAACGAAGCCAAGAGGGCTAATAGAGAACCTTTTGCTGAAGGCTCTTTCCATTTCTTATAGTAGTAGATAAGAACAATGGCAGGAATACACAACAAGTTCAAAAGGTGAACAGCTATTGATATACCAATGATGTAGGCAATTAAAACGATATACCTGTTTGAGTGTGGCTCATCGGCACATCTTTCCCATTTCAGAATAAGCCATACAACCAATGCCGTACAGAACGATGAGTAAGCATAAACCTCGCCCTCAACAGCCGAGTACCAGAAGGTATCGCTGAAAGTATAAGCCAATGCTCCAACAGCGCCTGCACCAAGAATTGCAATGGTGTTGCTTAATGAGAAGTTATTATCTTTGATGACAATTTTTCGAGCTATTGCAGTTATTGTCCAGAACAACAACAGAATAGTTGCCGCACTCAACATTCCAGACATAAAGTTTATCATCCATGCCACTTGCGTGGGGTCTGATGCAAAGTTTGCAAAGAACCTACCTGTCAACATAAAGATAGGGTTGCCCGGTGGGTGACCTACCTCCAATTTGTATGCAGACGAAATAAACTCACCGCAATCCCAAAAACTTGCAGTTGGCTCTAAAGTAAGGGTGTAAACAACAGCGGCAATCAAAAATACCACCCACCCTGTTATGTTGTTCAGTTTTTTGTATAATTCCATTAGTAGTTGTTAGTTGTTAGTTTTTAGTTGTTAGAGAATTCCTAATTATTTAACAGATTTACCTAATAGTGTGGCAGATGATGAATCGTAAATTTCGACCATCACTCTGTCTCCTATATGGTAGTTCTCTTTATCAAATACAACGGTTTTATTTTGAGGAGTTCTTCCGCAAAGTTGTTCGCGAGAACGTTTAGAGAATCCCTCAACCAACACCTCAAAGCGTTTACCGATGTCGCGACGGTTACTCTCTGCCGATAACTCATTTTGCAACTCAATCATACGTTGCAAACGGGCAACCTTAACCTCTTCGCTAATGTTGTCGGGCAGTTTTTTTGATGCAAACGTACCAGGACGCTCAGAGTATTTGAACATGAATGAAGAGTCAAAGCCTACCTCTCTCATAAGAGAAAGTGTCTCCTCAAACTCCTCCTCAGTTTCAGAGTGGAAACCGCTAAACATATCTGTTGATATACCACAATCAGGTATATACCTTCTGATTGCCGCAATTCTCTCCAAATACCACTCGCGAGTATATTTACGATTCATTAAAGCCAATATTCTGTTTGAGCCCGATTGTACAGGCAAGTGAATATGGTTACAGATATTATCGCACTCAGCCATGGTTTTTAAAATCTCATCGCTCATATCTTTGGGATGCGAAGTTGTGAAACGAATTCTTATACCTTCGCCTGCCTCCTGTGATACCAAACGCAAAAGAGCCGGGAAATCGGTTTTAGCACCATTCTCGTCCTCAAACATGTATGAGTTTACGTTTTGCCCCAAAAGGGTAATCTCTTTTATTCCGTTAGCCTTAAGCTCGTGAAGTTCATTGACTATACTTTGTGGTGGACGGCTTCTTTCGCGTCCGCGAGTGTAAGGGACAATGCAATATGAGCAGAAATTATTACATCCACGCATGATAGATATAAATCCTGATATCGATTTACCTATTTTGCGAGGAAGAATATCTTTATAAGTCTCAACAGTTGAGAGTTCGATATTGATAGCCTTTTCGCCACACTCAACAGCGCCTACAAGATTTGGAAGGTCGTTATAAGCATCGGGACCTGCAACAAGGTCCACTCCGCAGTTGTTGATAAGTTCATCTTTTACCCTTTCGGCCATACAACCAAGAACTCCAACAATAAGTTTGCCCTTTTTATGACGCAAACTGTTCATAAATTGCAAACGTCCCAACACCTTTTGCTCGGCATTATCTCTAATTGAGCAGGTATTAAGAAATACAGCATCAGCATCATTGATGTCGTCGCAAAGAGAGTATCCGCAAGTAGCCATAATTGAGGCTACCACTTCACTATCTGCCACATTCATTTGACACCCATATGTTTCAATAAATAGCTTTTTATCCTCCGACATATTTTATTTATCAGAATAATTTGTAAATTTGGCACAAAATTACTAAATCAAAACGGATATTTAACAGAAATATAAAGTTATATTTCATTAAATTATCTTTTTGGTAAATCAAAAGCAGTATAAAAATAAAAAACAATATCAATTATGGCATTTAAAGTAATAACAGCCCAAGAGGCAGCATCTCATATAGAAAACGGTGCAAAAATAGGATTTGGAGGTTTTACCGCTTCAGGAACTCCAAAAGTGGTATCGGCAGCATTGGCAGAAAAAGCTGAGGCTGAACACCAAGCAGGAAGAGAATTCAAAGTATCGTTATACACAGGAGCATCATCAGGAGATATGCTCGACGGAGCTTTGGCAAGAGCAAAAGCAATAGCATCACGCACTCCGTATCAATCAAACAAATCGTCTCGCGAAGGTATCAACAAAAATGAGATAGAGTATTTTGATATGCACCTATCTCACTTGGCACAAAATCTACGATACGGTTTTTACGGTAAGTTGGATTTTGCTATTGTTGAGGCTTGCAAGGTTTACGATGATGGTCGTATAATTCCATGTATGGGAGTAGGTATTGCTCCTACAGTTTGCGACTTGGCAGAAAAGGTGATTATTGAGTTGAATCATCACACTCCCGAGGCAATTGAGGGATTCCACGATATATATCAACCTGCCGATCCTCCATATCGCAAAGAGATTCCAGTTTATACCCCATCTGACAGAGTAGGAGTTCCTTACATACAGATAGACCCTTCAAAAATCATCGGAATTGTCGAGAGCAATCTACCCGATGGAGTAGCTCCATTTACTCCTGCCGATGAGACAACAAACAAAATTGGAGAGAATGTATGTAACTTCTTAGTTGACGAGTTGAAAGCAGGACGCATACCGGCATCGTTCTTACCAATACAATCGGGTGTAGGAAACATTGCAAATGCAGTGTTAGGGTCTCTTGGTTCAAACCCCGACATCCCTCCATTTGAGATGTACACAGAGGTAGTACAAGACTCTGTTATCGGATTGATGAAAAACGGAAAATGTAAATTTGCCAGCGGTTGTTCATTAACAGTAAGTGATGCTGTGATGGACGAGATTATTGCCGATGTGGATTTCTTCCGCGACAAAATCATATTGCGCCCACAAGAGTTGTCGAACAACCCGGAAGTAGTGCGTCGCATGGGACTTATAACAATAAACACAGCCCTCGAAGCAGACATCTTCGGTAACATAAACTCTACTCATGTTACAGGAACCAAGATGATGAATGGTATTGGAGGTTCGGGCGATTTCACTCGCAACGCATACCTATCAATCTTTACCTGTCCATCAGTAGCCAAAGGCGGTAAAATCAGTGCAATAGTACCAATGGTATCGCACCTCGACCACAGCGAGCACTCGGTATCAATTATCATTACCGAACAAGGAGTTGCCGACTTAAGAGGTAAATCTCCTCGCCAAAGAGCAGAAGCTATAATCGAAAATTGTGCACATCCTTCATATCGCCCATTGTTGCGCAAATATCTTGAAATGGGTAACGGACACACTCCTCATACTCTATCTGCAGCCTTTGCAATGCACAACGCATTTAACGAAACAGGCGATATGAGTACTGCTGAGTTCTAAGTCGAAACATTAGAAGCTATTATAACAACTTCTAAGATTTATCATACAAGAAAACCTCCCGCTTCACAAAAAGCAGGAGGTTTTTGTTATATAATCGGAGAGAGAGTTACTCTTCCTCTCTTGCAGGCATCACACGAATTTTATCGTTATCGCCCGAAATCTTTAACTCTCCTTTGCAATATGCCGCACCTTTACCTATGCTGCGAACCGAGATATCTTTATCCACATGACAACCAATATCTCCTTTTCCCAATATTCTGCACGATACCTCATCGGCAATAAGATTGTCGGCATTAATCTCTCCGTTTCCAATTATGGTGTAAACAGCTTTCTTTGCTTTACCCGAAAGAAGAATATCGCCATTACCTAAACCTCGTTTAGCAACAACTTCGTCATAAACAATATTTTTACAACGTATTTGACTACTGTTCAATACTTTAAGTTTTAGCTTATTGCCCGATACAATACTCTCTGCTGTAAAGTTTGCACCCATTGAGCAACTTACTTTGCTTAACTCTTTTGAATACACATATACCATTATAACTCCAAAATCTCTACTGTATCCTCTACCGTATCTGATACTCAACAATCCATTTTTGGATGTTATGGATACAACTTCGTTTCCTTCAGGAGCATATATCCTCACCTTTCCCGCTTGTGCTTCACTTTGAGTATATACAACGTTTATTCCGTTTAATATGCTTACTTCGTTGAAGTCGGCAATTGTTGTATCACTATATACATAGTTGTATTTTTTTACAACCACCTCCTCGGCATTAACCGTTACACTTGCAACAAAAAGAGATATTATTGCAAGAGCTAAAAATCTAACACTCTTCATTATCTATTGAATTTTTTAAATATTTTTCTTGTATGGTATCAAATATTGAGTTGAGTTCATCCTCTTTTTCAGCTCTCAACATAGCTATTTTTATATCTCTGAAATTGGGAATACCTTTAAACAGAGTGGTAGCTGCAAGGTGACGACGAATATGCAAGATACCTCTTCGCTCATCCAAACGAGCAATACTTTCGCGCATTTGTCGTCTGAACACCTCCATCTTCTCCTCAACCGACAAAGGTTTGTAGGTGTCAGGCTCGGTCAAATAACCCTTTATGTCGCGAAATATCCATGGAGCGCCAATAGCTCCTCTACCAATCATTATGGCATCGGGGTTATATGTCTCGAATCGTTCTTTGGCTATTTCTGCCGAAGTTACATCTCCGTTACCTATAATGGGAATTCTTATTTTAGGGTTCGCCTTTACGCGTCCTATATAGTCCCAATCTGCCTCTCCTGTGTACATTTGACTGCGAGTGCGTCCATGTATCGACAATGCCGCGATACCGCAATCCTGCAACTCCTCGGCAAGAGTCTCGATGATTTTTGATTCATGATCCCAACCCAATCGGGTTTTAACCGTAACGGGAATATCAACAGCCTCTACGACTGCACGTGTTATGGCAAGCATTTGAGGAATATTGCGCAACATTCCTGCACCTGCACCTTTACCCGCAACGCGTTTTACAGGACACCCGAAGTTGATATCCAAAATATCGGGATTTGCCTCTCTGCAAATCTTTGCGGCTTCAACCATAGGTTCAATCTCTCGTCCATATATTTGAATAACAACAGGACGTTCTTCGTCACTGATTGATAGCTTTGCTTCGGTTTTGTTAACATGGCGAATCAAGGCATCTGCCGACACAAATTCGGTATATACCATATCAGCTCCGAACTCTTTACACATAAGTCTGAACGAAGCATCTGTCACCCCCTCCATGGGAGCAAGAAAGAGAGGTTTATCGCCAAAGTCAAGTTTATCAATTTTCATATAAATTCTCTTTACTCTTATAAAATATCATCGGGGTACTACATAAAAAACTCCACCCCTTTTGCTATGCACAGGTAACGAACAAACTTACCCAACAGCATAAAAATATTTGTAACCCAAACGTTTGCTCTTGTAAATCCCAAAGCTACAACAATAAGCTCTCCCCATATAGGCAAAAACGAGAAGAAGGCTATTACCGCTCCAGGACCCTTTTGAATGAAAGAGATTCCCTTTTTTAACTTCTCAGGGTTTATCTTAAGATATTTCTCAATCCATTCGGGTTTACCTAATCGCCCTATATAATAGCATGTTACTCCTCCTGCATAGTTACCCAAGGTAGCAACAGCCACCGAAATTGCCATGTCAAATCCCGAGTTTACCAAAAGCACCAATAGAGCCTCCGAACTCAAAGGAAATACAGTTCCGGATATAAATGCCGAAAGAAACATTCCCACATAACCCCACTCATAAAATTGTGCTATAAAATCCATAGAAGAAACATGGCTACGTAGGTTAAAACAACAATATACAGAAACCTTAATTTAAATTTACTTTTAATGGTATTGAAATAGTGTGCAGCCAAAAGAGCCGAAACAGAACTCAATACAGGCATATATGCAGTTATGCTTAATGGGTTTAGAGCCATAAGCAAAACCGTTACAATCAAAGCGGTGTTTAAAAACAGGGCATATCTTTTAATCGATATTTTTTCGTGCGAATCGGCATATATATTAGCCAAATTATATACCAAAACCACAATCAAAATAGGGGCTATATATGCCATATCATACAACACATTGTTTGAGACATGGTTATAATCATCCAATACCATAACCGATTTAAGACTGCTCCATGTCTCTGCAAAAGCAAAACTATACAATCCCAAATATGACGAAGCCCACAATATAAAAGCCGCCGTGACAATTGCAAAAATTGAGGCAACGGCACTTTTTATGTTCAGTATATTCAACTGAGCAAGCCCTATCCAAAGCAGAGGAATGAAAAATAGCGCCTTATCCCACAGCACGGAGGTTGCACACATTAAAAGGGTCACGTCGAATGCGACACTCTCTCCACGCCTTTTACCATAATTTTCAAACAGGTAATATGTTGACACCATAAGAGATATGGCTCCCAATATACCAATGTTCAGATTTAGCAATATAGCGGGATTGCAACACTGCAACATAAGCAGAAAAAGAGTAGGAAAAAGCGATAACAAAGTTGTCAGAGAGAATTTGTTTGCAATTGCCGAAACAACAATCACAAGCAAAATTGTCATGACTCCGTTGGTAATAATTGCAGGAACAGAAGAGTACCACTCACTCTCCAATGGCAGTTTTACAAATCCGCCAAAAGTTGAAATTTCGGGCATAGAATATATTGAGGCGATGACTGTAAAAGCCACCGCCACAAAAAAACATATAATATGAGATACCAACGATGTGGGTATCTTTGTTAGTCCATACTCTCTGTTTGAATTCACCTATTCTCTATTTTAAATCGAAACCAATATCTCTACGATAATATTTCTTATCGAACATTATCTTTTGAGCATTTTCGAACGATTTAGCCAAAGCCTCATCTTTGCTGTTTCCGTAAGAGCTTACAGCAATTACTCTACCACCTGAAGTTAGCACTTTGCCATCTTTAAGTGTGGTTCCTGCATGGAATAGAATACTATCTGTAACATTCTCTAATCCTGTAATCTCTTTCCCTTTTTCGTAATCACCGGGATATCCGCCCGATACCAACATTACGGTTACGGCATAACGAGAATCTATTTCAAGAGTTTTTTCGTTTAGTTTACCCTCGGCAACTCCCTCAAACAAATCAACAAGATCAGATTTTACTCTTAACATCACAGCTTCGGTTTCCGGGTCGCCCATTCTAACGTTATACTCAATAACCATAGGCTCATTCTCAACATTTATAAGACCTAAGAATATGAAACCTTTATATTCGATGTTCTCTTTTTTAAGACCCTCAACTGTTGGAATTACAATGCGCTCTTCAACCTTTTTCATAAACACCTCATCGGCAAATGAAACAGGCGAAACTGCACCCATACCTCCTGTATTCAAACCTGTGTCACCCTCTCCGATGCGTTTGTAGTCTTTTGCAACGGGCAATATTTTATAGTTTTCGCCGTCGGTCAAAACAAATACCGAACACTCAATTCCCGATAGGAACTCCTCTATAACAACAGTGCTTGAAGCTTCACCAAACATACCGTCAAGCATGGCCTTCAACTCCTCTTCAGCCTCTTTTAAGTTGTCGATTATAAGCACTCCTTTACCTGCAGCCAATCCGTCAGCCTTTAAAACGTAAGGAGCTTTCAAAGTTTTCAAGAACTCAACAGCCTCGTCATACTCTTTTGCTGTAAACTCTTTGTATGCTGCAGTTGGGATGTTTTGACGCATCATGAATGCTTTTGCAAAGGCCTTGCTACCCTCAAGACGAGCACCTTCTTTTGAAGGACCTATAACAGGGATGTTTGCCAACTCGGGAGTGTTTTTAAAATAGTCATAAACACCTTTTACCAATGGGTCTTCAGGCCCTACAACAACCATCTCAATGTTATTTTGAAGAACAAACTCTTTAACAGCATCAAAATCATCTGCTTTAATAGCTACGTTTGTTCCCACATTTGCAGTACCGGCATTACCCGGAGCAATAAACAACTTATCGCATTTTTCACTTTGAGTTATTTTCCAAGCAAGGGCATTCTCTCTACCACCCGAACCTAATAAAAGGATATTCATTTTATACTAATTTAATATTATACAATTTACGGTAAATCCACATGAGACCACTCTACTGTGCAAAATTAGTTCAAAAGCACTAAAAAACAAAAATAAAGGTGATTTTTAGATATAAATATCACTTTAATAGAGTAATTTTTGTGGCAGATAACAACAAAGGAGCGGAAATATTAAAAATCCGCTCCTTTCTATTTCGGTTTTATCTGTAATCCTTAAGAATGTTTTGCAGTTTCTGACGAGCAAAAAATATTCGACTCTTTACCGTACCCAACGGTAGTTTCATATATTGGGCTATTTCGTGATATTTATATCCTGTAACGTGCATTGAAAACGGGATACGATACTCATCGGGGAAAGAGGCAATGGCTTTGCCAATCTCTTTAATAGTGTAACTTCCATCGGGGGTGTCAAAACCCGACTCTTGAGGTAGATTCAGATGATACAAATCCTCTGTTTGGTCAACCATTGTTTGATTACGAACAACCCTGCGATAGTTATTTATGAAGATGTTTCGCATGATTGTAAATACCCACCCCTTAAAATTGATGTTATCGATGTACTTTTCTCGATTGTCGAGGGCCTTTAGAGTAGTGTCTTGTAGAAGATCTTTCGCCTCCTCCTTATCCGAGGTAAGCATGTATGCGAAATTATAAAGATTGTCCTGAATCTTTAATAATCTCTCCTGAAACAAATCAGTATATTCATCCATTTTTGCTTTTTTATAGAATTACCTACTAACAAACAATACTTCGTTTGATAATGTTCACAAAATAGGTAAATTCAAATTTTAAAAGCCACAAGATGAATCTTCGAACTATAGAATCAGTTCTTACCCGATATAAATATTATTTTTGAGACAACACCCTCTTTTCCGTCAGATGAGGATGCCCAAACATAATAGACTCCGCTTTTTACGCGTTCTCCGTTTGGTGCATTACCATTCCATACCACTTGACCTCCTTTTGAATAAGCCTGATGGATTAAATTGCCCACTGTATCGGTAATTTTAACCAATGAGTTAAACATCAAGCCTGTAATGGTAATATCGCCTGTGAATTCGGGACGAACAGGATTTGGAAATGCATATATGTTTTCGTAATTCTCTTCAGCCTCGGCTGCCTCTGCTCTAAACGATGCCAACCCTTTGTCTGTAGCAAAATATACCTCTCCTGTTTCTTGATTAATGGCAATATCATAAATGTTGTTTGAGGGCAACATAGAGTTTTCTGTTGTGAAGTGGTGAATTGTCTCCAATCCATCTGCCGATAGTAAATATGCTCCGTTGCCAAATGTTCCCATCCACTTACAGTTTGCGCCATCAACTTTTATTGCTCTGATTGTTTCGTCGTCAAGCAACAAATCGGCATTATTTGTTCCATCGTTACGTGCAATCTTTATCCTTTGACAGGTAAAATTGGAGTTCTCAAAATTATCGGGACGCGATATGACGATAGGTCCGCGGTCTGTTCCAATCCAGAGTTTTCCATCAAGGTCTTCGGCAATGCAATAGTATGTGGTGGCATCAATGGTCTTTCCGTCCTGGTCGGTAAACGATCTGAATTGACGATATTTGTCATCTGCCGTATTCTCAAGAGTTCCGTTTATATTTACAGCCACAACATACGACTTTGTAAGGTCCTGTGATATAAACCATTTTGTTTTTGATTTTGTGGGATGTATCATGCAACATTGATACTTCTGATCAATCAAAGGCTCTATATGGTCATATACAACCCAATTTCCGTCGGGTTTTAAAATCAGAACACATTGTTCGGTACTGTAACTTGTCATCCATAGATTTCGGTTTGCATCAAAAGCCAAACTGCTAATCATGTTCGCCCAGTTATCAGATGCTCCAACTATAGGACTGTTCATATAGTTCCAGTTCTCTATATACTCACCATTTTCAAACTTGTAAAGACCATCGTACCAAGTTCCCACATATGCGACTTCGTCGTTTTGGGGGTCTATTGCCAATTTTGAAGGCAATATGAATTTTTTTACAAACGATGGTTTGTCTTTTGGACTTGGAACATTATCGCCCAATATATTGTGCCATTTGTAATCTTTAAGATATGAGATATTGTTATATGGCGAATATACGTCTTCGTTATCCATACATATTCCAACGGGGACACAGTATAGAGTTCCACCCGATATTGCCAAAGAGTATGGAACAGATACTGCCATTTTATCCACAATTGGAACAGTGTCATTTTTAACAATATTCTCTGCACTCATTTCATACGATGCAATACCATTCTCATTGAGCAACCAATACAACAGCTTTTTGTTGTTGTTCGAAAGACTCACAGGTGTATAGCCTATGTTTTTAAGAAGTGAAATTGTCTCCTTTTTCTTAAAATCCTGAAGAAATAAATCGATACGAGAGTTTGTCTTTGCAAAGGCATAAACCTCACCTGCTTCGTTCAGACCCATTGATATATATTTTCCTGCCGATAGATGCTTGACTTCGGATTTATCATAAGCCCAAATATCTCCGGTTGTATGAAGCCATAAGGCATCGGGCAGAGCCATAATATTGGTTGGTTGAGAAGTAAAATTCTTTAGAATTTCCCAACTATTAATTTCATATGGGTTGTTTTCCACTGAGCAGAAATTAAGATTCTTCTCACCATCAACCATAAAATATTTATCATCGAAGAATGTTGCATCAACAACCTTTTCGCTCAACTTAAAGGTTGTTTTAATCTCAAACTTTTTACTGTTGATGATAACAATTCCAAAATCGGTTGAGAGATATATCTCGTCTCGCGATGGAGCAAAGTTTATATTGTTTATGGTTTTGGAGATATTCATTATCTCCTCTTTGATATATGGGATATTATATGTGTTGTTTTTGTATATAATATCGATGTTGCTGTTTTTATACGCAACAACAAGCATATCCTTTTCTGTGTCGTACTTTATTAAAGATATTTCAGAGTCATATAAATAGTTATCTCTATTCATCTCTGCAAGTTCGGCATACTTTTTATCGTATGAATACAGATAGCCATCTGATAAGATATAGATATACTCATCTCCCTCAACAACCTGCTGTGGGTTATCAAAGGCTGAGTAGGTTTGCCACTCGAACATCTCTGATTGAGAGAATATGGTCGAGATGAAAACAAGTAGAGATATAACTGTAAATAGAACTCTTTTCATAATAAAGTATTGCCGTTTTTAGTCAATGAGATTATTTAGGAATTGAGCCAATTTCTCCATGGCTCTTGCTCGGTGACTGATGCTGTTTTTTATTTCATCACCCAATTCTGCAAAGGTATTATCATAGCCAAAGGGTCTGAAAACAGGGTCATATCCAAATCCTGCACTGCCTTTGGGAGATTTGGTAATCTCTCCTGCAATCTCTCCCATAAAAATATGTTCGCTGCCACGCAAGGTTAAAGCCACGCAAGTTACAAATGCTGCACTGCGTTGCTCAACTCCATCCAATTCGCAAAGAAGCTTCTCCATGTTTTTTTGAGGGTTGCACTCCTCTCCTGCATATCTTGCCGAATATACGCCAGGAGCCCCGTCAAGAGCATCAACCAACAGACCCGTATCATCGGCAAAACAGTCATAGCCATAATGCTCTTTTATGTATCGAGCCTTAATAAGGGCATTACCCTCCAACGTAGTTGCAGTTTCGGGGATATCGTCGTTACATCCTATCTCTCCAAGCGACAGAATTTCAACCATACCATCCAAAATCTTACGAGCCTCCTCCAATTTGTGCTTATTATTTGTGGCAAAAACTAATTTTCTCATAATCTATAACAAATTACTGATATACTATTAACGTTAACCCACGCAACTCTATTGCATTATTACTGCTATATTTTGTTTTAAGTAAAGGGCATCTGCACACAAAATTAAATAAAATCGCCATAAAACAAGTATCAAATCTGCTTTAATAACTTTTTTTATCACTTGCGTAATTGTTAAATTTTAAATTTATAACTTACTTTGTAAAAAGAAATATTAAATAACGAAGGTTATGGCAAAAAGCAAAAAGAGGAAAGGCTCGGAAGGAGCAAGAATGACAAAAGATGAGATGATACGTCGCATCGAAAAATTCTTTAAAGAGCGTCCTACACAAATATACAACTACAAACAGGTTGCACGAGGTATAGGTGTTAAGAGCGACCCTGCAAAAATAGAGATAGCTCATATACTTAAGCAAATGCAACACGATAAGTTTTTGATAGAGACCGACCCGGGACGTTTCCGCCGCAACCCCAAGAAAGACCTTCGTGAAGGAGTATTCCAACGCAAGCAGGGAGGACATGTAATTATTCCTGATAGCGGAGGAGAACCCATAGCAGTCAAGGAGGAGGATTCTCTGCATGCACTCTCGGGCGACAAAGTAAGATATTCATTACTGACCAAACGTCGTCATCACGACTTGGAGGCTCGTGTCATTGAGATAGTTGAGCGTGCCGAAAGCGTATTTGTTGGAATTCTTGAGGTAAGAAAACATTATGCCTTCTTGATAACCAACTCTCGAACACTTGATTACGATATTTTTGTTCCATTGGAAAAACTTGCCGGTGGTAAAGATGGAGACAAAGCAATTGTAAGAATAGTTTCGTGGGACCCATTGGCATCGCATCCCGAGGGTGAGGTTGTTGACATACTCGGAACTCCGGGCGATAACAATACCGAAATGCATGCCATACTTGCCGAGTATGGATTACCATATAAATACCCCGAGGAGGTTGAGGCTGCCGCAGACAAAATACCCGAGGAGATACCTGAGGATGAGATAGCTCGCAGAGAGGATTTCAGAGGAGTAAACACCTTTACCATCGACCCCAAAGATGCAAAGGACTTTGACGATGCTCTATCGATAAGAACACTTGAGAACGGAAATTACGAGGTAGGTGTACACATAGCCGATGTAACACACTATGTATTACCAGGTTCAGTGATAGATGACGAAGCTTTTAAACGTGCAACATCTGTCTATTTGGTTGACCGCACCATACCAATGTTACCCGAAAGGCTATGTAACAAACTATGCTCGTTGCGTCCCAACGAAGACAAACTTGCATTCTCTGCCGTATTCGAGTTGAACGATGCCGCAGAAGTGATAAATTCGCGCATAGTACGCACTGTTATTCGCTCAATCCGACGTTATGCCTACGAAGAGGCACAAATGGTAATTGACACCGGCGAAGGAGAGTACAAAGAGGATATATTGAAACTTAACGACCTTGCACAAAAACTTCGTGAGAAACGATTCAAAAACGGCTCGATTGACTTTGACCGCTGCGAGGTAAGGTTTGATATAGACGAAACAGGTAAGCCCATAGGTGTATATTTTAAGCAAAGTAAAGAGGCAAATAAACTAATTGAGGAGTTTATGCTGTTGGCAAACCGTACCGTTGCCGAAAAGATAGGAAAGGTGGAGCGAGGCAAATCGGCAAAAGCCTTTGTATATCGCGTACACGACCTTCCCGACAGTGTAAAGATGGCAGACGTCTCAAAATTTGTACGTCGTTTGGGATATACTCTTAAAGCCGACGGAACACGCTCTCAATTGACAAACTCAATAAAAGGAATGCTTGCCGAAGCAAAAACACGCCCCGAAGCTAATCTTATTGAGACCATTACCATACGTGCAATGGCAAAAGCCATATACACAACAAAAAACATAGGTCACTACGGACTATCGTTTAACTACTATACACACTTTACATCGCCCATTAGACGATACCCCGACATGATGGTACACCGCCTTTTGGAACGTTACCTTGATGGAGGAAGAAGTGTTAGCGAGGGCAGATTGGAAGATGCTTGTCGCCACTCATCCGATATGGAGATAATTGCTTCAAATGCCGAAAGAGCATCAATAAAATATAAACAAGCCGAGTATCTTGGCGACAGAATCGGCGAGGTATATGACGGAACCATATCGGGAATAAACAAATTTGGAATATATGTGGAGATTGACGAAAACAAATGCGAAGGAATGGTTCCATTCCGCGACTTTGAAGACGATTTCTACGAATTTGACGAAAAGAACTACAGTGCCGTAGGCAGATCATCTCACAAAATTTACCGATTGGGAGATAAGATGAAGATATCTGTGGCTCGAGTAAATATGGAACGTCGTCAAGTAGATTTTACCATAGTTGAGGAGTAGAGCAATTATGAATCTCACCAACTATCACTCACATACCCCATATTGCGATGGACGCAGTAACATAGAGGAGTTTATCGCAACCGCCATATTTTGGGGATTCTCGTCGTATGGAGTGTCGCCTCACTCTCCCATACCATACTCCTCGTCGTGCAATATGCTACACGAAAGGGTAGATGAGTATATCTTAGAAATGGATATGCTAAAGAAAAAGTATGAGGGAGAGTTGGAGATATACACAGGTATGGAGATAGACTATTTCGGCAACAAGTGGAATGCCGCAAACAACTATTTTCAAACACTACCATTAGACTACCGCATAGCTTCCGTTCATTTTATTCCAAATCAGGAGAGCGAATATCACGATATTGACGGAAGTTCCTCAAAATTCATATCGTTAGTGGACAAACATTACAAAGGGGATATACGATACGTTGTTGAGACCTACTTCGAGAATATGATAAAGATGATTGACTTGGGAGGATTTGATTTTGTAGGACACCCCGATAAAGTCTCCATGAACGCATCGGCATACTCTTCTGCTATAACCGAAAGCAAATGGTATAAAGAGATAATTCAGGACTATTTTCGTTTTATAGCACGCAAAGGAGTTGTATTGGAGGTAAATACAAAGGCGTTTAATAGTTACTCATATCTCTTTCCGAACGCCCAACACTTCAAGACGTTAAAAAAGCTGAACATTCCTTTGGTGGTGAACAGTGATGCCCACATTCCCTCGCTAATGAAAAGCGGATTTAAAGAGACATACGCACTCCTGAAAGAGGCTGGTTACAGAAGTACTATGCAACTTTCTAAAGGTGTGTGGATTGAAAATCCATTTTGATTTATATAAAAAGGGTGGTGTACCGAAATAGAAACTTTGGATACACCACCCTTTTGCTTTCCTCTAAAAAGATACTGAAGAGATTGTGTTTATTGTATCGTTAAACTCGCCTATTATATCTTCGACAGCCTCTTGCGCTGTTTCAGCCTTTGAAACAAGAGCCGCAGCTTGCCCTATCTCCAATTCACCCTCATCAAGGTCTCCTTCGAATATTCCCTTTTTGGCACGTCCCTTACCTAACAACTCATTCAACTCCTCAACCGATGCTCCACGCAACTCCGCTTCCTCGACTTGTTTGTAGAAATTGTTTTTAATCAAGCGAGTTGGAGCAAGTTGCTTAAGCATTAGTTTTGTATCGCCCTCATTAAGTGTGCGACATAGCTTTTTAAAATCCTCGTTTGCCGAACTCTCCTCGGTCATGGCAAAACGTGTTCCTATTTGAACACCCTCCGCTCCAAGAGCAAATGTTGCCGCCATTCCACGTCCTGTTGCAATACCTCCTGCTGCAATCAATGGAAGGTTTGTTGCTTGACGTACCGCAGGTATAAGACATAGAGTTGTTGTCTCCTCACGTCCGTTGTGTCCACCTGCCTCAAATCCTTCGGCTACGATTGCATCAACTCCCGCATCTTCGCACTTCTTGGCAAAAAGAGATGATGATACCACATGCACCACGACAGCCCCGTTATCGTGTAAAAATTGAGTCCACTTCTTTGGACTTCCTGCCGATGTGAATACAATTTTTACCCCCTCCTCTACCAATATCTGCATTATCTCCTCGATTTGAGGATACATAAGAGGAACGTTTACGCCAAAAGGTTTATCGGTTGCAGCCTTACACTTTTGAATGTGTTCGCGTAAAGTTTCGGGATGCATCGAACCTGCGCCAATAAGTCCCAAACCACCTGCATTACTTACAGCTGATGCCAAACGCCAACCACTACACCATACCATTCCTCCTGCCACAATGGGATATTTTATCCCAAACAGATTACATATTCTATTCATCGTATATATCTTTTATTTGTTTAATATCTTTTCAAGTGCTTTTACTTTGTCTCCTGCATTTTGAGCATTCATCTCGCCCTCTGCAAAGGTGTTTACCAACTTCTCTAACTCAGTGGCGGCATCACAGTTTCCGCAGGCTTTATACTCCTCACGCAAAATGCGTATCTTCTCTGCATCTTGAATACCCTCAACCAAACGTTCAAAACGAACAGAACTTCGATAACCCGGATATATCAAGAAAGAGTCTCCTGCACCCCACATACGGTAGCGTGTATCGCGCAATGGATCTTCGCCCCAATTGTTATATGCCCAACGCAAAAAGCCGTCAAAACCTGCTTGTACTGCATGCAGAGCCATACATGTTGCCTCGGCTGGAGCAGAGAAGGTGTATGAGTTGGGATATGTGGTTGCACAACTTGTGTAGTACAGAGTTACCTGTCCGTTGGCTTTTCTGCGTTCCAGCTCCTCTTTTGTGAAATATTGCTCATATTGTACGGTAAAGTCATATAGCAAATCAACCAACTCTGCATGGTAGTTACCTGCAAGCGACATCTTCATTCCCGGAACAATCTCTTGCAACAGATTATAGGCATCGAGCATTGCCGAAAGTTCACGCTCATCCATACAGATTGAGGTCTTTTCGTACCACCCCTTCTCTTTTAGGTGTTGAGCAAACTCAGTCAAAAGCGGAGTCCAAAATTCACGGTATTCACTATCCGATGTCTTTGCATGAATGAATTTATACTCACCCGTTGCTTCATCGAAATAACGGAAATTCATATCCCATGGAACCATTGAGAAACATTTTATCTCTTTGTCGATACCACACTCCATCATAAACTCAACCCAGCGGTCAAAAACAGTGTAGTCATATGCCCAAGTGCCATCGGCTTTGAGTGTGGTTTCAATCATTGGGTCAAACTTATCGTGCGATTGCTCTCCCCAAGGCTCATAAATAATCTCTGTTGAGATTACCTTTTGTCCTGCACGAGCAAGAGCCTGCATCATTGGACGCATAGCCTCAAAGTGTTTGTCGCTCCACTTCTCAACGTTGTAATAACGCGACACAGAGTAGGGTTGTTGCCACAAATCGAGGTGAAAAACATAATCTTTTGGTTGAGGCAATGCTCTCTCCAAAACGTTAATCTCAACGTTTAGTTTACCAATGGTTTTCCAGCCTTGTTTAACTTTAAGTGTTACATCGTAACTGCCCGGATTAACATCCATTGGAACCTCAAAAGTACACCAAACAGGACGCACCTTGCGAGCCTTCAAATCTTTTATTTTTTGGATGTCGATAACATCTGCCACCATAGAGCTGTCGTAGATAGAGTGGTCGGGGCGATAGCCACAAGTTCCGTTACCATCGGCATTAAAACCATCGGTCATGACGTATGTAACAAAATTTGCCTCCGCACTGCCTTTAAGCCCATCTATTTGAGATATTTTCAACTCAACACCCTCAACATCTTCTGTTGTGTATATCAATGCCAAAGCACTAACTCTCTCGCCACGCCACGCGGTAATTGTGGTATCGGTGCAAATGGCAACATCGGGTACGTTTTTGTATGAGTAGTGAACATCTTTATCTGCCCAAGTGAGATTAAAACTCTCCGAAAGGTTATTCCAAGCCTCTTCGTCAACGGGTTTGGTATCTTCCAACTCTTCAAATGTGGTTAATGGGTACGAAGTATCATAACTTACCTCCTCAACCTTGTTTTCACTACAAGCCAACAAACCTAACAGAGCAAACGGTAATAGTATTTTTTTCATATTTTTATATAACACTTAAATTTATTCCGACATATGCAAAAATATCTCAATTATTTAATATCGGAGTTCAAATATAAAGTTTTTTTAAGACAAATTGAGTATAGATGAAAAATTAATAATATCTTTGAAAGAGTTATACTTTTAAACATTTTATGTTTATACCCTATTAGGATATTTTTCAGTTGAGATGGTAATAGAATTTAAAATAGAGTACCGCACAAAGGGCGATGAGGTAATAGCTGTTGTTTTCAAAAACGACGGTATCGAGCCTCTTTTTTTGAATAGTTATAACGATGCAACATGGAGCGGAGCATTGACTATCAATGGTTTTACTCCTAACAGCAAATTGGAATACTCATACGCTGTATATGAAAATAAAGTGTGTACACGTATTGAGAGTGGCGTAATGTGTCACTCTTTGTGGGTTGGAAAAAACAACAAAGCCAAACTCTTTGTCTTTGATACATGGAGAGATTTACCTGAATTTGCATACCTGTTCAGCTCTGCCTTTAGTGGAGATAAGGTATTTACTCCATACCAAGGGGCTGTTATAGGCGAAAACAACACTGTTTTCAGAGCTTTGGTTCCCCATGTTGGCAATGGCAGACGTGTAGCCATTTGCGGAAAAGAGGAAATATTGGGTGGTTGGAAAATTCCTGTTCCAATGAAAGAGATTGCCCCATTTGTATGGGAAGGTGTTATATGTGCCGACTATGCCGCCCGCTATGAGTTTAAATTTGTTATCATTGATGAAAATGGTGTTATTGTTGAATGGGAACGTGGCGAGAATCGCTCGATGTATGTAACCGACCTTGACACTAACCACATCTTCTACTCTCCCGAGATGGAGCCATTCTTCGAAAGCCTGAACAAGAAAATAGCAGGAACAGCCATTCCTGTATTCTCACTACGTGGCGAGGGAAGCTTTGGTGTGGGAGACTTTGGAGACCTTAAAGATTTTGTTGCATGGGCTGCACACACTCACCAAAGAGGTGTTCAAATTCTGCCAATCAACGATACAACAATAAGCAATACTTGGACCGACTCTTACCCATATAACAGTATATCGATATACGCATTTCACCCAATGTATTTAGATATCCGTCAATTGGGAACACTACGCAACAAAGCTCTTGCCGCTGAATTTGAGGCTCAACGAAAGAGATTGAATGCCTCGGCATTTGTCGATTACGAGGGTGTAAACCATACAAAAATGTCATACATTAAAGCTCTCTTTAAACAAAACGGCAAGAGAGTATTGGCTTCGGCAGGATTTAAGAAATTCTTTGCCGAGAACAGCCATTGGCTACTACCTTATGCTGCATTCTCATACTTAAGAGACCTCAATTCAACTCCCGATTTCAATGCTTGGGGAGAGTATGCCGTATATAACGAAGATAAGATTAAAGAGCTATGTTCACCCGAGAGCGAAGCATATCCTTCAATCTCGCTATACTACTACATCCAATACAATTTGCATATCCAGCTTTTGGAGGTAAGCAAATTTGCGCGTAGCAAAAATGTTATCCTAAAAGGCGATATACCCATTGGAATAAGCCGATGCAGTGTTGAGGCTTGGATTGAACCTCACTACTTCAATATGAACGGACAAGCCGGAGCTCCACCAGATGCATTCTCTGTTAAGGGTCAAAATTGGGGATTCCCAACCTATAACTGGGATGTTATGGCTGAAGACGATTATGCTTGGTGGCGCAAGAGATTTGGCAAGATGAGCGAATACTTTACGGCATATCGCATCGACCATATTCTCGGATTCTTCCGTATATGGGAGATTCCCACACATTCGGTTCATGGATTGTTGGGACAATTTGTTCCTGCAAAAGGAATGACTACCGAGGAGATTGCAAGCTATGGGCTTGAATTCCGTCCAAAATTCATGACAACACCGTTCATCAACGATGAGATTTTGGATGACATCTTTGGTAAAGATGCCGATTTTGTCAAAGATACATTCTTGATGCCACTTGCTAATGGACGTTGGGAGATGAGTCCCGAGTTTGACACACAACGCAAAGTGGAATCGTGGTGCTGGAAGAATGGTTGCGACGAAGTCATTAAAGAGGGTGTATATTCACTTATAAGCAATGTTTTGTTTGTTCCTGACCGCAACGACATAAACCTATATCATCCACGCATTTGCGCTCAAAACGATTATATATACAAACAACTCACAACTACTGAGCAGAACGCATTTAATGCCTTGTACAACGACTATTACTATCACCGCCATAGTGAGTTCTGGTACACTCAGGCAATGAAGAAACTTCCCATGCTTACCCAATGCACGCCAATGTTGGCATGTGGTGAGGATTTAGGTATGGTTCCTGAGTGTGTGCCATGGGTAATGAAGCAACTTCAAATTATGAGTTTGGAGATTGAGCGTATGCCAAAAGCTCCATATCAGGAGTTTGGATACACTTATGGATACCCATTGCGTTCGGTATGTTCAATCTCGACACACGACATGTCAACATTGAGAGGTTGGTGGGAAGAAAATCGTGAAGTTACCGACCACTACTACCGCATTATGTTGAATCACGGAGGAGCAACTCCTGCAGTGGCAAGCGGAGAGCTTTGCGAAGAGGTTGTTTGTCGTCACTTATACAGTCCTTCTCTGTTATGTATCCTTTCGTTCCAAGATTGGTTGGCAATTGACGAGAATGTACGTTTCTCAAATGTTGAGGCAGAACGTATCAATATCCCTGCTGTTGCACGCCACCACTGGCGCTACCGTATGCACCTGACCATTGAGCAACTAATGGCAAATGAAGGATTCAACAACAGACTAAGAACTTTAATTGATAATAGTGGCAGAGGTTAGAAGCTGTTTGAATTTTATTCAGAAACCGAAACCAGCTTCGCAATGATAAAAATATTTTTTAATAAAATTCAAACAATTTCTTAATATGGTACTCAATTATATTTGGATAGCATTCTTTGTCATAGCCTTTGCAGTGGCTATAATAAAGAGCCTTGTAGGAGACATAGGAGTGTGGAGCGAGATAATGAACTCTTCATTCTCGTCGGCTCGCACAGCCTTTGAGATATCATTGGGACTAACGGGAGTATTATCACTTTGGCTCGGTGTAATGAAAATAGGCGAACGAGGTGGTATAATTGCCACGTTTGCTCGTTGGGTATCTCCGTTCTTTTCAAGATTGTTTCCTTCGTTACCCAAAGATAGTCCCATATTCGGCTCTATATTCATGAATTTTTCGGCAAATATGCTGGGGTTGGATAATGCTGCAACTCCACTTGGTCTGAAGGCCATGAAGGAGATGCAGGAGATAAACACTCAAAAGGATAAAGCTACCGATGCAATGATTATGTTTTTGGTGCTAAACACCACTGGACTTACACTTGTACCCATAAGCGTAATGGTATATCGCGCTCAAATGGGAGCTGTGAACCCCTCAGATGTGTTTCTTCCCATTCTTATAGCCACATATATATCAACCCTTGCCGGACTGATAATAACCTGTATAAAACAACGTATAAACCTTTTCGACAAAGTTATTCTCTCAACCATTGCTGTTGTTACGGCTATAATTGGAGGAGTATTGGTATTCTTTATGAATTTGCCACAAGAGGAGATATCGCTCTATTCAACCGTAGGAGCAAACTCACTGCTCTTTACAATCATCATGCTGTTCCTAATGGCAGGTGTGCGTAAAAAGATAAATGTATATGAAGCTTTCATTGACGGAGCCAAAGAGGGCTTTAAAACCGCTGTAACAATCATTCCCTACTTGGTAGCTATATTGGTGGCTATAGGAATGTTCAGAGCATCGGGTGCAATGGACTACCTGACAGATGGCATAACCTATTTAGTGGCGGCATGTGGCTTGGATACCGACTTTGTGGGAGCCATCCCCACAGCTCTCATGAAACCTTTGAGCGGAAGCGGAGCAAGAGGTATGATGGTTGATGCAATGGCAACATACGGAGCCGACTCTTTTGTTGCTCGAGTAGCCTCTACGATACAGGGTTCTACCGATACAACACTATATATAATTGCCGTATATTTTGGTGCTGTGGGTATTAAAAACAGTCGCTACGCGGCAGGAGTTGGTCTTATTGCCGATTTCATAGGTATAATAGCGGCAATCTTCACAGCCTACGTCTTTTTTGGATAAAAGGGTTATTAGAGAATCTCTAAATTCAAAAAAAGCTACTCAAAGAAGAAGGTGAGTATAACCATTTTTGAACTTACTCTGTCCAACGATGCGGTATATCTGAAATCTGCAGGGTCGATAAGGTCATCTCTCTTGCGATTAAGAATATCGTGCAGACCAAATGAGAATTTCAACTCAGGAATGAACTTAAAGTATTGGTAGTATATATCGCATCCCAAACCAATCTCTACATATGTATCATATGTTTTAAGGCGGAGTAAATCACCACGTTTCTTAGAGACATCAAACGAGGGGGCAATACCTGCCATGATATAAGGGCGATAATTGTTTACTCGCTTAGAACTATATTTTAATTCAATGGGTGCTTGAATATAGTTCGACTTTACATCTGTTTTGCGTATATCACCAGAATACTCCCCTTTGAAAGTTACTGTTTTATTACCAAAAAGAAAAGCCGGAGTAAAACGCAAATTCAAGTATGGACACAAATAGAGGTCGCACAACAGACCTACGTTGAATCCCGGAGAGAACGAAGGCACTTCTGCCAACCATATTTCACCGTTTTCGTCGGGTTCTCCTGTTGGAACCAAACGTAAATTCTGCATATTCAAACCCAATGAGAATCCAAAGTGTACACGTTTTTGGTCGGCGTAGGGACGACGTTCCAATTTTCGTGTTTGAGCCGAAGCCGAAACAACAAAGGATAGGGCAATCAATATGTATAATATACGTTTCATATTCTCTCTTAAAAACGAATAAAATATTTACTTATTGCCCTATCCTTCTATTTTTATATACAACACTTTAAAAATCTCCTATGAAGCAGTGTGCCTTTTTACTCTAAAACTTAACGGCCGCACCCAATAAGAAGTGCATTTTTTGAGCAGGCATTCCGTAATATATGTCGTAGTGTTGCGATAATATATTATTCCATTGTAGATTAAAACTAATCATCTTATTTAATGAATATACTGCACCTAAATTAAGATCGTATATATCACCCATTTTTTCATTCACGTATATACCCATATCATTTTGGTAGCGGTATCCTCTATCCAATCCCATGTAGAAGTTTAGATTGAAAGATAGGTTGTTGATAGGATTTACACCCACTTTTATGTTCCACTCGTTTTTGGGTAAGGCAGAAAGTATCTGTTCGCCACCGTCACGACTGCGCCAACTGTTCAAATTCCACTTAACCTCTCCCTCGAGTATCTTTTTAAATTTAAAGCTTATATCTGCACCACCTAACCAGCGGTAAGCATCAATAGGCATATAATCCACCACTTCGTATGACGATATCACTCCATCAACAACAGATTCATTGCATCTTACATCAAACAGAGCATTGGTTGATGTTTTAAATCCACCATACACCTTAAGAGTAATGGTTGGATAATAATTGAACACCACTCCTGCAACAGCATTTGTAGCCGTATAACTGTTTGCCAACTGTTTTGTAGGATTTATGTATATGTTACGGGCAGAGGTTTTATTCCATGTATTAAGCTCCTTTCCGCCATTGATAATTGTATAGAACTGAAAATATTTACCTAAGTTGGCATTAAATTCAACATCGGGTGCAAAACGGAAAATTGTTCCATCGTTGGCAGATATATCCATCTTTACACCTGCTTTCAGGCGTATTGCATTGTTCGAGAACTTATAGAATGGAGTAAACGATAGTATGGTATAGTTATTTGCCAAGGATGCGGAGTTATAGAAAAGATTATCCATTTTCACATCCACACCTAAACTATTATTTATACCTCCCAATTTAGCTTCCATTTCAAAGTTGGTTTTAAGGTGATTCTCTCTACCACCGGCTTCGCCGATAATATATCCCGATTTATTGTAGTAACCGACAAATCCAATTGAAGCTCCTATTGTAAATTTATCATTTTTTGTTGAACGAAACGATGTTCCTATTGCATACTGATTTACCTTTTGATATTCAGCTGCTGAAGGAGTTTGATATTGAGGCATAAGTGGCGCACCATAATAGTTGAATTTATTATGTTTGTAAGCAATGTTCGACTCCCACTCCAATTTATTGAACCCATGTTTGTAGGTTAAATTTACTACATTGCTATTTAGGTGTTGATACACATCGCTTCCACCATACACAGGAACATTATCTTTATATTTTAGTCTGCCACCTGTCGAGGTATGGTTATACCAAACACCCAATTGGTCGCTTTGAGTGTTTATTAATCTTATACCTGCATCGGCATTTATATTGAGATTATTTCCCATACCAAAGTTGGCATATCCTCTTTGAGCATCACTATTTTGTTGATTGTTTAACTCTCTTACCAAAAGGGGTTGTGACGATGGTGTTTCTGCTAAAGGCTCAGCCCATGAAGAATACTCGCTTTGAGGTTTTTCTACCCTTGGATTCTCTGCTTTGGGAACACCTGTCTTTTTTACAGCCATATCAACTTCAGGAGTATATTCCTTCTCTATGGTAACCTCCCTATCTATATTTTGTGCTTTAACCTGATATATATTAAGTATTAAAGCTGTTATGGCAAATAATATTATCTGTTTAGTTCTCATATTTTGCTAATCTTGTTTTTATCATGGTTTGAATATCGTCTTTTTCGGTATAGTTGCTCTTTAAGCTGTTCAAGTATTGTTTGGCTTTAAAGCTATCGCCTTGTTCATCTGAAATATCAGACAACAATATAATTCCGCGAGCAATCCAATATCTGTCAACATTAGAGCTTGACAAAAGCAGATTTATACTCTCTTCTGCCTCTGAAAGCATACCTTTATCGTAATACAACTCTGCTACCATGTATTTAGCCTCTGACGAGTATGCAGTGTGCTGAATGGCAGACAACTCCTCCCAATCATTTTCAGCCTTTTCAACGTTGCCTAAAGCTGTGTAGGCTTTTGCTCTATAATATCTTACTTCGTCAAGATTTGGTATATCTGCATCATCTGATAATATTTGCGAAGCCATGGTTATAACCTCGTTATCCTTTTCGTCCAATGCCAAGACTCTCACAACCGACGATTTTGCCTCTCTTCCAAGTTGTGTTGTACCATATTCGGTAGCAAGGCGAAGATAATATTGGTATGCCTTCTCATAGTTTTTATCCAACTCTTCAATTGAAGCCAAAGAGTGTAGAGTCTCTTCAAGTAATATGATATTTTTACTTACCAACACTTTCTCAAAAAATAGTCGAGCCTCATCAAATTTATTGTTATTGAAGGCATATTGTCCAACATAGTATGAGGCATTGGGGGTAAATGTTCCTGCAGGATATTTGTTTATATAGTTTTTCAACTGAGTAACACTCTTGTCGCTTGGCGATTGTAAAAAGGCACTCTCTGCAGCATAATAAGTCAAAGAGTCCATTTGAGCATTACTGTAAACATCATCACCTTTAATCTCTTTTATATAATTTGCATAAGGCTCAATATCGCCTTGCTGAACATGATAGTTTTTTAAGTCCTCCATTGCAACCTTTGCCTCATTACTACCGGAATACTCCTCTATAAGAGTCTTATAAGCCGACACAGCTTTGGCACTCTCTCCTTTGTTCATATATATCAAAGCCGATTGTAACAAAGCCTCACGAGCCTCGTTTGTCTTTGGATAAAGATCATAAACTTTTGCAAAAGAGTTTAAAGCATCGTCATACTTATTTAAGGCAATTTGAGCATTTCCTTTTTCCATCATGGCTTTTGGAGCGTATGATGATTTAGGATATAGCATAATAAGATTATTCATGGCTTCAATCTTGTTGCTATATTGATTCTCCACGCCGTATATGATACCTTGCATGTAGATAGAGTAATCGGCAGAGAGATTATAAATTTTTTCTGCTTCGCTAAAAGCCTTAATTGCATCACTGTATCTCTTTGTCATGTACAAACAATCACCTTTTCGATTGTAGGCATCGGCTTTAACAGCCTTATCACTACTGTTTTTTGCAATATACTTGCTGAACTGTTTCTCTGCCTCGCCATACATTTTTTGCATAAAAAAGGCATATCCCAGAGAGTAATAAGCATTAATGTTGGGTTGTTTCAATAAAGAAATATGTTTCTTAAAGTCGCTCTCGGCTTGAGAATACTTTTTGAACATATAATTTATCTCTCCCCTCCACAAATATGCTTTAGCCTTGATATCTTTGCTGTAATCACCAACATTTATGCTTTTATTAAAATAATCTTTAGCTTTTGAATACTCTTTTTTCTCAAACTCCTGAGTAGCCAAATTATAAAGTATTATCTGTTTAGCCTTTAACAACTCTTTGGTAGGATTGTTTACTTTATTTACCGATTCCAAAGCAGCTTTATAATTTTTTGTGGTGTAATAACTTGCTGCCAACAGCTGATTTATACTCTCTGCATTTGTATTATTTGGAAAGAGATTTATATAATTTTCATAAACCTCAATCTTTTTATCGAACGGAAGTATATTACTCTCCTCCACAAGCACGCAATAGTTAAACATAGCACTCTCTTTTGCTTGTAGGTCGCCATCTTCGGTCATAGCTTTCTCGTAAGCAAATATAGCTCCGTTTTTATCGTTGGTCTTTAAATAAGAGTGTCCCAAATACAGATAAGCACTTTGAGAATATTGGTTAACATCACCTGTAAGCATAATCAATGTTTTTATGGCATCGGCATACTGCATTTTGTTATAGTAAGCCACACCCAAAAGATAGATGCTGCGTTTATCACCGCCTGTTGCCTGATTATACTCTTGAAGATATTTTATGGCACTATCTATATTATCTGAGGCAAAATAACTCTCACCACAAATCTTTTTAAGGGGAGATATATAACTTTCCGAACATTTTGGGTTATTCAATAACTCTTCACCCGATGTAACAGCCGAAGAGTAACGTTTTAAAACAAAATCAATATTTGTCAAATAATATTTTGCACTCTCACCATATGTTTTGTCATCTCTACACAATAAAAACTGCTCCTCGGCAGATGTATAATCTTCTTGAGCATAGTTGGCACAAGCCAAATGAAAGAGTACAGGTATTCTGTTTGCCGATTTTTTAGTATCAATTCTGCTCAACTCCGCTTCTGCCTGTGCATACTCCTTTTTACTGAATAGCATTATGCTTTTATTTATCACATACTCCTCCTGTTCGTCAGTAGAGAGTCTGTTGTAATCAATATTATTGAAACACTTTTCAGCCTCCTCAAAATCACCCTCAGCCATATAAGCATTAGCCAACATCAATTCAACCCTTTGAGCATATAAAAGGTCGTTGTTGTTATTTTTATACTCAGCTATTTTACTCTTAATATCTCTATCTCCCGAACGATATACACTCTCCAATTCAAGAAACTCCGCATCTACCTCCGATGTGTGATGAGCATTGTAATTTCCCTCATAAAGAGCATTATCGAGCTTATGATTTACCCCAAGAGAATTCCCACTCTTATACATGTTTATAAGAGAATTAGGTGTGGTAAATAGAACAACATTCTCTTGAGCATTAACTACCGAAGAGAAGAATATAGAAAACAACAGTACTATTTTGAATTTTATTTTGGGATATCTCATTTCTTATTCTGTTTTAATTAACAAAAATATATTTATCTAATTTCAGTATAAAACTCCTATCTGTTAAGTGTGAGTATATTTTTTACAAAAGGTTTATTTTAATCACCCTTTTTTTTAAATTTTAAATATTTAAACATACTACTCATCACACAAAATCATCTTCCCCAATTACCTCTGTCGAGGTTGCGATAGGTAATTGCCTCTTGAATATGATAACTCTTAACACTCTCGCTACCATCCAAATCGGCAATGGTGCGGGCAACTTTTAAAATACGATCATATGCACGTGCCGAAAGATTAAATCTCTCCATGGCAGTTTTAAGCATTGCAATGCTATCACTATCGGGCAATGCCCACTTATTTAACAAACGAGTATTCATTTGAGCATTGCAATATACACCGGGAGTATCTTTAAAACGCTCTGTCTGTATCTCTCTTGCCTTTATTACACGCTCTCTTATAACCGCACTCGATTCGCCCTTTACAGTTGATGAGAGTTTATCAAACTCAACAGGAACCACCTCTATTTGTATATCAATACGGTCTAACAACGGACCGGAAATTCTGTTCAGATAACGAGTAACTGCACCTTCACTGCAAATGCACTCCTTGGTAGGATGATTATAGTATCCACAAGGACATGGATTCATACTTGCCACCAACATGATACCTGCAGGATATTCAACCGTGTTTTTAGCTCTTGAGATTGTTATTTTTCGGTCTTCAAGAGGTTGGCGCATCACCTCTAATACCGAACGCGAAAATTCGGGTAATTCATCCAAAAACAACACTCCATTGTGAGCAAGTGAAATTTCTCCCGGTTGAGGATATGTTCCACCACCAACCAATGCCACTCCGGAAATTGTGTGGTGAGGCGAACGAAAAGGACGACATGTAATCAAAGAACCACCTTCTGAGGTACGACCTGCAACGGAGTGAATCTTTGTGGTTTCAAGAGCTTCGTCCAAAGTGAGTGGAGGAAGTATGGTAGGAATTCTTTTTGCCAACATTGATTTTCCCGAACCGGGAGGACCTATCATTATAAGATTATGACCTCCTGCGGCGGCAACTTCAAATGCACGTTTTACATTTTCCTGTCCCTTTACATCTTCAAAATCTATATTAAATAGATGTTGTTTATCGTAAAATTCTCTTTGGGTGTCAATAACTACTTGTTGAAGTTGTTGTTCATCATTAAAATAGGCAACAACCTCATTAATATTTTCAACCCCGAATACCTCCAATCCATCAACAACGGCAGCTTCCAAGGCATTCTCTTTAGGAAGAATAAAACCTCTATATCCTTGCTCTTTTGCCATTATGGCAATTGGTAAAGCACCTTTAATGGGCAGTATAGAACCATCAAGCGACAACTCTCCCATAATAAGATAATCTTTAAACTTATCGCTTTTAAGTTCCTCGTTTGCCGCCAACAAACCTATTGCAATGGGTAAGTCATAAGCCGAACCCTCTTTCTTTATATCGGCAGGTGCAAGATTAACCACCACCTTTCTTCGTGGAAATTTAAGAGAGTTATGCGAAAGAGCAGAAATTATACGCTGATGACTCTCTTTAACAGCAGCATCGGGCAAACCCACCATAAAGAATTGTATTCCTTGAGTACAGTTTACCTCTATTGTTACTATTTGAGCTTCAATACCTTGAAGTGCAGCAGCGTAAATTTTTGTAAGCATTTTTATATATTATTTTTTAACTCTTTTATTTCTGTTTTTTCTTATTTCATCAATACTATCATTATTGATAATGGTTTTGTTTATAAGATAAGAGAGAGAATCAAATTCCAACTCTCTGCCTATTATTATACCATTACGATTTAAAAGAAAAACAGATGGAACAGATCTTAAATTTATGGTAGAAATATCTTTATTCATCCAACCATCGGATATATGAGTTTGCCAGGATTTTGTTTCAATGCTATCCAATACCGAAAGCCAACTGTATTTATCTATATCCAATGAAACCATATGAGAAGATATTTTATCTTTTTGTTTTAAGGTATCATAAAAAACCTCCATCTCTTTAACTTTTAAAACAGATAAAGAGTCGGAAGAGTCCCAAAAGGTTATAATAGTAATTTTGTTTTTGTATGTATAACTATAAACCAAACTATCCTTTGGAGTTCTTAATTGAGAATAAGGCAAAACTTTACCCTTATCCAATTTTTGCAAAGCCGCAAAGTGTTCAATTCGAGCCGATATAACCTCCTCTTTGGCAGATGGAGATAATTTTTCTGATAAATTCTTTGTCAGTTTTTTATATTTGGGCGATGCAATATAGTTATACAAAACAAATGTAGATGCAGGAGATGTTAAGTTAGACTTAACAAATTCGGTTGCCACCCCTACAATGGATTCATTTATGCTATCCAATTTTTGAATATATAAAGAATCAGTGTATTGAGAGATAAAGATGTTTTTTAAAGAGTCATATTCAGAAAACAATCTGCTGTTTTCATTAAGAAATTCTCCCAATAATATATTGGTTGAATCTTTTGAAACAACAGCTTTATAAGATTTTGAAGAACCTGATAAAGAGACCTTATCACTCTCTTTCAGGAATAGCGATGTTATATTGTTATTATTTTCATTTAACAATAAAACAGGAGTTCTGCTACTATTTAATTTAAGATTATGCTTAAATTTATTTTTTACAATAGGGATAGTGTCAGTAATAATTCCCGATTCAAAATTTTCATATACCGCATAAATATTTTCACCCTCATAATCGGTAAACTTACCTTCTATCTCTTTGGTGGAGAATACATCTCCATTACTGCACGATGACAAAATAAATAATATAGACAATAAATATATAATATTTCTCATTTTTTTAATCATTTTATCAAGGATTATACAAATCGGTATTTCTGAACTCCAATATATCAATTAACATACTATGCGCCTCTTTGGCAGGAGATTGAGGATTTATTTCAACTGCCGAAAGATAACACCTTATAGCTTGCGGAATATTTCCTGCTTTTCGATAAGCATTACCTAAACGAAAAAAAGCGGTATCATCACCTTTATTCTCTTGAGTATATCTCTCCAACTCTAAAATAATCTCATCAAGGTTATCGCTCATATTACAAAATTTCGTTTATTGTATCAACGTACAACTTATGTTCTATTTTTAATAATCTCTTTTTCAAATACTCAATATCATCTCCCCTATATTCAAAACTCTTTTGAGCTATGATTTTACCACCATCCAAACTACTATCAACATAATGTATGGTAATACCATACACCTTAACGCCAAATTCCATAGCCTGTTCAATGGCATCTTTACCTCTGAACGAAGGTAATAAAGACGGATGAGTATTAATGATTATTCCTTCATATTTGCTTAAAAGCTCTTTACCAATAATTCTCATATAACCTGCCAAACAAATAAGATCGACGTTATATGAAGAGAGTTTGTCGTTTATGGCTTTTTCATAATCATCTTTCGAAGTAAAATCACGAGGAGATACCACAAAAGACTCAATACCTAAACGTTCGGCTCTTTTTATGGCATAAGCATCTTTTTTATCGCACACCAAAAGAAGAACCTTTGCATCAATTTTTTTATTTATGCATGCCTTTGCTATGGCTTCAAAATTTGAACCATTACCTGAAGCAAATACAACTAAATTTTTCAACTTATAGTGCTTTATTAAAGTTTTAATTTTTCTGATATATCCAACATGCGTTGAATAGATATAACAGCCTTTTCTCTTATCTCTTCATCAACAAAAACCTCATGTTTTTCGTTTTTAAGAGCATCGTATAATTTTTCAAGAGTATTATATTTCATAAAAGCACACTCATTGCAAGCGCAAGCAGAATCTTCGGGAGGTGCAGGAATAAACTCTTTATCGGGACAAGATTGTCTCATTTTAAATAATATACCCGATTCGGTGGCAACAATAAATTTTTTGCAATCCGATTTTATGGCATAATTCAATAGAGCAGCTGTTGAACCAACTTTATCTGCTACAATAAGAATATGTTTTTTACACTCAGGGTGAGCCAACACTTCGGCATCGGGATTTTGTTCTTTAAGTTCTTTTATTTTTTGAAGAGAAAATTGTTCGTGAACATCACAAGCACCATTCCAAACAACCATCTCTCTACCTGTAACAGAATTTATATAACTGCCTAAATTTCGGTCGGGACCAAATATAATTTTTTCGTCTTTAGGGAACGATTCAACAATCTCCTTTGCATTGGAGCTTGTAACCACAACATCGGTCAAAGCCTTAACCTCGGCAGTTGTATTAACATATGATACAACTTTATATCCGGGATACTGTTTTATAAATTCAGCCAAATCCTCAGCCTTGCAACTATCAGCCAAAGAGCAGCCTGCCGTATTATCAGGAATAAGAACTTTTTTATCGGGACACAATATTTTAGCTGTCTCGCCCATAAAGTTAACTCCACACACCACTAAAATATCAGCATCTGTTTTAGCAGCCCATTGAGCAAGAGCCAAACTGTCACCAACAAAATCTGCCACTTCTTGAATCTCATCGCGTTGGTAGTAGTGAGCCAATATTACTGCATTCTTCTCCTCTTTTAATTTTTTAATTTCCTCTACTATATTCATAAAATGAAATTTAGTTTTATTCATCCACCTTTTTCCACAAACAAATAAATATATATTCTTTTTTAAATAGAAAAAAAATGATGATGATAATATATTGTTAATACATTTGATATCTTTTTTGCTATTTATTTGGAAAATTGGTTATTAATAATCAATCAACAAAATAAACAGAGAAATCAACAGCATTAATAATTGATTATAAATAGAATATATACTTTATTAACACTATGTTGATAAAGTACAAAGTTAATTAAATTTTTTATTTTTAGTATTGATAACCATTAAATATGATGTGAATAAATAAAAAGAAAAGAAATTTGATAATAACAGCACATATTTGAATATTTGATTATACAAATTGATATTTTAAAAATGCAACATAATTTTTTGAAAAGTTATTATACGCTATTAACAACTTATCAACAGGTTATTAATAATTAGGAATTAGAAATTTTGAGATTTAGCGAGAGAAGTGCCAAATTTATTTGAGCACTACCGAGCGAGAGTAAAAACAACAAACATATGTTTGTTAATTAGGAATGATTTATTATTTCTATTTCTTTAATTTTAAAGAAGATAGAAATATAGAAGATACTTCTATTCCCTTAATAAAGTGTAATAATATTGAATTATTCATTCGAAAAAGTGTAGCTATATTAAATTATTCCCTTGAAAAAGTGTAAATTCGCCAGCAAATAAATAAAGTAAGATATTAAAAATAAAGATATGAAAAAATTATCAGTAGTAGAGTTAGAACGAGTTAGTAAAGAGGAGTTTAAACAATTAGATAAAACTCCTTTGGTTGTGGTGCTCGATAATATAAGAAGTTTAAATAATGTGGGATCTGTATTCCGTAGTTCCGATGCCTTTAAGCTTGAAAAAATATATTTGTGTGGAGTAACAGCCACACCTCCCAATGTTGAGATACACAAAACTGCGCTTGGTGCCGAGGATAGTATGGATTGGGAGTATTATGAAGATACCAAAGAGGTGGTTGAAAAACTTAAAAATGAAGGCTATAAAGTGTTTGCAGTTGAACAGGTGCAAAACAGTATAATGCTCGATAAAGTTGAACTTGATAAAAACAGTCGTTATGCGCTTATATTGGGAAACGAGGTAAAAGGAGTTCAACAAGAGGTAGTGAACATGTGCGATTTTGCAGTTGAAATACCTCAGTTTGGAACTAAACACTCTTTGAATGTATCTGTTGCCGGAGGTATTGTTATATGGGAGTTCTTTAAAAAATTACAGTAGAAAGATAATATAACTTTTCATCTTTACCCAATAATGATTTGCCAGCTTTTAATTGTTCAAGGGCTTTAACCTTGATGCTTTCAAAATAAAATTCGCTCATAATAAAACTATGTTAGCAAAGTTAATTATTGGTGTCCGGTAAAAAAAAATTACAACAAATATATTTGATTGTCAATTAATACATTAAAAATGTTCTTATTAAGTAAGGCTTGTACTATTATTAGAAATCAATATGATAGACACATTAGTCAGAAACTTATAATTTTTTATAAACTTTTTGACCGCAAAAAGTTACAAAAACTCTCGCACCTGATATAAAACAGTCATTCAAATTTTTGTTCGGGAGTTCTTCGAACATCCCTCAGTCAATTTTCATTTGCCGTTACAGCTATTCCCTCGTTTGCAGGGTGTTGCGGGACTCGCTTCGCTCGAACAGTCCTCACACTTAATCCTGCAAACTTCAGGGCTTTCACTCTGTTTTATAATGGTGCGATTAATTTTTTAATATTACTCTGATTCAAATACGTCTTTATTTCTCTTTTTGATTTTTATCGGACAGCAATAATTTATAAATTTTTCTCTCCTTTTTTACTCTTTTACGTTGGGTACTATTTTGAATAGTTTGTCCGATGGGCGTATTTTTGTGCCTACGGCTATTGAGAATAGGTCGCCTTTTACAACTTTTGTTGCGGGTGCAAAGTTTACTCGCATATCTTTTGCTTCGATGGTTATTGCTCCTGTTGTGGGTCCTGTTATCAATAGTTTGTCGCCTTCGTTAAATTCTCCGCTCTCCATTAGGAACTCGGCAACGCCTATGTTTGAGAAGTATTTTGTTCCTTTTCCTATGTACTCTTTGCGTTCGGTTGCTTCAGAGCCGTAGCTCGATGACCACTCGCCCAAGCGTTGTCCAAGGTAGTATCCGTTCCAGAAACCGCGATTGAATACGGTTGCTAAACGTGTATCCCAATCTGCTATTTTCTCCTCGTTGAATGTACCTTCAATGTAGCTCTCAACTGCTTCGCGATAGCACTCCACCACTGTGCGTACATACTCGGCACTGCGGGCACGTCCCTCAATCTTAAATACTCTTACTCCGGAATCAATCATTTTGTTCATGAAGTGTATTGTCTTAAGGTCTTTGGGCGACATTATATATTGGTTCTCGATATCCAACTCTATGTTTGTCTCTTTATCTTTTACGGTGTATCCTCTACGGCATATTTGAAGGCATGATCCTCGGTTGGCTGAGTAGTTCATTTCGTGCAAACTTAAGTAGCATTTACCCGATACTGCCATACATAATGCTCCGTGTGCAAACATCTCTATACGTACTTGCTCTCCCTTGGGTCCTGTGATGTTCTCCTCTTGTATTCTTTTGTATATGCCCGATACTTGGTCGAGGTTCAACTCGCGAGCCAATACCACTACGTCGGCAAATTGTGCGTAGAATTTCAGTGCTTCGGCATTTGAGATATTTAATTGTGTTGATAGGTGTACCTCTACGCCTATTGAATTGGCATAGCTCATTGCTGCCACATCTGATGCTATAATTGCACTTACGCCCGATTCTTTTACCGTGTCGATGATTTTTCGCATCAACTCAAGGTCGCCGTCGTATATTACGGTGTTTACGGTTAGATACGTTTTTATGTTGTTTTGGTTACAGATTTCGGCTATGTTGCGAAGGTCGTCAAGGGTAAAGTTGTTTGACGAACGTGAACGCATGTTCAATCCCTCCACTCCGAAATATACCGAATCGGCTCCTCCCTGTATTGCTGCTGTAAGCGATTCGTATGAGCCTACGGGAGCCATTATTTCAAAATCTTTACGTTGTAACATTGTATTATCGTCCTAATAGTATTTTTTTAATTTCGTTAAGTTTATTGAGTGCCTCAATTGGTGTGAGGTTGTTTATGTCCATTCCCAATATTCTGCTGCGTATATCAGATAGTACGGGGTCGTCTAACTGATATAGCGACAACTGCATTCCTCCTGCTTTTGCTGCCGAGGGTGTGGGTTTTGATATGTTGCGGTCTTCGCTGCCTTTTTCCAACTCTTTCAGTATTTCGTCGGCACGACTTACTATATTGCGTGGCATTCCTGCCATTTTTGCCACATGAATACCAAAACTGTGCTCACTGCCACCACGCACCAATTTGCGTAGGAATACAACTTTGTTATCTACCTCTTTCACCGATACGTTGTAGTTGACTATTCTCGAAAACTCCTTCTCCATTTCGTTCAACTCGTGGTAGTGGGTTGCAAAGAGTGTCTTTGCTTTTGCTCTGTCGTTTTCGTGTATATGTTCAACTATTGCCCATGCTATTGATATTCCGTCGTATGTGCTTGTTCCTCGGCCTAACTCGTCGAACAGTACAAGGCTTCTTTCGGAGATGTTGTTTAGGATATATGCCGCTTCGTTCATCTCAACCATAAAGGTTGATTCGCCAAGCGATATGTTATCCGATGCTCCAACGCGGGTGAACACTTTGTCCACTATTCCTATTTGTGCCGATTGGGCAGGAACAAAACATCCTGTTTGTGCCATTATGGTTATAAGGGCTGTTTGACGTAGGAGTGCCGATTTTCCTGCCATGTTGGGTCCGGTAATTATCATTATTTGCTCTTTATCGTTGTCGAGTTTGAGCGAGTTTGTAACATACTCCTCTCCGGGGGGGAGCTGCTTTTCAATTACAGGGTGGCGTCCCTCTTCGATAGATAGCGATAGCGAATCGTCGAGTATGGGACGTATATATTTGTTCTCTTTTGCTACTGTTGCAAATGATAGTAAACAGTCCATTTGAGCCAACATGGTTGCATTGCGTTGCATTGCGCTTATGTGGAGAGTGGTGGCATGTACCAATTCGGTAAACAATCTGCCCTCAATTGCTAATATCTTCTCTTCTGCACCGAGGATTTTCTCTTCATACTCTTTAAGCTCTTGTGTTATGTAGCGTTCGGCATTTGTAAGGGTTTGTTTGCGTATCCACTCTTCAGGAACTTTGTCTTTGTGAGTGTTGCGAACCTCAATATAGTAGCCGAAAACGTTGTTGTAGCTGATTTTAAGAGATGGAATTCCTGTTGCTTCGCTCTCGCGTTGTTGTATGTGCATTAGGTACTCTTTGCCCGAGCCTGACATTCTGCGTAGTTCGTCCAACTCTTCGTTTATTCCTTCGCGTATAATTCCGCCTTTGTTTATTAGAGATGGTGCATCGGGCGATATCTCTCTGTCAATTCTATCGCGTATCTCTTGGCATAGATCCAACTCTTTTGCAAAGAGTGATAGTACCGGGTTTTGACTATTGGCACATACCTCCTTGATTGGCTCTATTGCAGCGAGTGCTACTCGCAGTTGTACCATCTCGCGAGGTGTTACACGTCCTACTGCAACCTTTGATGTGAGGCGTTCGAGGTCGCCTATGAGCGACATCTTCTCTTCAAGTATGCTCTTGTCTTCGGGGAAGCGGAAGAGGTGGTCAACAACGTCCAATCGTTGGTTTATTGCCGTTACGTCTTTTAGTGGGAATGTCAACCATCGGCGCATCATACGACTACCCATTGGTGACAGGGTGCGGTCAATTACGTCCAATAGCGATTTTCCCCCCTCGTTCATCGGGGCAAGCAGTTCAAGGCTGCGCAGTGTGAATTTATCTAATCTTACATAACGCTCCTCCTCTACTCTTGAGAGTGCTGTTATGTGTGATATTTGAGTGTGTTGAGTTATGTCGAGATAGTGAAGGATTGCTCCCGATGCAACTATTCCCAATTTTAAGTGTTCTACACCGAAACCTTTTAGGTTTTTTGTCTCGAAGTGTTTTAACAGACGACTCTTTGCCGCATCGTCGGTAAAAATCCAATCCTCCAATTCGAATATCAGAAACTTTGACCCGAATTTCGAGGTAAACAGGTCGCGTTTACCGCGTTCAACCAATATCTCTTTAGGGGCAAAGCTGTTTAGCAGTTTGTCAATGTGATCTGCCCCGCCCTCGGCTGTGAGGAACTCTCCTGTTGATATGTCGAGTAGTGATATTCCGCACGAATGGCGCTCGAAGTGTATGGCTGCCACAAAGTTGTTTTCTTTGTGATTTAGCACGTTGTCGTTAATTGATACTCCGGGAGTAACCAATTCGGTTATTCCGCGTTTTACCAATTTTTTTGTAAGCTTGGGGTCTTCGAGCTGTTCACAAATGGCAACGCGTTTACCGGCTCTTACGAGTTTTGGCAAGTAGGCATCTAAAGCATGGTGTGGGAATCCTGCCAATTCAACAAATTGTGCGGCTCCGTTTGCTCTGCGTGTAAGGGTAATTCCCAATATTTCCGATGTCTCTATTGCATCGGAAGAGAATGTTTCGTAAAAGTCTCCAACTCTGAAAAGCAGTATTGCGTCGGGGTGTTTTCCCTTCATCTCAATATACTGTTTCATCAGTGGTGTTTCTGCTATCTTGCCTGCCATTGTATCTCTTATTTGCTTGGCACGAAATTAATAAAAATATGCCTCTTTTACAAACAGAAATTTTGATATACTTTTGTATGGAATTTTTTAATACTATGATTGTGAAAACAAGAGAGATTACTATTACACCGTATGGAGGATTGGCCAATCGTATGAGAGCTATGAATTCTGTTATTGAGTTTGCGAAAATTTCGTCAATTCCTGTCCATGTCGTGTGGTTCAGTAATTTTGAGTTGAATGCATCGTTTGGTGAACTTTTTGAGACCCCCGACTACCCTATGTTAAGGGTTAAAGAGGCAGGTGTTTTTGATAGGTTTATCTATCGTTCACCTCGTCGTCATTCTCTTTGGTTGCCACTTTTTACGGCACCTTTCTTGTTTGATACCACAATATACTCTGCCGATTTTGTGCGCGAGAGAGATAACGGAACTCTTGCCGACAGAATTTTAAACGGAGGCAGGGTTATGATAGAGAGTTGTTACGATTTTGGTAACTACGGCGATGCTCTTTCAAGAAATTTTATTCCCAAAAAGGATATTCTCTCTTGGGTTGATGAGTTTGTAAGGGATAACTTCACATCAAATACCATTGGAGTGCATATTCGAAGAACAGATAATGAGCAGTCGATAAAAAATTCTCCGTTGTCGCTTTTTTGCGATGCAATGCACCGAGAGATAGAGCTATGTGCCGACACAAAATTTTATGTTGCCACTGATGACATGGCTACAAAACGCGAGTTGAAAGAGATTTTTGGTGATAGGATTCTTTCAATTGAGACAGATTGTAATCGCAACAGTTTGCAAGGAATGAAGGAGGCTGTCAAGGAGATGTGGATTTTATCTCGCACTTCAAAAATCTATGGTAGTTTTTACAGCTCTTATTCCGAAATTGCATCTCAACTCGGAAATATTCCTCTGCATATTTTGCAAAGAGAGAGGTAGTGGTTTCCTCTCTACAGCTTCATTTTTTTAAGTTCTGCAACAGCCTCGCGTATTGAGCGTAGTCCAAACTCCTCGGGCGATAACTCATCGATGGGTATGAAACGTGTTTCTGCCACATCGTCGTTGGCAATCAACCCCTCTGTTGTTTCAACTTTGCAGATAAAAAAGAGATCCATTGTGTTTACTATCATGCCCGAAAAGGGGTATATGTTGGGCTTTGAGAAGAGAAATGTTACTTGGGTGACATCTAACCCTGTCTCCTCTTTAACCTCGCGAATTACACCTGCTTCGGCTGTTTCTCCAATATCGGTAAAACCTCCGGGTAGATCCAATGTTCCTTTTGCAGGCTCTTTGGCTCTGCGGCACACCAATATTTCGTTGTTGCTGTTTATGATTATTGCTACGGTTGCCGCTTTGGGATTGTCGTAATAGGTAAATCCGCAACTCTCACACTTTTTTGAGTATGGACTATTTTCTGCAAACGGTTCGTGTCCGCATGCCGGACAAAACTTGAATTTATCTAAAGGGTGTGCCATATCTCTTATTTTTTTGGTGAGAGAATTTGTTTGTAGTGTGTTGTGTCTTTAAGTATCTCAATGGCTTGATTGATACACTTATCCTCTTCGACACCTCTGCTCATTACTCCTTTTTTGTAGTAATAACGCTCAACAATATCCATCTCCAACTGAGATTTAATCTCTTTTTTGAACTCCTCTAAATCTTTGTCGAGGTTGTGTTGCAACAGTTTTTCTAATGTGGCTATGGTTTCGCCTGCCACATCGGTATAACCCTCAAATTCGGCAACCTCTTTCAGTTTCTCCAATAGTTTAAGGCTCTCTCTGTCGTATTTGAAGTCTGTTGCTTTCAATCTCTCCTTAAATTCTTCATACTCCTCGTCGGTTAGCGAAAACTCGTTTGCAGGTGCAATTACGGAATGCTTTGCCGCATATTCGGTTGCATAATCAAATATATGGTAATCTATGGTCAAATAGTAGAGTATGTTGCTTTGTTTGGGGTATTTGTACTCAACATCAGGGGTTATGCCTCCTCCGTCGCGAACTATGCGACCGGCTGCTGTTTTAAACTCTGTTGTAAGAGAGTCGGGGATGCGAGTGGTTGAGCCATCTTTGCCTCTTTGAGAGTAGTCGATTGCTTGAATTAATCTGCCACTTGGAATGTAATATTTTGCGGTTGTTAATTTTAAAGTTCCGTCATATGGCAGAGGTCGTGTGCTTTGAACCAATCCTTTACCGAATGATCTGTTTCCCACTATTACGGCTCTGTCAAGGTCTTGGAAGGCTCCTGCTACAATCTCCGATGCCGAAGCACTCTCATCGTCGATGAGAATGGCAAGAGGAATTTCTGTATCGACAGGGGCTTGCGATGTTTTATATACCGTCTCAAGCTCTTTGTGTCTGCCTCGAGTCTCCAAAATTGTTTTACCTTTGGGCACAAAGAGGTTTATAACCCCTATTGCTTCGTTTAACAAACCTCCCGGATTGCTTCGTAAATCAATGACCAACGACTTTATGTTATGGTTTTTCTTTAAATCGAGCAGTGCGCTCTTTACTTCGGATGCTGTGTTGGTGTTGAACGACGATATGTAGATATATCCTACATCGTCTCTTGTAGCTCCGTAATACGATACTGCGGGGATATATATTTTTTTGCGTGTTACGTTAAGGGTAACAATGCTATCAACCATTGGTCGCATCACTTTTATAACTGCAAGGGTGTTTGCTTTTCCTCGAAGGTGGTCGCTTACATAGCTGTTGTCCTTGCCTACCATTGATTCTCCATTGATTTCGAGAATGCGGTCTCCTGCTTTCATTCCGTCTATTTGTGCAGGATTTCCCTCATATATGCTTGTTATTTGAATAAGAGAGTCGCGTTGAGAAATCAATGCCCCCACACCTGCATACTCGCCGGTTGTCATAAATTTAAGGTCTTGCTCTTCTGATTTTGGTATATATGTTGTGTAGGGGTCAAGCGAGTAAAGCATGCTGTTAATGCCTTTTGTTATTATCTTTTCGGCATCGATGGAATCGACGTAGAAAAGCGAAAGCTCTTTAAGTATGGCATTAAATATATTGTTGTTTTTTATAAGCTCGAAATTATGCTTTTGCGCATCTACACTATTTGATGCTGTTAACAGTAGTGCTATTATCGCTATGGTTTTGAATATTCGTTTCATATTTCTCTCTGTTTATATATGCGAAGGTAGTTATCTTTTGGCTTATCTGCAACATAAAAATGGTTAAGAATGTTACGAAATAGCCTTTTTTTACCCCTATTTATCTCTTTTCTTTAAAAAAAATGGCAGATAAGTTGCATAATTGGAAAAATGGACTTACTTTTGCACTGCATTTCGAGAGAGGAGTGCAAAATCTTCTTCAGTAGCTCAGTCGGTTAGAGCATCTGACTGTTAATCAGAGGGTCGTTGGTTCAAGTCCAACCTGAAGAGCCTTTTCATAACTACCTATAAAATACTATTCTTCAGTAGCTCAGTCGGTTAGAGCATCTGACTGTTAATCAGAGGGTCGTTGGTTCAAGTCCAACCTGAAGAGCAAGAAAGAGACACTTGTGAAAGCGTCTCTTTTTTGTTTTTATACGGTTTGTGGAAATAGTGTTGGGTAAAAACAAATTAAGCCAATTGGTCGAATAGAACCAATTAGCCTAATAAGAGATTTATGAATTTCTTTCTGAGAAGTTTTTGAAATAAAAAAGGTCGCTAATTAGCGACCTTTTCAGTTGTCTTACCAGGACTCGAACCTAGACAGGCAGAACCAAAAACTGCAGTGCTACCATTACACCATAAGACAATCCTTATTCGTTCGCAGGACTTTAACCTTGCGTAACGGGTGCAAAGATACTACTTTTTTTTAATACTGCAAATCTTTTTTCAAAAAAATTACTTCGCAATGATTAAAAAGTAGTTCTTTTTACCTCTTTGAGCTAAAATATACTTGCCATTAAGTAATGATTCCTCGCCAATTACGGCATCGAATGCTGTAAGTTTCTCTTTGTTTATCATTACTCCACCGCCTTGAACGGTTTTACGCATTTCGCCTTTTGAGGGGAATACTGCTGTTTTTTCAGCTAACAAATCAACTGCTTTTACTCCCTCTTTCAAATCCTCTTTGCTTATCTCAAATTGAGGTACGCCTTCAAATACACTTAATAGTGTATCTTCGTCGATTTTGCGTAGAGCCTCAGATGTTGCTCCTCCAAATAGAATTTGAGATGCCTCAACTGCTGCTTCGTAAGCCTCGCGAGAGTGTACCATTACTGTTACCTCTTCTGCCAATTTCTTTTGTAGTGGGCGTAGGTGAGGTGCTGCATTTTGTTCTGCTACCAAGCCTTCTATCTCCTCTTTTGTTAGAGATGTGAAGATTTTGATATATTTTTCAGCGTCAGCATCGCCTACGTTCAACCAGAATTGGTAGAATTTGTAAGGTGATGTGTAGCGAGGATCCAACCATACGTTACCCGATTCTGTTTTACCGAATTTTCCTCCGTCTGCTTTTGTTATCAATGGACATGTAAGTGCAAATGCTTCGTCGCCATTCATGCGGCGTATAAGCTCGGTTCCTGTTGTAATGTTACCCCATTGATCAGAACCTCCCATTTGTAGCTTACATCCTTTTGTTTTGTTTAAGTATGTGAAGTCGTATCCTTGTACCAATTGGTATGAGAACTCGGTAAATGATAGTCCCGATGTTCCCTCTCCTGCCAAACGACGTTTTACAGAGTCTTTAGCCATCATGTAGTTTACGGTGATGTGTTTTCCTACTATGCGGATAAAGTCAAGGAACGAAAACTCTTTCATCCAATCGTAGTTGTTTACCAACTCTGCACTGTTAGGTGCATCTGAATCGAAATCCAAGAATTTTGATAATTGTTTTTTGATTGCCTCTTGGTTGTGGCGTAGTGTTGCCTCGTCCAATAGGTTGCGCTCTTGTGATTTCATTGAGGGGTCACCAATCATTCCTGTTGCTCCTCCGATTAGGGCAAGTGGTTTGTGTCCTGCTCTTTGGAAGTGGCGAAGCATCATTACTCCTACAAGGTGTCCTATGTGCAACGAGTCTGCTGTTGGGTCGATACCTACGTATGCAACAGTCATCTCTTTTTGCAATTGTTCTTCTGTTCCGGGCATAATATCGTGTATCATGCCTCTCCAGCGAAGTTCTTCTACAAAGTTAAAGTTCATATTTATATAGTTTTATTATTAATCTTGTTTTTAGAGATTGCGAAGTTACATATTTTTCTCTAAATTATTGTTGTTCTGAGTTATTGAAATATCTTTTTATATGTTTTTTCTACCTCTTTTTGCAACTCCGAGAGCGATATGTTGCGAGTGTCGGCTATATTTTGGTATATCTCCTCTATTGGTGTTAGGCTTTCGTCGTTTTCAATCAATAGGTTTTCTATTGCCATGCTCTTTATAGCTTCGGGGTTGAATTTATCTCCTATTGATAGAACGATTCCTGCTTTTGTTAGCATTGAGGCTACCTCGGGTTTTCCTCTGAATCCATGTATTATCCACGTTTGCGTGGGGTTTGTCTCTTTTTTGAGTTCCACAATTTCGTTATAGCTCTTTACGCAATGTATTATAAGTGGTTTTTTGCTCTCTTCGGATACTCTTATTTGAGCTTTAAACAGCTCTTTTTGCAGTTCAAAGGGTGTTTGGCATAGTTTGTCCAATCCACATTCGCCTATTGCCACCATATTGCTTTTAAGGGTTAATGCTTTAAGCACTTCAATGGCTTGGTTTGGATTTTCGGGGATGTACCATGGATGTATTCCCGCAGAGAATTTCGCCGTTTGAGGTGGTGTGGCAGAACTTTGCAACTGCAGATTGTATATGCTCAAATGGTTCTCTTTTGGACGTTCAAGTGTATGGCTATGTATATTGATATACATGGTTCTTTTTTATTATGGAACGGGGTCGTATCCGCTACCTCCCCATGGATGACAGCGTAATATTCTTTTTAGAGCTAACCAAAAACCTTTAAACGGGCCATGCTTTTTAATTGCCTCTATTGCATATTGCGAACATGTCGGGGTGTATCGGCACGATGGTGGAAACAGAGGTGATATACATGCTCTGTAAAAGTATATGGGTAGTAGCAGTATGTAGCTTAAGATTCGCAAGGTGGTGTTGTTTGTTGTTTATCTTCAGAGATTTTGGAGGCTATTTTATTCAGTGCATCGCACATCTTTTTTTGAAGATATGCAAACTCCTCTTTTTTATCTCCTATGTATAGAATGGCAATATCCAATCTTTTGTTCTCGGTAGCTTCGCTTAATATTGCTTTGTTTAGTCGGTATGCCTCGCGTGTTCTGCGACGTAGCAGATTGCGGTCCACTGCGTGTTTGAATTTGCGTTTGGGTATTGATACCATTATTGCGCTCTTGTTGGCGTTGTTGGGGGTATAAAGAACCCTGTAGGGATACGAAAGTACCCCTTTGGCATTGGCAAAAAGGTTGTCGATTCTGATTTTACCTTTCAACCTCTCCTCTTGTGGTAATGAATATTTTTTTTCTGGTTTCATTATTCTTTGCAAAGATACGAATAAGCGAGCAAAATAATATCAAGCTTGCTTGAATATTTTACAGCGAGCGCATTTTAAGGCAATTGCTTGCAATTAAAATTGACTAGATGTCAATTTGTGCATTAAAATGGGGAGCACAGTGCTCTGTGCGACGGAGTAGAGTATCTTCGGCGTTTACGCCAAAGATATGGAATAATAAAAGCTTGCCAAATTAGCAAGCTTTTATAACTATTGAACCTTTATTTATTTCTAAAAAGGAATTATTTCTTTTTGGCAGCTTTTGCCTCTCCTTTCAAGAACTCCTCAATTGCGGCTGTAATTGAAGGGCATTGTGGAGTTGGAGCTGAAACGTCTAATCGCAATCCTGCGTCGGTTACTGCTTTTGCAGTTGTTCCTCCAAGAGTTGCTATTTTTATGTCGCCTTGCTCAAAGTTAGGGAAGTTTTTCATTAGTGAATTAATTCCTGCAGGGCTGAAGAATACTAACATATCGTAGTTGAACTCCTCTCCGGGTAAGAAGTCGTTACTTACAGTACGGTACATAATTGCTTTTTGGTAATTGATACCAATTTTTTCCAATAGAGGAAATTCTCCATTGCTTACATCTGATATTGGCAGCAAGAATTTTTCGTTTTTGTTGCGAGTCAAATGCGATTGTAATCCGTCAAGTTTTCCTGTTTCGCTGAAGTTAACTTTACGTTTACGATACTGTATGTACTTTTGCAAGTAGTTTGCGATTTGCTCCGATGTACAGAAATATTTCATTGTATCGGGAATTGTTATTCGCAACTCCGAACATAGTCTGAAGAAGTGGTCTACTGCAGTGCGTGCAGTAAATATGATTGCAGTATATTCATCGATATATACTTTTTGTTGACGGAACTCTTTTGCGCATACTCCCTCTACTTTGATGAAGGGGCGAAAAACGATGTCAACGCCGTACTTTTCAGCTATTGTGAAATATGGTGATTTTTCGTTATCGGGGCGTGGTTGTGATACGAGAATTCTCTTAATTTTTGACACGGTACAGCTTTTTTTATAGTATTTGTATAAGGTTTTTTATCTTTTGCCGATTTTGTATCTTATTAAACATCAATAGTTTAATGCCCATTTATAGATAATGGCTATAGGCGCGATTTCAGCGGTGCAAAGATACAAAATATTATAACAAGTTGTACCCATGGTGTGTTTAAATTTCTTAAAATTTCTTATAACAAATATTAAACGCATCAAAAATGTAATAGATAAGGCTATGTAAATCAACAGATTACTATTGCTTAAAGAGAGTATGTATGAGGCTATTGTAGGGGTTAAAATTATTGCCGGTAGGGTGTAATATGTTATGTTCTCTTTTAAGACCTGTTTTGTTTCGTTTCGGTCAAAAAAGAGTTTCCCTATTGTCCAAAGTACTGCTTGTTGTGTGATTATGGCTCCTCCTATTGCTGCGCTTAAAACAGATATTTCCTCTAATGAGAGAGAAAATTGAAAGATTGTTTCTGAGGTGAGATATATTAATGTTATTGCGTATGTGATTACTGTTATGACACATAGCGACATGGTTATTCCGAGGTCGATGATTGTGTGTCTTACCTCATCTTTACTCTCCTCTTTATTGCTTGTTATGGTGCGTAATGATACTTTTTTTCGGCTTATTGCCATGAATATCACAAAGATTGAGAATATAAGGAATATGAGCAGAGAGTTGTTGTAGCTGTTGTTTTGATGGCGTGGTATGCCTTCAAATCCCTCTTCAGCTATGACAGTGGTTATCTCCTCTTCTCCTTTGCAGAGTGTTATATTTGTGCTTTCTGCGTGGTTTAAGAGGATTGTTGTATCTGTTTGTAGTGTGTCTGCTGCTTGTGTGGTCATAGGTGAGTCTATATTGCTGCTATTTTTCGAGCATCTTTTATCCACTCGGCATTCTCATTTAGGGCATCTATTGCCTCTTGAGGTGTTGTTACCACTTGCCATATTGCTCTATGCTCTTCTCGCATAAACCTCTCCTCTACTGCTCGCTCAAGCATCTCGATAAGCGGAGTGTAGTAGTTGTTTATGTTCAGGATTATTACTGCTCCGGAAAACAATCCCAACTGCTTCCAGGTTATAATCTCCATTAACTCTTCAAGAGTTCCGCAGCCTCCGGGCATTGCTATTGTGGCATCAGATAGTTGAGCCATGGTCTCTTTGCGAGAGTGGATGGTAGGGGTAATTTTTAATTGTGTCAAATCTTCGTTCCCCCACCCCTCTGCTATCATAAATTCAGGGATTACTCCTATTATCTCTCCCCTATTGTCCATTACTCCTCTTGCCAGCGAGCCCATAAGACCGGTTTTCCCGGCTCCAAATACGCAACGTATGTCATTCTCGGCAAGGAGTTTACCAAGAGTGTAGGCGGCATCAATATAGACCTTGTCGGCTTTGGAACTTGATGCACAATATACGCATGCTGTTTTTTGTGGAGCCATCTTGACCTTGTGCTGTATGCTATACGTTAAAGCGGAAGTGCATTATATCTCCGTCTTGTACAGTGTAATCTTTTCCTTCGATGCTGATTTTTCCTGCCTCGCGACATGCTGCCTCAGAACCATATTTTATATAGTCTTCGTATTTGATTACCTCGGCGCGGATAAAACCTTTTTCAAAGTCGGTGTGGATTACTCCTGCACATTGAGGAGCTTTGCTGCCTTTAATGTATGTCCAAGCTCTTACCTCTTGAGCTCCTGCTGTGATATATGTCTCAAGGTCAAGCAAGCGGTATGCAGATTGTATCAAACGAGCCATACCTGACTCTTTAAGTCCTATCTCTTCAAGGAACATTTGACGCTCCTCGTATGTCTCAAATTCTGCAATTTCAGACTCTATTTTTGCTGATACTATCAACAACTCGGCATTCTCGTCTTTGATAGCCTCTCTTACGGCATCAACATATTTGTTTCCGTTTGCGGCAGAAGCCTCATCTACGTTACAAACATATAGTACGGGTTTTGATGTCAGAAGGAACAACTCGCGTGCTGCCTTTTGCTCGTCTTTTGTCTCAAAAGTTACGCTGCGTGCAGGTTTGCCTTGCTCCAAGGCCGCTTTGTATGCCAATAGTACATCGCATATTAGTTTTGCGTTTTTGTCTCCTCCTGTTTGTGCCTGTTTTTGTACTTTTTGAAGTCTTGACTCTACAGTCTCCAAGTCGCGAATTTGTAGCTCGTAATCGATAATCTCTTTGTCGCGAACAGGGTTGATTGAGCCGTCAACATGAGTGATGTTCTCGTCGTCGAAGCAACGCAATACGTGTAGTATGGCATCTGTCTCGCGGATGTTTGCAAGGAATTTGTTACCTAATCCCTCTCCTTTGCTTGCGCCTTTTACAAGACCTGCAATGTCAACAATCTCAACTGTTGTTGGAACTATACGTTGAGGGTTAATTATCTCTGCCAATTTGTTTAGTCTCTCGTCAGGAACGGTAATAACTCCTACGTTGGGTTCAATTGTACAGAAAGGGAAGTTTGCAGCTTGTGCTTTTGCGTTTGATAGACAGTTGAAAAGGGTTGATTTTCCTACGTTGGGTAATCCAACAATTCCGCATTGTAATGCCATAGTTGTTTTTTATGTTATGTTGTGTTTGTTAATACTCTTGGTTATAGATGCTTGTTGCAGATATTATTACATAAAATAAGTATCTCTGCATTTTGCGGTGCAAAGATACTTATAAATGAGCGAAATAATATAAAGCTTGCTTGAATATTTCACAGCGAGTGCAAAATATCTTCGAGGTTTACCTCAAAGATACTTAATTTAAATGAAATATTTAAACTTTATGCTTTTGTTATCATCTCCATTCCTCCCATGTAAGGAACCAAAGCTTTAGGTATGCGAATTCCTTCGGGAGTTTGGTTGTTCTCTAACAACGCTGCTACTATACGTGGCAATGCCAAAGCACTTCCGTTTAGAGTGTGTACCAATTGTGTTTTTTTGTCGCCACCGCGATAACGGCATTTCAAACGGTTTGATTGGTAGCTCTCGAAGTTTGACACTGATGATACCTCCAACCAACGTTTTTGTGCTGCAGAGAATACCTCAAAGTCGTATGTAAGCGCTGATGTGAAGCTCATATCTCCTCCGCATAGACGTAATATTCTCCATGGCAACTCCAATTTCTCTACAAGAGTTTGTACGTATGCTACCATTTCGTCAAGAGCTGCGTATGAGTTCTCGGGTTTTTCGATGCGTACAATCTCAACTTTGTCGAATTGGTGTAGGCGGTTCAATCCGCGCACGTCTTTACCGTATGAGCCTGCCTCGCGACGGAAACATGCTGAGTATGCTGTGTTTTTGCATGGTAAATCTTTCTCCTCAAGGATTACATCGCGGTAGATGTTTGTTACAGGTACTTCGGCTGTTGGGATAAGATACAAATCATCTTCGTTGCAGTGGTACATTTGTCCCTCTTTGTCGGGTAATTGTCCTGTTCCGTAACCCGATGCTGCGTTTACAACATATGGAGGTTGTACCTCTAAATATCCTGCTTCACGAGCGTTGTCAAGGAAGAAGTTTATCAATGCTCTTTGCAATCTTGCTCCGTTGCCTTTATATACAGGGAATCCTGCTCCTGAGATTTTAACTCCCAATTCAAAGTCAATCAAGTCATATATTTTAGCCAACTCCCAGTGTGGTAGTGCCTCCTCTGAAAGGTTGGGCATGTTACCTCCCTCTTTTGCAACTACGTTGTCCTCTGCTGTTCTTCCATCAGGAACAAGGTCGCAGGGAGTGTTGGGAATTGTAAGAAGAATCTCTGTGATTGCTTTCTCTGCATTTGTCATCTCCTCGTCTAAACGAGTTGTCTTCTCTTTTAGAGATGCAACCTCTTGTTTTGCCTCTTCTGCTTTCTCTTTCTCTCCGTTTTTCATCAACATTCCTATTTGTGATGATAGGGTTTTGATTTGAGATAGTGCAGAGTCTAATTCGGCTTGTGTTGCTCTGCGTACTTTGTCTGTTTCAATGACTTTCTCAATTAATTCTTTTGCGTCAAAGTGTTTGCGAGCCAATCGGCGTATTATATCGTCGGGGTTCTCTTTAATTGCTGCTAATGTTAACATTGTCTTATCTTGTTTATTTTGATAATAATTCTTTTACTTTTGCTGATATTGCTTTTCCTTCGGCACGTCCTGCCAACTCTTTTGTTGCAGTTCCCATTACCATTCCCATTTGTTGAGGTGTGGTTGCTCCCAAGCGAGAGATAATAGCTTTTAGAGCCTCTTCGAGTTCCTCCTCGGTTAGTTGTTTGGGTAGGAATTCTTCTATGATTTTAGCCTCTGCAAGGTTCAAATCTGCGATGTCCTGGCGATTGTTTGCCGCAAATATCTCTGCTCCCTCTTTACGTTGTTTTACCATCTTAACGAGAATTTTCATGGCTGTATCGTCATTTAATTCTCCGTCTGCTCCTTTTGCAGTCTTTGCCTCAATAAACTCTTTTTTTATTGCTCGCAAAGTGTCAAGGCGTACTTGGTCTTTAGCCTTCATTGCCTCTTTAATGCCATCGCTTATTTTATCAAATATATTCATATCTTCTTAAAACATTATTGGATTTGATGTTTTGTTTTGTTGTGCTGTCTCTGTTTCGCTTATTTGAGGCTCCAATCCTCTTATTTGTTGTCTGAAGTTTGTAGGACGCGAGTAGGCGGGCGTATTGACAACTTTTTCAATGAAAGCATCATCATCCATCTCCTCTAACGAGAATTGGATGTATGAGCCTCTTACGCTCTCCATAAATATGCGGTCCTCGGCAGATGTTCCGTAAACCTCAGATATAATATCGCTTTCGGGACGAACCACCACTGTTGGTTGTGGAGTTTGTGTTGTTGTTCCTGTGGGTATTGTGGAGTCAACATTGAATCCGGTTGCCAACAGAGTAACTTTGACTTTGTCACCAAGCGAGTTATCAATTGTGAATCCCCATATAACATCCACATCGTTTCCGAAACGTTCCATAAATGTGTTTATGGATGCCGATTCTGCCATTGATACAGGATTGTCTCCCTCTGCCGATAGGTATATGTTGAAAAGTACTCTCTTTGCGTTGTTTACATCGCCTTCTTTTAGTAGTGGAGATTGTAGTGCATTTTCAAACGCATCCATGATACGTCTCTCGCCCTCTCCTTCTCCTGTACTCATTATGGCTACACCGCCATCTTTTAGGGTGTTGTATACATCTGCAAAGTCAAGGTTTATTTTACCCTCGACGGTAATCATCTCTGCAACGCTTTTAGCGGCATTTGTGAGTGTTTCATCTGCCTTTTCAAAAGCATTTACAAAGTTGAGGTCGGGATATATCTCGCGGAGACGCTCGTTGTTGATGATGAGCAGTGCATCTACATTTTTGCGCATCTCAGCAACTCCATCCCAAGCTTTTAGAATTTTGTTACGACGTTCGAATAGGAATGGTATAGTTACTATTCCGATAGTAAGAATTCCTTTTTCACGTGCCACACGAGCAACAACAGGAGCCGCTCCTGTTCCTGTACCTCCACCCATTCCTGCGGTAATAAATACCATTCGGGTGTTGCTGGTAAAGAGTGTCTCTATTTGTTCTAAATTGTCCTCTGCAATACGTTTTCCCTCTTCAGGGTTACCTCCTGCTCCAAGTCCGTGTCCTATTTGAACTTTTGTCGGTATCTCGGAGTTTGCCATAGCTTGACGGTCGGTGTTACATAGTACAAAATCTACGTCTTTGATGCCGGTTTTGTACATGTGTGTTACTGCATTACCTCCACCGCCACCAACTCCAATAACTTTTATTATTGGGCTTGGATTTTCGTCTGCGCCTATGAATGGGTCGGTAATTGCCGAATCTGAGAAGAGTCTGTTTCCTTCCATATATATCTATGTATTTTTTATTTCTATTTTATTGATTCGTTTTTATCTTCGTTCATTATATCCACAACTTTGTCGCGAATAATATCAAAAAGACTGCTTCTGTTTTGATTTTTTTCGGGTTGTGGCTTTGGAGCTTTGGTTTTCTCTTTTTCTTTCTCTTTTGGTTTTTCAGGCTCCTTTTTCTCTATGGGTTTTGTTTCAACCTTTGTCTCTTCTTTTTTATTATTCTTTTTCCATCCTCCCCACCAGCTATCTTTTTCTTTTTTGATTGCATTGTTAGTGGTTGTTGCCTCTCCTGCTATAAGCATCATTCCCATGGCTTGAGAGTATAGTGGCAATTGAATATCTATTTCGCGGTCAAGAACAATTCTTTCGCTTGTTGTTCCGCAGTGTACCTCCATTCCAGCTTCTTTGCGAAGTAGCTCTGGAAGGTCTTTTAATAGCGAAGCTCCTCCTGTTATTATTATTCCGCCTTTAATCTCTGATTTATAGCCAGACTCTTTAATTTGGTTTACAACATTCGATACTATCTCTTCGATGCGTGCCACAGATACTCTGTTAAGGTCTTTGGGCTTTATGGGCCCCTTGCCTTGTGCGTCGAGTGTTATGTCTTTCAATTGCTCTCCTGTGCTTAATAAGGCACTTCCGATTGATATCTTATATTGTTCTGCTTTTTCTGCAATAAGTCCTAATGACATAATATCCATTGTGATGTTTTTTCCACCCAATGGTATTGTAGAGAATTGGCGAAGATAGCCTTTGCAATATATCGATATCTCTGTTGTTCCTCCTCCGAAGTTTACCAATACGCAACCTTTGTTTTTATCCTCTTTTGTGAGTATTGCCTCGGCATCGGCTTTTGATGATAGAATAAGACCAGCTATAGGCATATTCAACTTTTCAAATACGGTAGATATGTTTCTTGATAGTGCTTGACGTGCTACTGCCAAAAGCATATCAACCTGTATCTTTTTCGCATCCATTCCCAATGGATTCTCCACTACAATGTCGTTTACGTATGTTTCGTTAGGAAGCACATCAATAATCTCTGTTGCTGCAATTGGTATGTTGCGAGCCTCTTTGTTTAGTTCGTCAAGTAAGGCAGACGATATTTTTGTTCCGTCGGGCAAGTGACGTGATACATTGTTTTTAATTGTGCGAACCGATTGTCCTCCTATTCCTACATATACTTCGTTGATATGAGAGTTTATTTTGTTCTCCAATTTTGTTATAAGTTTGCGAACTTTTGAAGCACATATATCGGTGTTTATGATGCATCCTCGACGTATAGCTCCCTCTGATGGCTCTTTCTCAAAGGCAATAACTTTTATCTTATTGCCCTCTTTGACTCCTGCCAATCCAACTATGTTTGATGAGCCTAAATCTATTGTTACAATTAAATTTGATGTATCCATATCTATTGAATGTTTTTTGTGCAAATTATTTTACCTTCGTATCGTAAGTCTATTTTGTTGTAATAGTTCCACCCTGTTTTGCTGAATACTTGTGTGTAGAGTAAATCTATTGCGTTGAATTTTTCTTCAAAGTTACTCATTTTTCCAAAAAGTATCAATTGTTTACCTATTCGAGGAATTAATTCTATATCTTCTTCTTCGGTAACTATAATCTCCTCTATCTGGTTTTCCCACTTTTTATTCTCTTTCAGGTACTGAACAAAGTCGTATAAATTGTTTTGTGCAAACTCCTCCTTTATGTTTCCTGTTGCTATGGGTAGGTATGCCACAATCTTTTTAGATAGGGGTAGTTTTCGTCTGTCTCTATCGATGTAATACGATGTTGTGGGTGTTATAACTCTTAATTCGGGGATGCGTTGCTCCACTTCAATAACAATATCTCCGTTCGAGGTTTTATAACACTCGTTGTTTTTTACTATCGGATTTTTTTGGATAGTTTTTTCAATTTTATCCAAATTTATTTCATTAAGGAATACTCCTGCTATTGCCAACTTGTTGTCGCTTACAATTTTTAGTATATCCTCTTCAGATAGGTATTGTTGCTCTTTTGGATTGAGTAATACTACTTTAATATTATTGCATACCTCTTCGGTATATTTGTATTGTGCATAAAAGTATGCGGCAATCAAACATGCCGGAAGCAGTAGAATCAATATTATTTTTATAACTCTCCAAATCATTGTTTTTCTATTATCTCTTTAATTTCGGGTAGGTATGCATCCACATTTCCTGCCCCCATTGTCATAAGCACCTCAAATTTACCAACTTTTATCTTTTCTATCAAATTTTCTTTTAAAGTTATCTCTTTTTCCTTACAAGTTAGTTGGTTTAATATTATTTCGGATGTTACTCCGGGAATGGGTTCTTCTCTTGCGGGATATATGGGCAAGAGAATAACTCTGTCGGCAAGAGATAGAGCTTTTGCAAATTCGGGAGCAAAATCGCGTGTACGACTGTAAAGATGCGGATAAAAGATTACCGTAAGATGTTTGTCGGGATATAACTCTTTTACTGATGATATTGATGCCGATACCTCATCGGGGTGGTGAGCGTAATCATCGAGTAGAACCTTTTCGGGGGTTTTCAACCAAAAGTCGAATCTTCGTTCAGGTCCTTGGTATGAGCCAATAGCCTCCTTAATCTCATCATCTTCGGCTCCGCAAAGTGTGGCAATGGCCATTGCGGCAATGGCATTGTCTATGTTTATCTTTACGGGTACACCAAGTTTTATATCGTTTATTCTTTTTTCGGGGGTTACAAAGTCAAATATTATCTCTCCACCGCCTATTCGTATATTTTCTCCATGATAATCTCCCTCTTCTCTACCAAAGGTCAATAGTGTGACTCCCTCTTTTATTCGGGGAACAAGGCTTATTCCTTTTTTTATCAGTAGAACTCCTCCTGGAGAAATCAGTGATGTAAATGTGGCAAAACTCTCGAGATATGCCTCCTCTGTTCCGTATATATCGAGATGGTCGGGGTCTGATGCCGTCACTACAGCCATGTAGGGCGATAGTTGATGAAACGAACGATCATATTCGTCTGCCTCAATAACCGTGTATTCGCTCTTATCGGAGAGGATTAGATTACTGTTGTAGTTTTTAAGTATTCCTCCCAAGAAAGCATTGCACTCTACCTTCGAAGATGCCAATATGTGGGCAAGCATCGAACTTGTTGTGGTTTTTCCATGTGTTCCTGATATGCAAAGTCCTTTGCTGTTTCGGGTTATCATACCCAAAATTTTTGCACGTTTAGCAATCTCAAAGTTGTTTGCTTTGAAGTACTCAAAGCCCTTATGAGTTGCGGGTATTGCCGGGGTATATACAACAAGTGTCTCTTTGGGATTCAAGCAGTATTGAGGTATCAATTCAATATCTTCATAGTAGAATATCTCAGCACCTTCGTTTGTAAGTGCATCGGTTATATGAGTTTTGGCGCGGTCATATCCTGCTACTTTATATCCTTTTGATATGAAGTATCTCGCCAAGGCACTCATTCCTATTCCGCCTATCCCTAAAAAGTATATAGATTTCTTGCTATCCATTATATTGTTTTGTTTGCTATTTTTATTACTATGTCGGCTATTCTGCTTGCAGAGTTGTTTTGAGCAAGTGTTCTTATGTTTTCCGACATAATTTTTAGTTTCATATCGTCTTTTACTGTCTTAAAGGCTTGATTCATAAGTGATATTGTTGCGTCAGAATCGGGAACCAATATTGCTGCCTCTTTTGTTGACAGAGCCATTGCATTCTTTGTTTGGTGATCTTCTGCCACGTTTGGTGAGGGAACAAGGATTGAAGCTTTTCCCAAAAGACACAACTCAGATATTGAAGAAGCTCCGGCTCTTGATATTACCAAATCGGCTGCGGCATAGGCGTAGTCCATACGAGTGATGAATGCACTCTGTTTAACTGCCACCTCTCCTGCATTGGCTATTGCTTCGCTTGCACTCTTATCGTAGAATTTGCCCGATTGCCATATTATCTGTATATCTTCGGGTATATCATTAAGTGAGTCTGCAATGCTTTCGTTTATGGTTCTTGCTCCAAGGCTACCGCCAATGGCAAGTATGGTTTTTTTGTTTTTGTCGAGACCGAAGTACTCTATGGCTTCGTCTCTCGATACCTCCTCGGTCAACCCTTTTCGTACGGGGTTACCTGTCAATATAATGCTCTCCTCTGGGAAAAATCTTTCCATTCCGTCGTAGGCTACGCATATGGCTTTTGCCTTTTTCGATAGCAATTTATTTGTCACCCCTGCATAAGAGTTTTGCTCTTGTATTACGGTGGGTATTTTCTCGCTTGCGGCACACCAAAGTGTAGGTCCGCTTGCATATCCGCCTACTCCTACGGCTACATCGGGTTTAAACTCTTTTATTATCTTTTTTGCGAGCTTAAGGCTTTTGAACAGCTGTGCTATCACCTTGAAGTTTTTAAGCAGATTTGTTCGGCTTAAACCGCTTACGGGTATCCCTATTATTTTGTATCCTGCGGCAGGAACTTTTTCCATCTCCATGCGTCCCTCTGCACCTACAAAAAGAATTTCTGCATCGGGCATTTTCTCTTTTATTGCATCTGCAATGGATATTGCGGGGAAAATGTGTCCACCTGTTCCCCCACCGCTTATGATTACTTTAAAGCTCTTTTTCATATATCTTCTTTTAGATTTGGGTTTGGAGCCGATATGCTTTCGGGTATCTCCGTCTCCTCTTTTTTATTATTGTCGTTATTGTCTATGGTGGCATATCTGCTTATGCTCAACAATATTCCAAAGTATATACCTGTTATTATAACGGATGTTCCTCCGCGACTTATAAGTGGCAGAGGCTGTCCTGTTACAGGTATTACACCTGTAGCCACCATCATGTTTACGATTGCCTGGAATACGATGAGCATTGCAATTCCCATCATCAAAAATGCAGGGAATGCTTGCGAACACTTTCGCGTGTTTTGGTAGGCTCGAAATAGTATCGATATGTATAGTCCCATTACTATCAATCCTCCCCATATACCGTACTCTTCAAGTATTATGGCAAATATAAAGTCGGAATATGCTTGTGGTAAGAAGTCGCGTTCGAGACTGTTCCCTGGTCCTAAACCTATTCCGTTGCTGTTGGCAATTGCCATATACGCATGATGCTCCTGATAGTTATTGTCGGTTGTCTCCTTTTCGTACTCAGGGATGTCATTATCTTCAAAATAGTTTGCAATACGTCCATTCCACATGTTTGCTCTGTGCATGGCTGTTGTGAAGAAATTCTTTGAGTCGGGGAATTTTTCGTCAACAACTTTTGCTGTTATTAATATAGAACCTACAAACAGCAGTACGAATAGCAACAGAAGTCCGAGTTTATTGAAACTTACGCCGCCTATAATCATCATGCAGTATGTTACCAATCCTATCAGAGCCGCCGTTGAAAAGTTCTCGGTGAATATCAGCAGACACGAGGTTACGATGATTGTCAGAATCTTTTTCAGGGCATCGTTCGAAACTCCTTTTTCAACCTGTCCTTTTGCCAAGAAGTATGCCGTAGTTATTATTACTCCCAGTTTTGCCAACTCCGATGGCTGTATGGGGATTCCTGCCACTTCTATCCAACGTGCCGCGTCATTTATCTTTTCTCCAAAAAAGAGAGTGTATAGAAGCATTATGGATGATACAATGAATAGAGGAAGTCCGAGCAGTCGAAGGTATTTATAGTGTACATAGTGTACAACAAATACCACAATGGTACTACCCACCAAAAACTTGGCGTGTTTTATTATGGGGTCGTATATATTGTCTGAATTATAGGTGAGTGTTCCACTTGCTGTGTACATCGACAATATCGATATTAAACACAACCCGAAGAATGCTCCCCAGATATATTTGTCCCCTTTTAATATTTTCCTCTTTTCCTCCATTTTTTTATATCTCTTTTACGCATTTTTTGAATTGCTCTCCCCTGTCTTCATAACTTTTAAAGAGGTCGAAGCTTGCGCAGCAGGGCGATAGCAACACTGTGTCGCCGGGTTGTGCCATTGCCAAAGATTTCTCAACAGCCTCCTTCATTGACGATGCATCTGCCATCTCTTTTCCCATATAGTCGAAGAATTTATGGAGTTTGCTGTTGTCAACACCCAGACACACAATAGCTTTTACTTTATCTTTTACCAACTGTTCTATCTCGGTGTAGTCGTTACCTTTGTCTTTGCCTCCAAGTATAAGAACAACGGGAGTTTTCATGCTTTCAAGGGCATACCAGCAAGAGTTTACATTGGTAGCTTTTGAGTCGTTTATAAACTCCACACCGCGAACTCGTCCTGCTTTTTCCAATCGGTGTTCAACTCCTTTGAAACCGCTCAAGGCTGCTCTAATCTCCTCTTTTCTAATTTCAAGAACCTTAGCAGAGATTGATGCCGCCAATGAGTTGAATAGGTTGTGGCGACCTTCAAGAGAGAGTGCCTCCTCATCTATTGTTATTGTTCCGTTTTTGTCGTTTATTATAATGTTAGCACCATCTTTGTATGCTGCAACACCCTCTCCTATCTTTTCGGCAAAGGGGTAGAGCTTCGACTTAAGATTGTACTTGCTCAGCTCTTCGGTAATTATAGGGTCGTCGTTCCAGAAGATGAATGCATCGTTTTCGGTTTGGTTCTGTGTGATGCGGAACTTGGCATCTACATAGTTTTGCATATCATATCCGTAGCGGTCGAGGTGGTCGGGAGTGATGTTTAGCAACACGGCAATGTTTGCTTTGAAATCGTACATGTTATCCAACTGAAAACTGCTCAACTCTATTACATAGTAGTCAAAGTTTTCTGTTGCCACCTGCAATGCCAAACTCTTACCAACATTTCCTGCCAAACCTACATTGAGCCCTGCGCTTTTTAAGATATGGTATGTCAACAGAGTAGTTGTGGTTTTACCGTTACTTCCGGTAATACATATCATCTTTGCATCGGTATATCTGCCTGCAAATTCTATTTCAGAGATTACAGGTATCTTCTTTTCAAGTATGGCTGCCATTACAGGAACGGTGTCGGGAATACCCGGGCTTTTTATCACCTCGTCGGCATTCAATATCTTTTCGAGTGTATGGCTCCCGCTTTCACTCTCGATGTTGTACTCATCCAATAAAGATTGATACTTCTCTTTAATGGGCGAGAAGTCAGAGACAAATACATCAAAGCCTTTTAATTTAGCTAAAACAGCAGCTCCGGCTCCGCTCTCTCCTGCTCCTAATATTACAACTCTCTTTGCCATTATCGTATTTTTAATGTTACTATTGTTAATGCTGCCAAAAGTATGCTCACAATCCAAAAACGAATGGTTATTCGCGACTCGGGCATTTTGTTTATTGGCGTTTGTATCAGTGCTTTAATTGAACCGTCACCATCTTTTTGGAAGTGGTGATGAAGTGGTGTCATTTTAAATATTCTGCGTCCTTCACCGTATCTCTTTTTTGTGTATTTGAAGTACGATGTTTGTAGTATAACACTTAGACTCTCAACCAAGAATATTCCGCATAGCAAGGGCAAAAGAAGCTCTTTGTGTAGTATTATTGCCAAAACGGCGATGATTCCACCTATTGTGAGGCTTCCTGTATCTCCCATAAATACTTGTGCGGGATATACGTTATACCATAAAAATCCTATAAGTGCACCAACAAATGCACTAACAAACACCACTAACTCTCCCGAACCGGGTATATACATAATATCGAGGTAGGGGGCATATATGACGTGTCCCGAGAGATATGCGAATATACCCAACGTAACACCTATTATTGCAGTTGTTCCTGCTGCCAAGCCATCAAGTCCGTCAGTAAGGTTTGCTCCGTTTGAGACGGCTGTAACTACCAATATGCTTATTATCACAAATATTACCCATCCTGCAGTTTGTGAGTGTTCTCCTGCAAAAGGAATTAAATCGGCATAATCAAAGTTGTGGTTCTTTACAAAAGGGATGGTGGTCTTTGTCGATTTTTTATCAATTCCTCGCGTAGTATCTTCTATAACTGTTGTTTGGCTAACCTCTTGCGGAGCGTTGTTTTTTTCTCGGATAACAACATCGGGCGATAGATAGAGTGTAAGTCCCACAATCAGACCCAATCCAATTTGTCCGATAATTTTGAATTTGCCTTTCATTCCCTCTTTGTTCTTTTTGATTACCTTGATGTAATCATCGGCAAATCCCAATATTCCCAACCATACTGTGGTTATAATCATCAGCAACATATATATATTGCTCAAGCGACCTACCAACAGAGATGGAATAAGTGTTGCTATTATTATTATTATACCTCCCATGGTGGGGGTTCCTTTCTTTGCGAGCTGTCCCTCCAAAGATAGGTCTCGAATTGTCTCTCCAATCTGCATTTTACGCAGTTTGCTTATAATTTTTCCTCCTATCACCATTGCAATAAAGAGCGATAACACAAATGCCAAAGTTGCTCTGAACGAAATGTATTGGAACATACCTGCTCCGGGAATGTCTATGGTGTTTAGGTAGTTAAAAAAATCGTATAACATATTCTTAAAAGCTGTTTTTATATTCTCTTACTTGTTTTTTATCCTATCTCCTCAAATGCTTTTTCAATCTCTTCTCTATCGTCGAAGTGGTATTTTACACCTTTTATCTCTTGGTAGTCTTCGTGACCTTTTCCTGCCACCAATACAACATCTCCTGGTTTTGCAAGTTGTATAGCAAGTCGAATTGCTTCGCGGCGGTCGGTAATTGATAGAGTCTTTTTCAATTGGGCGGCAGACAATCCCTCTTTCATGTCTGCAATGATTTGTTCAGGCTCTTCGTCTCTTGGATTGTCCGAGGTCAATATTACTTTTGATGATAGTTTTATTGCCTCTTGTGCCATTAGCGGACGTTTACCTTTATCGCGGTTTCCTCCTGCTCCTATTACAGAAATAATCTCTCCTTTGCCTCGTATGACCTCTGTTATTGATTGTAGTACATTGGTTATTGCATCGGGTGTATGTGCGTAGTCAACAATTGCTGTTACTCCCCCCTTGGAGAGTGTTTGGAAGCGTCCCGATACAGGAACGAGCATTGATAACACTGTCAACACCTCTTCTGCCTCTTTGCCTAACAGACAAGCGGCTCCATATACTGCCAATAGGTTATATGCGTTAAACTTACCAACAAATAGAGTCTCAACCTCTCTGTTGTTTATTTGGAGAGTTGTTCCGTCAATTCTGCTCTCAATGATTTTACCTTTGAACTCTGCCATTGATTTAAGAGAGTAACTGCTTTTTCTTGCTTTGCAGTTTTGAAGCATCACCTCTCCGTTTCTATCGTCGGTGTTTGTAAGAGCAAAGGCATTTTTGCTAAGCGAATCAAAGAAGCTCTTTTTTGCTTTAAGATATGCATCAACGGTTTTGTGGTAGTCCATGTGGTCGCGAGTGAGGTTGGTGAAGATACCTCCGTCAAATGCCAAACCTCCAATTCTTTTTTGGTCGGCAGAGTGAGAACTTACCTCCATAAATGCATATGTACATCCCTCCTCAACCATATCGTTCAATAGAGAGTTAAGTGATATGGGATCGGGTGTCGTGTGAGTTGAAGGAACTGCTTTTTCTCCAACGTAGTTGCATACGGTCGATAGCAATCCTGTCTTCTCTCCGAAGATTTTAAACATTTTATATAGCAGTGTTGCTATGGTTGTTTTTCCGTTGGTTCCGGTTACTCCAACAAGTTTTAACTTCTCAGATGGGTAGTTGTACCATGCCGAAGCAAGTTGTCCTAAGGCAAGTTGAGAATCTTTTACAGTAATATATGTAATGCCCTCTTTTACTTCTTCAGGCATATCCTCGCACAATATAGCGGTTGCTCCCAACTCTATCGCCTTGCCAATAAATTTGTGACCGTCAACCGTTGTTCCTTTTACGGCTATAAACATATATTGAGGTTTTATATTGCGAGAGTCAGAATCTATACCCTTTACCTCTTGCTCTATATCACCTATAACGCCTGTGGTTTTTATCTTCTCTATAAGAGCCGATATCTTCTTCATTTTATCTTATTTTAATGTTATTGTTACTTTATCTCCCTTGTTGAATGGTTCACCGCTTTTGGGTGTTTGCTCTACCACGCAACCGTGTCCGTTTACACTGACATTAATTCCCGATTGCTCTAATATTAGCAATGCATCTTTTAATCCCATTCCTATTACCGACGGAACTCGTTTTATGCTGTCGTTTTCCGATTCCAAGACTTCAGGGTGTCTGTTTTTTATGTAAATGTCGCTGTTGTCTTTTTCTCTTGTTGTATATATAATATTCAGAGAGTCGCAAACCATATCTGTTATGTTGCTTATCCCTCCCTTTATTTCAGGAGCCATTTCCAACTCCTTCGAAGGTTCTAAGAGAGGGGCATAGTTATAGAATCCTTGTCCGTACATCTGTTCGGCAATAGATTTTACAACCTCGCCCGATATTGCTCCTGCCGATGGATATACTCCTCGAGGACGTGTTACTACCACTATGCAAGAGTATAATGGAGTTTCGTTGTCGGGGAAGTATCCGCAGAATGATACGCGGTGAGTAGTCTCTCCACTCTTGTATCCTGCTCCACCCTGAGATATTTGGGCAGTTCCTGTTTTACCGGCTATTGCGACATACGGTGAGCGTAGGTTTTGAGCAGTTCCGGATGTTACAACTCCGGAAAGCATCTTCCTTATCTCCACCAATGTTTGAGGTTTACATATCTGCTCTCTCACAACTGTGGCATCGATATGCTCTTTTACCGATCCGTTTTGCAATATGTCTGACACAAACATAGGAGCCAACATCTTACCGTTATTCGCAATTGCGTTATAGAACATCAGAGTGTAAATAGGAGGTATCTGTACGTTGTATCCAAAACTCATCCATGGCAATGTGGTAAAGTTCCATCCTCGGTATCTGTCGGGATGAGGTACTTTAGGATATGCCTGTCCAATCATCTTCAAATCAACAGAGTCTCCCACTCCCATCTCGTTAAGCTTTTTGATAAATGCTTTAGGGTTGTTTTCATACCCTTTCAACACCGCCTTGGCGATACCGATGTTAGATGAGTAGTGTATGGCCTCTGCCAAAGATATTTTTCCGTATCCTCCACGATGTTTGTTCCAGTCGTTTATGAAACGGGTATGTTTTCCTCTTGAATATGCATATACACCGTTCCCTGTATCAAATATCTCGTCGGGAGTTGCTATGCCTTCGTCAAGAACGGCCATTGCTGCCATTGTTTTGAATGTAGAACCCGGCTCAACCATGTCGGCGATTGCATTGTTTCGAGACTCAACAAATCGTCGTTCTGCTACTCTTCTGAAGTTTGCAATGGCTCTTACGGCTCCTGTTTTAACCTCCATTACGACAACACATCCGTCGTCTGCATCAACCTCATGCAGTTTGTTTAACAGAGCCTGCTCTGCTATGTATTGTATTTTGAGGTCGATGGTTGTTCTTACGTCGCAACCATTCTCCTCATCAATTTTTGTGTCTCTTATCTCTATATAGGCTTTACGTGTTTTTTTAAAGTCTGCCACTCCGTCTTTACCCTTTAGTATTGAGTCGTATGCCAACTCAATACCATACTCTGCCTCGCCCAATTTTATTCGTCCGATTGTTCTTGAGGCAACGCTTCCAAAGGGCTTTTCTCTCTTCTCTTGTCCCTCCTCAAAAAAACCTGTTACGTCTCGTCCTTTCTCGATAAGTGGGAATTTTTTTATCTCCAACAAATCGAGATACGAAACCCATTCTTTGCTTATCCTAAAGCGTTTGTCTTTCTTTTCGTATGCAGTTCTTATGGCTTTTTTGTACTCTTTTGCACTTTTGTCTCCAATCTTTTCAGAGAGAGCCTTGCTTAAGGGGTCTATATATTTATCCAACGTATCGGGGTGTAACCTATCGACACGTTTGTCGTTTGCATCCAAAATTTTTCTGAAATCGAAATATAGGCGATACTCTTTGATTGTGCTTGCCAATATCTCGTCATTTGCTGATAATATATTACCTCTCTGAGCAGGAATTTTTATGTTTTTGCGTATTGTGGCTTCGGTTTTTTTATTCCATCCCTCTCTCTCCACAAATACTATTTTTATGGTTTTGGCAATGACAACGCAACACATCAGCACAACAACTGCTGATATGAGAAAGTATCGGAACAATATTTTACTTTGTTTACTCTTTTCCATTCTCTTTTATTGCGTTTATGGTATAAGGCGGATGTTTGGGTATTTCGAGCTTTAAGTCAGCCTCTTTTATAAGCTTTGCTATTGAATCTTCGCGTTGCAATGTTTTTAAGCGGGTGAACATTCCAAGCGATTTATATCGAATTTCCACTATTTCGCTTTCAACTCTTTTTATGCGAGCCGCACTTTGCTGACATGCATATCGGTTAGATATGTAGAAAAGGCTTATGAACAGGGCTGTCAAAATTGTTTTCCAATATCGTATGATAAAGTCAACCGATAATATTCGACCCATGAAGATTGTCTTAATGATATTCCAAAAACTCTTTAGAATATTCTTTCTCTCTCTCTTCTCCTTCTTATTGTCTTTTTTCTCTTCTTCAGTGGCAGAATCCGCCTCCTCGATGTTTTTCTCCTCTTCTTGCTCTTGGGATACAACATCAGAGGCTGTATCATCAGATTGCTCCAATGATATAATCTCCTCTTTTAGTTCCTCTATATTTTCGTTTTCTGCCATACTGTTATAGTTTTTCTGCTATCCTTAATTTTGCCGAACGAGACCTTGGGTTACGCTCTATCTCCTCCTCCGATGGAACAATAACTTTGTTGTTTACCTGTTTGAGAGGAGCTATTACTCGTCCGAAGAAATCTTTTTCGGCTTTACCCTCAAAGTTGCCGAATTTGAAAAAGTCTTTTACAATCCTATCCTCGAGCGAGTGGTATGTAAGTACAACCATTCTTCCTCCGGGTTTTAATATTGCGGCACTTTGGGTAAGCATGCTTTTGAGGCTTGCCATTTCGTCGTTTACCTCAATGCGCAGTGCCTGGAATATTTGAGCCAACTCCTTTTTCTCCTGTTTGGGATTTACCAAATCCTTTATCACAGAGAGTAGGTCGGTTGTTGTCTCTATCATTTTGCCCTCCCTTTTTTTTACTATTGCAGCGGCAATGCGTCTGGCATTGCGCATCTCTCCGTAGTAGTAGAGTATGTCGGCAATCTTATCTTCGGGATAACGGTTTATTATGTCAGATGCTGATTTGCCACCTCGTCGGTTCATTCTCATGTCAAGCTTTCCGTCGAAACGGAACGAGAATCCTCTGTCGGCTTCATCAAAGTGGTGGAACGATACACCCAAATCGGCAATTATGCCATCGACCTCTTCCACGTTGTGGTATTGCATGAAATTTTTCAAAAACCTGAAATTGCTTTTCACAAAAGTGAAGCGTTTGTCGTCAATTATATTCTTTTCTGCGTCGCTGTCTTGGTCAAAAGAGAATAGTCTTCCACCCTCTCCCAAATTTTTAATTATACCTCGAGAGTGTCCGCCTCCGCCAAAGGTTACATCAACATATGTTCCGTTTGGAGAAATGTTTAATCCCTCAAGACATTCATCTAATAACGCAGGTATGTGATATACAGGTTCTTGCATAATATCGCACTCAATAAAATATAGTTATCCTAAATTAGGGGATAAAGATAGTTAAAATAATCTATTAAAACCACACAAGAAGAACTAATTTTATCAACAATTTTTATTGTGGCAAGAGTCTCTGTTTTTTGATTTTTTTGATGTAAAATTTGAACTGTTTTTTTACAAAACCTACAACTCTTTCCTTACTTTCAATTAGTAAGATTTTAATCTTTTTGAATAAAAAAATTGCTAAATTTTTCTATAAAGAGATAAAAATTGTATTTTTGTTTGCTCTTTTATGGTCAAAAACAAACGATGACTTAGAGGAAAGAGTGTGTAATTGTTTGTTAAATAGAGTATTAATGCAAATTAATTTCTTAAGAAGATGAACGAACCATTAAGAATAGATTTGGATAAAGTTGTCAAAAGTAAGTTTCGTAAGGGCAAGGGTCTTCCGAAATTTATAATGAATTATCTAAAAAAGACGATTCATCAAGATGAAATTAATGCCTTTTTGGATGAAAACCCGGGTTTGGAAGGTATTGATTTTGCAAATGGCGTTAAGAAATTCTTGGATGTCGAATGTGATGTTTACGGATTGGAGAATATACCAAAAGACAAAAAGTTTATTTTTGTAAGTAATCATCCTCTTGGCGGAATGGACGGAATTCTTTTGCTTTCGATTTTGGGAGAATATTTTGATGGCAAGATAAAGGCTCAAGTAAACGACTTGTTGATGAACCTTAAACCTTTGGCTCCATGCTTCATCCCTGTCAACTGTTATGGTAGGCAGTCGAGAAGTTTGGCAAAGAACCTTGACGAGGTTATGGGAGGAGATAACCAATTGTTGGTATTCCCTGCAGGTATGTGTTCGCGCCGTCAAAAAGGAAAAATTTTAGATTTGCCTTGGAAAAAGTGGTTTGTGACAAATGCAGTGTCGCAACAACGTGATGTTGTCCCCGTCTTTTTCAGAGGTCAAAACTCAAATTTCTTCTACAACTTTGCTTTGATACGTGAGAAATTAGGAATAAAATTCAATATTGAGCTTATATATTTACCTGACGAATTGTTTAAGGCAAAGGGTAAGAAATATGAGATATATTTCGGCAAACCGATTCCTTGGCAAACATTCAATTCTGATAAAAATCCACGTGAGTGGGCTCAATATGTGAAAGATTTAGTGTACGAAATAAAAAAGTAATCCATCACTATGGAAGAGATTATAGAGAAAATAGACAGAGCTCTAATTAAAGAAGAGTTAAAAAGAGCAACTTTTATTCGTCGCACTCGTAAGTGTAACAATGAAATTTATGTAATTGAAGCAGCTGAATCGCCCAATATAATGAACGAAATTGGCCGTTTAAGGGAGATAGCTTTTAGAAATGGAGGAGGAGGAACAGGCAAATCGGTGGATATCGATGACTTTGACACAATGACACCTCCTTGTCGTCAGTTGTTTGTTTGGGACCCAGAACAAGAGGAGATCTTGGGTGGTTATCGTTTCCTTCTTGGAGAGGATATTAAATTTGAGGAAGATGGTTCGCCCAGAATAGCAATGTCGCACCTATTTGAATTTTCACAAGAGTTCAAAGAGAAATATCTCCCTTATTCCATTGAATTGGGACGTTCGTTTGTTGCATTGGAGTATCAATCATCAAAAGCAGGAGCAAAAGGATTGTTTGCTCTTGACAACCTTTGGGATGGTTTGGGTGGAATTATTTCTATATATCCTCAAACAAAATACCTACTTGGTAAGTTTACTATGTACACCGAGTTCCCTGTTGTAGGTAGAAATATGATCATGAACTTTTTGAGAATATATTTCCCTGATACTGACAATCTGATTTGGGCACACAAACCAATAGATACAACAGCTAACGATGCAGATTTTGAGTCGTTATTCTGTAAAACTGATTACAAAAAAGATTATCTAACTCTAAATGGTGAGATTAGAGCTTTAGGAGCAAACATACCTCCATTGGTAAGTGCATACATGGCTCTATCGCCAACAATGAAAACATTTGGAACAGCAATCAATGATGAGTTTGGTGACGTGGAGGAGACAGGTATGATGATTACAATCGAAGATATCTATCCCGAGAAGAAAGCACGTCACATCGAAAGCTATTCAAAAGAACAATAACATTTAAGTAGCTGATATGAAAAAGAGTATATCCTTAAAAATGGTGTTGGTATTGCTTGTTGCGATGCTTGCCTCTTCATGTTCCGACAAGAGCTGGAATATGGCAGATGTTAAGGATATAGCAGTGGGATCAGGAGATTCGCTGTTTTTCATATCAAAGAGTGATAAATATCAGTTTTCTGTTAACGCATCTCAAGTGTCATTAATAAGAGACGACGTGGCTTTGGTGCTTAAAGAAAACCGCTACGGATATGCCGATAATGATGGAGAGCAGATACTGCCCGATGTATATAAATATGCCACTGTTTTCAATAACAACATGGCTTGGGTTGTACGCAATGGAGATGTTCCGGGAGTGATAAATCGCAAAGGAGAGCTTAAATTTTCGCTTAGAGAGGTTGATTGGGTTGAAATCTACATTGAGGATATGGCTCGTTACTATACAACCGAGAAAAGGCAAAAACGTTATGGTTTTGCAAATATGCAAGGCGAAAAAGTAATACCTCCCATATACTACGATGCAACTCATTTTAGCGAAGGGTTAGCCGCTGTAAAAGGTTTGGACAATAAATGGGGTTATATCGATAACACAGGAACTGTTATAATACCGGCAAATTTTGATGCTGCAAAGATTTTTTCAGGAGAGTTGGCACCTGTTGCTGTTGGAGATAAATGGGGCTTGATTAATAAAATGGGAGTGTTTGTTCTTGAACCTTCATTTGATGATTTAAGAGCTGACGGAGAGTTGTTTATCACCTTAAACAACGACCAATGGGGATGGACAGATGTTAACGGAAAATGGGTGATTCCTGCCTCTTTTGACAAGGTTTTGCCTTTTAACGGAGCAGATGTAGCTCCTGTTATGATAAAAGGGAAATGGGCGTACGTAAATAGGTCAGGCAAGATTGTTGTTAAACGTCAGTTCGACGAGGCATACCCTTTTGTTGAGGATTTGGCTCTTGTTAAAATAGGTGACTATTACGGCTTTATAAACAACCGAGGAGTGTATAAGATTAATCCTCAATACACTTACGTTTCTGCCGACTATATTAGTAATGCAATATATGGATTGCCTTTCTACTCATCGGTTAAGAGTGATAGATAAGATTATATTTTTTGACAAAATAGAATAAGCAGGTTTTACGATGTGTAGAACCTGCTTATTCGTTTTATGCAATCTTCGTTATTTACTTATCTCTCTTTTAAATGGGCGGCCTTCGTAGCGGCTTATGGCCTCAACGCATTTTTCGGTAATTGGTTCGGCGCTGTTAGTGTTTACGTCAAAGCCAACCATAATTGTGCGTGCTGCCGCTTTTAATTGGTTTGTATCGGGGTTTATAAGCTGTTGCGATAACTCTAAGCTCTTGTTGCCAATACGCAAGATTGTGGTGCGTACCACTACCCTTTCCCCCATTAAAATTGGCGATATAAAGTCTGTTTCAATGCGAGCAATTACTAACCCGAAATCTTGCCAGTCTATGAGGTCTGTATCCCATATAGCTTTAAAATATGCAACCTTACCAATATCAAAGTAGTTCATGAATATGGTATTGTTTACATGACCCATTGGATCAAAGTCGTTAAAACGGGGCTGTACCTCTATTTTGTGTTTGTATAATTTGTCCATCTCTTTTTTATCTGAATATAATATCTTTTATTGTTTCGCTTCCTGTTGTTTTATTGAGTTTTTCAATTAGTATCGAACGATTCATTACCAATTCATTACGTGCCACTGAGGAGGTTACCTCTACATACAAAACTCCCTTGCTGACATATACTTTTCGGGTATATTTTGCCATGGTTTTGCCAACCACCTCTTCCCACTTTTGGGTTATGGTGGTTTCGTCGAGGCGACTCTTCATATTGTTTTTTGCGAGTAGCTCTTGAATGATTTCGCTTATATGTACGGTTTTGCGTCTCTCCATCTATATCTCTTTTATTACTCCCTCTTCTACTCCAAAGAGTTTGAACTTTTTGTCGCTTTTGCGGACTATTGCATCCAAGTATTCTCGGTTGGTGTCAGTTACAAATATCTGCCCAAAGTCGGGTGTTGAAACCATATTCATAATTCGTTCAACTCGGTTCGAGTCAAGCTTGTCAAATATGTCGTCCAGTAGAAGGATTGGGTTTTTACCTCCCATTTTTTTGAGATATTCGTATTGGGCAAAGCGTAGTGCAATTGCAAATGTTTTGGTTTGTCCTTGTGAGCCCACTCTTTTTATGTTGTGGTCGCCAAGTTTCATATCCAAATCGTCTCGATGTATGCCTCGAGTGGTGTAGCCTAATATCTTGTCTTTTTCTCTGCTTTCGGCAAGTTGCTCCGATAGTGTTCCGTCGTTTAAGTGCGATGAGTATGAAAGTGTTACGCTCTCTCCTCCTCCACATATCTGTTGGTAAAAGTTGTTGAATACAACTACAAAGCTATCGATAAACTCTTTTCGGCATCTGTGTATGTAGTTTGCAGAGTACTCCATTTGCCCCTCAATTACCTCGTATAGTGCAACTTCTCTGTCGCCACGACGTAGCATTACGTTTCGTGTTGTAAGTGCTTTGTTGTATGCTATTATCGCCGAAAGGTACTCTCTGTTGAATTGCGACAGTGTTTGGTCTATGAATTTTCGGCGTATGTCGCTACCCTCTTTTACCAGTTCGCTATCCTCGGGCGATACTATTACCAATGGTATGTATCCAATGTGGTCTGATAGTTTGTCGTACTCTTTCTTATCACGTTTAAAGCTCTTTTTTTGTCTGAGTTTTACTCCGCAGTTTATCTCTGACATGTCGCTGTTTTTGGAGTTCAAATAATTGCCTTTAATCATAAAAAACTCCTCTCCATGTTTTATGTTTTGTGAATCAGAGATATTGTAGAAACTTTTACAGAACGATAGATAGTATATTGCATCCAACAGGTTGGTTTTGCCCATACCGTTGTTGCCCAAGAAACAATTTATGTTCTCCGAAAAGGTTATGTCGGCTTCGGTAATATTCTTAAAATTGAGTAACGAAATGGTTTCGAGAATCATAGTACGTATCTTCTATTCTTAATTTGACACTGCGAAGATACTAATTTAAATGTAAAATTTATTGATGAAATTTTATTTATATGGATAAATATTTTATTTTTGCACTGAAATTTGTATAAGTGTGCATTGCCTTAAACATTCGGTAGATGTATTGCTTATACATAAATAGTTGAATATTAATTAAATACATTAAATACAAATGGCTAATAAAGAACAAAAAATGGACGAGTTGGATAAAATGAACAACGTCCTTTCTTCAGGCGAACAATGGATTGAGAAAAATGGCAAAAAACTTACAGCTGCTGTTTTGGTTGTAATTTTGGCTGTTATAGGTATCCTTTTGGTTAAACAATTTTATTTGGCTCCTTTGGAAGAAGAGGCTCAAAATGCAATGTTTAAAGGTGAATTCTATTTTGAACAAGATAATTTTGAGGTTGCTCTTAACGGAGACGAGGCTGATTTCATAGGTTTCAAAGCTGTTGCAGATGAGTATTCTGGAACTAAAGCAGGAAATCTTGCTAATGCTTATGCAGGTATTTGTGCTTACAACCTTGGAAACAACGAGGAGGCTCTTGAGTATTTGGAGGCATACGATGGAAACGAACCTCTTTTGTATCCCAACATCATTGCTATGATTGGTAACTGCTATGCTAACATGGGCGATTACAACAAAGCTATGAAAAAATTTGTTGAGGCAGCTGAGGAGGCTTCAAATGCAGTAATTTCTCCCTTATTCCTTATCAAAGCTGCTACCATAGCTGAGAAAACTGAGGATTACGCTAAAGCAATTGAGCTTTACCAAGAGGTTAAAGATAAATACGAAAACTCAGTAATGGGTCAAGATATTGACAAATACATTGAGAGAGCTAAAGCTCAAGTTAAATAGTAAATTATAGACTATAACAATATAAAGGGTATCGCATATTTTATATGTTGGCACCCTTTTTTATTTATATAAAATTATGGCTACAACAAACTTATCGGCATATGACAAGAACTCTATGCCCGATGCATCAAAAATGAAGATTGCAATTATATGCTCGGAGTGGAACGAACAAGTTACAGGTGCGCTTTTGAAGGGTGCGTGTGATACTCTTGAGGTGAATGGAGTTAAGCCCGAATCAATTTATGTGGAGTATGTTCCGGGAACTTTTGAATTGACATTTGGTGCTAAACGTGCTATGCAGTTCTATCGTCCCGATGCTGTGATAGTTTTAGGATGCGTTGTCCGTGGAGGGACTCCTCACTTTGAGTATGTTTGTGAGGGTGTGACTCAAGGTATAACTTCTCTTAACGAGGAGGGTTCAATACCTGTTATATTCGGAGTTTTGACAACCGACGATATGCAACAAGCTCTTGACCGTGCAGGTGGCGTGCTTGGTAACAAAGGTGATGAGGCTGCTGTTACTGCAATTAAGATGGCTGCTTTGAACGGTAAGTTAAAATAGACTTTTAAATAGGGGAGGGGTAATAATAATTTATCTCCTGTTTTTTTGTGTATTTGAGAGAAAACAGTAACTTTGCACACACATTAGTACTAATTTATAAACTTAAGAAAAATGGCTTACGTTATTACAGAAGACTGCGTTGCATGTGGAACATGTGCAGGTGAGTGTCCGGTAGAGGCTATCTCTGAGGGCGATATCTACGTAATTGATGCTGATAAATGTTTGAGCTGTGGTACTTGCGCTGATGCTTGTCCTACAGGTGCAATCGTTGAGGCTTAATCGTAGTCTTAAGATGATTAAAGGCTGTCTGATTCTTTCGGGCAGCCTATCTTTTTTAATATAAAGTTGTTTTAAACTAAAGATAGATTGCTATGCAGACCATTCCTTCAGACCCTATGATATTGTTTAGTTTTATAAACATGAAGTTGCGCGATGAGTTCTCTTCGCTTGACGAATTGTGCGCCACTCTTGGCATTGAGCGTGAGTGGTTAGAGGATAAACTTTCGTCAGTAGGTTTTGAGTATAGCCCTGATAACAATAAATTCTGGTAAAATTTTCACTTCCCTCTGAACTTTTTATTACTCTTGTTTGTTATACCATTAAATAAGACTTTTTAAACAGGGCGTAATGGGGGAGGAGCTATCGTTTTTTCACACTTTTGTATCTTATCTTAAGGCTCTTTTTGAGAAGATTGGTATCTCTGCCAATGTTACCGAGCGTGTTGAGTGCTGGGTGTTTGTTCTCATTTTATTGGTTCTCTCTATTCTTCTCTCTTGGATTCTTCATATAGTAATTCTTTACGTTTTCCCTCGTATATTTAAACAACTGAAGGGTCGGGTAATAAGGCTTTTGATTAAGCACGAAACGTTTTCAAAGTTACTCTATGTTTTTCCTCCTGTTTTTATGCTTCCGTTTTTGCCATTGGCTTATAACGACTATCCTAAATTTATATCTATTACAGAGCGAATTTGCTGGATATATCTTATCGTCTCATCGGCTCTATATTTGAACTATCTGTTGGGGGTTATCTGGCATATCATAAACGAGGGAGAGCGAAACAGAAATATCCCTTTGCATGGACTTTTACAGTTAATTAAGGGAGTTGTTGTTATATTGGCGTTGATTGTTGTTGTCTCTATTGTAATTGACAAATCGCCAATGAATCTTATTACGGGATTGGGGGCTTTTGCCGCTGTTCTGATGTTGGTTTTCAAGGATACCATATTGGGCTTGGTGGCAGGAGTGCAACTGATGCAAAACGATGTTGTTCGTAAGGGAGATTGGATTACAACGTCCGATGAAAAGGTAAATGGAATTGTTGAAGATATTACTCTTAATACTGTAAAAGTTCGTAATTATGACAATACAATTCTTACCATTCCGCCTTATCTTTTGATATCCTCAACTTTGCAAAATTGGAGGTCTATGCAGGAGAGTGGAGGAAGACGAATATTGGTGACTTTTGTTATTGAGGTTGGTAGTATCATAACCCTATCCGATGAGCAGCTGAAAGGGTGGGAGAGAGTAGAGCTACTCTCTGATTTTATTGCTAAAAAAAGAGCAGACAGGGTAGAGAGCAGTAAGATTAGTATTGGTGCTAAAGATGCAGTCTATGGCTCTATTGATACAAATCTGGGACTCTTTAGGGCATACTCGCAGCTCTATATAAACTCTCTTTCCACAGTAAATAAATCGATGCTCTCAATGGTGCGTCTTTTAGATCCTTGCGAGAATGGAATTCCTATCCAAACTTATTGCTTCTCTCTTGTTACCGATTGGAAGGGTTATGAGGCTGTTCGTAGCGGGATAACGGAGCATCTTTTCTCTGCGTCGAAGATGTTTGGATTGCGCGTTTTTCAGAATGCTTCAGGCTATCACTATCTTTCGGAGGCATACATTACCGTAGGTAAAAATATACCCGGGTAGAGGAGGGTATTTTTCTGCTTTTTTTGTACTTTTACAAAGACAAAAAATAGATTGATTATGTTGGAATTTGCACCTGTTAAAATTGAAGATAGAGAGTTGTTCGAGCAATATTCTTATGCGATGGGAGAGGGTAGTTGCGATATGGCATTTGCCAATATCTTTTGCTGGTCTCATCTGCATAACCCCGAAATAGCGAAGTGGGCTGACTTTATATTTATCCGTTTTGGCGGTGTGGATGGTAAACAGCATACCTATATGGAGCCTATCGGAGAGGGGGATGTCATTGCTGCTTTTAAAACTCTTGTGGAGTATGTTTATGCAAATAACGAACCTTTTAAAATGGCAGGAGTTTCGGCTAATTTTGCTGAGAAATTACGCACCTCTATTCCCTTTTGCGGATATTATCTATATCCTAAACGCAGTCAGTTTGACTATATCTACAATGCCGACCAATTAAGAACCTTGGCAGGTAAGAAACTGCAACCAAAACGAAATCATGTCAATACATTCAAAAAACTATATAATTTCACCACAGAGCCACTTTCTTCTGCTCATAAGACAGAAGTACTCAAACTTGTGGAAGAGTGGCGAGAAGGCAAAGAAAATGCCGATTTGGAAGCGTATGAGTGCGAAAGACGTGCAATAGAGTGCGGAATGGACAATTTTGAGGCTTTGGGATTACAGGGCTTAGCTCTATATGTTGATGGTGATTTGGCTGCTTTTACATATGGCTCGGCAATAAACAGCAACACTTTTTGCATTCACATAGAGAAGGGCAGTGTGCGCTACGAAAGAAGTTTTGCGATGATAAACAACCTTTTTGCAAATGATTTGTCGGAGCAGTATTGCTATATAAATCGCGAAGAGGATTTGGGCATTCAAGGTTTGCGTGATGCCAAATTATCATATCAGCCCATTATGTTATATCCAAAATTCAGTCTTATAGAGATACTTGGCAATGAGGAGAAGGTTGAGGAGATAAAACGCTCTACCGAGGCTGTTGAAATTGCCATGTTGTGGCGTGAGTCATTTGACGATGATGAGGAGACAATTGAGCAGTATATAACCAAAATACGACCATTGGGTAAGAGCTATATTTTACGCGACAGGGATGCCATTATTGCTACTGCCGATATGTTTAATTTTGTCGGAGGATGTGGAAAATGTTCATATATCTATGGCGTTGCAACAAAGGTAGATTACAGGGGTAGAGGTTATGGTAAGGCATTGATGAAGGATATTTTCGAGTGCCTTTATCGAAATGGTGCAAACCTGTGTATGTTGATTCCCGGCAGCCCATCTGTTGCTGAGTGGTACATGAGTCAAGGATTCTCAAAGGTTTCTGCTTCTCCCATCTCTCTATTGAATGATTATGAGTATGATTTTGGTCGTGGTGAAGATGAATTAAATACTCCTCAATACAGAATTATCAATGCCGAGGAGTATCTTAAGGAGTATGCTAAACTGAACCCTGATGCAACCTTCTGTGTAACAGTTAAAGACTCTGTTTTGCTTCCCAACAATGCCTCGTTCAGAGTGGAGGAGGGGCGTGTAAAAAAGGTTGCCGACAGTGAGTGTGACAACCTTATGAATATATCCGATTTATTTGATGCTTATCCTATTAAAGAAGAGAGCTATTTTATGGTTAGGATTGCTTATTTTTAATTAGGAATTAGAAATTAGGAATTAGAAATATCTAATTATCTAACAACTAACAACTAACAACTAACAACTCTAATGCGCTTCCAGCCAGTTTTTACCGCTTCCTGTATCGGCAATTAGGGGTACGCTCATTTTGTATGCTGCCGACATCTCTTCGGTAACAACTTGTTTCAATTGCTCAAGTTCGTTTTCAGGCACGCTGAAGTTCAGCTCGTCATGCACCTGAATAATCATTTTAGCACGCATGTTTTCGCTTTTTATACGATTTGCCACTCGTACCATTGCAATCTTTATAATGTCGGCTGCACTGCCCTGTATTGGGGCGTTTATGGCATTTCGTTCTGCATATCCGCGTACTATGCTGTTGTTTGAGTTTATATCGGGTAGAACACGTCTGCGCCCTGTTATGGTCTCGACATAGCCCTTCTCTCTTGCAACCTCAATGCTCTTCTCCATATACTCCTTCACTGATGGGAACGACTCGAAATAGCCGTCGATAAGCCCTTTCGCTTCGGTTCTGGAAATGTTTAGCCTCTCAGCCAATCCGAATGCCGAGATACCGTATATAATGCCGAAATTGGCTGTTTTTGCCTTTCTGCGCATGTCGCTTGTAACCTCGTTGAGGGGTACTTTGAATATCTTGGCTGCTGTTGCTGCGTGAATATCTTCGCCCGAGAGGAATGCATTTACCATATTCTCATCCTTGCTCAAATGAGCCATTATGCGTAGCTCTATTTGAGAGTAGTCGGCAGAGAAGAATATCTCTCCGTCGTTGGGAATAAAGGCTCTTCGTATCTCCTTGCCGTTGTCATCTCTGATTGGTATGTTTTGCAAGTTGGGATTGCTCGAACTCAATCGACCTGTTGCTGTAACGGTTTGGTTAAACGATGTGTGTATTTTGCCTGTACGGCTGTTTATAAGCTCAGGCAGTGCATTTATATATGTACTCAACAACTTTTTCAGTCCTCGGTATTCAAGGATGAGAGAGACTATTGGGTGACGGTTTATTAGCTTTGTAAGCACCTCCTCGGATGTTGAGTATCCTCCCTGTTTTGAGGGTTTTGCCTTGGGGTCGATTTTTAGTTTTATAAAGAGTATCTCTCCTACCTGACGGGGCGAGTTGACATTAAATGTCTCTCCTGCCAATTCAAAAATACGAGTCTCAATTTCGCATGCCTTCAGTGTCATTATCTTTGAACTTTCGGCAAGTGTTGCTGTGTCAATTTTAACTCCTTCAGCCTCCATTTGCGCTAATACCTTTACCAAAGGCATCTCTATTTCGTAGAATAGTTTCTCCAACCCCTCCTCTTTAAGTTTTATCTCAAAGAGGTTTTTAAGGCGAAGGGTGACGTCTGCATCCTCGGCTGCATATTCGCATATCTCGGCAAGGGGAACATCTCTCATTGAACGTTGGTTCTTTCCTTTGGCTCCAATCAGAGTGTCTATGCTTATTGTTTTATGCCCTAAATATATTTCTGCCAAATAGTCCATGTTGTGATGCCCGTCGGGTTGCAATAGATAGTGGGCAACCATGGTGTCAAAAAATTCGCCCTTGAGTTCAACTCCGTAGTTTTGCATCACTATGAAGTCGTACTTTATATTTTGTCCTATTTTTTGCGATTTCTCATTTTCGAGTGCAACTCTGAAATGTTCCACAATTTTTTGCGCCTCCTCTTCATCTTCGGGTACGGGGACGTAAAATGCCTCGTCTTCCTTCAAAGCAAACGACATTCCTACCAATTTTGCGTTTATTGGTTCAATCGAGGTGGTTTCTGTGTCAAATGAAAAATTTTTAGCGCACTCTAATTTTGAAGCTAAATCTCTTATTTTATCCTCTGTATCAATGAGATAGTATGTGTGGTGGCGATTATTTGAGCCCTCTACGTTTGCGTATTCTTCGGCTTCTGCCCCGTCGGTCGCAAATAAATCAAAGAGCGAGGGTTGAGAAACAACCTTTTTTACCTCTTTTTTCTTTTCGGGTTGAACAGTCGGAGTTTTGCCTAAAATTTTTTCTGCCAGGTTTCGGAACTCCAACTCAGCGAAAATTTTTTCCAATTTATCGCAGTCGGGTTTTTCATGTTTCAATCCCTCTTCGTCAAACTCTATTGGAACATCAATTTTTATTGTTGCCAAGAATTTTGAGAATTTAATTTTATCGACGTTCTCCTCAATTTTTGTTTTTAGGGCACCTTTAAGTTTGTCGGTCGAATCGAGAAGATTTTCTATCGAGCCAAATTCGTTGATTAGTTTTATCGCAGTCTTCTCTCCAACTCCAGGACAACCGGGAATGTTGTCGGCACTATCTCCCATCAATCCCAACATGTCTATTATCATCAATGGCGATGAGATGCCGTATCTCTCTTTTACCTCCTCAACTCCATATATGTCAAATCCTCCTCCATGACGAGGTTTGTATTGGAAGATATGGTCGCTTACGAGCTGACCAAAGTCTTTGTCGGGAGTCATCATGTAGGTCTCAAATCCTCTCTTCTCGGCAAGTTTTGCTGTTGTTCCGATAACATCGTCAGCCTCGTAACCGCTTACTTCGAGAATTGGGATATTATAGGCTCTTATTATATCTTTTATAATGGGTACTGCAGCGCGTATTGCTTCGGGAGTCTCCTCGCGTTGCGCTTTGTACTGTTCGAACATCTCATGACGGAATGTTGGCCCTTGAGGATCGAATGCCACTGCTATGTGTGTGGGTTGTTCTTTGTTCAATACCTCTTCAAGAGTGGTTACAAATCCATATATTGCAGAGGTGTTTAGCCCTTTTGAGTTTATGCGCGGATTCTTGATAAATGCGTAGTATGCTCTGTATATAAGTGCGTATGCATCTAATAAAAATAATCTCTTCATAGTTTATTGATAAAATAATTGCGTAAATTTAATATAAAGATAGCGATTTTCTGTTCTATTATTACTATTTTTGCACTCAATATTATAAGGCAATGGATATACGCGAGTCAATTAAGAAGATTATTGGAGTGGAGATGGAGAACTTTAATAAAGCCCTCTACGATACTCTGGCCTCTGATAATGGTTTGTTGAAGAGCGTAGTTGACTATTACCTTCAGGCAAAGGGCAAGCAAATTCGCCCTATGTTGGTGATATTGAGTTCGCGTCTTTTTGGAGAGGTTAATGAGGCAACAATGAGTGCGGCTGTAGCAGTTGAGTTGTTGCACAATGCAAGCCTTATTCATGATGACGTGGTTGATAGTTCTCCCCTTCGCCGAGGACGTAAAACAGTAAATAATATTTGGGATAACCGAGTAGCTGTTTTGGTCGGCGATTTTTTTGTATCAACAGCCCTGCAATCGGCGATAAAATCGAACAATCTTAATACTGTATCTCTTATAGCTGCTCTTGGAAAAGAGTTGGCTACAGGCGAAATCGATCAAATTGAGACTGCCGACAGCCATATCCTCGATGAAAACAGATATTTTAATGTCATCAAACAAAAGACTGCATCTCTCTTTTCGTCGTGTATGTTGATGGGTGGTTATTCAAATGGAGCAGATGCGCAACAACTTGATGCTGTTGAGCTATTCGGGCAAAAGCTTGGTTTGTGCTTTCAGATAAAAGACGATATATTCGATTATTTTGCAGATGATGTTGTCGGAAAGCCAACCGGTTCGGACTTGAAAGAGGGAAAAGTTTCACTTCCTCTGTTATATGCGATTGAATCGAATAGTGATGAGCGTAATGCTGAGATGCGAGCTCTTTTGATGAAACAGTCGCTCTCCGATTCTGAAATAGCCCTTTTGGTTGATTATGCAAAAGAGATGGGAGGTATTGAGTATGCTGAAAAAACGATGCAACGTTTAAAGGTCGAGGCAGTCGAGGCTCTTGAGATTTTCCCTGATTCGGACATTAAAGAGATGTTGATGAAAATACTCGATTATATCATAGCACGAAACTATTGAAAAAATGGAGAGAACCGACGGTCCTCTCCATTTTTTCTATTATTTTCTGTTGTATTATTCGTTGATTGCATCTATTAGGTTGTCTGCCAAACTTGCTGCACCAATGCGGAATAAATCTTTGTTTAGCCACTCTTCGCCCAATACCTCTTTTACTATTGTATAGTATTTTACTGCATCAGTAGCTGTGCGTATGCCTCCTGCTGCTTTTACTCCTATCTTAGTGCCGGTCTCTTCGTAGTAGTCTTTAACCGCATTACACATGACATAGAATGCCTCGGGCGTTGCTCCCACTGCAATTTTACCTGTGGAGGTCTTGATGAAATCTGCTCCTGCGTATATCGAAAGAATCGCAGCTTTTCTGATGTTGTTATAACCCTTTAGTGCGCCTGTTTCAAGAATAACTTTTAGTTTTGCATCGCCACAAATCTCTTTAACCTCGTTAATTTCGTCGCACATATCTTCGTAGTTGCCCAAGATAAAGTTTCCTAAGTTCATGACAATGTCCAACTCATCTGCTCCATCTTTCAATGCCAATCCGGCTTCAATAGCCTTGACTTCGGGGTAGGTTTGTGATGATGGAAAACCTCCGGATACAGATGCAACTTTGACGTCTGATACTTCCAATGCTCCTCTTACTGCTGTTACGAAGTTTGGATATACGCATATTGCGGCTACGTTTGGTATTTCTGGTTGCTCGTTCTCTAAATTGTTTACTTTGTCAACCAATTTCAATACCGATTCGTAGTTGTCGGTAACCTCAAGAGTTGTAATGTCCATGCAAGAGAATATTGTCTTATATACCTCAGTGTTGCAGTTCTCTGATATACTCTTTTTGAGTAGGTTCTCAACCTCGTTCTTTACGATCTCATCGTTTAAATTTTTCTCGTATTTTGAGATTGCTTCGTTATATTTGTCCATATCAATTATAATTTTGGATTATTTATATGTCGTGTTTTGTCTCTCTCTGTCTTCTTCTCGATGTTCTTTTTCAGGGCTTCGGTTAAATCAACGCCTGTTTGGTTTGCTATACATATCAAAACCCATAAAACATCGGCAAGTTCGTCGGCAAGTTCAACCTTTTTATCGCTATCTTTGAACGACTGTTCTCCGTATGTGCGAGCCATTATCCTTGCTACTTCGCCTACCTCTTCAGTAAGAATCGCCATGTTGGTGAGTTCGTTGAAGTAGCGTTTGCCGTAACTCCTTATCCAATCATCTACTATTTTTTGAGCCTCTTCTAATCTCATTTATTCGCGATTTTTAGTGTCTATTACTATTGTTACAGGTCCGCTGTTTTCGAGTGATACTTGCATATCTGCTCCGAATTCACCCTGTTTAACCTCTTTGCCTGTGAGTAATTCAATCTCTTTACAGAACTTCTCATACATTGGAATTGCTGTTGCGTGTCCTGCGGCTCTTATATATGAGGGTCTGTTACCTTTCTTTGTTGCTGCATAGAGCGTAAATTGGCTTACGACCAAAACCTCTCCGTCAATCTCTTTTACCGATAGATTCATCACTCCGTTTTCGTCGTCAAAGATGCGTAGGTTTACTGCTTTTGCGGTTAACCATTTCAAATCTTCATCGGTATCTGCCTCTTCGATTCCAAGAAGGATTAACAACCCTTTGCCTATCTCAGACTTCAGTCTGTTATCGATTGTTACAGATGCTCTGTTTACCCTTTGTATTACAATTCTCATACCTAAAGAATCTCTTTTGTTTTCAGTATGCGAAATTAACTATATTTTCTCACTTGTGTGCTATCTATGGCTAAATATCTACTTCTTTAGACCTTTTATGAGAATCTCTGCTTTAGATTTGCCTATTAGGGCTGCAATCTCTTGATAATCAGTTTCTTTAATTCTTTTTACGCTTTTAAATGTCTTGATTAACAGCTCTTTAGTCTTTGTCCCTATTCCTTTTATGCTGTCGAGTTCAGAGACCACTTGAGCCTTGCTTCTCTTTTTGCGGTGATGAGTGATACCAAATCGGTGAGCTTCGTCTCGCATGCGTTGAATCACTTTTAATGATTCTGAGTTTTTGTCGATGTAAAGTGGAACCGAGTCGTTTGGGAAGTATATCTCCTCTAATTTTTCGGCAATACCCACTACCGCGATTTTACCGTATAATCCCAACTCCTTCAGGGTTTCAACCGCCACGCTTAATTGTCCCTTACCTCCGTCCACAATTATCATTTGCGGTAGCTCTCCGCCTTCGTCTAACAGACGTTTATATCGTCGGTATATCACCTCTTGCATTGTTGCGTAGTCGTTGGCTCCAACTACGGTTTTTACGTTGAAATGGCGATAATCCTTTTTCGAAGGTTTCGCATTTTTGAATACTACGCATGCCGATACGGGGTTTGTCCCCTGAGTGTTTGAATTGTCGAAACACTCCATGTGGCGTGGCAACTCATTAAGGTGAAAGTCTTTTGCAAGTTGTGTGAGTATTCTTGTGGTACGTTGCTCGGGGTTTAGTTTTTCCGATTGTTTTGTCAAATCTACTCTGTATTGTATCGCATTTTTTGTGGATATCTGTAGTAGGTGGCGTTTATCACCACGTTGAGGAACGGTTACCATATAGTTTTTAGATTCGATGCCAAACTCAAAAGGTACGATAACTTCGCGAGCATTACTTTCGAATCTCTCGCGTAATTCAGTAACACCAAGGGCAAGTATGTCCTCTTTCTCCTCGTCGATTTTCTTTTTGTATGATATTGTCATGCTCTGCACGATAGCCCCCTCCCGTATGTTCATATAGTTTATATATACGGTGCCTTCGTAGTCTTCATAACCGAAAACATCGACATTATGAACGCTTGAGTTGACTATGACAGATTTTGAACGATAGTTCTCTAAAAGTAGGTATTTCTCTTTTACCTTTTGAGCCTCTTCGAATTTCAATTCAGAAGATAGCTGTTGCATCTCTTGCATTAAAATTTGCGATAACTCTGTTGTCTCCCCATTAAGGATTTGTCGAGCCTGTTTTATATACTCATCGTATTTATCGCTATTTTCTAACCCTACACATGGTGCATTGCAGTTCTTGATGTGATACTCTAAACACTTTGAGTATTTGCCGTCCTTTATTCTGTCGTTAGTGAGCAGAAATGAGCATGAGCGGATAGGGTATAGCCTTTTTATTAACGATAGAACCACCTTTGCCATATTTACATTGCTGTATGGCCCATAGTATTTAGACCCATCTTTAACAACGGTTCTTGTGAGAAAAATGCGGGGAAATGGCTCTTTTTTTACAACAATCCATGGGTAGGTTTTGTCGTCCTTAAGAAGAATGTTGTATTTTGGTTGGTGTTCTTTTATCATAGAGTTCTCGAGGTGCAGGGCATCCTCTTCGCTCTCTACGATAAAATATTTTAAATCCTCAATGTGCTTAACCAACATTGAGGTCTTTATACTCTGATTATTTTTATTGAAATAAGAAGAGACCCTCCTCTTTAAATTCTTTGCTTTGCCTACATAAATAATAACACCATCTTTGTTGAAATACTGATAAACACCAGGCTTTTCGGGCATTACAGAGATGATATTTTTTATTCTATTTAGAGTTTCGTTATTCATATTTTTGGAATTGTTTCACGTGGAACAATTAGCTTATGAATATGATTATTCTATATAATAAATTAGGTTTTCTAAAAACTAATAACTACCCCGAAGGGGCGGCGAAACCGACAACTAAAAACTGATCTATCTTCCCAAAAGCATCAATAAGATGTTTATGTCGTTAGGAGATATTCCGGGAATACGTCCTGCTTGAGCAATAGTTTCTGGGTCAATCTTCGATAGTTTTTGACGAGCTTCAATTGTCAATTGAGTTATTTCGTTGTAATTGAATTTGCCTTTTATGCGGATGTTCTCCAAACGAGAGATTTTGTCTGCGATAAGTTTTTCGCGTTCAATGTACCCTTCGTATTTAAGAAGAATTTCTGCTGCTTCAAGAATCTCCTCTTTTCTTTCTTTGATTTTGTCAACCTCGCGTTTAAATGGAGTTACTATCTCAATAACGTCGTAGATGTTCAATTGTGGGCGAAGCATAAGGTCTGCAAGTTTTACACCTTGTTTCAAAGGCGAAGTTCCTTTCTTCTCCAAAGCCTCGTTTACATATGCGGTTTTTACTGAGAAGTTTCGACAGAAATCTATTATTCTGTTTAGCTCCTCTTTTTTGCTTTGTAGCAAATCATAACGCTCTTTTGTTGCCAAACCGATGTCGTACGACTTTTCTGTTAAGCGCATATCTGCATCGTCTTGACGCAACAAAATTCGGTATTCTGCACGTGATGTAAACATACGATATGGTTCATCGACACCTTTTGTTACAAGGTCATCGATTAGAACACCAATGTATGCTTCATCTCTGCGAAGAACAAAATCCTCTCCGCCATGGCAACGAATGTGCGCGTTTATACCTGCAACCAATCCTTGACCTGCTGCCTCTTCGTAACCTGTTGTTCCGTTAACCTGACCTGCAAGATATAGGTTCTTAATAACTTTGCTCTCGAGAGTGTGGTTAAGTTGAGTAGGTTCAAAGTAGTCGTACTCTATGGCGTAACCGGGGCGATAAATATGTACGTTTCGCAATGCTGGAATCTCTTGCAAAGCTCTAATTTGAATATCTATTGGAAGCGACGAAGAGAATCCGTTTAGATAGAATTCGTTTGTGTTCTCACCTTCGGGTTCAAGGAAGAGTTGATGCTCCATCTTGTCGGGGAAGGTGTGAAGTTTGGTCTCAATACTTGGACAGTATCGAGGTCCGATACTTTGAATTTGTCCGTTGTAAAGAGGAGAGTCGGGTAGGCCCTCAAGAAGAATTTCGTGCACCTTCGGGCTTGTATAAACACTCCAGCAACTAACCTGTTTTAGTTGACGAGGTTTAAAGTCGAGGTACGAGAATTTATGGAAATCGTCCTCTCCGCCTTGCTCGGTACACAATGAAAAGTCGATGCTTCGAGCATCAATTCTCACAGGGGTACCTGTCTTCATTCTGCCAACGGTTATGCCCTCTTGAGCCAATTGCTCAGAGATTCCGTACGATGCGGGTTCCGAAATTCTACCGCCCACAAATTGAGTGCGGCCAATATGCATCAAACCGTTTAGGAAAGTTCCCGATGTGATAACAACCGATTTGGCAAAAAACTCAACACCAAGTTGAGTTTTAACTCCCATTACGGTTTTATCTTTGATAATTAATTGATTTACAGAGTCTTGCCATAAATAAAGATTAGGAGTATTCTCTATAATGCCACGCCACTCTTGAATAAATTTAGCTCTGTCGCTTTGAGCGCGAGGGCTCCACATGGCAGCGCCTTTTGAGCGGTTAAGCATGCGAAATTGAATAGCTGTGCGGTCGGTGACAATACCTGTGTAACCACCGAGAGCATCAATCTCTCTAACAATTTGTCCTTTAGCAATGCCACCAATAGCAGGATTACAGCTCATCTGTGCAATCTTGTTAAGGTCCATTGTGATAAGCAAGGTTTTAGAACCCAAGTTCGCTGCAGCCGTAGCCGCCTCGCAACCTGCATGTCCAGCACCCACAACAATAACGTCGTATGAAAATTCCATAATCTTTAAATAGGTTTCGAAACTTGGTGCGAAGTTACAAAAAAACTTTCAGCCGAAAGGTATCGACTGAAAGTAATATTATATAAGAGCTTTGTAAAAAATTTTTTATCCTAAAATAAGAGATAGAGCTTTATCTTCAGCAGCCTCCATAATTTCACGTTCTCCCTCTCCCTTATCGTTAATGCCGCAAAGATGCAGGATGCCGTGAATAATTACGCGGTGAAGTTCTCGTTCATACTCTTGTGAGAACTGTTCGGCATTGGTGCGAACAGTGTCAAGACTGATGAAAAGGTCGCCTGAAATAGTAGAGCCTGCTGAGTAGTCAAACGTAATAATGTCGGTGTAGTAATCGTGTTCTAAGAATTGGCGATTAACTTCCAAAATCTTCTCATCATCGCAAAAAATATACGAAATCTCTCCACAACGTTTACCATACGACGCGGCAACCTCTTTTACCCACGATGTGATTTTTGTCTTACTTATCTGGGGCATCTCAATCCCCTCGTTAAAATAGTTAATAGCCATATCTGAATATCTGTTTTATCTTTCGCAAAAGTACAAAAAAGAGATAGAATTGCGAAGCAATTATTTTATTTGATTAATGAACTTGAGGTTTCTCTTTACCCCCTCTTTTTGCCTTCAACAGCGGTTTGGCGATGGTGGCCATATAAATTAGTAGCAGAGCGGTGCGGAGTGTGTATTTAAGCACACTGTTTTCGATAGGTGTGTACATTCCTACTGCGTATAGTATTGCGGCAAGCAGAGCGTATGCTCCTATCTCTTTTAAGGGGTACTTTATGGGGTAATAGCGTTGCCCGATAATATACGATGCTATCATCATGGCAAAATAGCATGCGAACGATGCCCATGCGCACGCAGCATAGCCATATTGAGGCACAAATGCTATATTCACCACGGCAAGGATAATAAAGCCGAAAATGGCGAGATATGCGCCCCATTGGGTGCGGTCGGTCAGCTTATACCATAGCGATAGATTGAAGATTATTCCGAAGAATACTTCGGCTGCCATTATCACAGGCACTATATGTATGCCTTTGAAGTAGGCGGGTGGCATCAGAAACGATACTACGTCGATGTAAAACATCACGCCCAAGAATATAAGTAGAGATGTTATGATAAACCATTTCATTGTAAGTGCATACATATCCTTGGCATCGCCTCCTTCGTTTTTGTTCTTTGCAAAGATGAATGGCTCGTATGCAAAGCGGAAGGCTTGTGTGAACATTACCATTACTATGGCTATTTTAAACACTGCTCCGTATATTCCCAACTCCTCCATGTGTGCAGGACGGTCTGCTGCAAGGTAGGGGTAGAACATCTTATCGAAGGTTTGGTTCATTATTCCTGCTATTCCCAAAACAAGTATGGGTAGAGAGTAGCGGAGCATGGTGCGCCACAGTTTTTTGTCGAATGTATATCTGAATCCTTTTAGTTCGGGCAGTAGCATAATGAGTGTTGCCACAGTGCTTATTAGGTTTGATACAAAGATGTAGGTTACCAATTTGTCGTAAGAGAAGAACCACGATATAGCTTCGGGATTGCGCTCATAAATATAGGGGCATAGCAAAAAGAAGAATAGGTTCATTGCTATGTTCAACGCTATGTTTATGAGTTTGAGGGTTGCAAAACGAAGTGCCTTTTTTTGGTATCGCAGATATGCAAAAGGTATTGATATGAAGGCATCAATGGCAATTATTACCGCCAACATCATCACGCACTCTTGGTGGGCAGGGTATCCCATTATGGTTGAAATGGGGTTTAACAAAAGTGCTGTTATTGCGATGAATAGTGCGGATGTTGAGGCTATGGATATGAGTGTCGTGCTGTAAACCCTCATGGGGTTATCGCAGTTTTTGTCATTGGCAAATCGGAAGAATCCTGTCTCCATTCCGTAGGTCAGAATTATCAGCAACAGAGCCATATAGGCATATAGGTTTGTTACAATTCCGTAGTCTGCTGCCGAGCGTAATACGTTTATATACAGAAATACGAAGCACCAATTCAGAAACTTGCCCAATATGCTGCTTAATCCGTATATTGCGGTATCTTTTGCCAATGATTTTAATCCTGCCATTTTCTTATAACTCAAATAGTGAGCCTTGTTGCGTCAAAGGTGTGCGACCAAGGTGTTTGTACGCAAGTTCGGTAACTTCTCGTCCGCGAGGTGTGCGTTTTATGAATCCCTCTTTTATCAGGAATGGTTCATATACCTCTTCGAGTGTTCCCGAGTCTTCGCCCAAAGCTGTTGCTATGGTGTTTACTCCTACAGGTCCGCCCTTGAATTTGTCTATTATTATAGATAGAATCTTGTTGTCTATCTCGTCTAATCCGAATTTATCGATGTTGAGTGCTTCCAACGAGAATTTTGCTATATCGAGGGTTATTTTTCCGCTTCCTTTTATTTGAGCAAAGTCACGAACTCTTCGCAAAAGGGCGTTGGCAATACGAGGCGTTCCTCTACTGCGTAACGATATCTCTGTTGCCGCCTCCTCGGTGCAAGGTACTTTCAATATGGCTGCCGAACGTTTAATTATGTTGGCAAGGGTTTTATGGTCGTAATACTCCAAGTGGCTGTTTATGCCAAAACGGGCTCTTAACGGGCTTGTGAGCAGACCGCTGCGAGTTGTTGCACCAACAAGGGTGAAGGGGTTGAGCGACAGTTGAATTGATCGTGCGCTTGGCCCTTTGTCTATCATAATATCTATGCGGAAGTCTTCCATGGCAGAGTATAGATACTCCTCCACGATTGGGCTTAAGCGGTGGATTTCATCGATGAATAGCACGTCGTTTGGCTCAAGCGAGGTGAGCAAACCTGCCAAGTCGCCCGGCTTGTCCAATACGGGACCCGATGTAACCTTAAATCCTACGCCCAATTCGTTTGCCACAATGTTGGCAAGCGTTGTTTTCCCAAGTCCAGGAGGTCCATGGAGCAAAAGGTGGTCGAGCGACTCACCGCGGAGTTTGGCTGCCGCCACGAATACCTTAAGGTTTTCGATGATTTTCTCTTGTCCGCTGAAATCATCGAAATTTAGAGGGCGAAGCACCTTGTCTGTGTCGCGTTCGTCGTAGCTGCTTATATTTCTTATGTCAAAATCTTGTTCCATATGCTTCTGTTGTATGGCTATTTTTTGCGTTGTTCTTTGCGACGTTGTTTCATCTCCATTCGTTTATCTGCTCTCTTCCAAAATTGGTTGTAGTATTCGGTGGCTTCAGCAATGGCATCATTGGTGTTCCAACCGCAAAGTCGTGCATACTCTCCAACCAGAATGGCAAGAGACTCTTTGCTTCGGAACATTCGTCTAAAATTAAACAGACGTTCTTTGCGCGATAGTTCTTTGCCGAACTGCATTCGGTTTAGGTCGAGCAGAGAGAATTTTACGGTTCCATCGCTCTGCTTTTCGTATATGATATTTCCTGGAGAGTAGTCGATGTGTAGAACCTTTTTGTCGTGTACCATCTTTGAAAATGCGGCAAATTGCTTTAGAATATCCTCCCCTCCGTTTACATAATCCACGAACTCGCGCATTATGTTGGGCGTGGGATTGTTTATACATCCAAAGTACCCTTGATAAAATAGCCCGCACCTTTTAATGGCTATGTAAAAAACAGGTTTTGGGGTGTCTATTCCCTTTGCAAGCAGTAGTTCGGCATTTTCGTAAGCTCTTTGAGCTTTGCATTTTCTGAAGAATTGGTATGCAATTCGGTTTATGAATATGGGAATGGCAAATTTTTTTACCACAATCTCTTCTCCGTTTGGAAGATGCATTTTTTTAAGAGTGTTTCGTGCTTGGTAAACAATCTCTCCGAGTTTATCGAAGTTTTCGGGTATTTGTTCAATCCACTCTTTTATATTGCCGTACTCTTTGTTTATTACTATTTTCATCTTTTTTACCTCTCCTCTACAATCTCTTTAATTCTGTTTATTACCACCTCGGGCGAAATATCCATGCAGCGGTAATCGCCAAAACTACATGGTTTGTTGCCAAATACCGAACAGGGGCGACATTGAAGATCTTTTCTCTCAATAACACTTTCTTCTCCCAATCCCCAGCCTAAAAAACCAGTGTATGGGTGAGTCGCTCCCCATATCGAAATAACCGGAGTTCCCATTAGTGTGGCAATGTGCATATTTGCCGAATCCATCGATACAACCGCGTCGAGTTGGGACATAAGTGCCATTTCTGATTTGAATCCCAATTTCAGGTTGCATAGCGATACTATTCGCTCCTCTCCCTCTTGCCATGCGTCAAGAATTTTTCCATCGGCGGGAGAACCGAATAGGAATATTTTATATTGTTTGGTTTTTGTAAGTTGACTGACAACCTCCCACATTTTGTCCAATGGGTAGTTTTTGCCTGTGTGTTTTGAGAATGGTGCAACACCAATCCATTTTGTTGCATCGGTTTTATCGCGTAGCAACCAATCGGGCAGAGTTGAGGGGGGGATGAGAGGTGCAAACTTTTGCGATGCTTGCAATCCTAACGCTCCAAAAACATCGGCATAACGTTGAAACGATGTTTTAAGTTGTTTGAAGGAGGTTTTGTTTTCAGATGTGATTTCGCGTTTCTCTTTGCGTCCCTTGTCAATTGTTGCAACTTTTATGCCGCTTAATCTGAAAAGCAAAGATAGTAATTTCGAACGCAACACATCATGTAGGTCGGCAACCCCATCGAATCTCTCTCTTTTAAGCTCCTTGAATAGAGTAAAAATTCCTTTTATACCTTTATACTCTCTCTTTGTGTCAATAGTTTTGACCGTTAAGTTTTGTGGACGGTCAATATATAGTTGAGCAGCCAAAGGAGAGGTTATAAGGTAAAACTCTTTGTTTGGATATGAACGACAAATGGGATATAGCACAGGAATAACCATTGCTACATCGCCTAATGCCGACATTCGTATTATAAGAATCTTATTTGGGGTCTTGCTCATATCCCTTTCTACTTTTTACCGTAGAGAACAGGATTTGTTTCAGGGTCGTTGTACATCTTCATTTGACGATATACTTTCATATACTTGCGTCCTGCCTCTATGTCGTTTAGCAGAGTATCTATTGCTGTTGATAAATCGATGCGTTGTTCCAACAGAACATCTAATTTTGCCTGACATTTTTGAATATGCTCTTGAGTGGCGTCGGTACGCTCAACCTCTTGTTGCATATGATAAATTTTAAGCGCCAAAATTGACAAGCGGTCAATAGCCCATGCGGGGCTTTCTGTATTTATTGTGGCATCTGTGGCAGCCTTTACATCTTTGTATTTGTCGCGGAAGTAGCTATCAATCATCTCCACCAAATCGGTACGGTCTTGATTCGATTTGTCAATTCTTCTTTTTATATAAAGAGCTGTAATAGGTTCAATTTCCGGGTTGCGAATAATATCCTCAAGATGCCATTGAACAGCATCAATCCAGCACTTTTTGTAAAGCGAATATTCAATGGTTGACGATTCGTATGGGTTTTGCATGCATGCATCAACATCGTCGTGTTTGTGGTAATCCAAACAAACGTTCCAAAATATTCGGTTGCTCTTCTCGGTAAATGTCATAATAAGTAATGTATATGAATAATAATTTGCAAAGTAAGCAAATGTTTTACAAACTTACAATTTTAAAGCACTTATTCTTGCCCAGGTAGATTCAAAGACTAAGTGCAAAATTAAGATAAAAATTGAAAGAACTTATTTTTAGGTGTATCAAAATTGAGTTTCCGTCTAGGTCTTCTATTAAGTTTATATTGAATTTTTAAAATATATTCATCAGATAATTCATT
>JAZLBW010000046.1:0-12363 GCA_045613905.1 Candidatus Caccoplasma sp.
TGATGCTGCAAATGTGAATTGGGGAGGTAATTGGAGAACGCCAAAAGATACCGAGTTTAATGAATTAAAAGAGAATTGTAAGTGGGAATGGACTAAGTTAAACGGCATTATCGGTTATAAGGTAACAAGCAAAATAAATGGAAATTCCATATTCCTTCCTGCAGCAGGAGAACACTACAACACATCTCTTCTCTTTGATGGAGAAGCAGGTCATTATTGGACATCAAATATTTCCACAGGTAATGGTTCATATTTCTTTAGATTAGAACCAAATAATAAAATAGAAAGGAGTACATGTTACCGTTATGATGGAATGAGTGTCCGAGCTGTATGTGATTCTAAAACACAGCCTCAACAAATAACGAATAACATCATTGTTAGTAATACTACCGGCAATAATTATAATGGGCATGAATATGTAGATCTTGGGTTACCTTCCGGAAGGAAATGGGCAACATGTAACATAGGTGCAAATAAACCTGAAGAGTTTGGCAACTACTTTGCTTGGGGAGAAACCACTCAAAAAAATTCTGCATACAATTGGAACACATATAAGTATTGTAAAGGCACCGAAAAATCCATGACCAAATATTCAAGAGAAAGAAAATATGGTGTGGCAGATAACATTACCACTCTTGAATTGTCAGATGATGCTGCAAATGTGAATTGGGGAGGAAATTGGAGAACACCAACAGTTGCTGAATTTTTAGAATTATATGAGAAATGCACTTGGAAGTGGAGCATGATTAATGGAGTATATGGTTATAAGGTAACAAGCAAAATAAATGGTAACTCCATATTCCTTCCTGCAGCAGGAGAATGCTACGAAACATCTCTTGTCTATGATGGAGAAGAAGGTCGTTATTGGACATCCAGTTTATCATACAGTTGTAGTGGTTCATACTACTTTAGGATGGAGTCAAACAATACGATAAGGAAGAGTACAAGTTACCGTTTTGATGGAATGAGTATCCGAGCTGTTTGGTAATAATAAAATAAGAGAACTCACTATCTAATAAATTTACATAATTATGAAAAGATTGGTAATTATTTTAGTTATAAGTTTATTAAATTCATCATTCCTATTTTCTCAAAGTTATGAAGAGTACTTAAAGCAACAAAGTACTAACTTCAATAATTATAAGAAAAACGCAATTGAGGATTTTGAGTCGTATAAGACAAAAATAAATGCAGAGTTTGCAGATTTTATGCGTAAACCTTGGCAAAAAGAGGAGGCACAAGCTCCAATTGAAAAGCCCAAAGAGGAAAAGCCAATTGTTACTCCTATTGTATATCGCGACACTCTTGAATATGCTAAGCCGCTCGATAAAGAGATAAAGGTAAAAAATATAACACCCACAGTGAAATTTGATGCACCCAAACCGGTTGTTCCATTTAAATACACCCCAAAACCTCAAGAGAAGGCTATTGATATTGAATTTTATGGAATCAAGTGCCAAGTAAGATTTGATATAAATAAATGTAAAAAGATGTCAGGTGCATCGGAAAATGATGCGGCTGATTATTGGGAAATATTATCGTCAGGCGACTATGATAACATAATAGCTGATTGCGCTAAAATAAAAGAAGATTATAATCTTTGCGATTGGGCGTTGTACAAACTTATAATAGAGATATCTGAAAAGATATATGGTCAATCAAACGAGTCGGTTATGCTTTCTGCATATCTTATGAACAACATGGGCTTTATGATAAGATTAGGAAGAACGACAGATAATAAGATTCATCTTTTGGTAAATACCCATGAAGATATGTGTAACCAGATATACTACAATATCTCAGGAAAAAAATATTATCTATTGAGTAAAGATGAGGTAAATTCCATGTTCATCTTTAACCGAGAGTTCCCTCAAGAGAGTCCTATGCGTTTGACAATGACTACAATAAACAAATTTGCATATAAAGCCACAAAACAGAGAGTACTAAAATCAAAACGTTATCCTCAAACTGAGTTAACATCAACAACAAACATAAACCTATTATTATTCTATTCAGAGTACCCTTCAGCTTATATGAACGGTAATTCAAAAACTCTTTGGGCAACATATGCAAACACCCCACTAAGCAATGAAGCTAAAGAGAAACTCTACCCAACTCTTAAAGCAAGTATAGCAGGAAAAAACCAACAAGAGGCAGCAAACATACTTTTGAATTTTGTTCAAACTGCATTTGAATATAAAACAGACAATCAAGCATGGGGACAAGAAAGAGTATTCTTCCCCGATGAAACTCTCTATTATCCATATTGCGATTGTGAAGACAGATCAATATTATTTTCTCGCCTAATAAAAGATTTATTAGGACTAAAAGTTGTACTTTTGTATTACCCTGGACACCTTGCAACTGCCGTTGAGTTTAACGAGGATATAAAGGGTGACTACATTCTGATAAAAGGTTCTCGTTATTTGGTGTGCGACCCCACATACATAAATGCAAATATAGGAAAAACCATGCCTGGAATGGATAATTCTACGGCAGACGTAATAATGCTAAATTAATTATTTCTTTTATTTTTTTAACAGTTGTGCCCGACACGAATTAAGGGTAGAAGATCATGAAAAAAATATTTTTAATGTTATCAGTTATTGCTTCAGTAGCATTATTTGCAAGTTGTAGCTCAACTCAACCAACTGCAACAAACACTTCTGATTCAACTTATGAAGTACCTTGTTCAGGATCTGGCTACAGAACAGACGCAACAACATTCCGCGCAACAGCTAACGCAATTGCCGGAAACGAGGACGTAGCTCGCAAACAAGCTACAGCTTCTGCTCGTACTGAGTTGGCAGCAAGCATCAACTCTACTATTAAAGCAGTTAGCGACAACTATGCTAAAAACTATGTTGAGGGAGAGACTCCTGCAACAGTTCAACGTTTTGAGGAGTTGGCTCGTACAGTAGTAAGCCAAAAAATTAGCGGATCTCACATTATTTGCGAGAAATACCAAAAAATGGGAGAGGCTAAATACAGATGCTATGTATGCGTTCAATTAGCAACTGCTGACGTTCTTTCAGCTTTGAACAGCAGTTTGTCAAATGATTCAAAATTGAAAATCGACTACGATTACGAGAAATTCAAAAAAACTTTTGAAGAGGAAATGGCTAAATTGGCTGAATAATAATGTCAATTTCAAGGTAGGAGATTTAAATATCGATATAAATCTTTTGCTTAATCAAATGGGGCTGTGCTTTGGCACAGTCCCTATAAAAATATAAAACAGAAAAATAATAAAAAACATTTATGCTAAAACAATTAGTTGTATTATTCTTGATAGTATGTTTGGGATATACATCTCAAATACAAGCTCAAAGTATATCACAACAATTAAAGAGACAATTTGACGCTGTTGAGTTTATCGAAACCGACAATCAGCAACTTGCAAAAGAGATTATGTGGCGTGTTCAGGGACCTGATACCCTTCCTGAATGGATTTTCAACGCACACAATCACAAAAACCTAACATTAGGTATATCTATTCCATCTAACGACACTGTACAGTCTCGCAGTCAGGCTATTGCAAATGCAGTATTTGCACACTTATTAAAAAATGGAATAAATGTTTATTCATTAACAGAGATGTACACTTTTTCTGAAGACAATGAAAATAAAACTGTTATAGAGGAGTTAAAAAAGGGAGGAACCAAAAAACTCTTTAACTATAATGTGGTAAAAGAATATAAATCAAAATTTGGAGAATATTTCTGTTTGGTGGAAATAAAAGAGAACAAATCAAACGGGAAAAATAAATTTGTTTGTCAAATAGAAAGCTATACAAAATACACCTCTCACAATAATGCAGACCAAACAGAAGAGGAAGGTTTTTATAAACTTGACATAGAGGTGCATGGTTTACCAGGTTTAGAAAGATATTCAACTAACATATACCGTTCTAACAATAATGTAGAACCCAAAACATCAATTAATTCAATAGAGGTTGATCACTCTAAAATATTTTGCACATATCAAAAATATGGGGAAGTAGCGGAAAAAGAGCATATTACATACTCAAAACTCAACAAGGGTTTTTGGTATCCGTATATAATATCTCAATTAATGCAAATTTTCTATCAAGATAGTTCAGAACAGGTTCAAGTATCTACAATTGTGGAAAATTACAAAAATCAAATGCGTGAAATTGCAAGATTTAATTCTATGCATATAATCAAAATAACTCCATCAATCGTTGGTATATCTTCGGACAATAATTTAAAGATTGAGACAAAAACTTTTAAAGAAAATATAAACCTATAATCACAATTTAAATATATTGGCAATATAGAAAGATATGAAAAAGTTAAATTTAATAATCATTCTATTTACTGTAATATTTGGGTTACAAGCTGAGAATATGAGCGTTGAGAGTTTTAAGCTCTTGACAAACGACTTAACGGCCACTATTCAAGGTACTAAACGATACGACCCCAACACCCGTAAGGATGCAGCACTGGTTAAAATTGAAACTACATATACAGGGTTTGTATTTGAACCCGGTTCAATAGGATTGGTGGGAGACCCTGAATATAAAACAGGTGAAATATGGCTCTATATTCCTGAAGGATCAAAAAAATTAACTATAAAACATGCATCATTAGGTATTTTACGCGAATACTACTACCCAATTGCTATACAATCGGGTAAAACCTATTTAATGAAATTAAGTACAGGTAAAGTTATCTCGCACGTAGAACAAGATTTAGGAGGAAACTATCTGTCTCTGACAATTGAACCAAAAAATGCTGAGGTTTATATTGACGGCAGAACATTGCAAACAGATGCAGAAGGTGGTGTTTCAACATTCCTTCAATACGGAACATATCAGTATGAGATTAGTTCCCATATGTATAAAAAAGAGATTGGGAACTTAACAATAAGTAGCGATGCTGTTACTGTAAAAAATGTAAAACTTGAACCTGATTATTCTATATTGCAAATCAACAGTATTCCAAGCGGAGCAAGGGTTTATATTGACGATGTGGATGCAGGGACTACACCTTTGACAACAAAAAAGGTTGTTGCAGGAGATCATAGATTCGAATTTCGATTACCGATGTATAGCACAAAAACGGTAACTCATGAAGTATTGAGTAGCGGAACAACTCAAGAAATAACAGAGACACTTCAACCAAATTTCTCTTCTGTAACAATAATCGCACCTAACAATGCCGAAATTTATATCAACAATGAGAAAAAAGGTGTTGGAACGTGGAGTGGCAACCTAAATACAGGAGACTATGTCGTAGAGGCTCGTAAAGAGTCGCATCACTCATCAAAAACCACAATAAGAGTAAAAGCAGGTGTGGGTATAAATAAAACTCTTGAAGCTCCAACACCTCGTTACGGAATACTCAATATTCAAACCACCCCAAGTAAAGCTGAAATTTATGTAGATGGCGAAAGCATTGGCGTTACTCCCGGAATCTTTAAAAATATTCTTATTGGAAATAGAGAAGTTACCGTAAAAAGGGATGGATACGCAACCATAACCAAAACAATCTCTATTGAAGAGGGTAAGATTAGCCAAGAAAACTTAGCCATGCAAAACACCGGAGAACTTGTAATAAATTCTTCTGTAAGTGGAGCGCAAGTATATATTAACGACAAGTATGTTGGTACAGTACCCTATATTTGCAACTTAGAGTCAGGCATATACGACGTAACACTAAAAGCTGATGGTCATGTTGATACAAAAAAGACTGCACAAGTAACAGCAGGAGAAAAAACAAATCTAAACATAAAACTGAATACGGTATACGGCAATGCAAAAATTTATAGTAATGTGCTAGCCAATGTATATATCAGCGGTAAAAAAGTAGGAGAAACACCCTATGATTACAATGCCCCAAGTGGTATATATGAGGTTACATTATCAAAAACAGGCTACAAAAGTAAATCAAAAAATATTGAAGTTATTCCTGGAATAGACATTGTTGAAAATATATATCTAACAAAAAAACATACTATAAAAGAGCTATTATCTGCAGCCGTTAATCTAAATTGTATGTTTGGAAGCAATTCGTGGTTTGGAGGTAATGTTATGTTTAAAATAGGACAAGAGAGATTAACATGGCTAACATTATGTCTCGGTGTTGGAATTGATTTCAATTTCAATTCTGATCAAAATTTGGATTTAGTAGTACCAAATTATGACTCATCAAGTTCAAATAAATCTTCGGAGATGATTGATAGAATACCCATCATATCTTCTCTTCGTTTACGTTTTGCAGGAGGCGAAAAAAACAATAAAAAATGGGCATTATATATGGGACCACGCTATACTATTAATTTTAATTCAGGATTCAAATCTGAAAAAAATTTAGTAAACAGCCTTACCCAAGCATTCGGAGGAGAGATAGGTATCGCTTACAATTATATCGACTGCTCTATATCATGTATGTACGATATAGATTCGTTGTTCGACCAACAATATATCTACAATAAATATTTGAACTATTACAACTCAAACTTCAGTAGAATAACCGGAAGATGGGCTGTAGGATTGTCATTAGGAGTAAACTTTTCATTTTCTAAATAAAAATAAATTCTGAAGAGTTACATAAGTTGAAAAGAATCTCAAAGTTTATAAAAAACTTTGGGGTTCTTTTTATTTTTAGTAATATTGCAACAAATATCTAAAATATGGGAGTAAAGGTTACTACTTTGGTGGATAATTGCGTTAAAGGCCGTAGCATATTAGCAGAGCATGGACTCTCAATGCTATTCGAAACGCAAGACACTCTTTTACTATTTGATACCGGAGCAAGCAATCTGTTTATTGGTAATGCAAAAGCATTGAATAAGAACATCAAAGATATTGACTATCTGATTCTTTCGCATGGACATAGCGACCATACAGGTGGTTTAAAAGCATTTCTAAACGCAAACACAAAAGCAAAAGTAATTTGTAAAGCATCCATTTTTACTCCTAAATACAGAAGTACAAGAGAGAACGGAATATGTGATATTGAAGGAATTGACACTTCTCGATTTATTTTCATTGATAAACTTACAGAACTCACAAAAGGATTTTTTGTGATGCCTGATATTGATATTATAAACAATAAAGATACTCATTTCTCAAATTTTGAGTTAATGACCAAGGAGGGTAGAGTCCCCGACAAATTTGAAGACGAATTGGCAATTGTAATTGAGTATGATAATAAAATATCAATATTCAGTGCTTGTTCGCACCGAGGTATTACAAATATAATATCATCAGTTAGGAGAGACTTTCCATATCAGAAGTTAAACTACTTGGTTGGAGGCTTTCATCTTGTTGATTCTCCCATAGATGACACATTACATATTTCCGATTTTTTGAAAAAAGATACACCTGACTATATAGGAGTGTGTCATTGCACAGGAGTTGAAAGTTTCTGTGCATTGAAAAACGAATTTAGAGAGAGAGTTTTTTATAATTATTGTGGTTCTGAACTTATAATACATAAATAATGTTTCAAACAGAATTCAAGCTAAAGAGTCGTAACCGAGGATGTCATTTAATAACAAATGAGATACTCGCCGCATTACCTCAGCTACCCAAATGTGGTATTCTAAATCTGTTTATCAAGCATACCTCTGCCGCGTTAACAATAAATGAGAATGCCGATCCCGATGTTCGTCACGATTTGGCTGTGGCTTTAGATGATATAGTCAGAGAAAGGAAACCTTATTATTTACATACATTGGAGGGAGACGATGATATGCCGGCTCACATCAAGGCTTCATTAGTCGGTTATTCGGTATCTATTCCTATCACAAACGGAAAATTAAACATGGGAATATGGCAAGGCATATATTTATGCGAGTTCCGCAACATTGCATCAGCTCGCACTATCGTAGCAACAATAATTGAATAGTTAAAATTTTTATAAAGATATAGATATGAGAAAATTAACCAATCCATGGCTTGACCTTCCAGGATATTTTTGTTTTGGTTGCGCACCCGAGAATAAAGCAGGAGTTAGAATGAATTTTTATTCTGATGGAGAAGATGTAGTTTCCGTGTGGAAACCCGAACAACAATTTCAAGGATGGATTGATACTCTACATGGAGGAATTCAAGCCGTAATGCTTGATGAGATATGTGCTTGGGTTGTTATGCGTAATTGCAATGCAACAGGAGTAACATCAAAAATGGAGACTCGATATTTGAAACCAGTATCTACCAAAGATAGCTACCTAATAATTAGAGCAAGAGAGATTGAGCGAAGAAGAAACTTGGTTACAATTGAAGCAGAGCTATATAACTCAGCATGCGAAGTATGCTCAAAAGCTCAATGTCTATATTTTACATTCCAACCTAAAGATGCTCTTGTTGAATACATACCACAAGAGGGAGAAGAGGTGACTCTTGAAGAGATTGTTGCATCGCTTTAATATAAAATGAGATACTGTATTATTCTGTTTTTAGGATTGTTCGTTTCTCTCCTTAATACACATTCAGGAGAAGTATCTCTTTATACCCAAAGTAAACTATCATCACTCTCTCGCTCTATTCTAAAAGAAGATAGTGAGGATTATGAGCAATATACATGCTATGTTCATTTCTATAAAATCTCGGCACTGAACGAGATTGAGGAATTAGGGCTAAAACCCAATAGCATTATTGATGATATAGCAATTATCAGAATACCTCAATCATTAATCGAAGCCATTGCAAATATTGACGGTATAGAGAGAATTGAAATGGGAACTCCCACACATTCAACACTTGATGAGGTACGCAAGTGCAGTGGCATTAATTATGCTCACAATGCATATGAATTACCAACAGCATATACAGGCAAGGGCGTGATTGTTGGCATAATTGACCAGGGCATTCAACTCGATCATTTGAATTTTTACGACACGAATGGCAACCTAAGAATTAAACGTTTTTGGAACCAAACAGATACACAAGGCACTCCACCTGAAGGATTCAATTACGGAAGCGAATATGCCTCTCAATCAGAGATGGAGGCAATAAAATACGACACAGATAACGGAACTCATGCCATTCATGTGGCAGGTATTGCAGCGGGAAGCTATAAAGGATGCGACTTCTATGGTGTGGCAACAGAATCAGAGATTGTCTTTGTATCGTACGATGGATATACTTCAAGCATTTCAGATGCTATTGCATACATAAAAAAATATGCAAATGCCGAAGGGAAACCAGTTGTTATAAACATGAGTATTGCAGGCATTATCGGTCCTCGCGATGGAACTTCAGATTTTGACATCATAGCAGACAATTTACAAGACAATGGTTGCATCTTGGTTGGATCTGCGGGTAATGGAGGAGATAAAATATCACATGTATCAAAAACATTGTCGTCGAACAGCGATAAACTTAAAACCTTTATGCCATGCTCATACAAGTTAAAAAATTACACATCGCAAAACATCGACTATGTTGAAATATACGGTAGCGAAAACAGTCATTTTAACTTAACCTTATCGCTATATGATAAGCAAACTAACTCTTACATATCACAATCATCACTTGTATCAACACAGCTCTGCAACAGTACTCTGTACACATTAAACAACGGAATAGTTGGAACAGTAGAGGTATATAGCGAAATAGTTCCGAACACCAAACGTCCGCATATGCTAATTATAAAATCATTGACTCAAGCATCAAATAACTATGCGTTGGAAATGAGTATCGGAGGAGCTAAAAACAATACCATTCATGCTTGGAGTTACATGGATACCTTTGACAGTTATAATGTAGAATCATACACTTCGGGCGACAGCGATTACAGTGTTAACGAAGTGGGGGGAACAGGCAAAAGAATAATAACAGTAGGTTCGTATGTAACAAAGAACATTTTTGGAGGTGTAGTAGGGGATATAAGTTCACTTTCGAGCAAAGGTCCAACAACAGACGGAAGACAAAAACCAAATGTCACAGCTCCTGGAGAAGGAATAATTTCGTCTTTCTCAAATTCTCCAAACATATCACAAAGCAGTTACTATAAGCCCTATTTAGACTTTGGAACAACCGTAAGTAAAGGAAACGAAACCTATTACTATGGAGCAATGAGCGGAACATCAATGGCTACACCCGTAGTTACGGGAATTATAGCACAATGGTTACAAGCTCGTCCGACACTATCGCCCGAAGACATAAAAGATATAATTGCAAAAACAGCAATAACCGATGAATTCACAGGAGACACATCACAACAATCAAACACATGGGGATGCGGTAAAATCGATGCTTGGATGGGTATTAAAGAGTGTCTCGTTTTAAACAGCATTGACGGAGTAGAACCAATCTCCGATAAACACGTATTGATAAAAAACAATATAAGCAGTGGTTCAATAAATATACTCTTTGCAAAAGAGATAAAAAATGTAACAATATCTGTACATGACATTACAGGCAAAATACTCTATTCAAACAACCATGAGAATATAATCTCCGGAGATGAAATAATTTTGGACACATCCTTTTATTCAAAAGGAATGTACTTTATAAAAATAGCGGGAGAGGGTATTTTTAAAACATTTAAGATAATAGCTCAATAAAAAACATTTTTTTTAATTTTTTATATTGAAAAATATTGCCATTTTACTATAAAATAACTAATTTTGCAGTCGAATAAAAAAGGAGGAATCTCCAAGATTTTTTTCATAAATAGTTAGTTGTTGTTAAGCATGCAAATCAAAGTACTTCTTCCGCCTATTAGCACACTGACAAATATGTGTGTCGTAATAGGGAGAAAGTACGTTTGCTGCCTAACTTTGAAAATTCTTAAAACAATATATTAAAAAAGGACTCCCTTATGGGATGTCCTTTTTTTGATTTTTTATTCTAAAAATAAATCATTTTAGAACAAAATATTTTGTTCGATTATATTATATTTGCAATAACTTTTATAAATAAAATATTATTATGAAACAAGACATGATTGTTATTCTCGACTTGGGTAGCCACGAAAATACCGTATTGGCAAGAGCTATCAGAGCGTTAGGTGTTTATAGCGAAATATATCCTCATGATATAACAGCAGAAGAGTTGAAAGCTCTTCCTAATGTAAAAGGAGTTATCATAAACGGAGGACCTTGCAATGTAGTGGACGGAGTAGAAATTGATGTTCTACCGGAGATATACGAAGCAGGATTCCCTGTAATGGCAGCAGGTCATGACAAAGCTCTATGCGCAGTTAAACTTGCTCAATTCACAGACGATGAGGAGGCAATCAAAGAGGCTGTTAAAGGATTTGTTTTTGACGAGTGCAAAGCAGAGACAAACTGGAACATGAAAAACTTCGTAAACGACCAAATCGAGTTGATTCGTCGTCAAGTAGGAGACAAAAAAGTTCTTTTGGCTCTATCAGGAGGTGTTGATAGTTCAGTTGTAGCAGCATTGTTATTGAAAGCAATTGGCGAGAACTTGGTTTGTGTACACGTAAATCACGGATTGATGCGTAAAGGAGAGTCAGAAGCAGTAGTTGAGATTTTCCGCAACCAACTTAACGCAAACCTTATATATGTAGATGCAACAGAGCGTTTCTTGACAAAACTTGAAAACGTTGCAGATCCCGAAGAAAAACGTAAAATCATTGGTGGAGAGTTCATCAGAGTATTCGAAGAGGAGGCTCGCAAACTTGACGGAATTGACTTCTTGGGACAAGGAACAATCTACCCCGACATTGTAGAGAGTGGAACAAAAACTGCAAAAGTGGTAAAATCACACCACAATGTAGGAGGATTGCCAGAAGACCTACAATTTGAATTGGTAGAACCATTGCGTCAACTATTCAAAGACGAAGTTCGTGCATGTGGATTAGAGTTAGGCTTGCCATACGATATGGTATATCGTCAACCATTCCCAGGACCAGGTTTAGGAGTACGTTGTTTAGGAGCAATCACTCGTGACCGTTTGGAAGCACTTCGTGAAAGTGATGCAATTCTACAAGAGGAGTTCAAACTTGCAGGACTTGACAAAACTGTATGGCAATACTTTACAGTAGTTCCCGATTTTAAATCGGTTGGAGTTCGCGACAACGCACGCTCATACGATTGGCCTGTAATTATTCGTGCCGTTAACACAATCGACGCAATGACAGCATCAATCGAATTGATTGATTGGCCAATCCTACAAAAAATTACAGACAGAATATTAAAAGAGGTACCTAACATCAACCGTGTATGTTACGACCTCTCACCAAAACCAAGCGCAACTATTGAATGGGAGTAATTGCTTTGCAATTACGACTATAGAGGCAGTTGTTGAAAATAAATCGCACGCAGCATAGACGAAGTTTATGCCCGTGCGGTTTTTGTTTGCGTAGCAACAACAACTGACTCAATGGGAAACAACAATTACGACTATAGAGGCAGTTGTTG
>JAZLBW010000047.1:0-2179 GCA_045613905.1 Candidatus Caccoplasma sp.
TGCCATAGAGGTATTAAAATAACATGCCGGAGCATAATCGGTAAAGCATTGTAGCGGCTCGCCGTCAAACATTGCCATATTGGTATCGCCCATCTTCCAACCCTTGTAATAGGTAAAAGGTTGATATCCCTCGTTGCACAACAACTTAAGCCCGGCTTGTTTAAATTCATCCACTATAAACGAGGCAACGGCATTGCTGCCTTCGCTATCGGGCATACGGCCCATTTTATCGTCGTCGGACATAAAAGCAACACTCTTCCTAAGCTGCAAAGTATCGAAATACTGTTGCGAAAACGACATTTTAAACACCACCATTAGTAGTGCAATAGCAATATATCTCTTCATCACTGTTGATTTTTAATCGTTTACCTAATACTATAGTATATATTTACAACTTGCAAATGTACAAAAAATATCCGTATTGTAACAAGTTTTCCGTTTTTTTTAGGGCAACAGACAACGGAGGCTACCGCATGATTCAGTGAGCAATGAGTTGTGAGAGGGCAAAGCCTCCGTGATTCCGTTAATACGTAATTCCGCTCCCAAAACCATGTAACTTCTGGCTCAAAAGTATGGCACTTTTGGGTCAAAACCATGGGAGTTACGACCCCTAAACCACATAGTTTTGATGCCTAAACCGGCGTGCTTATGCTTCGCTTACGCTTCGCAGACTACAAGACCACGAGACTACAAGCCGGCTTCCGCCATACTCGTTGTCTTGTTGTCTTGGCAAAGCCTCCATGATTCCGTAATTCCGTTAATCCGTAATTCCGGCAAAGCCACAGCCTTCGAAATTGCTTGATGTAACGCTGATATTCCTTGATGTTATCGTTGTAAAACGGGAGGGGAAGTACAAAAACATCGGATCTTTTGTCCCAAAACATCCGATCTTTTACCTCAAAACATCCGATCTTTTTATGCAAAAGGTAAAGGAAAACAGGGCAAACGCACCACTTCAAATTAGATAATATAGAATAAAATAAATAGAATCTCGTTAGATATAAAACTAATTGAGAGTATATGGATATATCAATAATAATAAACAAAATTGAGGACCCAAGAAGGGAGCATGGAAAATGTCATTCACTTGAGAATATTATTTATATAACACTTGCAGCAGTTATAGGTGGAGCAGAAGGATGGAATGAAATCGAAGATTTCGGAAAAAGTCATTTGGATTATTTTAAATCAAAGTTAATAGGCTTAGAATCAATTCCCAGCCATGATACTTTTAATAGAGTTTTTTCTCTTATTGATCCAGAAAAATTTGAGCAAGGTTTTAGAGAATGGGTACATAACTTATGTGGTAAATATGAAGGAGTAATAGCTATTGATGGCAAAGAAATTTGCGGAGCTAAAACAGAGAATGAAGATGGTAGTATTTCTCCTTTACGAATGGTAAGTGCATGGGCTGTTGGTTGTGGATTAGTTTTAGGTCAAGAAAAAGTAAGTGAAAAAACTAATGAAATAAAAGCCATACCAGAATTATTGAAAATATTAGATTTAAAAGATTGTGTAGTGACAATAGATGCCATAGGATGTCAGCATAAAATTGTAGAACAAATAATATCAGAAGGAGGCGATTATTTGATAGCTGTTAAGGAAAATCAACGAAAATTGCACAATAAAATGGAATCCTTTTTTTCAGGTATAACATTAGAAGGTAATAAAAAAGAAGGTCGTGGACATATTCCTCCAACTCGCTATGCATATTCGATACAAGAAAATGTAGGTCATGGTCGTTTAGAAAAAAGAATTTGTAGAGTCCTTTCATATGGTAATTTAACAGCAAATCTTTTAGATTGGGAAGGTGTTCGTTCTATGGTTTGTATAGAAAATACTAGAACAGATTTAAAAACTAATAAAACAACTACAGAATATCATTACTACATTACTTCTTTAAATAAAGATCCTGAACGTATATTAAATGTAGCTCGACAGCATTGGAGTATTGAAAATAATTTACATTGGCAACTTGATGTTTCATTTAATGAAGATAATCAACGGAAAAAACGAAATGCTGCTCAAAACGTATCTTTGATAAATAAACTAGCTCTCACTTTATTAAAGCAAGATACAAGTAAGGGTAGTATTAAATCTAAAAGGAAACGTGCAGGTTGGGATAATGAATTTCTTGCAATTTTATTAGCGATGGTTTAATAGTGGTGCGTTTGCCCTG
>JAZLBW010000048.1:0-21748 GCA_045613905.1 Candidatus Caccoplasma sp.
GTAGCATTTGCCAATGCAGATGGTGGTGTGATAGCTATTGGCGTATCCGACAAGACGCGAACAATTGAAGGCGTAGACCAAGATACCCAAAAGCTGAACGATTTATTACGCGTTCCGTTTGATTTTTGTAACCCGTCAATTTCTGTTACATGTACTTATGAGCCTTGTACGGATAAGGATGGTAATGAAAATCGCATTTTATTGATGCATATTCCTGCTAGCTCTAGTCTTCATACCAATCAGGCAGATGAAGCTTTCATGCGAGTTGGCGACAAGAGTCGTAAACTGACATTTGATGAACGAGTGCAATTGATGTATGATAAAGGTGAACGCTCTTTTGAAGATACTGCTGTTTATGGAGCAACAGCTAACGACCTAAATATGGATGCTGTGGCTAAGTATGTAAATTTGCTTGGATACAGTAAATCTTCAATGGAGTATCTGAAAGAGAACAACCATTTCGTAACCACCGACAAGAATGGAGAAGAAGTTGTTAGTGTCGCTTGTATGTTGTTGTTCGGAAAGAAACCACAGAGCTATCTACCTCGCGCTCGTACACGCTTCATACGCTTTAATGGAGTTGAAGAGAAAGTTGGTGCTGAAATGAATGTCATCAAGGATGTTGTCTTTGAAGGCACAATCCTGGAGCAGGTGGAGAAGACAGTTGAGTATCTGGAAACACAAGTTGCCGAACATACTTATTTGGAACAATCAGGTAAATTTATAACCCGCAGAGACTATCCTAAATTTGTTATCCAAGAGATGGTTGTGAATGCATGTTGCCACAGAGCCTATAATATAAAGGGCACTGAGATTCAAATTAAAATGTTTGATAATCGTATTGTATTTGAAAGTCCTGGAAAGTTACCTGGAATGGTAAGACCATCTAACATTCGCAGTACACATTTTTCGCGTAATCCAAAGATTGCAGCATTCCTAAAGACTTATCACTATGTCAAGGAGTATGGCGAGGGTGTTGACCGTATGTGTCGTGAATTGGAAGTGAATGGTGCTGCACCTCTTTCATTCCATACCGATGATTTCATTTTGAAGGTTTCTGTCTCAAAGGTAACAGAAAAGTTAGTAGAAAATAGAGATGGGGAAGTAGAAAAGTTGGTAGAAAACGTAGATAAGTTGATAGAAAAGTTGGTAGAAAAGGCAACAGGAAACGGAGATAAATTAACTGAAAACAGAATTGCCATATTACGCTTAATCGCAGGTAATCCATATATTTCTCAATCAGAATTGGCTGAGTCTATTGGTATTAGTATTACTGCGATCGGTAACAATATTAAAGCAATGCGAAATAAATATCTCCGTCGTGTTGGACCTGACAAAGGTGGTTTCTGGGAAATAATAAGATAATGCGATTAACTTAGGATTTTTTCTGAGATATTGATGGCGACTAAAATAACTTTGGTCGCCATTTTTATATCGAGATTTTCCTAAGATGTAAAACATTGCTATAGATAGAGAGATTCACTTCTTACGAATGGGTGATGTCTAAATATGTAAGACGCGTCTCGCTTTTTTGGTTTATGTTGGTGGTACGTGTTTATTGCTGTGAGTTCTCGGTAAAATCATCCTTTTTTAGCAGATTTCATAGGAATTCAATTCGTCAATTGTGATTGTTAAAATAGACATCGGCGAACTCATTCTTTTCTGAATTGCTATTCTTTTTGCCTACCCACACTAAATTTCTACTGAGACCCGAAATAGTCGCTGACGCGGAAACAAAAAAAAAGAGCAACCTTTCGATTGCTCTTTTGTGCGGATGACGGGACTCGAACCCACACGTCTCTCGACACTAGATCCTAAGTCTAGCGCGGCTACCAGTTACGCCACATCCGCAAGGTGGTGGTCAGTATTTCTGATTTCCGAGTGCAAAGATAGTAAAAAATATTCAATTACAAATATATTCGGCAAAAAAATATTTTTTTATTTCTTATTTATCCTTTTTATTGCTGTTTCAATAAAATTGCTTTGCTTTAAAAGAGGTGCATTTGCCCATTTTCATCGGGAGTTGGTTCTTCTCTGCCTTCGTCCTCGTCAGACTCCTCGTCAATTTCAACAAAAGGGGCTTTGGGCTTTTCCACTTCTGTTATGTTTTCCTCTTCTTCAACAGGCTGTCTGGTAGGCTCAAGCTCTTTTATCTCTTCAACTTCGAAGGTGGTTATGCGTTTTCCTTTGGCTTTGAACGATTTTACTCCAATAAATTCTTCGGCATCAATCTCTAATGGCTCGCGGAATGAGTCGCCTCCACCGAATGTTACTCCTACTCTTGCGTATGGCTCGTCGGTTAGGAAGATGAGGGTTGAATCGGGGTTCTCGCCCAAGAAGTTTTGTTTCTTGCGTGAGTTTTCCATTTGGAATCGTTTTATGTATGGGTATCCTTGTTGCGATGCGTCGTTGAGTACGGCTGTCCATACTTTGCCCTCTTCATATTTCTCAAATACTAAGATGTCGTTTTCGTAGTGGTTTGTCACATCGAAGTTTGATGTGTAGAAATCTCCGTTTTTAAGAACCACAAGTATTGAATCGCTTCCTGAGAATTCTCCCACATATTCTCCTCTGCCGTCGTAGTTTAGACGAAGTACGTCGCGATCGAACCAAACTTTTAGTCCTCCAAGGGTTGATTCTCCTTTCTCTTTAAGGCTTATTCTGTGTATTTCGTTTTTTGTTACGATGTTACCCATTGATTGGCGTCCTTTTATGGCTATTTCGCTGAAGCTCTTTTCCATTGACAGTGCCTTCATGCGTGGTTTGGGCTTAAATGTGATTTTAAGCACCTCTGCTTCTCCGTTTGAGTTTGCCGAGAACCATGTTATGCGAGAACCGGGTTTACCTTGTGTGAGGTCATACTCCTTGTCGCGCGATACGCCTGTTACCGCAAAACGTTTTATATATTGCAATCCATCGCGTCCGTCGCGGTATATTACGTTGTATATGGTGCGTGTGTCGTTCTTTTTGAAGACGTTCAAGTATAGGATGTTTTTGCCAACAAACATCTTGTCGGCAACTTTTACTATCTTATATTTACCATCTTTGTAGAATATTATAATATCATCAATATCAGAGCAGTTGCAAACATACTCATCTTTTTTGAGCGATGTTCCTATGAATCCTTCTTCTCGGTTTATGTATAGTTTTTCGTTTGCCTCAACAACTTTTGTTGCAACAATGGTGTCGAATCCTCTTATCTCTGTTTTGCGAGGATAGTCGGCTCCGTATTTCTCTTTGAGGTGTATAAACCAATCGATGGTGTATTCAATTATGTGCGCAAGATGGTAATCTATTTTTGCTATGGCATCTTTGTATGATGCTATCTGCTCGTCGGCTTTTACCGAGTTGAATTTTAGGATGCGTCCCATTTTAATCTCCATTAGTCGGAGAATGTCATCGCGGTTTATCTCTCTGATGAAGTTCTTTTTGAATGGTTCTAATCTGCCGTCGATGTGTTTAACGGCTTCGTCCATGTTGTTACTTTGCTCAAAGCCTTTGTCTTTATAGATTCTCTCCTCTATAAAGATTCTTTCGAGTGAGGCAAAATGCAAACGTTCCGAAATCTCGTTGCGTTTTATTGTCAACTCCTTGCGGAAAAGTTCCACCGTTGAGTCGGCACTTCGACGAAGTAGCTCGCTTACGGTGAGGAATTGGGGCTTGCGGTCGCATATTACGCAACAGTTTGGCGATATGCTTACTTCGCAATCGGTAAATGCATAGAGGGCATCGATGGTTTTGTCTGACGATGTCCCGGGTTGAAGGTGTACCAATATCTCGGCACGTTGAGCTGTGTTGTCGTCAACTTTGCGGATTTTGATTTTTCCTTTCTCCTGTGCTTTTAGTATTGACTCGATAAGTGTTGTTGTGGTTTTGCCGAATGGAATTTCGGTTATCGCCAAGGTCTTATTGTCGATTTTTTCTATTTTGGCTCTTACTCTTATGGCTCCTCCTCGCTCTCCGTCGTTGTAGCGCGATACATCAACGAATCCTCCTGTCTGGAAGTCGGGGTATAGCTCAAACTCCTCGTTCTTTAGGTATGCGACCGAGGCGTCTAATAACTCGTTGAAGTTGTGTGGTAATATTTTTGACGACAAACCAACTGCAATACCTTCAACGCCTTGTGCAAGTAGCAATGGGAATTTTACGGGTAGGGTTACAGGCTCGTTGTTGCGCCCGTCGTATGATGGTTTCCACTCTGTGATTTTGGGGTTGAAAAGAATCTCCAACGCGAATGGTGAGAGTCGAGCCTCGATGTAACGAGGAGCTGCTGCTCCGTCGCCTGTGAGAATGTTTCCCCAGTTTCCTTGACAGTCGATTAGCAACTCTTTTTGTCCCAATTGAACAAGTGCATCCCCAATTGATGCGTCGCCATGAGGGTGATACTTCATTGTGTTACCAACCACGTTGGCAACTTTGTTGTATCGTCCGTCTTCAAGTTCGTTCATTGAGTGGAGAATACGACGTTGAACAGGTTTTAATCCGTCCTCGATGTGCGGAACGGCACGCTCCAAAATTACATATGATGCGTAATCAAGAAACCAACTTTGATACATTCCTGTCAAGTGATGTTTTTTATCTCCCGATGATTGATGTTCTTTAGATGGTGTTTCGGAACTGTTTGTCAAAATCTCCTCTTTCTCCGATTTTAAAGAATCCTCGTCTGCCATTCTTAAATCTGTTTAAGTTATAGTGAATTTTATCTTGTTTTGCTTTTTTGCGGGCAAAATTGGGGCTAATTACCCAAAATAGTTGCTTAAATTATATTAATAAGGACTAAATGAGCAATTTTACAAGCAAAGATACAAATTAAATCGAAAAAAAACGTTTACTTTGCAGATTATTACGCATATTATAAGATTTTATATAACTAAAACGAAATGACACAAGAAGAGGTTTTCAAAAAATTGATTTCACACTGTAAAGAGTATGGATTCGTATTTCCTTCAAGTGAGATATATGATGGACTTTCGGCAGTGTATGACTACGGTCAAATGGGCGTTGAGCTTAAACAAAACATTAAGAAATATTGGTGGGACAGCATGATTCTATTGAACGAGAATATCGTTGGTATTGATTCTGCAATTTTTATGCACCCCACTATTTGGAAGGCTTCGGGACACGTTGATGCTTTCAACGATCCTTTGATTGACAACAAAGATTCTAAAAAACGTTATCGTGCCGATGTTCTTATCGAGGAGCAAATGGCTAAATATGACGAGAAAATCAATAAAGAGGTTGAAAAAGCCGCTAAACGCTTTGGGGAATCTTTTGATGAGGCGATGTTCCGTCAAACAAATCCACGCGTGTTGGAGACTGCCGCTAAACGCGACGAACTTCACGAGCGTTTTGCAAAAGCCATGAACGATAACGATTTGGCAGAGTTGCGTCAAATTATTGTTGATTACGAAATTACTTGTCCTATCAGCGGAACTCGCAACTGGACTGATGTTCGTCAATTCAACCTGATGTTCTCTACCGAAATGGGTTCTACTGCAGACGGTGCAATGAAAGTTTATTTGCGTCCCGAAACTGCTCAAGGTATATTCGTAAACTACATCAACGTTCAAAAAACAGGTAGAATGCGCATTCCTTTCGGTATTGCTCAAATTGGTAAGGCTTTCCGTAACGAGATTGTTGCTCGTCAATTCATATTCCGTATGCGCGAGTTCGAACAAATGGAGATGCAATTCTTTGTTCGCCCCGGAGAGGAGTTGAAGTGGTTTGAGAAATGGAAAGAGACTCGCTTGAAATGGCACAAAGCTCTTGGCTTGGGAGACCAAAAATATCGTTACCACGACCACGATAAACTTGCTCACTATGCTAACGCAGCTACTGACATTGAGTTCGAAATGCCTTTCGGATTCAAAGAGGTTGAGGGTATCCACTCTCGTACAAACTTTGACCTTGGAAGCCACGAGAAATATTCCGGTAAAAAACTTCAATACTTCGACCCTGAGTTGAACGAATCGTACGTTCCATACGTTATTGAAACATCAATTGGTGTTGACCGTATGTTCTTGAGCGTTATGTCGGCTGCTTATTGCGAAGAGAAATTGGATAATGGTGAGAGCCGCGTAGTTCTTAAATTGCCTGCTGCTCTTGCACCAATAAAACTTGCTGTATTCCCTCTTGTTAAGAAAGACGGTTTGCCAGACAAGGCTCGCGAGATTATGAACGACCTTAAATTCGACTTCAAGTGCATGTACGACGAAAAAGACTCTATCGGTAAGAGATACCGTCGTCAAGACGCAATAGGTACTCCTTTCTGTATCACTGTTGACCACGATACACTTGTTGACAACAAAGTAACTGTTCGTTACCGCGACACCATGCTTCAAGAGCGTATCGCTATCAGCGACATCAAAAACCTTATCAGCGAGCAAGTATCATTCAAATCGTTGCTAAAGAAAATAGCTCAAGATTAATAAACGGATGAAGAGATTACCACATATATTGTTTGTTGCGATGGGAGTGCTTATTGCACTCGCATCGTGCAAAAAAGATGAGAGCAATTGGGAGAAGTATAAAGATTGGCGTAAGGCCAATGATGCGTACATTGAGTTAAAGGCCGAGGAGCTTAATGCCGATGGAACGTATGCATATGCGAGAATAAGCCCCGATTGGGATAAGGGAAGTGTGGTGCTAATGAAGAAACTAAAAAAAGGCTCAGGCACCGTAAACCCTACTTATACAAGCTATGTGGATGTTATCTATAAGGGTACTCTTTATGATGGAACTCCGTTTGATTCGACATATTCGTATGTCGATAGCATTACAACCATTAAGCTCTCTGCCACAGTGCAAGGTTTTGCCATGGCTCTGACAAATATGGTGGTTGGCGATAGCTGTGAGGTTATAATACCCGCATATGTTGGCTATGGCGAGTTGGAGAAAACAGGAGTTCCTCCCTATTCGGCACTTATGTTTGGAATAAAACTTGTTGATATTCCCGCATACGAGAAGCCATACGAAAATAAGTAATCTTTGTAGAATCTCTTTTTAATATATGAAGAGGGTGACCCAAAAGGAAAACGGGTCACCCTCTCTTGTCTAAGGGTTGAATAAAAAGAGCTATTTTTAGGCTTGCGAAGACTCCAAAACCGCAGTTTACTAATCGTAAATGAGGATTTTGGAGACAAGCATAACGACAAAAGAGCCTTTTTAGTCAGCCTCTTTCTTATTTTATTTTTTATAGATTGTTCCTTATATTGTTTTTAAGAGCTTATATTTGTGTTTGAAATAATTGATAACTATAGCCTTAAATATGGGGGTTGCTGTAAATGAAATAATCTCTCCTGATTGGGTTTGCCTTAACTGCAAAACTAAGTTTATTAAAAGCAAACTCCTTAAACCTTAATTGTAGGACAATTTATCGTGACTATTTGGGCTCAGTAGCAAAAAGGTGTGAATAATCTCTCCAAAATAGTATCTTTGCTGTTATGGAAACAAAGATATTAGAGGTCAGCGAATATTTATCAAAAAAATAGTACATAGAAAAGAGGTATTCTTAATTTTTTTGTGAACATTTCCTGCACTTATTTGTTATTACACAATAGCAAAAAAAAAAGAAAGAGAGATGAATAACGACGAAGAAGATAGTTTCGAAGATGAATTATTGAAAATTCAGGGACATTTATATCGGTATGCTTATAAACTTACTTGTAACACTGAAAGAGCAAAAGATTTGTTGCAAGATACCTCACTCAAAATACTCGACAACAGGGATAAGTATGTTCATGACAACAACTTCAGAGGGTGGGCTTGTATGGTTATGAAAAACACTTTCATAAATAACTGCCACAAAGAGACTCGCATTTGCTCGTTGGATGATTATAGCATAGACCGGTATTCTATAAACATCCCTCATGAATCGGGCCTGGGAGTACAGGATGTAAACCGTACTCTCGAAGATATTAACCAGGCCTTATCATCTTTTGCAAGTATCTATAGCATCCCAATCTCAATGTATCTTACAGGGTACAAATATGAAGATATTGCAACTTTCATGAATCTACCCATAGGAACTGTTAAGAGCAGAATATTCTATGCCCGAAAGAAACTTCAAATTTTACTGAAAGATTACAAGGAAGATTATTAGATCACATTGGTGGTTATTAGGGAGTTAAGAGCTAACAAAAGTATTTTACAATAACATTCAAGCAGCTTCTTAGTTTGAATTATTGTTTTGTGTTTGCAAACGAAATGTTTTCTTCAACCATTTTTGTTATTTTATCTTTATCTTCAATTGGGAGTTCCGGATAGTTCTTGTATAACTCTTCAACCACCTCTTTTGATAGCGTTATTTTTAGTTCATCTACTGTTGACACCAATTCAATACACAATATTGCCATACATAATTTTTTGTCTGTCATGAATGCCCTGTCAATAATTATTGCTTCGGGAATTGTGCTGTTAATTGATGTAAATACATTGGAATTCTCATTCTCATTTAATTGATAAGAGGTAATTACATGTTTTTTTGCATTCGTAGTTGCATTTTTTATCTGTTTTGCAATGTCCATCTTTGCGTCCATGCTTGCCTGACTTACTACCATATTCATGTCAAAGCCTCTACTTTCGCCTATTCCTCTTAATTTGTTAGTGGCTTGCGATTTAAGTTCTTCAAAACGACTTGAATTTCCCTTTTGAACCTCTGTTTTTGCTTTGGCTGATTCCGCCTTTTTGCTTGATGCACATGATGAGTAAATTACTGTAGCCATTAGTATTAATACTCCCACAAATAAATTTTTCATAATCGTATATTTTAATCTGTTAAACAATGTGTTAAATTGAAAAACAGAGGTTGCCTTTTCTCTTGTGGAGATAAAACAACCTCTTTCCGTTGCAAACGAGGTAGTTCTATGTTAAAGAACAAGCCCCTGACATTACTCTGTCGTGAGTTATATACAATAATCTAAATTAATAGATTGGTACATTTTTAAAGTAAATTTTTCTACTTGTAATATCGGTAGAATGATTATACACAAATACTCCCAACATTACGGTAATGTTAGTTGCCGATTCCGGCACTCCTGTTATTGTTACCTCTCCGGGATATGGAATACCCTCATAAAATTCCGATGAAAGAACACCTTGCCATGATGAAGAAGCAACAGATTTGGTTGAGAATTTCATTGCGGGATAAGGATACATATTATCAAGGTTATCTGTGATAACAGAAAGATAACCTCCGGAAATTAAAGAGTGTGAGCTTGGTGGATATATTCTGAAATCCCTGACATCACCCAAGCCAATATTCTTTAATTTATATTTAAAAGTTACCTGATCGGCATTTCTTTTACAGCTTACAATAGTTGCCTCTACCCTGTAATCGCAACTTTGGATTGTTGCAGTAGAGTAGTCTTCCACAATGGGTTTTGTTGCTGTTACCGAAACAGTTTGAGTATTTGAGCCATCCGATACATAAATAGAAGCATTGAACAATGTGGATATGTTGTCTCTGTTGAGATTAACAGTAACCATTTGTGACGAATTTGGAGCAACAGAGCCATACCTTGGAGTGACGGTGAGAGCCGAAGGAGTATCACCCTCAATTGTCCAAGACAAAGTTTCGTTTCCAACATTTTCAATAGTGAAAGTTCTTGAAGTAGAGAGTTCTCCAAACGAAATAGATTTTGGAGAAATAACCATCTCTGCCCATTTTTGAACCTTAGTTGCAATAATGTTAATAGGAAGCTCATTCTTTCCGTCCGAAATAATAGCCATTTTATTTACGTCGGCAGAAATGGCATCTCTGTTGATTCTGGCAATCAAAAATTTAGTAGCTCCCGAAGCTAAAGTGCCTGTAGATTCTGAAATGTTGATATATGTTGGAAGGTTTTTAAACGACCAAACAAGCGAGCCATTACCTATGTTTGAGATAGAAAAAGTTATCTCATTAACATCAGACCCAAAATCAAAAGTACTTTTAGAGATTTGTAGTTTACCCTCAGACTTTTGAGCAGTAACAGAGATAGAGGTTTCGTTCTTTCCGTCCGAAACTACTATGGCAGTATTAACATTTTCTGTGGTAGCGCTTCTGTCGAGCATAACAGAGATAACCTTAGTCCCTCCCGACGATAATGTTCCACTGCTTGCCGATACCGACAGATAAGCAGGCAAACCTTTTATTTTCCAATCAATTGTTGCATTACCTATATTAGCAATAGTAAAAGTAACAGTTTCCAAATCATCTCCAAAATCGAGAGAGGTTTTTGAAACCTGCAATTTACCCTCAGACTTTTGAGCAGTAACAGAGATGGAGGTTTCGTTCTTTCCGTCCGAAACTACTATGGCAGTATTAACATTTTCTGTGGTAGCGCTTCTGTCGAGCATAACAGAGATAATCTTAGTCCCTCCCGACGATAATGTTCCACTGCTTGCCGATACCGACAGATAAGCAGGCAAACCCTTTATTTTCCAATCAATTGGAGCATTACCTATATTAGCAATAGTAAAAGTAACAGTTTCCAAATCATCTCCAAAATCGAGAGAGGTTTTTGAAACCTGCAATTTACCCTCTGTGCTTTCATGATTACATACTATATTTATGGGGTAGCTATTTCCAAATGCCAATAATTGAGCCGTTACATTCTTTTCGGCAGTTACAATAGAGCGGTCGATAGAGAATGTAATAGTCTGTTTTTTCCCACCCGCAATGGTTCCCATTTTAGGATCGGCAGAAAGCCATGAATTATTGTTTCCTAAATTGAGCGACCAATCTGTAGGAGTAGAACCGTAGTTGGTTATAGTCAACGATTTTTCTGTTAAAACAGTGCCAAAATCCAACAACTGAGGCTCAATGCCTAAATCTTGAATTTCGCTCTTTTTTGTCATTAAAATATCGCAAGATACTTTTTCTCCTGCAAAAATTTCAACCATGCGAGTATTATACACATAATCGTTAGCCTTAACAGCTAAGGAATACTGACCTGCTTCAAGGTCAATAAACTCGTATATTCCATCTTCTCCCGTAATTTTTGTACTATTACCGGGGCTTAGAGTAACTTCTGCTCCCGAAATAGGAGAGCCTGTTTCTGTGTTAATAATCTTTCCGTAAATGTCGCCATACAAATCAACCTCATCTTCTGAACAGCTAATAAGCATTGGTAATATCAATAGGAATGATAAAAATTTTTTCATACCAATAATAAAATTTTTGTATTAATGTTTAATGTAATGTCAGCCTAAGATTGTTATTAAAAATTTAAATTCAAAGCTAATCCCCCTGAATGTAAATCGGCATAAGGCGAAATTCTTAATCCTGCACTTCCAATAAGAATATGTTTTTTCCCTTTTGCTACGGCTCCGTCTATAATATTCCATAAATATACTGCTGCCGCTCCTACAATAAATGAGTTGCGAGAAATAGTCCAATTATTGGCAATATCATTATAGTATTTCTTATGGTCTGCATTTTTTGTGCTATTTATTTTGTTCATATTCTTTACTCTCATGCATTCAGAAATTACGATTCCGCCAACACATAAAACTTCAGAGCCGATAATAATACTACCTTTTGCAATACTGCCCTTATCTATTTGAGCTAAACCGGGGACAAATACTTTCCATGAAAATGGGTATTTTTCACTGACCGTTACAGGCTCCATATTATATGTGGGATTTTTTGCAGTTTGCACCAAGAGATACACTTTTTGCATATTAGAATAGGTAGTTTCACTCCACTCATCCAATATTCTTGCACTAATAATCAAATCATGATGGTCGCTTACTTCTATGTTCCCTCCTTTAAGAGTAACCTTAGCTGAGGTTCCGGTTGTTAAGCTTCGTCGAGCAATAACTTGTTGAATGGCTTTTGTCTTGGCCTCTTCAAGGTTGTATGCCTCACCACTCACTACCTCTATATACGAATTTTTAGACTCCTCAAAATAGCCTTTTACCCAATCAGGTCGCTCTTGAGATAATGCATTTTGTCCTGCAAAAAGCAAGGACAAAATGCATAGTGTTAATGTGAAATATCTCATCATTTATTTATTTATTTTTCTCTTCGTATTGTTGCATACGTTGCTCCATTTTTTCGCGATATTGCTCTTCGTTAAAACCAATTCGCATTTTTTCTTCTTCAGAAAGTTTGTTCGCAACTGTTTTTGACACTTTTTCTGCTATTTCTTGTTTTGAAACTCTAATTCCAACATAACATTCAATATGTCCATCTGCTTGTACAGCGCCAAATTCAACGCATGTTGCCTCAGTATCGTTAAGGATAACATCAATCATTTGATCTCCTGCCATTTGAATCTTAGATTCAATATCATTTCCTTGATTATTTCCTATGCTTGAAGAATAATCGCTAACCATTCCTTTGTAAGCATGTTTTGCTTTCATTCTTACAAGTTGTTGTGCATTTTGTAATGCATACGCTTGCAATTGACCTTTTTGGTTCATGCTACCTCTGTAAATTCCTGTTGCTGCGAATTCAGTTTTTGTATCATATTCAGCACAAGGCAATTTGAATGTTTGTCCAAAGGGATTTTGTGAAGCTTGTGTTTGAGCTACTGGTTGAACTGTTGTGCATGAACTCAAAATTACAATACCTAAGATTGCAACTGCTAAAAACATTTTTTTCATAATCATAAATTTTAAATAATTGAACAATAGGTTATTTTATTCTATCTCTTTTTATGTGTTTGTTTTGTATGCTATGGATTCTCTATTTGGTTACAGTGCGTACGGCACGGACATAATAATCAAAATAATCCGCGGAAGAGCCTGAAGAACCATTGTCAAGGTTCATTTCCCAATAATAAGTGTAACCGCGATATTCCCTCTCGAAGATACTTGTCCAGTAAGAACTATTCCTAAGATTCCCTATATACTGCTTATTTTGATATATAAGAGATAATTCATCCAAAGTGGGTAATCTCCAATCAGAGAATCCTCCTACCACAGAATTGTTACATGCTCTATTGGCATCGTCCCATTCCATATCCCCTAAATCCTCCTTTTGTACCATTAGATTTGAATTTGGGATAATTACGTATGGAAGATATGTAACTTCAACATTTTCTCCGTATGCTATACCTGCTTCATTTATAGCATAAGCGCGAACGTAATAAGTTTTATTGGGCAACCCCGTCTTATACAAGGTAAAAGTTCCTTCCCCTGATGTCTCCTTTATTACTTTATTGTCATTTATCGTGGGATTGGGCGATGTTCCATATACAAAACCACATTCATTATATACTGGTTCTCCTCCCGAAACTATTGTACCTTTAAAAGTAGCAGTAGTACCTTCAATATCTGTAGGCTCTAATGTTGTTACCTCAGGTAATATTGCGTGTGTGGTAAATACTTTATTGACAGAACTATATGCTGTCCCCAATGCTGTTATTGCATATGCTCTTGCATAATATGAGGTATTTATATTAAGATTCTCTATTGTTGCATTATATTTTGCAGTACTATTTTTAGGAACGGTTACTTTTCCCAAATTACTCTCTGTTGTGGGATTTACTGTTGTTCCATATACAAATCCACGCTCAATATACTCGGGCTTGCCTACAAATGTTACTTCGGCATTTAATGTTGCGGAGTACGCTCTTACTTCTGTTGCATCATACATTTCCAACTTTGGTATATCGCCCGAGGTTGCCAATATCTCTATCTCTGAATATCCGTTAGATGACCTTACTACCAATGATGTTTTTTCCGTACCTTCAAATTTGCTACGATCAATTACTACAACTATACTTTCTGTTTTCCCGTATTTAAGTACACCGCTTGATGGCTTCACCTCGGTTATCCATTCACAATTTTGCTCAATATTCCAAGCTAAGTCCTCATAAGTACGGTTTACAATACTGAACGACATTGTATTTAAACTTTTACTGTTACCAAAATCCAATGTCTTACGGTCAACTGTAACTATTGCTGGCATGCGCTCAATCATAAGATGCGCGGGAGATGTTTCGCCTGCCACTACTGTTATTTCTTTGTCGTTAGGGAGGTAACCCTCTTTATTTATCTCAATGGTATATGTCCCGGGGGCAAGGTCTTTATAACTAAATGTACCGTCAGAACCTGTTACTGTTGATTTACCACCGGGTTGCAAAACCACATTTACTGTTGCGACAGGTTCTCCTGACGTTTTGTCCGATACGCTACCTACTATATCACCCGTTGTCAATTCCTCTTCAATGTCCTTTGAACAGGCAAATAGCATTACGCCTGCAAAGAGTATTAATCCTATTTTCTTTAACATAGCTTTGATATTTTATTATTCTGGTATTTTTGTCATTGGTATGTCAATATTTGTGGCCTCTCCACTTATTGCCGTAACAGTTTTTCGGTTTGGTTTATATCCGCTTTTTTGTACGGTTATGGTGTATTCTCCGGCTTCAAGGTCTTCGAATACGAAGGTTCCTCCGGTTTCTGTTCTGAAAGTTTTGTTTGTGGGGGAGAGTACGACACTTACATTTTCGAGGCGTTCGCCTGTTTCGTAGTCTGTTATGCTGCCGTATATCGAGCAGTATATTTCAAAATCTGTTCCTGAGCATGATGTTGTGAACAGAGCAGTTGTTGATGCTATGAAGATGATAATAGGGAATAATAGTGCTCGAGAGATTGAGCCTATTTTAGATGTCGTTTTCATTATAAATATTCTGTTTTGAGTTTAACAATATTCTTTATCGTTACTGTCAACTCTCCTAACAGTATATTTATAAAATGCCAATTTCGAAGGCGTTATGCAAAAAAAAAGACGTGGGAGTTGTACTTCTGCTCATCTTTCGTTCAGGCCTTCGCATTGCCCCCCAACAAGATAAGCAATGTAGCCAGCCCACGCCAAATGATTATACAACACTCACGTTGAACATTTCTGTCCAATTCATATGAGTTATGAATAAACACACACATGGACGTTACCATTGCCGTATCTTCTGTTGGGTTTCAAAGTTGCGAAGTTTGAACGATGAAGATTAACGTAATGTAAACGTCTATTATCAAAAATCCCCTCAACCCACCCCCGTGGGCTGACTAGGTATTGCAAATTTATATCTATTTTTTTATATTTTTAATAAATATCTCATAAAAATTTATTTTTTAACATTCGAAAGAACCTGTTTGAATTTTATTTTGGAAAGATAAAAATATCCCTCCTATGGGTAGAAACAGTAACAGCGTACATTTAGGTCATTGAGTTATAGGTCTATCAGTACACTGTTCTTTTTCTTGTTAATTACCTTTCAGTCAGTTGTTTGTTCCCGTTACCGTTAGCGTCCGTTGTACAGGTGTGGAAGGGGAAAGGTTTTCGGGTTGATTGCTCTCCGTAGGAGGAAGATTCTGTCCGAAACGGCTTGCCTCTTGACCTTTTCGCTTTCAGAAGAGTCTGTACTAACTTAGTGGACCGCAACGGGAATAAGCCCTGACGGGTATAATAGTCATAACTACAAAATTTTTTCTACTAAAACTCCCAAAATCGTCCTTGCCTACAAATTTTGTCGATTATAAATGTTAAAATGATAAATTTTGTAGATTATCATTGAATAATTCTATCTATAATCTCCAATTTTGCCTGTGACGGTTCTTCGTATGCGTTACAAGCACGTAGATACTCTTTTAATTCAGTAAAGTCAGAACCATACAAGTTATCACTAAATTTTTGCAGTTTGACCATCACATTTATATATGCGCTTGGGTCTTTCTGTCGTGTCAGTTTACGTAATGCTAATATATAGTCCTCTCTAAAAACGGTTGGGACTATTATTCTTGTTTGTTCTGCTCGTACAAGTTCCGCATTCATCATAATGCGTGAGATTCTTCCATTTCCATCGTTGAATGGATGTACCTCGCTAATCATAAACATCATAAAAATTGCACGAGCAAAGGGGTCTTTAAGTGCTGAATAATACTTGTATCCAAAATTCAATGTGCCTTTTACCAATTGATAATCGACAAACTCGGTATTTCCGGCTCTATTATTCTTCGTCTTAAAAATACCTGGTTCTAAATGAGGACGACCACTTAAAAGTATTGAATGTCGAGATTGTAGTATTGAATACAATTCTTCAATCGAGTTTGGCACACGATTCATTTCTGCACGGTTTGATAAAACTCGGAATGTGCCAAGTATATCGTGAGAGTCCTTATCACGACGAGGAATAGGAATACCGGAATCTACAATCTGTTTGGCTTCGTCAATTTCAAACTCTGTACCTTCGATATAATTTGAGAAGTAGCTCTCAAAGAATGAGAAAAGACGGAACGAATCTTCGTCCTTGTTACGATTTGCTCGTTCAACAAAATACTCATCCTTTATTGAGTGAAATAGAATCTCGAACAATTCGCCTCTTCCTGCATCAAAAGGCAAACCTGCGGACAGCGCTTTGGCAGATGGAGTAGTAAGAACATCTGAAGAGTGAGTGACCAATAAAGCAGATATTATCTTATTGATTTTCTCAAACTCTTTTGACATATCTAACCTTTCGGATGTCGCTCTTAATTTATCACGATACTCGTTAAGTTTGTCTTCTCCTCCCATCAAGAGAATCTTTTCCAATTTACTCTCTATTTCTCCAATAGGTAAAGACTTAGAATTTTCAGCACCTTTTCGCGAGGTCTGCATATTCTCAAGCATCCATCTATATTCTCCTGAAATATAAATACCATTGTATGGTAAGTCGCCTTCATCGGCAGCAGGACCTTTTAATAGATTTATTGTTATTCCTGGCAAGTCTGTAACTTTTTTGCTGTATGTTGTTGTCATATAAAAATTGCCATCTGCTGTAGGACGCATTTCTTTAGCACTCCTATGACTTATTACAGCATCCGGATAACGCCATACGAGAATATCTATGATATTTCTTCTTACAATGTTTTCAAAACTATCGATAGTATTTGATGTATATAAACGAGGGGCAATCTTACGTAGTTTCCCTGCTTTCTCCATCAATGAAATTTGTCTTGAAACATTTGAATCTGATGATGCAAATGTTATTTCCTTTGTAATGTCTACTTTACTTGTCATACAAATTTTGTAGTTTAAGTTTTTACAAATATACAAATTTTGTCGATTATAAATGTTAAAATGATAAATTTTATCGATTAAGCTCTATTCCTTTACTTCTTTCTCCATCAACTTATCCATATCTTCCGAAATTTTTGCATCGGTACCTTTCGCATATCTCTGAGTCGTACGAATATTTGTATGTCCCATCATCTTGGGGATACTCTCCATCGGAACACCTGCTAAGATAAACAGCGTTCCGGTAGTGTGCCTTGATTGATGATAGGACAAGTTGAGTTTGAATTGGTGTGCAAATTCCAATTCGTGTATCTCGAACCATATCATATCTCTATTTGGCAAAGGGAAGATTTTACAATAACATTCAAATAGTTTCTTATTTGTAAAAAAAAACAGAGGTTGCCTTTTCTCTTGCGGAGATAAGACAACCTCTGTTAATTTTCTATTTCCTTGCTCGTTGCTTTTTGTTGAGAGATTGTGTTATAGTTTAACTTCAATCTCGTCTTTTAGGTCTATTTCGTTTCGCTTGTTATCATAAATTTTGTATTCAAGCAGAGCGAGCGATTGGTTCGGTATGATTTTGAAGAAGAGTGAGTATTTGAATTTCCACTTCATCTTCTGCGAGAATATGCCGCTGTTTAGATATGCGGCTACGTAAGGATGCAAATGTAGCGAGAACCGTCTTACCTTCATCTTTTTTACAAGATAGGCTACCTTCTCCTCCAATCTGTCAACAAACAGGATTGATGAGTTTATTCTGCCTTTTCCGTAGCATACGGGGCAGTTCTCGGTTACAGCAATATCGAGCACAGGTCTTACTCTGTGGCGAGTTATCTGCATCAGACCAAATTTTGTCAGAGGCAATATGTTGTGTTTTGCTCTGTCGGTTGACATCAGTTCTCGCATTCGGTCGTAGATTAATTGACGGTTATCGGCATTGTCCATATCGATAAAGTCAACCACTATGATTCCCCCCATGTCTCGTAATCGCAATTGGCGAGCTATCTCTTCGGCTGCCGCCAAATTAACTTCAACGGCGTTCTCCTCTTGTCCATCGGCCTTTGAGCGTGGTCCGCTGTTTACGTCTATTACGTGAAGGGCTTCGGTATGCTCAATAATAAGGTAAGCTCCGTTTTTTATTGCTACTGTTTTGCCAAACGATGATTTTATCTGCTTTGTTATGGCAAAGTTGTCGAAGATAGGCAACTCTCCTGTGTAGAGTTTTATAAAGCCTTTTCTTTCGGGTGCAATCAAACTCACATAATTCTCAATTTCGGCGAAGGTCTCCTTGTCGTTTACATAGATGTTCTCGAACGACGGGTTGTATAAATCGCGTAAAACTGCTACTGCTCGAGAGGTTTCGGCATTTACCAACGATGGTATTTTTGCTCGCTGTACCTTTAGCATAGCTTCGTCCCAACACTTTACCAATGTTTTTAGCTCGTTGTCAAGCTCGGCTACTTTTTTGCCCTCGGCAACTGTGCGTACTATTACTCCAAATCCTTGGGGCTTGATGCTCTGTATCAGTTGCTTTAGTCGTGTGCGCTCGGAGTTTGATTTTATCTTTTGCGATAGCGAAACTTTATCGCCAAAGGGTACAAGCACCAAAAATCGTCCGGGGATGGTTATTTCTGCTGTTAAACGCGGTCCTTTTGTTGAGATTGGTTCTTTGGTTATTTGCACCAAAATTTCGTCTCCTACATTAAGTACGCCTTCAATTGCTCCTTCCTTTTCGAGTTCGGGTTGCTTCTTAAACTTCGATATCGACTCGGGCTGTTTTTTGCGATCGGAAGTTATCTGTTTCAGATACTTCTTGATGCTTAGATAGTTTTCGCCTAAATCAAGATAGTGAAGAAATGCTTCCTTACTGTATCCTACATCTATAAACGCAGCATTTAAACCCGGCATTGTTTTTTTGACGCGTGCAAGATATATATCGCCTACCGAAAACGATACTCCGCTCGACTCCTTTTGCAACTCTACAAGACGTTTGTCTTCCATCAGTGCAATCGAAACCTCTTTTTGCTGCACGTCAACTACTAATTCTGTTGTTGCCACGTCTAAAAAATCGTTTATAGTTATACATTGTATTTTTTATTGCTCAAGTTCTATATCCCAAACTGTGTTGAGATATAGTACTATAACAATTTTTTCTCTCAAAATAGATATAGGGTATATGGTATCCTCTGATACCACTAAATCCCTATATGTAAAAAAATCAAAGAACAACATCGTTGCTGATTTTAGTCCTTTGATTTTTTTCTTCACATCTCAGAAAATGTCGCTCTTGCGACTTAATAATCTGTCTGATACTTTTACGCGCCAAAGGCCGACAAAAATATTCAGCGACTATTATTTCTTCTTGTGTCTGTTCTTACGTAATCTTTTTTTACGTTTGTGTGTAGCCATTTTATGGCCTTTTCTTTTTTTACCGCTTGGCATCTTATTATAAATTTAAAGTGTTTTTATTTTACTTTATTTACAAACGATTGAGCAGGCTTAAATGCGGGAATGTTGTGCTCAGGAATAATGATTGTTGTATTTTTTGAAATGTTACGTGCTGTTTTTTTAGCTCTCTTTTTAACGATAAAGCTTCCGAAACCTCTCAAATATACGTTCTCTCCATTCTCTAACGAATCTTTAACTGAAGCCATAAACTTCTCAACAGTAGTCAATACAATCGCCTTCTCAATGCCGGTAGATTTTGAAATCTCCGATACAATCTCTGCTTTAGTCATCTTCTTTAACTTTTTATTTTTTTACTATTTCTTTTTCTGCAAGTTGGAATATTTTCCATTTTGGGTTGCAAATATAGACATTTTTATTCGTTCGGCAAAAAAAAATGTCAAAAACAGCCCATTTAATGAAAAATAAACATCAAAATTTCAAAAATAATGGCTTAAAGCCTAACTTTCAATCAATTTAAATTGTTTTTTGCTCCATTTGTAACATAGTGGAGTTTTTTTCTTGAGTTGCATTAATTTGTTGCTGATGTTCTTGTCTAAGACGTCTAACCACATGTCGTCGAGGGTTACTAAAAGGTTTCCCTCTTCCGAAACTTCTATTTTTATGAACATCATGGTTATTCTATCCATTGTCTTGCGTAACTCTTTGTCGGATGGTTTTGCAAAAAAGTCTTTGAACTTTGGGGTGGCAAATAGCTTTTCTGTGTTGAGTTTCTCCATTTTATCATTATAAAACAGAATTTCGCTGTCGGCTATTGGCGTATAGAGGGTTTTTACAACTGCATATAGTTGTTTGCCTTTTTTCTGCTCGTATGTTTTTATTGTCATAAGACTTTTTTCTGTGGCAAGAACTGCATCGATACGTGTTGTATCCATGTGCGAAATCCACGACTCGCCTCCAAGCAGGTTGCGTGTTTTGCTTGATGTGCCAATTTTATACAGTTCAACCATCTCGCTCTTTAACGACATGTTGAGGTATTCTGCCTCCTCGTCGGGCATGGCAACAAAAAAGCCTGCCGCAGTATTGTCAAAACCCTCGGCATGTGTTAATAAAGTGATGAGCGATAGTAAGATGGTAAGGGCTGATTGCCTTGCGTAATTCATGATAAAACTCTGTTTATGATAAATAATGTGCGAAGTTATTAAAATAAAAGATAGTTGGCAACAGTAAAACTCTCAATAAAAACAAAAAATTATTTAATTTCGCACTCCTAAATCTTTAAAACACATGTGGCTAATACTTGCATTTATATCGGCTTCGCTATTGGGCGTGTATGATATTTTTAAGAAAACTGCTTTAAAAAACAATGCCGTCATCCCGGTTTTGTTCTTAAACACCATGTTTTGCAGTTTGTTGTTTTTACCTGTTATAGTTGCTTCGAGAGTTGCTCCCGATGCAATGCAACAGACTATGTTTTATGTTCCTCAAGTTCCCATGGGACAACATCTTTATGTGATGTTGAAGGCTGTGATTGTGCTAACCTCGTGGATTCTTGCATACTTTGCCATAAAGCATTTGCCCATAACCATTGCTTCGCCAATAAAGGCGAGTCAGCCTGTGCTGACACTTTTGGGTGCAATGCTCATATTTGGCGAGCAACTTAATCTTTACCAATGGATTGGAGTTACGCTTGCCATAACTTCGTTTTTGATGCTGTCGTGGAGTGGCAAAAGCGAAGGTATTAACTTTAAACACAACAAGTGGATTCTATTTATTGTGCTTGCCACCATTGCAGGGGCAGCCAGCGGACTATACGATAAATATTTGATGACGCATGGTTTTGACCGAATGACCGTACAGGTTTGGTACACTTATTACCAAATGGCTTTGATGGCGCTGGTGCTGATGTTTATGTGGTATCCCAATCGCAAAAACACCACTCCGTTCCGTTGGACTCCTGCAATTCTTATGGTGTCGCTATTCCTTGTTGCTGCCGATTTTATCTACTTCTATGCCTTGTCGTTCCCCGATTCCATGATTTCTGTCGTGTCAATGAGTCGCAGAAGTGGAGTTGTGGTGGCATTCATCGGTGGCGCGCTCTTTTTTAAAGAGAAAAACATCCGTAAAAAGAGTATCGACTTGGCTCTCGTGCTGTTAGGTATGTACTTTTTGTATTTGGGAAGTCAATAACAATTATTGGTGTCCGGTAAAAATCACAAAGAGAAATAAAGACGTATTTGAGTCAGAGTAATATTAAAAAATTAATCGCACCATTATAAAACAGAGTGAAAGCCCTGAAGTTTGCAGAAATAGGGCGAGGACTGTTTGAGCGTAAGCGAGTTCCACAGCCCCTGCAAA
>JAZLBW010000049.1:0-2719 GCA_045613905.1 Candidatus Caccoplasma sp.
GTCTAATATGGACTTGGCATTAGATGAAAAAATATGTATTACTGGCGAGGTTGGATTGTCTGGAGAAATTCGTCCAATTAATCGATTATCTCAACGAATTAAGGAGGCGGAAAAGCTTGGATTTCAGCGTATTATAGTTCCTGATGGACAAGATTGTGATATAACGGGATTGAATATAGAAATTGTGAAGGTTGGCCGTGTTACGGATGCTTTCCGAATTTTATTCAAAAAATAATTTGCGTATGTCAAAAAAAAGTAGTACCTTTGCAGGTCAATAGGATAAAATTTAAACTGATAAGAAAGATAGTATATGAAAAAAATCAAGTCATTTTTGGTGTTAGTGCTAGTTGTATTTTCATCTATTTCAGTCGCTCAGGTTGAGGCTAAGGTTGAGATGTTTGAGATAGGTGTTCAAACTGGTGTGGGCTTTGCGTGGAGTAATAGGGAACCTATTGAAGGTGTGTCTAGAGCTTTCCAAAATGGTTGGTTCCCCGAGTGGAATATACCAGCAATGGAGACATTTGGAGGTATGTTGCGCTGTAACTTTGATGAACGTTGGAGTATTCAGGCGCAGGCAATGGCCCAACGCTTGTTGTTTTTTGAGACTGTAAATACAGAAAGATATTCTTTCTACAACAACATGTGTAACGTTGATCTAACAACGGAGTTTAACTTATTGAAATATGGTTTCTATAGACGTGGTGACGTTTACACTCTGGCTCCATATGTCTCTCTTGGTTTAGGAGTGGCGATGTATAATAAAACATCAACATTCCGTTATGAATCTGGAGCAGATGGTTCGGCAAAATATAATACTGCATATCCTTTGATATCAGCTAAGAACGACGGTATGTCAGCAGCGATGTATGTGCCATTTGGTTTGGGTGTAAAACTGCGTTTGACGGGTAACTGGCAGATACGATTTGCTTGTCAATACGATTTATATGTATTGGGGAAGGATAAAATGGTTGATCTTTATGGTGCAACGTATACTAATAAAGCAGATATTACGTTAAAGAAATCAGATTGGGAACCTTCTCGAGTAGAGGCGGAGAAGCAAAAATTAAACTTTGACGCGCGACCAAAGTATGAGGATCTTGTAAAAGCATATGCGGGCAAAAGTGTGATAGGAAATAGTCATAATGTTATGTTGACCTTTGGTGTTATTTTCAATTTCACTCAAACGTATAAAGGTTTGATTATTGAATACTAGTGCATAGACTGCTTTGGATATATACTACTTCTGTTTTGGTTTTAATTGGGTTGTTCTGCCCAATTAGGTCATTTGCGGAATTTTCATTATATAACTGCGAAGCTGGCTTGCAGATCGGAGGTTCGTATTATGTGGGAGAGTGTGCACGTGTTTTTGATTTTGATAAATTAGATCAACAAACAAATAGTTTTGCGAACATAAGGGAGGTCTTTGGTGCTCAGTTGCGTTATAAGTTTGATCAACGATGGTCAATTCAGGCGAAAGGTCAATGGCAGCAAGTAACATATACATATTTAAGTTGCGACTATAATATCCCTATCACAAATATTGATGCGACTGCGGAGTTTAACTTTTTTCGCTTCGGAAGGCATCCTTATGACTTGCGCGTTAAGCCAATAACTCCGTTCTTATTTTTAGGTGCTGGCATATCGCTCAATAAAAAAAGTAAGTTGGATGAGACTAAACCAATCTCTGCATATGTTCCGCTAGGAATAGGTGTAAAGTGGATGTTCGCTAATCGGTGGCAATTGCAAGCAGTTTGGCAACAGCAAGTGTATATAACTTCTATCGGAGATAGAATAGAGGGAAATCCTGAGTTAGATAATTCCTACGAATTGAACGGAAGTAACATAATGAATAATGACCTTACGTCATCTATGACTATTGGCCTTGTTTTTGAATTTTGGAAGAAAGGTGATGTGTGTTTGCATTGCGAAGATTAGATAGAATATGAGTTTAAAAGAGCAAATACAAATAGAACGAATACCCCGTCATGTGGCAATTATCATGGATGGTAATGGCAGATGGGCTAAACGTCAAGGAATGGCTCGTATGTTTGGCCATCGGCAGGGTGTGGAAACTGTTCATTGTATAGCTGAGGCTGCTGCCGAACTAGGTATAAGTTATTTAACATTGTATGCTTTTTCAACCGAAAATTGGAATCGTCCTAAAGAGGAGGTAGATGCGTTGATGTCTTTGCTTGTAGATACCATCGCTAAAGAAACTCCTACTTTGATGAAGAATAATATTCAGTTGCTAACGATCGGTGACTTGCAAAGATTACCAGATAATGCGCAAAAGAAGTTCCAAGCATGTATTGAAGAGACTAGTGTTAATACAGGGTTGCGCTTGGTTATTGCTTTAAGTTATAGTGCTCGTTGGGAGATTATTCAAGCTGTACAAAATATAGCATCTGGGGTGCGAGATGGTAAAATATTAGTAGAAGATATCAATGAAGAGATTATATCTGCTAACATGACAACTTCTCAAATGCCCGACCCAGATTTGCTCATACGTACAAGTGGTGAGCTACGAATAAGTAATTTCTTGTTGTGGCAGTTGGCATATACAGAATTGTATTTTACTGATTGTTTATGGCCTGAATTTACGAATGAAGAGTTTTACCAAGCTATATTAGATTATCAACAAAGAGAAAGAAGATTTGGAAAGACAAGTGAACAAGTTCGTTAATATATTGATGGGATTATTGCTCGCGTTGACTGTAAA
>JAZLBW010000050.1:0-1743 GCA_045613905.1 Candidatus Caccoplasma sp.
ACACACAACGCTCACGAATATGTTGACCTTGGCTTATCAGTCAAATGGGCAACATGTAATGTAGGAGCAAACACACCTGAAGAGTATGGCGATTACTTTGCTTGGGGAGAGACTACAACAAAAAGTTCATATAGTGATACAGATTATAAATATAGTTCAAATCCCTCAACTTTGCCTTTATCAGCAGATGCCGCTCATGTAAATTGGGGCGGCAATTGGAGAATGCCAACCAAAGCCGAACAAGATGAGTTAAGAAACAGTTCAAACTGCACCTGGAAATGGACCACTCAAAACGGAGTAAACGGATATAAAGTAACAAGTAAAAAGAATGCTAACTCCATATTTCTTCCTGCGGCGGGCTATCGCTACGACGTCACTCTCAGCGATGCAGGCGACGACGACGGCTACTGGTCGAGTTCGCTCTACACGTACAACAGCCACAATGCCTACTACTTGTACTTCAATTCGAGAAGCGTGGACAGGAACCGCGCCTACCGTTACCTCGGGCTACCTGTCCGCGCGGTTTGCGAGTAAAATTAAATGCTATGGCATTTAATTCAGTTGAGAGATATTCATCTCTCGAACCCACTCACGCTCGGCAAAGTTTATGCAAGTATAGCTTTGCTCGACCCCGTCGCACAGAGCACTGATTCCCTCCGTCGCATATGGGAATATGCTCCCCATACTGCGGTCGGATTAACATTCAGTTAATCCTATTTGCCTCGCAAATACCTTGTATGCCCCATTTTAAGGCACAAATAGACATTTAGTCAATTTTAATTACTCTGTAATTACCTTAAAATGCGCTTATTCGTGGCTTTGTTAGTTGTAAGTTTTTAGTTGTTAGAATTTATAAGAAACATGCAAATAGAAGAAGCGTAACTCCGCCCCCGCGAGCGGTAGCTCGTAAAAGCGGAGTTATGCGAACCCAAAAAAGAATATAACAACAAATAAAGAAAGTAACAATATGGTCTGCAAAGACCTGTGGCAAACATTGTTTGCCATTCAATAGCCGTAGGTTTTAAACCTACGGAAAAAAATATTACCATGTAATGCGTCTGAAAGACGCGAAACTATTATCTTTGTTGTCATAACTTTGCAAACAATATAAAACCGAAATATATAAACCCGATGAAGAGACTGCATATAATACTACTATTCCTCACAACAATATTTTGCCTACAGGCACAAAACATGGTGGTGGAAAGTTTCAGCCTGTTGCCACACGATTTAACTGCCAATATTGAAGGAACACAACGATTCGACCAAAACACCCGAAAAAATGCGGCACTGATAAAGATAGAGACAACAGCCAAGGGTCTGCACTTCGATGGAGGAATGATAGGCTTGGTAGGCGACCCCCTTTATAAAATAGGCGAGGTTTGGGTATATGTACCCGAAGGGGCAAAAAAGATAACCATTCAACATGCTGAATTGGGAACTCTACGCGACTATTACTACCCAACTCCCATACAATCGGGTAAAACCTACCTGATGAAACTGAAAACAGGAAAGATAGTAACACACATAGAGCAAGATTATGGCGGAGACTATTTAACGTTGATAGTAGAACCAAAAAATTCAGAGGTGCTGATCGACGGAAAAACCATGTCTGTAGATGCCGAAGGCGGAGTATCAACCTTCCTCACATATGGCGACCACCAATACGAAGTCTCAGCCAACATGTATAAAAGAGAGGTAGGCAACATAACAATATCGGGAGGCGCAGTAAAAAAGAACATA
>JAZLBW010000051.1:0-15250 GCA_045613905.1 Candidatus Caccoplasma sp.
AGAGAATGCTCCTGTAAAATACATTGGTATGCAAAAACTAAACACTCAACAATTTGAGTTTGAGTTTGAAGTAAATGCAGCAGGTGAGGCAAATGTAGAGTTTACAATTGAGAACCCCAAAGCAGATGATCCTTCATTGAGTGAAGAGGATAAAGAGTTCTACGAGAAATATCGCAAACAAACAGTTACTGCTATGGTTAACGTAATTGACCGTAACTCAGTAGAGGTTGAGAGCGTGGTATTCGTTGACGGTCCTGACCCACTTGAAGCAAACGTTATTGAGACACAAGAAACTTCAGCAGGTTCTGTTCCTCTATATACTTACATCTTACCTGAGGAGTCAGCAGGTCCTTGGCCTTCAGTCTTTACTGTAGAGTGTAAAGATGGTGCAGTAGCAACTGCTAAACAGGCAGGAATTGATGAAACAACAGGTGAGGAGATTACTCCAGAGGTATCAATTACTCACGCAGGAACAGTTATTGTAACTGCTACATCTAAAGATAAAACAGCTACTTTGGAAATTACTGCAAAATTGAGAATTGACCAAAATGCTCAAGGAGATAAACTTCAATTACAAACATCTAAAAACGAGTATGCTCCGGGTGAAACAGACAAGATTAAAACTACTTTGCGTTCATCATACAAAGTAAATGATGATGAATATACTTGGGTATCAAGCAATCCTGATGTAGTTACAGTAGATGCATATGGTAACTTCACTGCAGTATCTGATGGTTTAGCAACAATTACAGTTTCAATCACAGATGCATTTGGTTACACAGCAACTGCAACTAAAGAGGTTTCTGTACGTTCTGTTAATGCTGATGCAGATTTGAATGCTCCTGAGTGGGATGATTACTATGTGATTGATCTCGGAGAAGAAGGTATTTACTACATCGATACAGAGGAAGGTGCTTCAGATCTATTTACCATCTCTTTGGATGTACCATTGGTTGGTGACGGTGTATATACTGTGGATTCTGAGTTTACAGGAACAATCCAATACCCAACAAATGATATCTTCGATATCGTAGGAGGTACAATTACTATCTCAGGCGATGAGTGGACATTTGATTTGCAAGTTTCTGATGGAAAAGTAAATGGATCATTCACAGGATCTAAAACATACATGTTCCTTGATGACTCAGAATGGTAATAAATTCTGATATATAACGAGTTGGGTAGTTGCGCAAGCAACTACCCAATTTTTTTATGCCATTTGTGCAATTTATATTGTTAATTATTGCTGTCCGATAAAAATCAAAAAGAGAAATAAAGACGTATTTGAGTCAGAGTAATATTAAAAAATTATAAGTTTCTGACTAATGTGTCTATCATATAGATTTCTAATAATAGTACAAGCCCTACTTAATAAGAACATTCTTAATGTATTAATTGACAATCAAATATATTTGTTGTAATTTTTTTACCGGACACCAATAATTGTTAATTATGAAGTTAATCCCCAAAGTTTTTTGTCTAACTTTTAAGGTTTGCTTCAGATTGTGTGTCTGATATTATTCAAATAAGTATGTTGTTCGACGGGCTCTTGACAAACATTGTTATGCGTCTGAAAGACGCGAAATCTATATCTCTGTTTATCCGTCTTTGCAGACAGCTATGCCTTGCCCTGAAAAAATGATTAGGCAGTAGGAACACGCGTGAGTCCGACATTATTCAAATATCTTATCAAATATTTTTTATGGTGCGATATTTTAAATATTAGTCGAACACGAATACTCTATAGTGTTGTTTCACAATAATCTTCTGTGGATGGTTTTTATAATAAGCCTGCATCTATTGCGGTAACTCTGAATTCTGTTCTGCGGTTTATTTGGTTGGCAACCTCAATATCTTCTTCCGATAGGGTATTTATGAATTCCTCGTTAAGAATAGTCCCTTCAGGAAATTGAGGATATAGTTTGTTTAGTTTTTTTGTAATAGTTACAGGTTGAGATTCTCCATAACCCTTTGCCGTTAGTCGCTCTTTAGCGATGCCATGTTTAACAAGATAATCAACAACCGCTTCGGCACGTTTTTGAGATAGATTTTTGTTATACTCATCAGCGCCCTTAAAGTCGGTGTGCGCACCCATCTCAATTGATATATTTGGGTTGTCTGTAAGAGTTTTAACAACCTCGTTAAGAGCGCTCTCAGATTCGGGGCGTAGTGTGGCTTTATCAAAGTCGAAGAAAATATCATCAACAGGAACGGGTTTGCCTATTGAGGAGAGTACAAAATCAACCCAATATGTCTCGTTTTGTTCCTCAGAGAGAGTTGTAAGTTCTGCACTCGAGTTAAGGTATCCTCCGCAGCCGGCCATCATAACGTAGTCGGTGCTTAGGTTTAGAGGGAATTTAAAGTATCCATCCTCATCCACCATCTCTTTAAGATTTGTTCCGTCTCTACCCACAATTCTTATAGATGCATCAACAATAGGTTCGTCGTCATAATCAACAACGTATCCCTCAATCCAAACCTCAACAAGAGGCAGCTCAAAGCTGTATATATGGTCGTAGCCCCTTGCGTCGTTTCTGTTCGAACTTAAGTATCCTCTTTCGTTCGCCATAAACATTATTCCGAAATCGTCTGCTGCGGAATTTATTGGCGAGCCCATATTGTTCATGTGCCAATTGCCAACAGCATCTTTGTATGCAACAAAAATATCAAGACCACCCAATCCGGGATGTCCGTTTGATGAGAAGTATAAATCTCCGTTTTTTCTGACAAAAGGAAATACCTCATCGTATGGAGTGTTGATTTCGGGTCCTAAATTCTCAACTTCGGTCATATCTTTAAGAGAAACTCTCCAAATGTCTTTACCTCCATATCCTCCGGGCATATCTGATGTAAAATATAGCCAATCGCTCCCGGGCATTACTGCAGGGTGAGCGCAAATAACGGTAGAATCTATTGTGATGGCAACTCTCTCTCCCTTTTTCCACGATGCATCCGAACGAGCCGATTTGTATATCGAAACGTATGTGTCGCCATTGGCATTTACCGATTCTGCAAAAGAGTAATACATGGTTTGTCCGTCATCTGAGAAGCTGATAATGCCTTCGTCATTTTCAGTGTTTAATTCCCCTTCAACAGGTTCAGGCTTCGACCAAACTCCTTTGTCGTTTCTTTCTGAGAAGAAGATGTCATTATTCTTTAGCCCTGTAATTGGGCTTTTGTCTTTACCTGTGGCTTTATCGTTGGTTGATGTAAAATATATTCGGCTCTCATCTTCCAAAGTAAACATAGCATTGCATTCACTGCGGCGAGAGTTGAAAAGATTTGCTTTTTTTACAACAAAACGAGTAGGATTCTCTTTCTGTTTTATGCCTAATTCACAACCTTTAATTCCGTTTAAGGCTCTTTTGTCGTTAGGAGAAAAGGAGAGGTATGTCTCATAGCTTTTGATTGCCTCGCTGTATTTACCCTGTTTCTGAAGTTCGGTGGCGAGGTAGAGATGTGCAGTGCTGTCAGGGTAGTTATATCTTATTGCATTTTGATATGCCGCCGCTGCGCGTGGCGATGAGTTTAATAATCTATAGCAAGTTCCCATGCTATATGCAATTCTGCCTCTTAAGGCTCTCTCTTTCGATGCAGAGGTTTTGTTATATACTCTTCTGTATGTGTCGGCAGCGGCAAAGTACTCTCCGCGTTCGGCTTGAGCGTCGGCAGTACTCAACTTTGCAGGATTACAACCCCACAAAAACAGAATAAAAAGTATAACCAAAGTCCCTTGAAAAAATCTCATATAAGAATTACGGAAAAAAAGGCAAATTATTATATATACATCTATCTGCTTCTCCAGAAATCGATATATTTCATTGCGACATCAATGTAGTTGTGATGTTTCTCAACAAATTTTCGGCTTTTTTTACCAATATCTTCAATGGAATCGATATTCTCAACAAGAGATGAGAATTTATTGTAAATATCCTCTTTGTCGGGTATGGGGTTTATAATAGGCATATTCTCCTTCTCGTTAAGAATTGAATATATTTCAGGCTCTCCACCGCTTATTGTAACCATGCCTTTTGCCATTCCCAACAAACCATTCATGCCCGGAGAGTATGAATATAATTGGTCAACCAAAATATTACAACCGTTCATAACCTGCATGTAAGAGGCGTAGGGTAGTGATACAACTGTTTTAAATTCGCATTTCTCTTTGTGTTTTGAGCAAACCTCATTAAGTATTTCGCTCATGATGTCGCATCCTTTCAAGTGAGCTTTTGATTTTTGCACACCCATAAAGAATTTTGCCTTGCCGTCATATGTCGCTGAGGGTTTTATTTCGTCAGTATCTATAGGGAGTGGAATATATTCGCTCTTATATCCCCAAACATTCTCGTATGCAACTTTATACTCGTATAGGCACGAAACAATGCCGTCGCTCTTTTCTGCAAGAGTCTCGTTAAGCTCTTTTAGTGGTGATTTTAACCAATTGGTATTATTTTCGGGGAGTTTGTCTTTTACTCCCGGAATCTTAAAGTCTGAATATCTGAATTTGTTTTCCAAACATGCCTTAGTGTAGTAAAAGTCTGTGCCAAAAGCTCCCAAAAAGACTTTTCTGTTATGCCTTTTCAGAAATTCAAACAGCTTTATGATGTCTGAGGGGTTTAGCTTTAGGAATACAGGAGAGATAACCTGAACAACATCAAATCCTTTAAGACGTTGTATGTTTCGAAGAATATCTAATCGGTATTTTATCTTATCAAAAAAAGAGTCTCCTTTTAGCGATATGTCAATATCTCTATAATTTTTCTGCCAACCGCAACCATCTGAAGCCACAACAACTTTATGTCCCAAAGACTTTAATCCTTTGGCAAGGGTCCAGTGTAAATTACTATACTCTCCGATTAATAAAATCTTCATAATGTGTTACGGCTATATCCTAAAACTTCACAAAGTTAAAAAAAAATATTACCTTTGCCAATATATATGCTACTAAATATAAAATAGATATGAAACTTATTATAAATATATTTTTGTTTTTGGTGATAATCCTCTTCTCATCGTGTAGTGAAAGCGTGTACAAACTATCGGATTTTGGAGTATATCCCAATACAGGAGAGGATATGACAGCTCAAATAGCAAGTGTAATAGCGACCATACAAGAGACTCAGAAAGGAGCACCGGCAACACTACTGTTTGATGCGGGTGATTATGATTTTTATCCCGAATATGCCATGGAAAAGGAGTATTATATCTCAAATCATGATCAGGATAATCCCAAAAAGGTTGCGCTTGTTTTAGAGAATCTTTCAAATTTAACTATCGATGGGCAAGGTGCAAATATCTATATGAATGGACGTATGTTACCTGTGGCAATGGTAAATTGTGAGAACTGTACCATAAAAAATTTATCAATAGATACTCGCACTCCACAAATAACACAGGCAACAGTTGTGGAAAACAATATTGAGGAGGGGACAATTCTATATCGTTTGGATTCTAACTGCAAATACAGAATAGATTCAGACGGACGACTTATAACCTACGGAGAAAATTGGGAGGTGCATCCTGTTGCAGGAATAGCATTTGAAGATAATACAGGTCATATAGTTTATCAAACAAGCGACATCTCGGTAGGAACAAATAAGGTTGAGGAGATAGAACCATATCTTATAAAAGCCCCATGGCAAAACGAAAAACTCAAAAATGGAACAGTCGTGGCATTACGAAACTATGCACGTCCAACTCCCGGAATATTTATGAGCGCGAATAAAAACACTACTATAGAGGATGTTGTGGTACATTATGCCGAGGGTATGGGATTGTTGGCTCAACTTTGTGAAAATGTGACACTAAATGGTTTCTCAGTCTCGATCAGAGAGGGCAGCAAACGATATTATACAACTCAAGCAGATGCAACTCACTTTTCAGCGTGCAAAGGAAAGATTATCTCAACAGGTGGACTGTATGAGGGTATGATGGATGATGCAATAAATGTTCATGGAACCTATTTGCGTATAGTAGAGTTTATCTCTCCCCAAGAGGTAGTGGGCAGATATATGCATCCGCAAGCATACGGATTCTATTGGGGAGGAGAGGGCGACAGTGTACAGTTTATAAAATCCTCTACAATGGAACTTGTTTCGGGTAATGTAATTGAGAGTATAGTGCCATACGATAGGGATAATATAGAAGGAGCAAAACTATTTAAAATAACACTTAAAGAGGAAGTTCCATCTGATTATGCCAATGGCGATTATGGTATTGAAAATCTTGAATGGACTCCCGAAGTTCTCTTTGCCGACAATACCATAAGAAACAATCGAGCAAGAGGAACTCTTTTTAGTACACCTAAAGATGTAGTTGTGGAACGTAACCTATTCGATCACACCTCAGGAACTGCAATACTCCTTTGTGGCGATTGTAATGGATGGTTTGAGACAGGAGCTTGTAAAAATGTGGTAATTCGCAATAATCACTTTATAAACTCCCTTACCAATATGTTCCAATTTACAAATGCAATAATCTCCATATATCCCGAGATTCCTAATCTTGCATCGCAAGAGCGTTATTTCCATGGAGGAGACAAGATGGGAGTAGTAATTGAAAACAACACGTTTGAAACATTCGACCGTCCTATAGTCTATGCAAAATCATTAAACGGACTAAAATTTAAAGATAACGTAATAATTGAGAATAACGACTATCCTCCTTTTCATTGGAATAGCAGACGTTTCTTGTTCGAAAGAGTTATAAATGTTGAAATAGAAAATAATAGTTTCAGCGATGATTTTGACGAGAACAAAGATATTGAGTATCGTAATTAATCCGTAGGACGTGTTTCATAAATTCTCTACAAGCATATCCGACGTATCTCTGCCTGAGAAGTTTAATAACCCATTCAGATATACACCTCATCGGTTGAGCCTAATGGCTGCAGATGAGGTGCGTGCATATATATTGGGGCGTGAGGAGTGGCAAGAAGAGTTGAAGAGAGGTAAGATGTTTGGAGTTCTTGTGGTTCGAACACAAGAGGACGAAATAGGTTTTCTTTCAGCATATTCAGGTCTATTGGGTGGGAAAAACAATCATTCCTATTTTGTCCCTGCCATATATGATTTGCTAACACCGCAATCATATTTTCAAACAGAAGAACGTAATATTTCCCTTATAAATAAGAGTATAGCGGAGATTGAAAATAGTAGGGAGTATAAAGACTCTTTGTCGCTCTATGAAAAAGAGATTGAAGCATCGCAAAAGATATTGTCCGATTTTCGTAAGCAGATGCAAGATAGTAAAGCGTTACGAGATTATAAGCGTGGCACAAATCTTCTTACATCGGAAGAAGAGGCTCTGTTGATAAAAGAAAGCCAATTCGAAAAAGCTGAGTATAAGCGGCTAAACAAGCGAATTAAAGAGCGAGAGGAGGAGTTGAAAATTGAACTGTTGCGTTATGAGGATAAGATAAAATCTTTAAAACAAGAACGAAAAGAGCGTTCGGCAAACTTGCAGGAGTGGCTTTTTCGTCAATTTGTTCTGTTAAATGCGCAAGGAGAAGAGAGAGATTTGGTAGAAATATTCTATCGGTTCAACTCTCAAATACCTCCAGCAGGAGCAGGTGAGTGTGCCGCGCCCAAAATGTTGCAATATGCCTATAAAAACAATATGCAACCAATATGTATGGCTGAGTTTTGGGTGGGAGAATCTCCGGTAGGGGAGGTTCGACATAACGGTAATTTCTATCCATCGTGTAAAGGGAAATGCTTGCCAATATTGAGCTATATGCTACAAGGTGTGGATATTGAGAATGATAGTGGCAAAGAAGTTTCGCAAGCGTTGGATATAGTCTATTCCGATGATTATCTGATTGCGGTAAACAAACCTTCGGGGATGTTGTCTTCTCCGGGGAAAACAGGAGGCGAATCTGTAGAGGAGATACTGCAAAAGAGTTATCCCGATGTCAGAGCTGTTCACAGGCTCGATATGGCAACCTCAGGAGTCTTGTTATTGGCAAAAGATGTTTGTACATACAAAGTCATGCAACAGTTGTTCGCTTCAAGAAAAGTTGATAAGCAGTATGTTGCAATAATAGATGGAGTACCTCAAAAAGAGGAGGGAGAAATATCTCTGCCGTTATCGTCAGACTATGCAAATCGTCCTGCACAGAAGGTCGATTTTGAGAAGGGAAAAGAGGCAATAACAAAATATAAATTATTGGAGAGTTATAAGCAAGAGGATAGAATCTGCTCTCGAATGTTGTTGACTCCAATAACAGGACGTACACACCAATTAAGAGTGCATATGGCGCATCAATTGTCATTGGGGATGCCAATTTTGGGAGATGAATTGTATGGCAAGCAAGATAAGAGATTGATGTTGCATGCCCAATCCATAGCATTTATTCATCCGATGACAGGGGAGAAGGTGGAGATAAAGGTTAACTCTCCGTTTTAGAATAATTGCCAAAAAAATATTATTTTTACAAACCCAAAGAGAACAAAGATGAAACTAAATATACTTATATCAACACATAACAAGAAGGTGGCAAATATACCATCTCTGTTTTTGCCATATAGAGAGGATGTGAGTTATATTATTTCTTATCAGTATGATAATGATGAGTCTTTGGCTCTTATACCTAAAGAGTTTAAAAGAGAAGATGTGATGTTCCTCCCCATGCAAGGTTTGGGCTTGTGCAAGAATAGGAACAATGCTCTGTTGCATGCCGATGGAGATATAGCTCTTATATCAGATGATGATGTAAGATATACCAACGAGTATCTCGATAAGGTCATTGAGGTCTTTGAGCAAAATCATGAAACAGATGTCGCTCTTTTTAAAATAAGAACTCAAGATGATGAGCCTCCGATGAAACGTTATCCTCTTGCACAAGGCCGTTATAAAGAGATGAAAGGATACTACCCCTCATCGGTTGAGATGGCGTTAAGGGTGTCATCAGTAAAGGGAAAGGTATTTTTTGATGAACGATTTGGTCTTGGCTCAGAATTCCTTAATAGTGGCGAGGAGGAGGTCTTTATAAAAGATTGTCTGAAAAACTCTTTGCACGTGGATTTCTATCCATACTATATAGTAGAGCACCCCTATCAATCAACAGGTAAAAATCTCTATTTGCCTAAGAGTTTGCGTTCAAGAGGAGCAGTATCTTCATATCTGCATGGATTTTCGGCAGGTTTGAGAATGATTAAGTTCTCTATATTTACGGTTCTGCGTGGACGCTCAAACATATTCACTTTGTTGAAGCACACCATATGGGGAGTTCTCTATGAACGTCGTACTCGTAAAAAATATAAGAAATATGAGTAAGATGTTCTCTATAATAATCCCTGTGCATAATAGAGCGAAGTATATAAAAGATACTTTGCGCTCGGTTGTGGGGCAAGAGTATCGACCAATAGAGTTGGTTTTGGTCGATAACAACTCTTCGGATAACTCAATGGAGGAGGCTAAAAAATATTTATCTCCATACGAGAGCGATGAATTCAAGGTTGTGTATGCCGCGGAGCAAAAGCCGGGAGCATGTGCCGCTCGAAACCGCGGTGTTGCATTATCGTCTGCACCATACATGATGTTCCTTGATGACGATGATGCTTTGATGAATTTCAAAACAATATCCTTGATTGTTGACTCTTTTGAAAAGAGTGAGGCAGATATTGTAGGCTTTAAAGCGCAACATTATTATTCATACAGGAAAAAGAGAACGAGAGCATACTCGTTCACAAACGATATAAAGGAGCAGATTCTGCATTGTATGTTGTCTACTCAATGCTATGCGGTAACCCGCGAGTTTTTTCAAAAGAGCGGAGGCTGGGACGAACGCATAAAACGTTGGCAGGATTGGAATTTGGGAGTAAGATTGATGATGCTCTCTCCAAAGATGGAGTGGATAAAAACCTCTCCGCTTGTGCAAATAAGGGTTCATCCACAAAGTATAACAGGCAATGGATATCTGCACTCTGCCGAAGCTCTCGAGGAGTCAGTGATGTACACGGCAGAGGCTGTAGAAGAGAGTATGGTTGAAGATAAAAACTCAATTATCGCATCCATATACGGACGTTTGCCGATATTGGCAGCGCATTATTACAGAGAGGGAGGGAGAGATGCATCTCTAAAAGCTCTTAAGAGATACTTCGAGCGAGTAGAATTGACATGTCTGCAAAAAATAACAGTATATTCACTTTATATATATACAATATTTGGAGGAAGAGGAGGCGGACGAATAATAAATAAAATGAATGTAAAACTCAGCAATACAAAATGAAGAGTAATTTAGAAGTATCGATAGTGATACCGGCATTTAACGCCGAAAAATATATAAACCGATGCATTGACAGCATTGTGGAATCTGATTTAAAGGAGGGGGCGTATGAGATAATTGCAATAGACGATTCCTCGACAGATGCCACATATAAAATATTGCAAGAGTTGTGCGCTGAACTGCCTCAGCTTAAGGTGTATCGTCGTCAAAAATCAGGCCCCGGAGGAGCAAGAAATTTGGGCTTGAACTATGCAAAGGGACGTTATATAATGTTCGTTGATATTGATGACCATATTAACTCTAAAAACTTATCCCATTTTGTCAATACATTGCTTCCTATGTATGAGCAAGATATAATAGGATTTGACTATCTTAAAGTTGATGAGGAGGGAAATGAATCTGCGGTAACCAATAAAATATTCCCATATTGCAGGGAGATGAGTGGAGCAGAGTATATGAATATGCAGGCTCCTCAAAGTGTATTGTGGGGGTACGCTTATCGTCGTAAGTTCTTGTTGAACAATAATTTGAAGTTTATCGAGAAGAATATTCACGATAATGAGTATTTCCTTATAAAAGCATTCTGTTTGGCTGAGACAATAACCTTTATACCGACACAAATTTACTACTATCATCACGCCATACCAACATCATTAACAAACAAACCCGACGAAACACATCAGGAGTTGTATGTAAAACAGTTGTTGGCTGTAATAACAGAATTGCAGAAGTTCGGATTCTTGTTGGGCGATCCTCTCTCAGAGGAGGGGCTTGATCGCAAATTAGACCTTTTGACAGCACGTTTGTTGCGTAGATTGATAGCTCTTGATTATAATGTTGATTTCATAGAGGATACATTGCATAAATTAGAGGCGATGGAGCTTTATCCGCTTCGAAATGCAAAATACAGTTTACGTTATCGCATGCTTCGCAAGGCAACAAAGACCCCTTGCAAACTGATAGCATGCAAGGGGTATAAAGATTCCAAAATTAAGAATTTATTTACAAAATACTTCTTAAGTCTTTAAGTTTTACGTTATAGTTGCAGACCGTCAAGTAGCTTTATATAAAGTTCAATAGCCTCTCTTATCTCTTGGCAACGAATGTACTCGTCGGCTGTATGCGAACGAGCAGAGTCTCCGGGACCTATTTTAACCGAAGTGTATGGGATAAGAGCTTGGTCCGATAGAGTGGGCGAACCAAAAGGTTGCAAACCCAACATCTCGCAACGTCTTATAAAAGGATGAGAGGTGTCGATGTTTGACGAATTAAGCCTTGTGGAACGAGGTATAATCTCGCAATCAGGTAATTCCTTTCTCACAATCTCCAAAATCTCAATATTTGAGTACATGCCATTGGGTCTTACATCAACCATGAATGAGCATCTGTCAGGAATGACATTGTGTTGTGTGCCTGCATTAATGCCTGTAACGGTCATCTTTACCTCACCTAAAAGAGATGAGACTTTGTCAAACTTGAACTCCTTAATCTTTTCAATTATTTCAATGGCTTTATAGATTGCATTTACACCTTCGTTTCGAGCCGCATGTCCCGAAACTCCTTTAACGGTGCAATCCAAAACCATCAAGCCCTTTTCAGCTGCTGCAGGTTGCATATTTGTAGGCTCTCCAACAATGGCAAGCTCTATCTTTGGTAACTCCTTAATCAAAGACTCCATGCCGTTTTTGCCAGAAACCTCCTCCTCTGCCGATACTGAAAATATAAGATTGTATTTCTCCTCCTTTTCAATCAAAATCCTGAATGTGGCAAGAAGAGCAACAACCGATGCTCCTGCGTCATTACTGCCCAATCCGTAAATATAATCCTCTTCCTCTTCTGCAGAGTAAGGATTATGCTGCCAACCTTCAACAGGCTTTACGGTATCAATATGAGAGTTTAACAGTATAGTTGGTTTAGAAGCATCAAAATTTTCACCTATAACCCAAATGTTGTTGTTTATACGGTTAATGTCGCAGTGGTTAATCTTGTCTTTAATAAAATTGAGTACCACATCAGCGACATTCTCCTCCTCTCTACTGTGAGAAGGGGTAGAAATCATCTCTTTTAAAAGAGATATGGCATCGTAGAAAATCTCGTCAATAACAGAGCTGTTCATTGTAGTTTAACTTTATTATGCGAAAGTAGTAAATAAATTTTGTATAACCCTTACTTTTGGTTAACTTCGCAACATAAAATAAGAGAAAGATGGAAATTAAAGGAAAAGTAGTATTGGTATTGCCACAACAAAGTGGAACAAGTCAAGCCGGAAATCAGTGGAAAAAACAGGAATTTGTAATTGAAACACAAGAGCAATTCCCTAAAAAAATATGTATGACACTATTTGGTGACAGAGTTGATCAATATCCTGTTGCCGTAAACGATGAAATCGTGGCAAATATAGATATTGAGAGTCGTGAATATAACGGACGTTGGTACACAAACGTAAACGCGTGGAAAATAGAGAAAGCATCAGCGCAAGCTGCAACAACTCCTCCTCCTGCTCCAATGCCTACATTCGAGCCTCAATCTGAGACCGATGATTTGCCATTCTAATTAACGGAGCAGCAGAAGTAGCTTACTATTATACATGAAAAAGGTTCACAGTCGTGAACCTTTTTTTATGTAGTTGCTAAAGTTGTGTTCTATTTTACTCCGCTAACCTCAACAGTGTTGTTGATTTTTGAAACCAATCCTTGAAGAACATTTCCGGGTCCTACCTCAGTGAAAGAGGTTGCTCCGTCGTTAATCATATTCATAACCGATTGAGTCCATCTTACAGGAGCAGTAAGTTGAGCAACAAGGTTCTCTTTAATAATGTCGGGATTAGTCTCTGCTTGAGCAGTAACATTTTGGTATATAGGACACTTTGGAGTTTTGAACTCAGCTTTCTCTATGGCAGCCGCAAGTTCTTCTCTTGCAGACTCCATAAGAGGAGAGTGGAATGCTCCACCAACTTTGAGTTTTAAAGCACGTTTGGCACCTGCCTCCAATAGCTTTTGACATGCAGCGTCAATGGCTGCCTCTTCGCCCGAAATAACAACTTGTCCCGGGCAGTTGTAGTTTGCAGCAACAACAATGCCGTCTTTGACCTCTGCACAAATCTCCTCTACGACTTCGTCAGAGAGTTTAAGAACGGCAGCCATTGTAGATGGTGTAATCTCGCAAGCTTTTTGCATTGCAGATGCACGAGCCGCTACAAGTTTAAGACCCTCTTCAAAAGACAGAGCTTCGGCAGCAACCAGAGCCGAAAACTCTCCAAGAGAGTGTCCTGCAGTCATGTCGGGTTTAAATTCTTCTCCCATGCTTTTTGCCAAAGCAACCGAGTATAAGAATACGGCAGGTTGTGTAACCTTTGTTTGTTTAAGGTCTTCCTCAGTACCATTAAACATGATGTCTGCAATATCAAAGCCTAAAATTTCATTGGCTTTGTCAAACATTGCCTTTGCTTCACTATTGTTTTCGTAAAGATCTTTGCCCATTCCGGGAAATTGCGAACCCTGTCCGGGAAATACGTATGCTTTCATGTCGATTATAATTTGTATATAATAATATAACTTTTACTAAAAGATTACAACTTCACAAAAGTAACCAAAATATGCAATTTACCCAAGTTTTAAAACTTTAAATTTATTCTTAAAGAAGATTTAAGGAGTAAAACAAAGGTGACGATGATTTGTAAAAACCGATTAGAATGGTTAATTTTGCGTGTCGAATAATAAAGAAAACAATGAAAAGAATATATGCAATAGTGTTTATGGTAGCTCTGTTTTTTGTGCAAGGAGTATCTGCAAAAAGAGTGGAGAAAATACCTTATGGAGATATGGAACAATGGCAAACACGAGTTGTAAAGGAGTCGTTTTTGTTGGGGGGAGAACCCAAAAAGCTATATGATTTGGCTCCTACTGCAGAGAAAGTTGGAACAATTCCATACAGAAGAAACAATATATCTCCTTGGGCATCGTCAAATGTATTGGCAGCACCTGCAGGTATTGTAAAGACAAGTTGTTCTGTAACCCCTGAAAAGAGAGGAGACGGCTATTGTGCAAGATTGGAAGTTGTTGAAGAGCATTGCAAGGCTATTGGTATCGTCAATATTGTGGTGGTAGCATCGGGTTCAATATATTTGGGAGGAATGGATGAGCCTGTAAAAACTGCAAAGAATCCAATGTCTAAATTAGACCAAGGAATAGAATTTACAAAACGTCCATCAGCAATACAGTTTGATTATAAAACAAAAAGAGCTCAACAGGTATATAAAGCAACAGGAACTCCTAAAATATCAAAGCTCACAGGAAAAGATAATGCAGAGGTAATGCTACTTCTTATTCATCGTTGGGAGGATGCTAAAGGAAATGTATATGCAAAACGAGTGGGAACAGCTGTTGAGAAATTTGGTAAAGATGTTTTGAACTGGGTAAATGGTCATCAAATACCCGTACGTTACGGAGACATAACCAATGAGTCGTATTATAAAAGCTATATGGGATTGATTAATAGTTCTTCAGCAAACCCATACTACACAACAAACAGTAAAGGCGATTTGGTTCCTGTTCAAGAGGTAGGTTGGGCTGAAGCAGGGGAGCCTGTAACACATATGGTGTTGAAAATATCGTCAAGCGATTTAGGTCCATATGTAGGAACTGTGGGAAGTGTATTCTGGGTAGATAACGTAGCTTTGGTATATGACGAAAATTAAAAGATTTTATTCAAGAAAAAATATCAGCATTTATTAGGAGAAGCTCAGCGGAACTTCTCCTAATTTTTTTCCGCTAAAAAAATACAACAAATATATTTGATTGACAATTAATACATTAAAAATGTTCTTATAAAGTTGGGATTGTACTATTATTTAGAAATCTCTATTATAGAGACATTAGTCATAAACTTATAATTTTTTTATAAACTTTTTGACCGCAAAAAGTTACAAAAACTCTCGCACCTGATATAAAACAGTCATTCAAATTTTTGTTCGGGAGTTCTTCGAACATCCCTCAGTCAATTTTCATTTGCCGTTACAGCTAT
>JAZLBW010000052.1:0-4297 GCA_045613905.1 Candidatus Caccoplasma sp.
TTGAGAACTGTTTGAATGATAGGTTTTCAAGAAATGATCTATTATTTATGCTGTTCTTTGTTTCTACTATTTCGTCAGTCGTTTATCTCCGTTGCCGGATGCAGATTCAAGCCAAGCCGATGAATAGGAAAAGGTTTTGGAGCAGTTTACTCTCCAACGGAGGAAGAAACTGCTCTAAACGGTTTCCGCCTGACCTTTTCTTATTCTAAAAGAGGTTTGGCTACCTTTGCATCCGACAAAAAGGGGTAAACGGATGATGTTTTATGATACAATGAAGCATATATTCATGTGAGAAGAAAGGTTTTAATGTATTTAAAGCCCATTTTCGGGAGAAAAACAATACCTTTGCAGAAAATACAGGCGAACTTATATGAAACAATATATAGCAATTATAATATAATATAATGATTATGAAGAAGTTTATTCTTACATTATGGATATGTTTAGGCAGTTTTTCATTTAGTTATAGTCAAAGTGCTGATGTAAAAATTGCAGAGGCAATGAATAATTCCGATTGGTTTGCGTTAGATTCATTATATCAAACAGAACCTAAAGATTCAATCAGTAAGTTCCTAGAAATATTTTCTCGTTGCCTTATCGGTAACAGACTAAACCGACCAGATGTCTCTATCCCTGCGTTTACGGAATTATTCAATACTCAATCGGAAAACCTTGACCTTGGCAATCTGCTCAATTCGTCAATGATGTTTGCGATGGATTTAAGCAGAATTGGAGATAATAAGACAGCATCAAAAATGTTATCTTCTACTTTTAGCTCAATACGTACTCATCTTGATAGTACAACTATTGTGGGTGTTCAACAATATATCAATCAATACGAAGCACTATCCAACTACAATCCTTATGAAATAACATTCGGAGGTTCGGTAGGAACTATTCCTTTCGAAGTTATTCCTGTTGATCCGCCAAAGAATAACTCTGTATTAATGCATCTTAGAAACACTTCGATTAATGGTGTTGAAGCTGATGTTACTTTTGATACAGGAGCTGGTGTTAATATTATTTCGGATTCATTAGCACATAAATATAATTTAATTCCACTTGATGCATCAACTACTGTTGGTGGAGTTGATATACAAAATGGAAGCTATGCCATAGCAAAGGAATTAAAAATCGGAGATATTATTGTTAGAGATGTACCATTTTATGTCATAAATATAACCACCAATAATGAAGAGGCAGACAAATATATTGATTGTTTCAATATTGTTGTCGGTAGCGAACTGATGTTACAACTCAAAGATCTAACCATAGATTTTGTTAATAATAAAATTATAGTTCCATCTATTGCTCCAAAACGGAGCCAAGTATTTCCCAATATGTGTTTCTCGTCCCAAATGAATTTATTGGGTAAGGGTATTGTAAAAGGGGACAAGATGTTAATGAATATCGATACTGGAGATGCTTCATATGGTTCGTTAGGTAAAGTTTTTTTTGAGGACAACAAAGAATATATCACCACACATTGTAAATTAGATACTATTCGAAACGCTGGAATTGGCGGAGTAAATATATCAGAATGCTATCGCGTTCCTAATTTATCTATTGAATTAGGAAATAACGAAATAAAGGCAACTGAAATGGTAGTTGTTTTGAAAGAAAATATGGGTGGTACGTTTGGATACGAATGTAATTTGGGCTTAAAATCGTTAATGCTTTTTAGAAAAATTCGTTTCAATATGGTAGATTTTGTATTAACAACATTTAATCAGGAATAATAGAGCTATGAAAAGGATTCTTGCATGGTTGTTTATTATGACCTCTATGCTCATTATGGCCTCTTGTGAGTTTGAAGAAGTTGATCTTGGTTTCCCCAAAAGCATAACATTCACGAGTAATGGCGGTGAAAAAACTATAACTGGTGACGAATCTTTTGTTTTTGCAGAAATTCAGGACTACAAAGGTAATCATGGTTCTATCGAAGGAGGTGAAGATGGTAAACTTTATAATGTGTATGATTGGCTGAAGGTGGAATATATTGAATTGAAAAATGATGTTTTGAAAGTATATGCAGCACCCAATACAACAGGCAAGAATCGAACTTTGTATATAGAGGTCTATTCTGGGACAGAATACGATGTAATAACTGTTAAACAGGAAAAATAACAAGAGGGTAGCTCGAAGTTTTTTAACCAATTTACCAGTGAGAGAATTACTAAATATTAGATCCTTCCTGAGCTTGTAAATAAAGCGACCCGCCAGCAGTTCTTGTGGGATGCTGACGGGTTCTGTTATTTTTGGTTTGATTCAGACTCCTATTTCTTGGGAGCTCTTCTATATCTTTGATTATTGGCCGTAGGATTCTCTGGGTTTGTCATTTCCAAAACGCCCATATCCAAAAGTGGCTGTATATGGAATGACTTAGTTACTCTTGTATTACACTTGGTTACTTCCTCGTCCGACTTAGTTACTTGGTTACCATTTTGCTTTGCACTTGGTTACTTTTACATATTCTTTATAATCAATATGCGTTACTTGTTTGCGCCAAGATTCGCGCCAAATTGTGTATTTTAAGATTCATTCGCGCCATTTACTGGCAGACTCGCTGTTTACTTCCAAAGTGGTTCATTCTTCCAATTTGTCGGTATACCGATTTTATAATTGCATTTTTAGGACAAGTATACCTAAGCACAGAGCAATTGCCAATGAAAGCAAAGTTCCAGTCAGTACATATTCTGACTTTTCATCACCTTTAGATGCTTCGCTAAAACGAAGAATAGACTTTGCCGCAATTAAAAAACCGATGGCCTCATATTGAGACATAATAACAAATACAAGTATAAGTCCACGCTCCAACCAGCCAATCAATTCTCCAGAATGGAAATTTCCGTGTTCATCATTTTTTGTTGGGTTTACATTGACTTTGCAAGTTTCAAGAATAAGCAATATCAAGATATTTGCAGGCTTTAATGCCAACAATAAACCTACCATAGTCTTTAATCTTAGAGGATGATTTATGATTAATTCTTGCAAGCATTCAGGAAGGCTCCAATCGTTATTCCAATGGCGGTACGCAGAAAGCCAAATGTAAGCACCCACGACAATTATAGCAATATGCACAATTTGGTCAGCGAGAAATATCCACAAATCATTTCGTTTGTTTTCCCCCGGAATAACTTCATTTTGGGCATTTGTAGTAAGAACTCCCATTTTTGATTGCACATAAGACTTTAACCAATCTGTCAAAAAGTGTATTACCATTATACTAAGGGCAAGCCACCATCCACGAAAATCCCATATGGCTATCCACGATAAAACTCCTATAATCAAAGAATGTAGCCACAAACTTTTACCTTGAACAGAATAAAGGAATTTGTTTTCGCATGACTTCTTGGTCTGCAAGTAGAAATCTCCCAAGATATGGGCAATGATCAGATTGAAGATTAAATAGTGTATCATAGTTGTTTTGCTATTTTTCGGTAATAAATAATTGCCTGTTCTATTGCACTCCAGCCAATATCCTTCAATGTTTGATTAACTCCAGATACGGAAATTCCCATTTTCTCAGCAGTCTTACTAGTATCAGAGGCAAGTATTCTTTCACATAGGGTTTCGCATTTACGTGCCGTTGCGTTATTCAATAGTTGATTAACCAAGGTTAGTATCACCTGCAATGCTTGTTCATATTCTTCATTCTCCATTGAGATTGCAAATGAATACTTGGCTCTTCCTTTCAGTTTGCTCAATGCACGTCCCGAACGATAGATGGCATCACCATCCATCATATCTAAATTACGGTCAATGGTCTTCATCTCACCAATGCCGATAGCTATTCGGAGTCCATATCTGTTAAATCTTTTCGAATCATTAACATCACTTGGTTCAAATGATTTGACCAGAGTCTTTAATATGAGTGCTGCTTCAAAAGCATCTTCAGGACAATCCATGACACACTCTATAGAGTCACCTTTAACAATACGCCCCCAAAATCCTTGGTAACGTAACTCTAAAGTGCTCAGACATTTTTTCAGCCTCTCATTGAGCTCAATCATAGCATCTTTTGAGAGAGAAGTTGATGATACTACATCGGCTGATATTGTTGCATACATACTCTTTTCTATTTTACAAGTGGTATTACTTGTTTTCTATTATTACAAGTCTATTAGCTTGTTTCTGCCAATTACAAGCTTTTTCGCTTGCAAATATAATAATATTTCTTTGTTTGATAGAAAAAATGACAAACAATTATATTAACGTGAGTTCGATATAAGCTAAATCAAATTGCGAACCTGTCATTGCCTTTGGCCCTATGGGCGGCGACCTACGAGTCCGACAG
>JAZLBW010000053.1:0-71758 GCA_045613905.1 Candidatus Caccoplasma sp.
CGACTACACATTGGCTTTGATGACCCTGCACACTCAACCGACATAAACGAGTTTCGCCGAGTAAGAGATGAAATCAAGAGCAAATTATTGTCATTTTATTCATCTAACATTCAAACGCAGTCCCACTAAATAATCTAACAACCATTTGAGTTATATGGCAACCGAAGCGTAATATAAAAAATCTCGGTGTAACAAAAATAAAAATAATTTTTTTGTTATCTTTGCAGAAAATTATCCTCCCAGAGGAAGAGGAGTAATAGATTTTGAGAGATTTTAAGGACAATTAAAAACGTATTTTGGTACTACTCAATGGGTCATATACTGCCCGAATACTACCCAAACGAGATAGTCAGTTATATATTGGTGGTTATCAGGGAGTAAAAAGGAGGCAAGATTTCTTTGACGAAGAGGAGTATTAATAAAAAATAACGAGCAATGCTTTAATGCGTTGCTCGTTGTCGTTTAATTGTTATTATCTCAACCTAATTTTGCAGTCCTCTAAACTATCTATTATTGCATGAGATTCAATATGTATTCCTTTGCTGCGCAATTTATCTCCGCCATTCTGAAAGCCCTTTTCAATTAAAAAGACCATTCCTCCCAATTTTGCACCCGCTTTGTTTACAAGGTCAATAATTCCGTTGGCGGCATTGCCGTTGGCAAGAAAATCATCAATAAATAAAACTCTATCGTCAGAGCATAGGTAATCAAGAACTTACACAAACCGAATAGCTTTTGTTCTTGGTATATGAATATACCTCGGTAGTGAGCATATTCTCCATTGTGCTTGGAGCGTTCTTTTTTGCGAAAAGCACAGGAACCCCTAACTCTTCGCCCTCCATTATGGCAGGAGCAATACCGCTTGCCTCAATGGTTAGTACCTTATTTATATCATGGTTTGAAAATCTTTTAGCAAACTCTTTTGCCATTTCTCGCATAAGGGCAGGGTTCATTTGGTGATTTATAAAGTTATCAACCTTTAAATACCTCCTGCGAAACATTTGCTGTCATTGAGTATGCGCTCTCTAAGCTCTTTCATAAGTTAGCAATAGCTTAGTGTATAAAAAAAATAGCAGAAAGTTAACTTTCTGCTATCCGATATTTGAGCCTCTTGTCGGATTCGAACCAACGACCCCGAGATTACAAATCACGTGCTCTGGCCAACTGAGCTAAAGAGGCAAAAATATTTCAAATTTTGTTTTTCAATGGTATCAATCGTTATTGCTACCTTTTTTGAGCCTCTTGTCGGATTCGAACCAACGACCCCGAGATTACAAATCACGTGCTCTGGCCAACTGAGCTAAAGAGGCAAAAATATTTCAAATTTTGTTTTAATGGTATCAATCGTCATTGCTACCTTTTTTGAGCCTCTTGTCGGATTCGAACCAACGACCCCGAGATTACAAATCACGTGCTCTGGCCAACTGAGCTAAAGAGGCAAATGGGTAAGCTGACTTCATCGCGTCGCTACAACCGGCTACCCTTGCTGCGGTCAAGCCCTGGGGGGGTTCGCAAGGAGCTGACCGTGGAGGACTTACCCGGGTGCAAAAGTAGAACATTTTCTTAAATCTTGCAACATTTTAGTGAGTTTTTATCAAATATTTTTTTATTATCCTCATTTATAAGGAAATAGTAATTATGTTTTATTGCAAGAATATTTTATTGTTGGTGCAATTGTGCTAAATATTAGTTTAAATCTACTCTTTACTACAATATTATAGTAGCATTTTAAACTAAAAATAGTAACTTTGCCAAATAGTGTAATGAATTATAAAGATAAATGGAGCAAAATAAAACAAAAGGGATATATACATATTCAATGGAGTATGCTATATATTTAGGACTGCTTTTAATTGTAAAGATGCTTGTCTCTTCGTTAGATAAAGAGTCGGTGTTCGTAAGTACGTTGTTGATGCTTTTTTTGATAGTGGTGCCTGTTGCAGGCTACATATTGACTAAACGATTCAGAGATGCGAGCGGATATTCGTCATTCTCTCAAATATTTCTGTTTGGTGTGCTTATGTACTTTTTTGCATCGCTATTGAGTGGAATATTTGATTATGTATATTATCAATACCTTAATCCCCAATTTTTTCAAGAGCAGCTTTCTGATGTAAACAAATTGCTTGGCGAAATGGTTAATGCGGGAATGATTACAGACGAAGAGTTTGCGACTCAATTGGAGGCTGAGAAACCTTCTTCTCCGATAGAGGTGGTATATCAAGGTATATGGGGAATGATAATGATGGGAGCAATCTACTCTTTGTTCCTTGCTCTGATTTTGCGTAAAAAGAAAACTTCTGTTAGCAATAATTAATATAAAAGATATGGATATTTCGGTAGTAGTACCTCTGTATAACGAGGCGGAATCGCTTCCTGAACTTTACTCTTGGATTAAGAGAGTGATGAACGCTAATAATTTTACTTACGAAATAATATTTGTGAGTGATGGAAGTACCGATTCGTCATGGGATGTGATAGAAAAATTATCGGCAGAGGATGATGCTGTAAAGGGAATAAAATTTCGTAGAAATTATGGTAAATCTCCAGCGCTTCATGTAGGCTTTGAAAAGGCTGAGGGTGATGTTGTGATAACCATGGATGCCGATTTGCAAGATAGTCCCGATGAAATTCCCGAGTTGTATAAAATGATAACCGAGGATGGTTATGATTTGGTGTCGGGTTGGAAACAAAAACGATATGATCCAAAATCTAAAACTATACCTACAAAATTGTTTAATGCAACAGCTCGTAAGGTGACAGGTATAAAACTTCATGACTTTAACTGCGGACTTAAGGCTTATCGCAAGGATGTGGTAAAATCAATAGAAATTTATGGCGATATGCACCGATATATCCCGTATTTGGCTAAAAATGCAGGATTTGTTAAGATAGGGGAGAAGGTTGTGCAACATCAAGCTCGTAAGTATGGTGTTACAAAATTTGGTCTCGATCGTTTTGTAAATGGATATTTGGACCTTCTAACTCTATGGTTCTTCAATAAATTTGCTGTAAAACCAATGCACTTCTTCGGACTTTTGGGAAGCTTGGTGTTTATTTTAGGATTTATCTCGGTTATAGTGGTAGGTGCAACAAAACTTATATCAATGTGGAGTGGTTCTGCATATCGCTTGGTAACTGAGTCACCATATTTCTATTTGGCTCTTACTGCTATGATTATTGGAACTTTGCTCTTCTTGGCAGGATTCCTTGGTGAACTAATTGCACGTAACTCACAAGAGCGTAATACATATAATATAGAAAAGGAAATTTAATTATGAATATACAAGATTTTATAAAATTGGCTGAAGAGCGTTCGTCTATACGTCGCTATTCAAACAAAGAGGTCTCTCGTGAACTTATCGGTCAAATAATAGAATCGGCAAGAATAGCTCCATCGGCAGTAAACTTTCAACCATGGCAATTTTTGATAGTAACAGGCGAGAAATCAAAAGCAATTGTTAGAGAATCATATCCAAGAGAGTGGTTTGCAACAGCTCCCATCTATATAATCGCTTGCGGAAATCACGAAGAGGCATGGCATCGTTCATTTGATGGAAAGGACCATACAGATGTTGACGTTGCAATAGCTGTGGAACATATCTGTTTGAGTGCTGCGGCTGCAGGTCTTGGAACATGTTGGGTTTGTAATTTCGATGCTGCCAAACTAAAAGCCGATTTGTCGTTGCCCGAGAATATGGAGCCTATCGCAATAATACCATTGGGATATACCGAAGGTGATGGAGATGTGCGTCCTAAAAAAAGAAAAACAACAGACGAAATAGTTCAATGGTTAGAGGATTAAAATATATTTTGAGAACGTCGCTTGTGTTTGCTTCGTTGCTACTTCTTTCGTCGTGTGGCGAAGAGTATTGTGGCGAAAGCGGTAGCGGTATGCCATTGGTGGGAATATATGCGTTGGGAACTCCTCCTGTTGAAGCGGAGATAGAGTCATTGACTGTATATGGAGTTGGTCAAAAGAGTGATTCAATTCTATATGATAATGCTTCAAAGATAAGAACATTTTTTACACCTCTGAATATCTCTGCCGATTCGGTAAAATATGTGTTGCGATATGAGAACTCGCAAATAGCTGAGCAGTACAAGCGAGATACCTTGACATATAAATACTCTAAAAAATTGGAGTTTGAAACACCTGAGTGTGGAGCAATGTATTCATTTGTTATAACCGAATTTAAATATACAACACACTCAATAGCATATGCCGAACTTATAACTCCGGAGGTAAACAATTTAGAATCACAAACAGTAAGAATATATTATGCGACAGAATATTAAGATAATATTGCTATTGCTTGTGTTTTTGTTGCCTGTTGGTGTTCAAGCAAAAAAGAGTGTGATTGTAAATGCTCAAGGTGATACTGTGAGACATTTGCATCCAAAATTCAACGGAATAACCGTAGGTGCAGATTTGGCTTCGCCTGTAATGAATCTTATAGGTCAGAAATATGGTAATTACGAGATGAGCATCGATGCGGGATTTTACAATAGATTCTATCCTATATATGAGTTCGGAATCTCATATGTCGATGAAGTTCCCGATGGGGGTAATTACAGATACAAGGTCTCTCCTTCGTTTTACAATAGGGTAGGCATAAATTATAATATCCTTTATAATAAAGATATTCCGGGGATGTTGTATGTGGGATTGAGGTATGGCTTCTCATTTGCCAACTATGAGTTGACGAACATAACCGTCTCTTCGCCCTATTGGGAGGAGACTCAAACGGGGTTGTCGATACCCAAATCAACATCTGTGGCTCATTGGGGAGAGCTATTGCTTGGTTTGCAGGTGAAACTCTATAAAGGGTTGATGATGGGCTGGAATGTGAGATATAAACTCTTGTTTGCCGACTCTCAGAGAGGGGATGCCAAACAGTGGATAATTCCGGGATTTGGAAAGAGTAACTCTCCGTTAGGATTCAGTTTTACCATAAATTACAGATTCTCTCCTAAGGAAAAGGAGAAGCTTCCGCAAATACAGTAACATATAATTATACGATGAAGTGTAGTTTAATTATAATGGTGTATAACGATATTAGAACGTTATCGCTTACATTTGAATCGCTTAAAACGCAAACAGAAAAAGACTTTGAAGTGATTATCGCAGATGATGGTTCGGGTCAGGAGTTTGTGTCGAAGTTAAATGCTCTTATGGCTGAAGCCCCATTTAAAGTTAAACATATTTGGCACGAAGATGAAGGGTGGAGAAAAGAGATTATCATGAATAAAGCGATAGTTGCTTCGGAGAGCGAATATCTTATATTTATTGATGGTGATTGTATCCCTCATAAAAGATTTATAGAGGAGCATTTGAGGTTTGCTGATTACGGAAAGGTGGTTGCAGGCCGACGAGTAATGCTTACCAAAGAGATAACAGATGCGCTAACTCCCGAACTGTTTGCATCGGGTAAAGCTCATCGTTATATATTCCCTCGAGTATTGTGGGGAGGCTTGACCAAAAAGGTAGGGCATGCCGAGGAGGTGATAAGATTGACAAATGGATTTTTGCGTCATCTTTTTTTGAATGAGAGATGGGAAGGTTTGTTGGGTTGTAACTTTTCGATGTATAAACAGGATATATTGGAGGTGAATGGGTTTGATGAGCGATTTACGAGCCCTGCAGTAGGAGAGGATATAGATCTTGAAGCGCGTTTAAATAGAATAGGTATATATTGTAAGGTAGAACGTCATATAGCAACGGTCTATCATAAGTGGCACGTTATGGACCATTCCGGAACTACAAATGTATCTGCAATATTTGATGAAAACACAGCAAATGGTGTCTCTTGGACAAAATACGGTATAATAAAAGGAGAACAACCCGTAGAGGAAGAGGAGTAGAAACTTGTGAAAATAGACAGAAGTGAGGTATGTTGATGAAAATCAGATACCTCATTTTTTTTGATTTTTAGTCTTGCTAAAGGGTGTGAATAAATATTCAAAAAAATAGAAAATTTCGTGTAAAAGAATGTTGTAAAAATTTGTAATTAAAATTAGTTTGTATTACTTTTGCAAAGTGTATATGGCAAAATGTGTGCTTTTTTTGATAGCTTAAAGTGCCAAAACGTCAAATAATTACATCAAAGTGTAGCAAATTGTAATTAAAAGATAAAAATATAAAGTAAAAAAACACATATATGAGTAATCTATCATTATTAGTAGTAGTATTCATTACCGGAGTTTCGCTGGTTGCTGCCGCCTTGGCAATGGCAAAATTGTTAGCTCCGCGTACATTTAATCCGCAAAAAGGTGAGCCATATGAGTGTGGAATCCCTACCCGTGGAGGTTCTTGGATGCAATTCAGGGTTGGATACTATCTGTTTGCAATTCTATTTTTAATGTTTGATGTAGAGACTGTGTTCTTGTTCCCTTGGGCAATAAAGGTAAGAGATATGGGACCTGAAGCATTAATAAGCGTTTCGTTCTTTTTCGGAGTGCTTGTATTAGGATTGGCATACGCTTGGAAGAAAGGAGCATTGGAATGGAAGTAAAAGTAGATTTGAAGTCGATGAAGCACGAAAACTTCAAAGACAACGAGTATATCGAGCAATTAGTAAAAGAGTTGCGAGAAGGAGGAACAAATGTAGTAGTTGGAGTTCTTGACGATGTAATAAATTGGGGACGTTCCAACTCTCTATGGCCGCTAACATTTGCCACCAGTTGTTGCGGAATAGAATTTATGTCAGTAGGTGCCGCGTCCAATGATATGGCACGATTTGGGTTCGAGGTAACCCGCGCCAGCCCCCGCCAAGCAGACTTTATAATGGTGGCAGGAACAATCGTTCACAAAATGGCTCCGGTTTTAAAACGTCTATACGATCAAATGGCATCGCCCAAATATGTGATAGCAGTTGGTGGATGTGCAATATCAGGTGGACCTTTTAAAAATTCATACCATGTAGTAAAAGGAGTAAATGAGATAATTCCGGTTGACGTATATATTCCCGGCTGTCCTCCACGCCCTGAAGCAATGTTATACGGAATGATGCAATTACAAAGAAAAGTGAAATTAGAACGTTTCTTTGGCGGTGTGAATAAAAAAGAGAAAAGAGCTGAACAAGATAAATAAAACCCATGTCAAATATACACGATAAAATAAAAGCAATACTTCCCGAAGTAACAATCGAGGAGAACGGCCTTTCGATGGTGGTAGTGCCATCTGAAAAGATGCCAATGGTTGCAAACTATTTAAGTGAAAAAGAGTCGTTCGATTCTTTGGTTGCTTTGATTGGTAACGATTGGGGCGATTCACTTGGAGTAGTATATATAATAGACTCTACAAAAACAAATGAAAGAGTTATATTAAAGACTTCAACAACCGATAAAGAAAACCCAATGCTATACAGCGTTGTGGATATATGGCCTTCTGCCGACTTAAACGAGCGTGAGGTATATGATTTCTTTGGAATCAGATTTATTGGTCACCCCGATATGCGAAGAATTTTCCTTCGTGAAGATTGGGAAGGATACCCACTAAGAAAAGATTATGATGTATCGCCCGAGGCAAATCCTGTGCCTCAAACAAATGAGCATAACGCAGATACAACAATATCACTACAAGTACAACCCGATGGCTCAATAAAAGAGGAGGAGAGAGTAATATTCGCTCCCGAAGATTATGTCGTAAACATCGGACCTCAACACCCTGCAACTCACGGAGTAATGCGCTTTAGAACAGCCATTGAGGGTGAAACAATAAAGAAAATAGATCCTGTTTGCGGATATATACACCGCGGAGTGGAGAAGTTGGCTGAAGGACTAACATATCCTCAAACACTACACTTCACCGACCGTTTGGATTACCTATCGGCTCATCAAAACCGTCATGCACTATGCATGTGTATCGAGGAGGCTATGGGTATCGAAGTTCCCGAAAGAGCAAAATATATTCGTACAATAATGGACGAGTTGTCAAGAATAGGTTCACACCTACTTCTATATTCAACTCTTTGTATGGACTTGGGCTCAATTACAGCCTTTATATACGGTTTCCGCGATAGAGATAAAGTTCTTGATATTTTTGACGATACATGCGGTGGCCGTCTTATTATGAACTATAACAAAATTGGAGGTGTAATGGCAGACATTCATCCCGAGTTTGTGACAAAAGTTAAAAACTTCATCAAATACATGCCAAAAGGATTGGCAGAATATCATGCACTATTCTCTGGTAATATCATAGCTCGCAACCGTATGGTGGGAGTTGGAGTATTGTCAAAAGAAGATGCAATTAAATATGGTATATTCGGTCCTACAGGACGTGCTTCGGGCTGGGCAAACGACGTTCGTAAATTAGAACCTTACGGAGTTTACGATAAAGTTGATTTTGAGCAAGTAGTAATGACCGAAGGAGATACTTATGCTCGTTATATGATAAGATTGAAAGAAATTGAGCAGTCAATGCACATCATAGAGCAACTTATCGACAACATCCCCGAGGGAGACTATGCAGTTAAAACAAAACCAATCATCAAACTACCCGAAGGCAATTACTTCAAACGTGTTGAAGGTGCTCGTGGAGCCTTTGGTGTATATATTGAAAGTAAGGGAGATAAGACTCCATATCGTATGAAATTCGTTCCACAAGGATTGAATTTGATTGGAGCCGTTGACCATATTACTCGAAATACAAAGATTGCCGATTTGATTGCAATCGGAGGATCGTTAGATTATGTAATTCCTGATATTGACAGATAAAAAAGATAAATTATGTTTGACTTTTCAACCATAACAAATTGGATAGACGAACTACTTCGTAGTTGTATGGCGCCATGGGCAGTAGTATTGGTAGAGGGCCTTATAATAGGAGTTTTGCTATTGCTTGTGTATGCTTTGATAGCTTTGGCGTTGATATATGCCGAGCGTAAAATATGTGCATTCTTTCAATGTCGCTACGGACCAAACCGCGTAGGACCATTAGGTTTGATGCAGCCAATAGCCGACATGTTCAAGATGTTGATAAAAGAGATTATAACAATTAAGGACAGTGATAAATTCCTATACGGATTAGCTCCTTTCTTGGTAATCATATCTTCAATGTTGACATTCGGATGTATGCCATTTGGTAAAGGTTTGCTTACACTTGACTTTAATATTGGAGTATTCTTCATTATGGCAGTATCTTCAATTGGTGTATTGGGAATATTGCTTGCAGGATGGTCAAGTAACAATAAATTCACTCTTATTGGAGCAATGCGTAGCGGCTCTCAAATGATAAGCTATGAGTTGTCAATAGGATTGTCAATTCTTTCTGTGGTAGTGTATGCAGGAACAATGCAAACGTCACAAATAATTGCAGCACAAGAGAATGCGTGGTTCTTGTTCTCTGGACACATTCCAATGATGATAGCTTTCATAATCTACTTGATTGCAGGAACAGCCGAAACAAATCGTGGACCTTTTGACCTTCCTGAAGCAGAGTCGGAGTTGACAGCAGGATACCACACCGAGTATTCGGGTATGCACTTCGGATTCTATTATTTGGCTGAGTATTTGAATATGTTCATTGTCTCAGGAATAGCATCGTTACTATTCTTGGGAGGTTGGATGCCACTACATATAGCAGGATGGGAGGCTTTCAACACAGTGATGGACTACATACCATCTGTAGTGTGGTTCTTCATGAAAACAGCAGTAATCATGTTCATCATTATGTGGTTTAAATGGACATTCCCTCGATTAAGAATTGACCAATTGATTAAATTTGAGTGGAAATATTTATTGCCAATAGGACTTTTCAACCTATTATTGGTAACATTGATGGTTGTATTTGGTTGGCATTTTTAATTAAAGAAAATAATAAATAAAAAAAGATATGAAAGACGAATATGGCTATATCTCACAGGTAATCGGACCTGTTGTGGACGTTGCTTTTGATGTGGAAAAAAGTGAGCTACCTCCTATATACACAGCATTGAAAGTTGAGCGTGAAGGAAATACCGACCTATTACTTGAAGTTGAGCAACATATAGGTGAAAACACAGTTCGTTGTGTGGCTATGGATACCACCGACGGATTGGAGCGTGGACTAAAAGTTTTGAATATGAAACGTCCACTATCAATGCCTATGGGACAACAAGTAAAAGGACGTTTGTTGAACGTTATGGGAGATGCAATCGACCACCTTCCATCTCTATCGTATGAAGAGACAGTTCCCATTCACCGTCCGGCACCTAAATTTGAGGATTTGTCAATAGGTTCTGAATTCTTGTTTACAGGTATCAAGGTAATCGACCTTTTGGAGCCATATAGCAAGGGAGGAAAAATCGGATTGTTCGGAGGAGCAGGAGTTGGTAAAACAGTGCTTATCATGGAGATGATTAACAACATCGCCAAAGGACATGACGGATTCTCTGTATTTGCAGGAGTAGGAGAGCGTACTCGTGAAGGAAATGACTTGCTTCGTGAGATGCTTGAATCAGGAGTAATCAAATACGGAGAAGAGTTTATGAAAGAGATGGAAAAAGGTAATTGGGACGTATCAAAAGTTGATATGGACGAACTTAAGAAGTCTCAAGCAACACTTGTTTTCGGACAGATGAACGAGCCACCGGGCGCACGTCTTCGCGTAGCATTGTCAGGATTGACAGTTGCTGAGCAATTCCGCGATTCAGACGGAGGAGGAAAAGAAGTGTTGTTGTTCATCGATAACATTTTCCGTTTCACTCAAGCAGGATCAGAGGTATCAGCACTTTTGGGACGTATGCCATCAGCCGTAGGTTACCAACCAACATTGGCTTCGGAGATGGGTATTTTGCAAGAGCGTATTACATCAACAAAATCAGGTTCAATTACATCAGTACAAGCAATCTATGTACCTGCCGATGACTTGACCGACCCCGCACCTGCAACAACATTCAGCTTCTTGGATGCAACAACCGTATTGAGTCGTAAAATATCAGAGTTAGGTATATATCCGGCAGTAGATCCATTAGAGTCAACATCTCGTATATTGGATCCACTAATTGTAGGAGAAGAACACTATAATACAGCACAAGCCGTAAAACAACTATTGCAAAAATACAACGACCTTCAAGACGTAATTGCAATTATGGGTGTTGAAGAGTTGTCGGAAGAGGATAAATTGGTTGTTGCACGCGCACGTAAAGCACAACGTTTCCTATCACAACCATTCCACGTGGCAGAGCAATTTACAGGACTTCCAGGTGTAATGGTACCTCTTGAAGAGACAATTCGTGGATTCAAGATGATTTTGGCAGGAGAGGTAGATAAATATCCCGAGCAAGCATTCTTGAACGTGGGAACAATCGATGATGCGATTGCCAAAGGAGAGAAGATGCTAAAAGAGGCTGAGAATTAATAGATAAAAACAACAATGAAACTCCAAATAATATCGACAGATGGCATAATCTTTGACGGAGAGGCAACAAAAGTTACTCTTCCGGGAGCAATAGGCCTGTTTACTATATTGGAAAATCACGCATCGTTACTCTCAACCTTGACCAAAGGCGTTATGGAGTATGAAAGTGCAGGAAAATTATCGACCATAAAAATCAGCGGAGGATTTGTTGATGTAAACAACAATACTGTATCGGTATGTATAAGTTAGTCAATATGAAAAATAAAAGGAGCATAATATTATTAATAATGTTGTTGGTATTACCATTTACCACAACACTAAGAGCTTCGGGTCATGCCGATGAAGGAGGTGAGCTTGATGTAAAAGGGCTTATTTTCCATCACCTTTTAGACTCATACGAGTGGGAACTGCCATGTACCAATGCAAAGTTGCCCTTACCAATAATCGTTCGTGATTATCAAGGAGATTGGCATTTGTTTAGTTCATCGCGTTTAGCACACGGAGAAGAATACGAAGGCTTTAAAATAACACACGAGGGAGATAATTCAGGAAAAGTAGTAGGAACAGACGCTCAAGGAAAAGAGTATCGACCCTTGGATTTTTCTATAACAAAGAACGTATCGGAGATAATGTTGGCAACAATAATAATATTGTGGTTACTCTTGTCGATGGCTCGTTGGTATAAGAAAAATCCAAATAAAGCCCCACGCAAGTTATTCGGTGGAGTAGAGTTATTGATAGAGATGGTTTATGTAGAGGTAATAAAACCCATATTGGGTCACGATGCAAAACGTTTTGCACCATACCTTTTGACAATCTTTTTCTTTATCTTTACAATAAACCTAATAGGAATGATAAGCGTATTCCCGGGAGGAGCAAACCTTTCAGGAAACATTGCTGTAACGTTGGTATTGGCAGTGCTGACATTCTTGGTGGTGAATATCTTTGGAACAAAGCACTATTGGAAAGACCTGTTTTGGCCGGAAGTTCCAATGTTTATGAAATTCCCAATACCCATCATGCCTGTTATCGAGGTGTTTGGAGCATTGACAAAACCGGTGGCATTGATGATTCGTTTGTTTGCCAATATGATGGGTGGTCACATGATTACATTGGTGTTAATATCACTAATATTTATCTTTGCCGCATTAGGACAAGCAGTACAAACAGGAACAGCAGTATTTTCAATACTATTTGCATTGTTCATGGGAGTACTTCACCTATTGATTTGTTTGATTCAAGCATATGTATTTACAATGCTATCAACCATATTCATAGGATTGGCTCAAATTCACGGACATAAAGAAGAGAAAAAAGAATAAACAATAATATTAATTATCATAAAAACAAAAGAACTATGTTAGAAATGATTTTATTGCAAGCTGCAGCAGCAGGCTTGGCAAAAGTTGGAGCATGTATAGGTGCAAGTATCGTAGCAATTGGTGCCGGTTTAGGAATTGGTAAAATTGGAGCATCAGCTATGGAGTCAATCGCAAGACAACCCGAGTCAGCAAACGACATTCGTGCAAACATGATTGTAATCGCAGCGCTTATCGAGGGTGTGGCTTTGTTTGCAATCATCGTATGTCTATTGGCAATATTTATCTAATAATTAAAAATTCAGATGGAACTGTTTAAACCCGAACTCGGACTTTCGTTCTGGCTATTAGTACTATTCGTACTACTCTTTATTGTGGCGGCAAAATATGTGTGGCCCATAATTCTAAAGAGTGTGGATGATCGTGCTGATTTGATAGACAAAGGAGTGGGTTATGCGCAAGAAGCTCAAAAGCAATTAGAAAATGCAACAGAGAATGCACAAAAATTGCTTACTGACGCAAAACGTCAACAAATGGAGATTCTTCAAGAAGCCGCTCAATTGAAAGCTCGAATAATAGAAGAGGCAAGGAGTGCAGCTGCAGTAGAAGCTAAAAAAGTTATGGATGCAGCAGCTCTATCAATAGAGCAATCACGCCAAGCAGCAGAGGAGCAGTTCCGTGCCGAAGTTAGCGGTTTTGCATTGCAGATAGCCGAGAAACTTGTACGCAAGGAGCTGTCCGATGACAAAAAACAAAAAGAGATAGTAGAAGAGATGTTGAAACAAATTGAAAAACAAAACTAAAACGAGCTATGAGTGAAGGAGTAATACCCGGAAGATATGCGATGGCACTATACAAATATGTGTCGGACAAAGGATTATCTTCAAAGCTATATGAAATAGCAAAGGAGGTAGAGAGGGCATATGCAGCTACTCCCGAGTTGAGAAAAACACTCATAAATCCTGTTGTTTCAGCTTCTGACAAAATCTCAATAATGAATACACTTGTCGGTGATAAAACCGACAAGTGTTACCAAAACTTTGTTCAATTTGTAATTGAGAACAAACGTGAGGAGTATATGAGGGAGATTTTCTTAAAATATTCACAACTCTATCGTAAAAAGAACAATATCTCATTGGTTGAGGTAACAACGGCAATAGAGTTAGACAAGAAAACCTTGGATAAGATAAACGTGCTTATTTCAAATAGAACAACAGGAGAGGTAGAGACAGAGTACAAAATAGATCCCTCAATAATAGGTGGATTTATAATAAAAATAGATTCTCAGCAATTAGATTCGTCTATTGACAGAGAATTAAAGAATATGCGTTTAAAATTAGTAAACAGCAGCAAAGTATGATAAAACCAAGTGAAGTATCAGATATCTTGCGACGTCAACTTGAAGAAGTAGATAATCGTGTCAATTTTGAAGAGGTAGGAACCGTTCTCAGTGTTGGAGACGGAGTAGCCCATGTCTTTGGATTAGACAACGTACATGCCAGCGAATTGGTAGAGTTTGAGAATGGTGTACGTGGAGTTGCTATGAACCTTGAAGACAGCAATGTCGGAGTAATATTGATGGGAGATACATCAAAAGTTGAAGAGAATATGACAGTTCGTCGTACAGGAATGATTGCATCAATACCTGTAGGAGAAGGATTGTTAGGCAGGGTAATAAACACATTAGGTGAGCCAATTGACGGAAAAGGAGCAATAACAGGCGATTTAATACCAATGCCACTTGACCGTAAAGCACCCGGAGTAATATATCGTCAACCGGTGAATCAACCATTGCAAACAGGTATCAAAGCCGTTGATGCAATGATTCCCATCGGACGCGGACAACGTGAGCTTATCATCGGTGACCGTCAAACAGGAAAAACAACCATCGCAGTTGATACAATAATCAACCAACGTAAAAATTTTGAGGCAGGAGACCCCGTATATTGTATATACGTGGCGATAGGACAAAAAGCATCATCTGTTGCAGCATTAGTGAACACACTAAAAGAGCACGGAGCAATGGACTATACAATAGTACTTGCAGCAAATGCTTCAGACCCTGCATCAATGAGATATTATGCACCCTTTGCAGGAGCGGCAATCGGAGAGTATTTCAGAGACTCAGGGCGTCACGCATTGGTAGTGTATGATGATCTTTCAAAACAAGCTGTATCTTATCGTGAGATATCATTGATATTGCGCCGTCCATCAGGACGTGAGGCATATCCCGGAGATATATTCTATCTACACTCAAGATTGTTGGAGAGAGCATCTAAAATCATCGACAATGAAGATGTAGTAAAAACAATGAACGATGTGCCCGAGGCATTGCGTCCAATGTTGAAAGGAGGCGGTTCGTTAACAGCCCTACCAGTAATTGAAACACAAGCAGGAGACGTATCAGCATACATCCCCACAAACGTAATTTCAATTACCGACGGACAGATATTCCTTGAAACAAACCTATTCCACCAAGGACAACGTCCTGCAATCAACGTAGGTATATCGGTATCACGTGTAGGAGGAAATGCACAGGTTAAGGCGATGAAGAAAATTGCAGGTACATTGAAAATTGACCAAGCACAATATCGCGAGTTGGAAGCATTTACCAAATTTGGAGGAGATGTTGACCCTGTAACAGCAATGGTAATTGATAAAGGACGTAAAAACAGTAAATTGTTGATACAACCACAATATTCCCCAATGCCTGTTGGTGAGGAGATTGCAATAATCTATTGCGGAATCAAAGGTCTGTTGAAAGATATATCTGTAGATAAAATTAAGGAATTCGAAAGTTCATTCTTGGATTTGTTGCGTACAAAACATCAATCAGACGTTTTGGATCAACTTCAAGTAGGAAAACTTGACGAAGAGATAGAGGCAAAATTACGTGCAGCTGCCGAAAGCGTGGCAAGTAGATTTTAATAAACAATAAGGATGGCAACAATAAGGGAGATAAAAGGACGAATAACCTCTACAAAGTCATCGGAGAAGATAACCGGGGCTATGAAGATGATTTCTTCTGCTAAACTAAGAAGAGCAGAGGGAGCGCTTCGTATGATGAACCCATACCGTAACCAATTGAGTTCGGTAATATCACATCTTCTCTCATCAGATGGAGATTTTCCATCACCCCTGACCGAAGTACGTTCGGTATCACGCATAGCATTTGTAGTTATCGGTTCTGAAGAAGGTTTATGTGGAGCATACAATGTATATCTCTTTAAAAAATTGATAGAGCGAATAGAGTATGTTCAAAAGACCTATGGCGAAGATTGTAAAATAACAATCCTTCCATTAGGAAAGAAGATGACATCAATACTATCTAAGATGCAGGGAGTTGAGGTTAAAAAATCAGAATACCTTACAGCCAAGAGCGATTCGTCTGTAATAAGAGAGTTTACTGACGGGTTAATATCAAGCTATTTGTCTAAAGACTACGATGAGGTGGAGATAATATATCCAAGATTTAAATCTATGTCATCGCAGCCGGTTGAAACCCGAACACTATTGCCAATAGATTCGTCACGACTATCTCAAGGCGAGAAGGTGGAACATCAAAATCCATATCTATATGAGCCTTCAAGAGAAGAAATATTTTTGTCAATATTGCCATTATTTGTTCGAGTTGATATGCAAGAAGCAATATACAATGGCAGAGCATCAGAGCAAGCAGCCAGAGTAATAGCAATGCAATCGGCAAGTGATAATGCCAAGAAGTTGTTAGAGGAGTTGCAATTAGACTACAACAAATTAAGACAACAAGGAATTACAAATGAGTTATTAGATATAATAGGAGGATCAATGCATTAAAAAATAGATTATGAAGAGTTTAGTAGAGTACATAAAATCTATTTTCAAAGGTCTATGGACACTTTTGATAGGTATGAAAATAACATTAAAAGAGTTTTTCACACCTAAAATCACCCAATGTTACCCGGAGAATAGGGAGACTTTGAAGATTGCCGACAGATTTAGAGCAACACTTGTTATGATAACCGATGAAAACGGAAATAACAAATGTACTGCATGTGGATTATGTTCAATAAACTGTCCCAATCAAACCATCAAAATAACCTCACACATGGAGGAGACAGAAGAGGGTAAAAAGAAAAAAGTATTAGATGCATATCTATATGATATAGGCAGCTGTACATTCTGTCAATTGTGCGTAGAGGGATGCCCTACAAAAGCAATAGAGTTTACAAATGATTTTGAGCAAGCAGTATTTACACGTTCAAAATTGGTAAAACAATTAAACAAAAAATAAAAACATAAAAATATGGAAAACATTGGTAGTGAAGTAATCTTTTACATCATTGCAGCAGTAATGGTAATATTCTCTGTAATGGCGGTTACCACAAAACATCTGTTGCGTTCGGCAACATATCTGTTGTTTGTTTTGTTCGGAACTGCGGCCATCTACTTTCAATTAGAATATGAATTCTTGGGAGCAATACAGATAGCCGTGTATGCAGGAGGAATAGTAGTACTTTTTGTCTTTTCAATACTATTGACACAAGGGTTGGGAAAAAAACAAGAGAAAATCAAAAAGAGCAAGTTGGTATTAGCATTATCTGCAGCCGTAATAGGAGCTGTGGTATGTTTGTATTCACTAATCTCACATATATTCCCCAATTCTCGATATGCATTAGGAGAAGATATAACAATGAAGCGAGTGGGAGAGGACCTTTTGGGCTCGGGACAATACCAATACGTATTACCTTTTGAGTTGATAAGTGTACTCTTGTTGGCATGTATAATCGGAGGCATTATGATTGCCCGTAAAAGATAAAGACTATGGAGATACCTTATATATATTATTTAGTAGTAAGCGGTGTTATGTTTTTTGCCGGAGTATATGGCTTCATAGCACGACGCAACATGTTGGCAATTCTCATATCATTAGAGTTGATGCTAAACGCAGTTGACATAAACTTTGCGGTGTTTAATCGTTACTTATATCCTTGCCAACTTGAAGGCTTCTTCTTTACCATGTTTGCCATAGCAATAGCAGCAGCCGAAACAGCCATAGCAATAGCTATAATAATCAATATTTACCGAAACATCAAAAACATCAAGTCTGACAATTTGGACAAGATGAAAAACTAAAAGATAAGAGGACATGGATTATTCATTTTCAATTCTAATACTTGCGTTACCTTTATTCATGTTCCTAACCTTGGCGTTAGGCGGAAATAAAATGTCGCAAAAGCTTGCCGGACTTCTTGGATCAGCAGGCTTGTTGACAATAGCAGTATTGTCATATATGGTAGCATTCCAATATTTTGGAATGGACAGAGTAGATGGTATTCGTCCAGCTTTAATGCCATATAACTTTGAGTGGTTGAGTTTTACCGATAAGTTGACCATCAATTTAGGAATACTATTGGATCCCATATCTGTAATGATGTTGGTGGTAATAACAACCGTATCATTAATGGTACACATATATAGTATGGGATATATGCATGGCGAGAGAGGATTCCAACGCTATTATGCATTCCTATCGCTATTTACATTCTCAATGTTGGGATTGGTAGTTGCAACAAACATCTTCCAAATGTATATCTTCTGGGAGTTGGTGGGAGTATCATCATACCTATTGATTGGATTCTACTACACAAAACCATCAGCGGTATCAGCATCTAAAAAAGCATTTATAGTAACACGCTTTGCCGATTTAGGATTCTTGTTAGGAATCTTGTTATTGTCGTTCTACACAGAGACATTCTCATTCGATCAACTAACAGCCGATGGAGGATTCTTCTTAACATCAACATCCGGAGCAACATTCATGGGATGTTCAGTAGCATCATGGGCAATGGCATTGATATTCATGGGAGGAGCAGGAAAATCAGCAATGTTCCCCTTGCACATATGGTTACCCGATGCAATGGAAGGACCAACACCTGTATCAGCATTGATTCACGCAGCAACAATGGTTGTGGCAGGAGTATATTTGGTAGCACGTTTGTTCCCTGTGTATCTATCAGTACCTGAAGTGTTGGAGTTAATAACATGGGTTGGAGCAATCACCGCGCTATATGCAGCAATAGTGGCATGCGTACAAAGCGATATCAAGCGCGTATTGGCATTCTCAACCATCTCACAAATAGCGTTTATGATCGTAGCATTGGGTGTATGTACATCAATGATACCATCAGAAGGCGGATTGGGATACATGGCATCAATGTTCCACCTATTCACACACGCAATGTTTAAAGCTCTATTGTTCTTGGGAGCAGGAGCAGTAATACACGCAGTACACTCAAACGAGATGAGCGATATGGGCGGATTAAGAAAATATTTACCCATCACGCACATAACATTCCTAATAGCATGTTTGGCAATTGCGGGAATACCACCATTCTCAGGATTCTTCAGTAAAGACGAAATCTTGGCGGCAGCATTCAACAAGAGCACTTTCTGGGGTGTATGGATGACAGTGGTAGCAGCAATAACTGCATTCTATATGTTCCGTCTATACTTCGGAATCTTCTGGGGTAAAGAGGCAAAACACGAGCATACCCCACACGAATCGCCTGCAACAATGACAATACCTTTGATAATATTGGCAGCAATAACATGCGTTGCAGGATTCATACCTTTTGGAGAGTATATAACCTCAAACGGAGAGTCATACCACATACACCTTGACATGACAGTAGCCATAACAAGTGTAGTATGTGCAGTGGTAGCAATATTATTGGCAACATGGTTGTTTGCAAAACCCAACAGCAAACCAGAGAAAATGCAAGCAGCACTACCACGTTTACACAAATGGGCATACAACAGATTCTATATGGATAACGTATATCAATTCGTTACGCACAGAATCATATTTGCATACATTTCACGTCCCATAGCATGGTTCGATCGACATATCATCGACGGAACAATGGATATGTTTGCAACAGTAACCAATTCGGTAGCAGAGAAAATCAAAGGATTCCAATCTGGAAAATTACAAGTGTATGTATGGATATATATTGTAGGAGCCATGATATTGGCAGCCGCAGCAATATATACATTGTGTATTAAGTAGGAAAAAAGAAAAAAACAAACAATATGAGCATTTTATCAATATTCGTAATCATCCCCATACTAATGATGGGAGGTCTGTTTCTGTCAAAGAACATGAATCAGATACGAACAGTTGCAACCATAGGCTCGGCATTGCAATTAATAGCAGCTGTGGCATTAGTTGTGCTATTCTGTGGTAAGAGAGCAGCAGGAGATACTGCAGAGATGTTGTTTATGGCAGACCACGTATGGTTTCAAGCATTAAACATTCACTATGCAGTGGGAGTTGACGGAGTATCAGTAGCTATGATACTACTATCTGCAATAATAGTGTTTGCAGGAGTATTCGCATCATGGAAAATAAATCCGTTGCCAAAAGAGTTCTTCATGTGGTTGATACTATTGTCAATAGGAGTTTATGGATTCTTTATTTCAATAGACCTTTTCACAATGTTTATGTTCTACGAGGTAGCGTTAATACCAATGTACCTATTGATTGGAATCTGGGGAAGTGGTAAAAAATACTACTCTGCAATGAAACTGACACTAATGTTGATGGGAGGATCAGCACTACTATTATTAGGAATATTAGGAATTTACTTCAACTCATCGGCAGACGGAAATCTAACAATGAATATCTTGGAGATAGCAGCAAACGATGCAATACCACACTCATTGCAAAAAATCTTCTTCCCCTTGACATTCATCGGATTTGGAGTGTTGGGAGCAATGTTCCCCTTCCACACATGGTCTCCTGACGGACACGCATCAGCGCCCACAGCGGTATCAATGTTGCACGCAGGAGTATTGATGAAGTTGGGAGGATATGGATGTTTCAGAGTAGCCATGTATCTAATGCCATACGCAACACAAGAGCTATCATGGATATTCCTAATCTTGACAGGAATCAGTGTATTCTACGGAGCATATAGCGCATGTGTTCAAACCGATCTTAAATACATCAATGCATACTCGTCTGTTAGCCACTGCGGATTGGTATTGTTTGCACTATTGATGTGGAATACAACAGCAATGACAGGAGCAATAATGCAAATGTTATCACACGGATTAATGACAGCATTGTTCTTTGCATTGATTGGTATGATTTACGGTCGCACACACACACGAGATATACGAGAAATGGGCGGATTGATGAAAATAATGCCATTCCTATCAGTATGTTATGTAATAGCAGGTTTGGCGTCATTAGGACTACCCGGATTGAGTGGATTCGTAGCAGAGATGACCATCTTTGTTGGAGCATTTGACCACACAGATACATTCCGTCGAGTATTCACAATCTTGGCATGCACATCTATCGTAATCACAGCGGTATATATCCTACGAGTAGTCGGAAAAATACTATATGGACCCGTACAAGACGAACATCACTTAAAACTAACCGATGCAGTATGGTATGAGAAATTCTCAACCATAGTACTCATAATAGCAGTAGCCGGAATAGGTATATTCCCATTGTGGGTATCAGACCTTATCCGCGAAAGCATAAAAGTAATAAGTGAAAGAATAATACAATAATAAAATAAGAAGGAGCTTTTAATATGAGTTACGCAGAATTTTTAGGCATGGGAGCAGAATTGTCATTAATGGCAGTTATCATACTCCTATTCATATACGATACATTTGCCTCTTCAAAAGCAGGAAAATATCTACCTATAACAGCAATATCACTGTTGGCAATACAAACCCTATATCTTGCATTTGGAGGAATACAAGAGGCATCGTTGTTTGGGGGAATGTACTCAACAACATCAATGTCGAATGTTGCAAAAATAGTATTGAACATAGGAACAATATTAGTATTCATACAAGCAGCATCATGGGTAAAAGAGGACGATATGAAAATACGTAGTGGAGAATACTATGTACTAACCCTTATTACCCTATTGGGAATGTACTTCATGATGTCGGCACAAAACTTCCTATTATTCTTTATCGGATTAGAGACAGCGTCACTACCCATGACAGCATTGGTGGCAATAGAGAAATACAAAGAAAATTCATATGAGGCGGCAGCCAAATATCTCTTCTTTGCAGTGTTCTCATCATCATTGATGCTATTAGGACTATCATACATCTACGGAGCAGTGGGAAGCCTATATTACACAAGCATAGCAGCGAACTTTGCAGTAACACCATTGACCATAGTGGCAGTAGTATTGTTCTTGGCAGGAATGGGCTTTAAACTATCGTTAGTACCTTTCCATTTGTGGACAGCAGACGTATATCAAGGAGCGCCAACCGTTGTAACATCATACCTATCTGTAATCTCAAAAGGAGCAGCGGCATATGCTATGATGATTGCATTGATGACAGCCTTCGGAAATGGAGCATTGGATATTTGGATTAACGTGTTGTACATCGTCATAATATTGACAATCACAATAGGTAACCTATTTGCAATACGTCAACAAAACATCAAACGCTTCTTGGCATTCTCGTCAATTTCTCAAGCAGGATACATAATGTTGGGAGTAATGGCATGCAACAATTTTGGAGCAACCTCATTACTATACTACGTATTGGTATATATCTTCTCAAACATTGCAGCATTTGCAGTAGCAGGAGCAATTGAACGAGCAAGTGGCAAACTAAATATCAACGACTACGACGGATTGTATAAAACAAATCCAAAGTTGAGTGTAGCAATGATGTTGGCAATGTTCTCATTGGCAGGAATTCCCCCATTTGCAGGATTCTTCAGTAAATTCTTTATATTCTACTCTGCAATTGAAACCGGAATAACATCAATGTATGTATTGGTATTCATAGCATTGTTGAATACAATCATATCTCTATACTACTATCTGTTGGTAGTGAAAGCAATATTCTTAAAAGAGAGCGATGCTCCAATAGCAACAGTAAAATCAGACGGATATACAAAAACAGTTATATTCGTAACAGTAGCAGGTATAGTATTGTTAGGATTGGTAAGCTGGGTATATGACTATATCTTCAGCATGGTAGCATAAAAATAGATTCTAACAAAAAACAAGTTAGTTTAAAACTTATTTAACATACTATAACCACAAAAAGACCTATCTTTGCAAAAGGATGGGTCTTTTTATATAACAAGCAAAAACAAATAAAAGATATGCACATATACGTAATATTTATAGCATTTGCTATATTAAGTTTTATAGTACAACAAGTATTAAAATCAAAATTTGAGAAGTACTCACAAATAACATTGCCATCTGGCCTTACAGGAAGAGAAGTTGCAGAAAAGATGTTGCGTGAGTCGGGGGTAATGGATGTAAAAGTAGTATCGGTACAAGGTCAGTTAACCGACCACTATAATCCAATGACAAAGACTGTAAACTTAAGCGAAGGAGTATATTATAGCAATAGCATAGCTGCAGCAGCGGTGGCGGCACACGAATGTGGACACGCGGTACAGCATGCCGTAAAATACCCATTTTTGAATATGCGTTCAAAATTGGTACCTGTGGTGAGTTTTGCATCAAGCTGGATGCAGTGGGTACTATTGGCAGGTATATTATTGATAGAGACAATGCCACAAATAATGTTGATAGGAATAATTCTTTTTGCCATGACAACACTATTCAGCTTTGTTACACTTCCTGTTGAAATAAATGCAAGTGCACGAGCACTGTCATGGTTAAGTGCGGCAGGCATATCAAACGTATCGACATATCCAAAGGCAAAAGATGCCTTAAAATGGGCTGCATACACATACGTAGTTGCAGCATTAGGTTCATTGGCAACATTGGTATATTATATATTAATCTTTACTTCAAGAAGAGATTAGTAACCCCTTGTATATGACAAACAAAAAACAGTCAAAGTGCTTTGACTGTTTTTTTGTTTATATATATCTAAGATTTAACTCATGAAATTAGATGTCGCATATTTCTCTATAATACGACATCAACAATTTTCTGTCCAAAACGTGAATATCTTTCACCGAAAAATCTATAATGTTCAACTCTTTCATCTCTTCCAATACCGAATTGAAAGCTCCTCTTTGCGCACCAAAGAATAGATACAAATCTCTAAATTTAGCTTTGATTATAATATCCGAAGAGTTGTAATTTGTAAAATACAAAACCCATAAAGCAAATTTAGCCCTGATATTATCAGTCGCAATTTTATTGTAAGCCTCAAACGGAATTTGCCCCTTTCTCGATAAAAGAATAAGGTAGTTCAACATAACAACCCTATGCTCTTGCATAATCGACAAGAAATCCTGTTTGTCAACAACCAAAATACCAGTGTTGTCATTTTCGGCATAAACCGAAATAGGGTAGATGTTGTTGCCCAAAGCATAGTTCGATATAATATCGTTGGGAGCCGAAATAGTTTCGTAAAGTTTAATTTTAATCTTTTCGTTTACATGCTCCGAACGTACACTTCCCGAAATTACAAACTTAAAGCAGTTACACTCATCTCCGGCTTTAATAATAACAGAACCTTTGTCGTACGATAAGAACTCGAATTTATATTTTTCAATAATTTCATTAAAGGCCTCAATGCTCAATCCTTTAAAAAGAGGAATCTGTAAAAGAGAATCGTATATGCTCATAAAATAATACTTGTTAAATATAGAAACAAATGTAGTTAAAAAAAAGGAGAATTTTACTAAAAGAAGAGTAAAATATTAAGAAATTAATTCAAAATAAATTATTCATATTTTTAAATCACCTTTTTTATATAGTATAGAGTCACTTTTCAAAATAAAACAAAAACAACAATAGTTTGTTAAAAACATAACATCCAGACAAAAGCAATAAATAAATTTTAATAAAAAAAGTACTTACAAATGATAACGGCTCGTAATTATTATTATATTTGCAAAGGATTAAAAAAATATATTAGCTATGGAATTTTTTACTTTTAATTTAAAAGATGCATTAAGTGCCTTCTTTGTGTTGTTTGCGGTGATTGATGTTCCGGGACTAATGCCTATAATAATAAATTATAAGCGACAAGGTAAACCGGTAAATGCAGCAAAGGCAGCGTTGTATTCGTTGGCAACCTTTGTTACATTTTTGTTTGTAGGAGAGGCGTTGTTGAATCTATTTAATGTAGATATAGCATCATTTGCCGTAGCAGGTTCTTTGGTGATATTTGCACTTGCCTTTGAAATGATATTCGGAATAAAAATATTCAAGACCGACGATATGCCTGCGAGTTCAAGCGTATTTGTTCCAATAGTTTTCCCGTTGATAGCAGGAGCAGGTTCATTTACCACGCTATTGTCATTGCGTGCGTTGTATTCAACTCCGGATATATTGATATCGCTTGTGGCAAACGTTATAGTAATATATGTGGCAATCCGATTGGTGTCATTCTTTGAAAAGATATTGGGTGACGGAGGAATCTATGTTTTACAACGAGTTTTCGGAATTATCCTATTGGCAATCTCGGTAAGAATGTTTATGGATAACATTACACAAATGTTGGAAAAACTCTAATTCTTGAAGAAAAAAAAGCTTAAAAAAATAAAAAAACAAATTTGTTGTAAAAAATTTGTTTAAAACAAATTAAACTTTTAATTTCGTCAGAAATAAATAAAATGCTAATATTTAGTGAAAAAATAAAGTCAAAAAACAAGATCAACTAACTATGAGCTATCTTAAGTTTGATAAAAGTTTGATGATAAATCTTGAGCAGTCATTACCGCGCGAGATTTTGAGAACTAATAAATCCGGAGCTTATCATTGTACGACATTGGTAGGTTGCAACACACGTAAGCAACACGGATTGTTGGTAATACCCATTCCTGAAATGGATGATGAAAATCATGTAATGTTGTCTTCTCTTGATGCAACTGTGATTCAACACGGAGCACCTTTCAATTTGGGAATACACAAGTATCAAGGAAATGTATATAGTCCAAACGGACACAAATACATTCGCGAGTATAATTGTGACGATATTCCAAAAACCGTTTATCGCGTAGGAGGAGTAGTGCTAAAACAAGAGAAAATCTTTGTATCTCACGAGAGCCGTATATTGATAAAATATACACTTGTTGATGCTCATTCCGAAACAACATTGCAATTCCGTCCATTCTTGGCGTTCCGCAATGCAAACGATGTATGTATTGAGAACAACCAAATCAATAAGGAGTACAACGAAGTGGCAAACGGAATAAGCTGCTGCTTATATCCTGGATACCCTAATCTTTATATGCAATATAGCAAAAAAGTAGAGTTTGTAAGCGATCCTCATTGGTATAACGGAATAGAGTATGTAAAAGACCAAGAGAGAGGATACTCATATCGCGAAGACTTGTTTGTTCCCGGATACTTCCAAATGCCAATCAAAAAAGGAGAATCAATCATCTTCTCGGCAGGAATTGAAGAGGTAAAACCACGCAGTCTTACAACAATGTTCGACAAAGAGTTGGAAGTACGTCCACACCGCAGTTCATTCTACAACTGTTTGAAAAACTCGGCGCAACAATTCTATTTAAAACGCAATAACGAAAACTACATGCTTGTGGGTTACCCATGGTTTAAGGTAAGAGCGCGCGACTTCTTTATCTCAATACCCGGATGCTCACTATACATTAAAGACGAAGCCATGTATCACAAAATGATGGATACAGCCCTATCAGCACTAAAACGCTTTATGGCAACAGGCGAACTCGATAATGTAATAAAAGGAATAGATCAACCCGATGTTCCACTATGGGCAGTATGGGCAATACAACAATATGCACAAGCCGTATCGTATGACGAGTGTGTTAAAAAATACGGAGCAATCTTAGAGGAGATAATCCAATACATAATAAAAGGTGGACACCCCAACCTATTTGTACACGACAACGGATTGGTTTATAGCGACGGACGCGAAAAATCAATATCATGGATGACAACATTGGCAGAGGGCGGACGTCCTGCTACACCACGTACAGGATATTTGGTAGAGTTCAACGCGCTATGGTATAATGCATTGAAATTCTGTCACTCAACATTGCACGATAACAAAAAAGCATCAGTCCGCAATACAATATCAGACATCATAGAACAAATAGAGGTATCGTTCCGTCAAACATTCTTGAACGTACACGGATACTTGTATGACTATGTCGATGGAGGATATGGCGAGTTGAGCGTACGTCCCAACATGGTATTTGCAATCTCACTTGAGTACTCACCATTGACACGCAAAGAACGTAAAGGAGTACTTGATGTAATAACAAAAGAGTTGTTAACACCAAAAGGATTGCGTACATTAAGTCCGAAGAGCTATGGATACCGTCCTGTATATTACGGACCACGTTACGATCGCGAGCAGGCATACTATCAAGGCCCTGCACGTCCATGGTTGATGGGAGCATACGCAGAGGCATACTTAAAAATCTTCGGTTTGAGCGGAGTATCGTTCATTGAAAGAATGATGATTGGATTCGAGGAGGAGATGTCAAACAACTGTATTGGAACAATATCAGAGTTGTTCGACGGAAACCCACCATTCATCGGACGCGGAGGAATAAGCTATGCCGTAAACGTAGCAGAGATATTGAGAGTATTAAACCTAATGAAAAATTATAATAACAACATATAGGTATGAAAGCGTTAATGTTTGGCTGGGAGTTTCCTCCCCATATTCTCGGAGGTCTTGGAACTGCGAGTTATGGTCTAACCAAAGGAATGCACAAATGTGGCGACATGGACATCACATTTGTAATACCCAAACCTTGGGGTGACGAAGAAAAAGGCTTTGCCAATATCATAGGAGCCAATAACACACCGGTAGTTTGGCGAGATGTAGATTGGAATACAGTCGAAAATCAAATAGGTAATACAATGAATCCGCAAACCTACTACGATTTGCGAAACAATATCTATGCCGATTTCAATAACATCCACACCAACAATCTTGGATGTATAGAGTTCTCAGGACGTTATGCCGATAACATATTGGAAGAGATAAACAACTATTCAATAGTAGCCGGAGTAATAGCACGAACAATACCTTGCGATGTAATTCACTCGCACGATTGGTTGACCTATCCTGCAGGAATACATGCAAAACAAATAACAGGCAAACCATTGGTAATACACGTACACGCAACCGACTTCGACCGTAGCCGTGGAAACGTAAACCCCGATGTATTCCGTATCGAGAAAGACGGAATGAACAATGCCGATCACATCATAACAGTAAGTAATCTTACACGTCAAACCGTAATTGAAAAATACGGAATCTCACCCGACAAAGTAACAACAGTACACAATGCTGTTGAACCAATGAGCGAAGAGATTATGGCCATAGAGATGCCACGCAACTCAAAAGAAAAAGTAGTAACATTCCTTGGACGTATCACAATGCAAAAAGGACCTGAGTACTTTGTTGAGGTTGCAGCACAAGTATTGCGTAAAACAAACAATGTACGCTTTGTAATGGCTGGAAGCGGCGATATGATGAATAAAATGATACGCCTTGCAGCAGAGCGCGACATAGCAGACAAATTCCAATTCACAGGCTTCCTTCGAGGAAAACAAGTATATGAAATGCTAAAATCGAGCGACGTATATATGATGCCGTCAGTATCGGAGCCATTCGGAATTTCGCCACTTGAAGCAATGCAAGTAGGAGTGCCATCAATCATCTCAAAACAATCGGGATGTGCCGAAATCCTAAACAACGTGGTAAAAACTGACTATTGGGATGTAGATGCAATGGCAGATGCCGTATATTCAATAATAACATATCCTGCAATGTACACTCACATGAGAGAGGAAGGAATTCGTGAAGTAAACGAAATCAAATGGGAATATGCAGGACAAAAAGTGATAGATATCTACCGTAAGGTAATGAAATGGTAAAACTTTAAAACAGCAATAAAATGAGAACAATCTGTTTCTATTTTCAAATTCATCAACCATTCCGTTTGAAACGCTATCGTTTCTTCGATATTGGTAACGACCACTACTACTATGACGATTTCAACAACGAAGAGATAATTCGTCGAATAGCAGAACGTTCATATCTACCCGCAAACCAAGCATTGTTAGAGATGATTGAGGAGTCGGGCAAACAGTTTAAAGTAGCATTCTCAATCTCAGGAGTAGCACTTGAGCAATTAGAGATGTATGTACCCGAGTTTATCGATTCAATGCGTGAGTTGGCAAAAACAGGATGCGTAGAGTTCTTGTCAGAAACATATGCACACTCATTGTCATCGTTGACCGATCCCGAAGAGTTCATCAACCAAGTAAAAGCTCACGACGATAAAATAGAATTATTGTTCGGACAACGTCCAAAAGTATTCCGTAACACCGAGTTGATATACTCTGATGAGATAGCTGCAATGGTAGCATCAATGGGCTTCAAAGGAATCATCACAGAAGGAGCAAAACACATCCTTGGATGGAAGAGCCCCAACTACTTATACACACCGGCAACAGCACCAAAAGTTAAATTGATGCTTAAAAACTACAAGTTGAGCGACGATATCACATTCCGTTTCTCAAACTACGCTTGGAATGAGTATCCATTAACAGCCGACAAATTCATGGGTTGGATAGGCTCATTGCCCGAAGGAGAGGAGGTAGTAAACCTATTCATGACATACGACACACTTGGTGAGTTGCAATCAGCAGAGACAGGAATCTTCGGATTCATGAAAGCATTGCCACGTTTCGCAGCAGAAAAAGGAATCACATTCTCAACACCATCTGAGGTAATCGCAAAATTAAAACCGGTTGACGTAATCTCAGTAAACGATCCAATCTCTTGGGCAGACGAAGAGCGTGATACATCAGCATGGTTAGGAAACATTCTACAAAAAGAGGCATTTGAGAAACTATACTCAGTAGCAGAGCGTGTACGCTTGTGTTCAGACACACGTTTAAAACAAGACTGGAACTACCTACAAGCATCAGACCACTTCTACTACATGTGTACAAAACACTTCGCAGACGGAGCAGTACACAGCCACTATAGCCCATACGATTCAGCATACGAGGCATTCACCAACTATATGAACGTATTAAGCGACTTTATAGTAAGAGTAGAGGAGCAATTCCCTGCTACAATTGAGAATGAAGAGTTGAACGCATTGATTACAACAATTCGTAACCAAGCAGCAGAGATTGAGGTATTGAAAAAAGAGTTGGCAAGTGCAAAAGCAAATGCAGGAGAAGTAGTTGAGGAAAAACCAGCTAAAAAAGCTCCTGCTAAAAAGAAAGCAGCACCCAAAGCAGAACCAAAAGAAGAGGCACCTGTAGTGGAAGAGAAACCAGTAAAGAAAACAAGAAAAACAACTAAAAAAGCTGAGTAATAAAAACTGCAAAATAAACAATTGAAAGAGGTTGAGCAAATGCTCAGCCTCTTCTTTTGTTGTTAGTATTGTCAATTAATGAAACTATGTATTATTCCCCTAGTTATCCTACTCATCTTAGTTATCTTTTTTTAACTAAAAAATTTATTAAACAAATAAAAACACCTATATTTGCATTGTGTGGTAGTAACTGCAATTTAATATGCGTGTAAACAGCTTAAATATAAAAGAAATGTGTAAAAAAAGTGCTAATAATTTGGTACTTTCAAATCTTTGTATAAACACACACACACACACACACACACACACACACACACACACACACACATTCTTACCTATATAAAATAATAACAACACTTTTAGTTATCGCAGAAAACCGTAAGTCGCAATTCTTATTGCGGCTCAATGCTTTATTGTCATAACTCAAGAAAAATATTAAAACATAAAATAACACCACTATGAAACACTTAAAATCAATCAAAACCCTACTGTCGGTAATGCTGATAACATTAATGACAGTGGTAGCCATATCGTGTGGCGATGACGTAGAAGACCCCGTAATTTATACCGTAACCGTAATGACAGCCGAAGGCGGCGAAGCCGATGCCTCATGCTACGAAGTAATAGCAGGCGAAGAGGTAACCCTCATTGCCACACCCGAAAGTGGTTATATCTTTAAATGCTGGATGCTGAACGGCGTGGAGGTAAGTCGCGAAAACCCCTACACAACAGTAGTGAATAAAAACACCGTTTATGTAGCCAAATTCGTAAAAGAGGGAGAAGGAGGAACAGAAGACGGAGAAGATAACGAGGGAGAAAATAACGAAGAAGCACCAAATCAAATCGAAACTTTTGATGTACTCTCAGAGATAGAAAAAGACGAAATGGTCTTTGTAAAAGGCGGCTCATTCAAAATGGGAGCAACCTCAGAACAAACCGAAGATGCCAAAGCAGATGAAAGTCCCGTACATTTGGTAATACTATCAGATTATTACATAAGTCGCTACGAAGTAACCCAAAAGTTCTGGGAAACCATAATGGGAACAAACCCAAGCAGCACAAAAGGCGATGACCTGCCCGTTGACAATGTAAGTTGGGAAGAATGTCAACAATTCATAAAGAAGCTAAATGAAAAAACAGGCAAACGCTACAGCCTACCCACCGAAGCCGAGTGGGAATACGCAGCACGAGGAGGAGAAAAAACAGAGAACCATAAATTTTCGGGAAGCAACACAGCAAGCGAAGTAGCATGGAGCGATGCCATAGACGGAACAATAGAAGTCGTGGGAACAAAAAAATATAACGAATTAGGCATCTACGATATGAGCGGAAACGTATCGGAGCTATGCTATAACTACTACGAAGCCTATACCACAGACGATCAAGTCAATCCCATAGGCAAAACCACCGGAGAGAAACGAGTAGTACGCGGAGGTAACATAAGCAGTGCAAAACTAAATTGTAGAATAAGTACCCGTAGCACCATATCACAAACAGAAAAACAAGCCAAAACAGGCTTCCGCTTGGTATTAAGCAAACCCACCTACGAAGTATCAGTAAAAGCCTCAAGCGAAGAACGCGGAAGCGTAACCATAGCAGGAACAACCCAAACACAATACATAAGAGAAGGAGGAGAAGTAACCCTCACCGCCACCTCAAAAGAGAACTGCAACTTCCATAATTGGACAGCAAACGGAGAAGAAGTATCAAAAGAAGCAACATGCACAATAACAGTAACAAAAGATGCAGAATACACAGCCAACTTCATAACCCATAAAGTAACTGTTATAGCAGGCGAGGGCGGAACAGCCGAAGCAAGTAAAACACAAGTAGAAGACAATGAAAAAATAACCTTGACAGCAACACCCAAGGAGGGATATAGCTTTGTCAATTGGACAGTCAACGGAGAGGAGGTATCAAAAGAGGCAACATACACAATAACCGTAACAAAAGATGTAGAGTATGTAGCCAACTTCGTAACGCATAAAGTAACGGTCTTGGCAGGCGAAGGAGGAATAGCTAAGGCTTCCAAGAGCCAAGTGGGGCATAACGCACAAGTAACCTTGACTGCCACTCCCAACGAAGGTTATGGTTTTGTTAATTGGACAGTGAACGGAGAAGTTGTTTCAACTAAGAATCCATATACAGCCACAATAACCGAAGATATAGAGATAAAAGCTAATTTTGCAACATATAAAGTAACCGTAATAGCAGGCGAAGGAGGAACAGCAAAGGCTTCCAAGACCCAAGTGGGTCATAACGCACAAGTCACCCTCACCGCTACATCAAATATTTATTATGAATTTGTGAATTGGACAGTAAACGGAGAAGTTGTTTCAACTAAGAATCCATACACTGCAACAATAACCGCAAATACAGAGTTTAAAGCTAATTTTATAAACTATTATGCACCAATAGGAGAAGAAAATGGCTATGCGTACATAGATCTTGGCTTGTCAGTCAAATGGGCAACATGTAACGTGGGAGCCACCACACCCGAAGGTTACGGCGGTTACTTTGCTTGGGGCGAAACCTCACCAAAGATAACATATAATTGGAGCACCTACAAATATTATAATGGAACACATGATACAATGGCCAAATACTGCGTTGATTCAGACTATGGCACAGTAGATTATAACGTCGAGCTTGAATTAGAAGACGATGCCGCGCATGTAAATTGGGGTGGCAGTTGGCGTATGCCAACAAAAGCAGAGCAAGATGAGTTAAGAGATAGAAATAACTGTACATGGACATGGATTACCCTAAATGGAGTAAGCGGGAATAAAGTAACGAGTAAGAAGAACGGTAACAGTATATTTCTTCCTGCGGCGGGCTATCGCAGCTACGGCAGTCTCGACTATGCAGGCCACGACGGCTTCTACTGGTCGAGTTCGCTCAGCACGAGTGGCAGCAACTTCGCCTACTACTTGGGCTTCGGTTCGAGCTACGTGGGCTGGAACGACGGTAGCCGTTGCGTCGGGCGGTCTGTCCGCGCGGTGTGTCCTTAGTCGCTTCGCTCCAATTAGAAATTAGAAATGAGAAATTAGGAATGTAAATAAAGTTCTGCCTTTAGAATTTATAAGAAACATGCAAATAGCAGAAGCATAACTCCGCCCCCGCGAGCGTAAGCTCGTAAAAACGTAGTTATGCGAACTCAAAATAAGAATAATAAGAACAAACTAACAAACATATTCGACTGCGAGTGTCTCGCAGTCGAATTAAAAATATGGCACAACTGAAAGAGGCTGAGTAAAATTTATTTTTTGCTCAGCCTCTTCTTTTGTTCTCTGTTATCAGTTGTCAGTTTTCTCAATTAAGATAACTATGCATTATTCTCTTAGCTATCATAGTAACCTTAGTAATCTTTGTAATCTTAGTTACCCTATCCAATTAAATCTACACCAATTTTTCAACACTCATAACGGGTTTATAACATCCGCAACCATTTCTGTTGCATGCAGCAAAACCAATAAGAATAGTTGCTGCTACTACTATCACAATAAGTTTTTTCATAATTTCAATTTTATATTCACGAAGTTACAACAACTTTTTAAAATTAGAGTTAGAAACTGTTTAAATTTTATTGAAAAATATTTTTATTATTGCGAAGCCGGTTTCGGTTTCTTTGAGTCTATTTTAGGCATCTTTTATTTCTTATCTTTTGGAAATAGCCCGCTATTCCCTGCAATATGCGAAAGAAAACCTACTCAAAAATAGCTCTTAAATAATTCCGAAATAAAATTTAAACGGCTTCTTAAAAGCTTAAACAAAAATTAATCATAATAATAAAGCAACTATCCGCAATTTTTATTAACTTAGCCGAACAAACATAAAACATTATTAGATATGGCACAAAACGAAGAGCTATTTTACGATGACGAAGATGCAGTAAAATACATACGCAAGAACTTAGACTCGGCACTATCAAAAGACATCTCTGACGATGATATATATTATGTAGTTGATTTGATTTATGACTTTTACGAAAGTAAAGGTTTTATGAGTGATGAGGACGAGAATGCCGAGGTAACCATTGCAGATGATGAAATAATAGACTATGCAGTATCTATGGCAAAAAAAGATTCGCTATGCAAATTAACTACCGAACAAATCGAAGCAATCATAGAAGGAGAACTATCGTATTGCGAATCGATAGGAATGTTTAAATAAGAGAGAATATAGGTATATATGTCAATAAAAAAACAATATATACTAATCGCAATATTGTTGCTTTTTGCTATTCCGCAAGTTGACGCACAGTTGTTTAATCGTCAAAAAAAAGGTGGGCTGTTAAAGGAGAATAAAACCGAACAGCATATCGACATGCATACCCTTACCGTTGACGAGAATATAAACATACCTATAGTTGAATCGCCATTGGCTCATCGTAAAATACGAGAGTATATGGCAGAAAAGGTAAAGTCGCTACAAAAACTAAAACAGTATGGTTTGTCAAAGGTAGAACTTTTAAGAGGTGATGAGGTGATAAAGGTTACCATTCCTATGGATAAACTATTTTATCCCAACGATACAACATTTTTACCAAAATCTGATTTACTGTTGCGTCCAATAGCACGATATGGCGAAGAAGAGGGCATGTATCACATACTTGTAGTAACGCATAGCGATGATACAGGTAGTATTGATTACTGCCTCAATTTAACATCCAATCGTGCAGACAGGTTACTTTTAAGACTAAAACAGTTGGGTGTAAAAACTAAAGAGATAGTAGCATATGCAATGGGAAGCGAGGAGCCTGTAACCGACAATCTTTCAATGGAGAGTCGCAGAAAGAATCGTCGTACCGAAATATACCTTATCCCGGGAGAGGAGATGATAAAACTATCGTTGCGAGGAAGGTTAGAGATAAAATAGATATGCTCTTATTTTAGGGCATCTTCTTGTATAACCATAAAATATATAAGACAATGGATATAGTATTACCAAAAAAGAGAGGTGAAGAGACCGATAAAAAAATATCCGGAGTAACAAATATGGTTATTGTTGGAGCCAACGGCTCCGGAAAAAGTCGCTTTGGCGAGGAGATAGAGAAACGATACCGAGAGAATACATTTCGCATATCGGCTCTCAAAACAGTAATGCCAATTGAGGAGCTGGGCGAAATTAAAGAGAACTCAATCTCAGGAGAGTATAACAAACATTTTGGAGAGAATAAACATCTAACTTTCCGAACTGAATTTGAGCAGTTGTTTGCCCTTCTTATAAGAGAGGAGATGCAAAATCTTATCGATTACAAAAACGCTCTGTCGCTTGGCGAGGATGCAAAACTTAAACCCTCAACTTTAGACAAAACTCAGGTAATGTGGGAGAAGATATTCCCGCATCATAAAATAGTTCGTAGCAATGGACGATTGGAGATTGTCTCCGACACCTCAACCAACAACTACAATGCAATGAAGATGAGTCATGGCGAAAAAGTCGTGCTCTATTTAATTGCAGCATCACTAATTGCACGTCCAAACTCAATAATAATTGTAGATGAACCCGAAATGCATCTGCATCCATCAATGACATCGTCGCTATGGAACGATATTGAGAGTAAACGACCCGATTGCTTTTTCATATATCTTACTCACGATTTAAACTTTGCAGTATCTCGAAGCGGTAAACGCATTTGGGTAAAGAGTTTCGATGCCGATACCCATAGCTTCGATTATGAATTCATTGAAAATCGCGACTCTTTGCCCGAGGAGATATATCTCGAACTTTTGGGCGGACGCAAGCCTGTGCTGTTTGTCGAAGGAGACAACACGTCAAGCATCGACAATAGACTCTATCCATTGGTATTTACAGACTATACAGTAAAACCTTTGGGTGGATGCAGTAAGGTAATAGAGGTTACTCGAGCATTTTCGGAGATGAAAAACTTTCACATGTTGGAGTCTCGAGGAATAGTTGACCGCGACCGTCGCACATCTCACGAGGTGGAGTATCTTCGCAGTAAAAACATCTTTGTTCCAAATGTGGCTGAGGTTGAAAATCTTATGCTTATAGAACCTGTGGTTCGTTCTGTTGCACGTTGCACAGGAAATAATGAGGAGCAAATATTTCAAGCAGTAAAACAAGGTGTGATAAAGTTCTTTAAATCCTCTATTGAGGAACAGGCATTAATACACACACGCCATCGCATACGCAATGGAATAGAGTTTCGTATCGATACCCGAGCAACAACTATCGAAGAGTTTGCATATCACATCGAACACCTGACCGATGAGATAGATTCACGTTTCACATATAATAAATTGGTTGATAAATTCAACCGATTTGTAAGAGAGGAGAATTACCCGGCTATACTAAAATTCTTCAATCAAAAATCAATGATAACAAAGAGCAGGGTAGTAACACTTTGCGGATTCTCAACCCCCGAGCAGTACATAAATTATGTGTTGTTCATACTTAGGCGAGGAGGCGAGGAGGCAGAGAAAATACGTCAAGGAATAAAGGATTGTTTCAGTCTCGATGCCCCTGTTAAAATAAAACCCCGAAAAAAGAAATGACTATAAAAAATTGGATATCGGCAGCGCGACCACGAACACTGCCAACCTCCATTGCTCCCGTAATATTGGCGACAACATACGCATGGCAGGAGGGTAAAGTAGATTGGAAAGTATTTATAATATGTGTGCTCTTTGCACTCGCTGCACAGATAGCATCAAACTTTGCAAACGACTATTTCGATTATAAACATGGAAGCGATAAACCAAATCGTGTAGGACCTCGCAGGGCAGTGGCATCGGGCGATATAGAGCCAAAAACAATGTTGCGTGCCACAATCATAACACTTGCCGTAGCGGCAGTGTTAGGATGTATTCTCATCCCCATTGGTGGTTGGCCCTTGGTCGTAATGGGAATAATCATAATTCTCTTTGCTCTTGCATATTCGGCAGGTCCATACCCTTTATCATATCATGGATTGGGAGAAGTAACCGTATTTATATTTTTTGGAATAATTCCGGTGACAGCAACCTATTGGTTGCAGACACAAACAATTCTTCCCGAGGTAATAGTTGGAGCGGCAGCAATGGGATTGCTATCGTCAAACATTCTTTTGGTAAATAACTATCGCGATTACCAAACCGACAAAGAGGATGGCAAAAACACCTCTGTTGTTATATTGGGACGCAAATTTGCCATAGTAACATACCTTGTAAACGGAATATTGGCGACATCAATACTATGTACTTCGCACGTGGGAACAGTGTTTGCCGTGCTCTTTTTGCTTCTTCACATAAAAACTTGGAAGGGACTTAAAACAACAGAAGGTACAGCTCTTAATGCCTATATAGGGCTTACAGCACGCAATCAGCTATTGTTTACGTTAATATATTTACTTGTAGCCGTATTACAGGCTTTATTATAAATTCAGAATATAGAAAATGAAATATAACTTCTTTGCAACAAACTTTAAAACAAAGTTATTGACCTTTCTATTGGTAGAGGCAGTAATGTTTATTGCTGCATCGGCTCTAATCACAATAGCCTCAAAACTATTGGCATTGCCCGAACGACCACAAATGATGGTGATGCTTGCAATTCAGGGATTTGTGCTTTTTGTGGCATCTCCACTTATAACCGCAAGACTAATAACAACACAACCATTAAAATACTTAAGTCTTACAACTCTGCCAACACTAAAACAGATAGTCTGGGTAACAGTTGCAATGCTCGTAATGACTCCAGCTTTGAATCTTATAGTATCGTGGAACGAAGCAATGCACTTGCCTGATTTTATGTCAGGAATAGAGGATTGGATGCGAGCAAATGAAGACTCTGCAATGGAGGCAACAAAGAAGTTGCTTTCAATAAATACTGTGGGAGCATTAATAACCACTGTTTTTTTAGTTGGAGCATTGACAGGAGTGGGAGAGGAGCTGACCTTCAGGGGTATATTACAAAACCTTGTAACAGAAAAAAGCAATAATCATCATATTGCAATTTGGATAACAGCAATCCTTTTTAGTGCCATACATTTTCAATTCTTCGGCTTCTTTCCACGAATGTTGTTGGGAGCATTCTTTGGCTATCTGTTAGTATGGTCACGTTCAATTTGGTTGCCAATATATGCTCACTTTTTAAATAACAGTATGGCTGTGGTGGCAGCCTATATGCTTAACATAAACCTGACAACCGATGAATATGAAAAAGTAGGCACTGTTGACAACGGTACAATTTGGATGGCACTTGTAAGCCTGTTTCTTTTTGCGATATGCGTATATAAGATAAAAGGGAAGAGAGTTGTTAGTTATATAAATTAGGAATTATGCGAGTAAGCGAGAGCAGAACCAAACTTGTTTGAAGTTATGCCAAGCGTGAGCATAATCAAGAAACGAATGTTTCTTAATTAGGAATGAGGAATTAGATTTGAAATTAGTTCGGCACTTCGTGTCAATTAGAAATTATAAGTAAAACATATTATAAACTAATAAGATAAAGAAAATGAAAAGAATTAAAAATTTGATTAGTATTCTAAGTATGCTAATGCTAACCATGGTAGCATTACCATCATGTGGAGGCGAAGAAGATGAAATGTGTAAGGTCTCTGTAATAAGCGGAGAAGGTGGAACCGCTTTTGCTTCAGAAACTGAGGTGATGCCGGGTTGGGAGGTAACACTAACAGCGCAAGCCGAGTTCGATTATCGTTTTGTAAATTGGACTGTGGCAGGAGTAGAAGTGTCAACTGAAAATCCTTATACTACAACGGTAACAGAAAATACACAATTCAAAGCCAACTTCAGAAGTGTAAATGGAGAAGATGGCGAAGCTGAGGAGGAGGAAGTGTTACCTGATATAGTAGAGGGCATTGACTATACAATAACCATATCTCCTGCCGAAGGAGGTAAAGTATCAACCTTTGTTCAACGCAACGAAATATCATTAGTTGCAGTGCCTGCCGATGGATATAAATTTGTAACATGGGCAATAAACGGCAAAGATGTAAGTTCTGAAAGCATATATACAGCAACCATAACAGAGTTCTCAAACATCGAGGCAATCTTTGAAAAAGATAAACCTGCAACATCCGAAATGTCCTATGTCGATTTAGGTTTATCAGTAAAATGGGCAACATGTAACTTGGGAGCAACTAAACCGGAAGAGAGTGGTAACTACTATTCATGGGGAGAAACATCAATTATCGATTGTATATCCTCTCACGATTATAAATGGTCTGAAGAAGCAGAAGCATCATTTACAAAATACTGCACAAGTGAGGAATATGGCAAAGTGGATAATAAAACAACACTCGATTTAGAAGATGACGCTGCTTATGTAGCACTTGGCGGTAATTGGCGAATGCCGACAAAAGCAGAATTTAATGAATTATTAAATACGTGCAAATGGACATGGACGATAGTAGAAGGTGTATTTGGCTATCGCGTATCAAGTTATAGAAATGGAAATAGTATATTTATTCCCGTAGTAGGAGTTAAAACCGGATATGGTACCAGCGGAGAAGGCTATAATAGTTCATATTGGTCAAGCACTCTTTCTAATAAGAGCGACCAAGCAATGCGTCTATTGGTTATAAATGATCCAATAGAAATGAGAGTAGTTCAGTATGCTCGTTGGTTTGGTTGTCCTATACGCCCCGTTTATGCAGATAAATAAGAGATGAAAAATATTATAGACAATAAAAGGGTTGCTCACTGTGAGCAACCCTTTTATCGTATAAAACCTTAATTGTTAACTATATAAATTGTTTTATTAATCTAACAACTACCCGTAGGCATTTTAAAGTAACGAAGTTAGGATTAACTAAATGTTAATCCGTGCTTTAAAATGGGGCATACAAGGTATTTGTGAGGCAAATAGGATTAACTGAATGTTAATCCGACCGCAGTATGGGGAGCATATTCCCATATGCGACGGAGGGAATCAGTGCTCTGTGCGACGGAGGAATCTTTAGCCGACAACTAATAACTCTAATTTAAGGAATAAAGCACTCCAAAAGTTTTGCGTTACCTGCAATCTTAACCTCTTGTGTTGTTGCAGGAACAAGAATAGTCTCTCCTTGTTTCATAGTTGTAACATTACCCTCGTTGTCTGTCAATGTAGCGTTTCCGCCCATGCAGATGAAAATTGAGAAAGAGTCGCGGTCGCCCAATTTATAAGTAACCTCTCCGTCAATATCCAAAACGCTTGTTGAGAAGTATTGACACTCGGCAAGTTTAACACCCTCATTTACACATGGAGTATATTCAGTTTTAAGGTCGTCGTATAGTTTGTAGTCAATTGCATCTTTAGCCAACTCGGTGTGAAGCTCTCTACCATTACCGTTTTTGTCTTTACGGTTGTAATCGTAAATACGGTAAGTGATGTTTGAGTTTTGTTGAATTTCAGCAATGAAAATACCTTTACCAATTGCATGAACACGTCCTGCAGGAAGGAAGAATACATCTCCGCTCTTCACTTCGTGGAATTGAAGAACATCTGTGATAGTATTGTTTTCGATGCGCTCAACATACTCCTCAGGAGTAATCTCTTTAGAGAATCCTGAATACAAACCTGCACCTTCAACAGCAGAGATAACATACCACATCTCAGTCTTTCCGAATGAGTTGTGACGCTCTTTAGCCAAAGTGTCATCGGGGTGAACTTGAATTGAAAGAAAATCTCTTGCATCAATAAATTTGATTAGCAGAGGAAAATCTTTACCAAAGCGCTCAACAACGTGTTTACCCATAAGAGCAACGCCCTCTTTCTCCATAACCTCGGTAAGAGTTGCACCTTTGTATTCGCCGTCGGCAACAACCGAAACATTACCCTCAACTTGCGAAATCTCCCAGCTCTCGCCAATACCCTCTAATTTAGGATTAACGTCTTTGAATTTACAAATTTCGTTACCACCCCAAATAACAGGTTTTAAAATGTCTTCAAATTTTAATGGTTTCATAATAGTATAATTAGTTAATAATTAGCGGATAAATAGAAATAAAATCGCTATATGTAACCTTCAAAGAGTATATGCCCTTTTTCAAAATAGGGCTAATCTCGTTATCTGTTTCCTCGCTGTAATACATACAATCCGAGGTTTGTGATATTATGCTTACACTTTTGCACAAATTTACTCTATCCAGAGGAATTATAATCTTTTCTCCCTCAAAAAAATGCAGAGGAGGTTGAGATTGTTGTAGAGCCTCGCTTTCGTGATAGTAGTCGTTGGTTGCCGTAATAGCATAATACAGACCCTTTTCGTTGTGATTAAACGATTTTTTAGAATATCTGGCTTCAAGAATATTTTCAGCCAAACGAGTATCAACGGGGTAATTCGTTGATGCGTATATAGTGTAATATTTAGCATCTCCATCACAATCCCAAGTTATTGTTTTTTTGCCATCCTCGGCATACTCTATCTCTAAATTATAGGGTGTGGCTTCGCAACCCTTCTTGTGATTTTTAAGAGGTGGAAACAAAGCAGGAGTATTGTATGCATCACTTTTAAGAACCGTAGATACATTCTTTATATTCTCCTCAAGTTGTTTTGTTCTATAGAACGAACTACCTGCAATACCCATCTCTCGGCTAACATAAATCTGAGGCATAAAGTCGCGTAAGCTCCAATTGCCGTCACTTTTGGCTAATCTATAAACTCCCAATCCCGCAACAATGGGGTATCCGTTACTATTCTTAACCCAATCTTTAACAAATGGGAAAAACGATTTATCGGGGTAGTACATCATGGGTGCGACAAAATCCTGCTTACCTGCTTTAAGCCAAGCGGCAACATCCTGGTATGTAGCCTCCATACCGCTCCAACCCATCGAAGAAAAGTATCTGTGGTTATCGCGTTTGCCCAATACGGCACTACTTACCATAACTGTTGGGTTTAGTTTTTTGACAACATCATATATAGAGAATACAATATTGTTTATGTTTTTAATTCTCCAATCCTTAAGACTCTCGCCTTTATGAGCATACTTTTTATAGGTTTTTGAATCTGGGAAATCGTGCGCCCTGTCGGGGTATCTTATGTAATCCAAATGTATTCCGTCAATCTTGTACTTTTTAACAATTTCGCTAACAATGTCAATCAGATAAAATCCGGTTTCTGGCTCTCCCGGATTAAGATACCACTCACCGTTATATTTCATGCAAATATCGGGTCTGCGTTTTGGTAGCGATTTTTCACCTTGCATCTTTATCGCCTTGTCGCTACCAATATTCATGCACACAACCCAAGCATGGCATTGAAGACCTCTTTTGTGACACTCCTCAATGGCATAGGCAAGAGGGTCATACAAAGGCTTTCTGCCCCTTGTTCCTGTCATAACTGCGTTGTATGGTTCAATATCCGATTCATAAAGAACATCGCTTCTCAATCGTGCTTGAAAAAATACGGTATTCATGTTCATCTCCACAACCATATCCAATATTTTGCAAAGATCGGCTTTCTGTTTCTCGGCACCCTTTTCATCTATTGCGGGATTTTTAGGCCAATCCAAACCATAATTTGTGGTAAGCCATATAGCACGTATCTCGTTTTTTGGATTTTCGGCTACAATGTTTAACGAAAAAAACAGGATAAAAAAAAGCGTTATGCAGTATCTAAAAAGATGGTTTGTCATTACTTTCAAATTTATAGGGCGAAGATACAAATTTTTCTCCAAAAAAAATTGTCTTTTTCCAAACACTGTATTAATTTTATACCGATTATACGGGAGTAAATCATTTGTAATAAAAGAAAACATAAACTATAAAACATTTGTATATGGCAAAGAACAGATTAGTAGGAGATTATCCTGTAATTGGTATCCGCCCCACAATTGACGGACGTAGAGGTGAACTTAAAGTAAGAGAGTCGCTCGAGGAGCAAACAATGAACATGGCTAAATCAGCAGCCAAGTTGTTCGAAGAGAATTTGCGTTATAGCAATGGAGATCCTGTAAAAGTTGTGATAGCAGATACAACTATAGGACGTGTAGGAGAGGCAGCCGCATGTGCTGAAAAATTTAAAAAAGCAGGTGTAGATATTACACTTACTGTAACTCCATGTTGGTGCTATGGAGCAGAGACAATGGATATGGATCCCTTGACAATTAAAGGAGTATGGGGATTTAACGGAACAGAGCGTCCCGGAGCTGTATATTTGGCATCAGTATTGGCAACACATACACAAAAAGGTCGTCCTGCATTCGGAATCTACGGACACGATGTTCAAAATGCCGATGACACTGAAATTCCTGAGGATGTAAAAGAGAAACTATTGCGTTTTGGTCGTGCGGCAGTAGCAGTAGCATCAATGCGTGGAAAATCATACTTACAAATTGGATCAATTTGTATGGGTATTGGAGGTTCAATCATCGATCCCGAATTTATTGAAGAGTACCTTGGAATGCGCGTAGAGTCAGTAGATGAGGTTGAAGTAATCCGTCGTATGGAACGTGGTATTTACAATAAAGAGGAGTTTGAAAAAGCACTTGCTTGGACAAAAGCAAAATGTAAAGAGGGATTCGATAAAAATCCTGAGAATCTACAAAAAACTCGCGAAGAGAAAGATGCAGATTGGGAATTTGTTGTTAAGATGATGGTTATCATCAAAGACCTTATGAACGGTAACGAAAATCTTCCCGAGGGTTGCGAAGAGGAGAAAGTTGGACACAATGCAATTGCTGCAGGATTCCAAGGACAACGTCAATGGACCGACTTCTATCCTAACTGCGACTTTCCCGAGGCTCTTTTGAACACTTCATTCGACTGGGAAGGAGTTCGCGAGCCGTATATCTTGGCAACTGAAAACGACGTATTAAACGGAATTGGTATGTTGTTCATGAAACTTCTTACCAACCGCGCACAAATATTTGCTGATGTTCGTACATATTGGAGTCCTGAGGCAATCAAAAAAGCAACAGGATATGATGTTGAGGGCAAAGCAAAAGATTCAGACGGTATTATTCACTTGATTAACTCAGGAGCTGCATGTCTTGACGCTTGCGGAATGGCAAAAGACGAACAAGGAAATCCTGTTATGAAAGAGTGGTGGAACGTAACAGAAGAGGATCAAGAAGCAATCTTGAACGCAACAACATGGAACCCTGCCGATTTAGGTTATTTCCGTGGAGGAGGTTACTCATCTCGTTTCATCACAGAGGAGCAAATGCCTGTAACAATGATTCGTTTAAATCTTGCAAAAGGTCTTGGACCCACATTGCAAATTGCTGAGGGTTGGACAGTGAAACTTCCTAACGAGGTGTCTGACATCCTATGGAAACGTACCGACTACACTTGGCCATGTACATGGTTTGCACCACGTTGTACAGGCGAGGGAGCTTTCAAAACAGCATACGATGTTATGAACAATTGGGGAGCTAACCACGGAGCAATCTCTTACGGACACATTGGAGCAGACCTTATAACACTATGCTCAATGCTTCGTATTCCTGTAGCAATGCACAACGTACCAGAAGATAAAATCTTCCGCCCATCAGCATGGAATGCATTTGGAATGGACAAAGAGGGACAAGACTATCGTGCTTGCGCGGCATACGGTCCAATGTATAAATAAAATAAAAACCATTTAATATAGTGTTTGGGGTTGTAGAAGTGCAACTCCAAACTTAAAATAAAAATATCATGACAAGAAGATTTGTTTTAAATGAAACTGCATATTTCGGAGCAGGTTCTCGTGAGGCTATCGCAGATGAGGTTGCACGCAAAGGATTAAACAAGGCTTTGATTGTAACCGACAGCAGTTTGGTAAAATTCGGAGTGGTAGCAAAAGTTTCTGAAGTATTGGATAAAGCAGGGGTGCCATTCGAAATTTTTGATGAAGTAAAACCCAACCCAACAGTAGCAAACGTAAAAAGCGGATTAAAAGCATACGCAGAATCGGGAGCAGATTTTATATTGGCAATAGGTGGAGGTTCATCAATAGATACAGCCAAAGCAATCGGAATCATAACAAACAATCCCGAGTTCTCTGATGTAGTTTCATTGGAGGGAGTCGCACCCACAAAAAAACGTTCAGTACCCATCATTGCAGTTCCAACAACAGCAGGAACAGCAGCCGAGGTAACAATCAACTATGTTATCACAGATGAGGAGAACAAAAAGAAAATGGTATGTGTCGATCCCAACGATATTCCTGTAGTAGCAGTAATCGATGCAGAGTTGATGTACTCTCTACCCAAAGGTTTGACAGCGGCAACAGGTATGGATGCTCTAACACACGCCATTGAGGGATTAATAACAAAAGGAGCATGGGAATTGAGCGATATGTTCGAGATTAAAGCTATTGAAATGATAGCAGAAAATCTTCCCATTGCAGTAGAGGAGCCAACCAATGCAAAAGCACGTGAGGCTATGGCATTAGGACAATATGTAGCAGGTATGGCATTCTCAAACGTAGGACTTGGAGTGGTTCACGGAATGGCACACCCAATGGGAGCAATCTTCGATATACCTCACGGAGTGGCAAATGCAGTGTTGTTGCCAACAGTGATGGAGTACAATAAACCTGCAGCAAAAGAGAAGTATGTTGAGATTGCAAAAGCAATGAAAGTATATAAAGACAGAATGAGTGTTGATGATGCAGCTGATGCAGCAGTAGAGGCAGTAAAAGCATTATCAATCAAAGTTGGAATTCCTCAAACACTAACTGAATTGGGTATAACCGAAAAAGATATTGACGCATTGGCAGCATCAGCAATAGCCGACGTTTGTACACCAGGTAACCCAAGAGAGATTGACGAAGCAACAATTAAAGAACTTTATAAGAAGATACTATAATGGAAAAAATAATGGATGCACTCTACCAAGAGTTTATGAAAGCTGCTCATCGTGCAGGAAACGAGCATTTGATGCTATGCAGCAGTGGTAACATGTCTTGGAGAATTGGAGACAAAGTGATGATTTCAGGAACAGGGTCATGGTTGCCAACAATCCAAAAAGAGAAAATTGCAGTATTGAATTTAGAGGACGGAACAACAGTAAACGGAGTAAAACCCTCAATGGAGAACGGATTCCACTTAGGAGTTTTGCGTAATCGTCCCGATGCAAATGTTGTATTGCACTTTCAATCAGAGTATGCAACAACAGTTGCTTGCATGAAAAACAAACCAACAAACTTCAACGTAACAGCAGAGGTTCCTTGCCATGTTGGAAAAGAGATACCTGTAATTCCTTATTATCGTCCGGGTTCACCAGAATTGGCACAAGCCGTTGTTGAGGCTTTGAAAGACCACGATTCATGTCTGTTGACAAATCACGGACAAGTGGTATGTGGAAAAGATTTCAATTCTGCATTCGAAAAAGCAATGTTCTTCGAAATGGCATGTCGTATAATCGTTCAATCAGGAATGGATTACACAGTGTTAACTGAAGAGGAGATAAAAGACCTTGACAAATACGTTTTGGGTAAAATTACAGATTAATAATAACCTTTGATAATGGGCGAGGGGAGAACTATCACCTCGCTCACTTATTTTAAATATAAAGATATGTACTATATAGCTGCCGATTTTGGAGCAGGAAGCGGACGAGTTATTGTTGGCTCAATAGAGAATGGCGAGTTGACACTTGATGAAATACACCGTTTCCCTAACCGACAAATAAATTTAGGAGGAAGAGTATATTGGGATTTCCTCTCACTATATGAGGAGATAAAGACAGGAATAAAAAAAGCATTTGCAAAATATGGTTCGCAAATAAAAAGTATAGGAATTGATACTTGGGGTGTAGATTATGGATTGCTTGACAAAAATGGACGTTTGATTTCAAATCCTGTATGTTATCGCGACTCTCGTACACAAGGAATTCTTGAAAAAGCCTTTGAAAAACTACCAAAAGAGAAGTTCTTCTCTTTGGCGGGTAACCAATTTATGGAGTTGAACACCGTATTTCAACTATATAGTGCAGTGTTGGAAGGCGATGAAGCATTGAAAAATGCCGATAAGCTACTCTTTATGCCCGATTTATTCGCCTATTTCTTGACAGGTCGTGCAGTAAACGAATATACAATATCGTCAACCTCACAAATGCTGAATTCGCTTTCACGCGAGTGGGACGATACCATATTTGAAACATTGTCATTGCCTAAAAACTTGATGCAAGAGGTTGTATATCCCGGAACAAAAATAGGTGATTTAACACCCAATATGCAAGAGGAGTTGGGCGGTAATGCATCGGTGGTGGCAGTAGGTTCTCACGACACGGCATCGGCACTTGCGGCCATTACAGCCGACGATGACGAGTGGGCATTCATAAGCTCAGGAACATGGTCTTTGATGGGAATGGTAACACCAACACCATTACTAACACCCGAAGTATTGGCATCTGACTTCACAAACGAAGGTGCTGTATCAGGCGACATTCGCATCCTTAAAAACATAACAGGCTTATGGTTGATGCAGTCACTTGTAAAAGAGTGGACAGCACAAGGAGTCGATTGCGATTACTCACGAATGGTAATTGAGGGGCAAGAGTCAAAATGCGAAAGTGTGATACCTGTGACCGACAGCCGTTTTACGGCACCACGCAGCATGAAAGAAGCAATAGATAGCTACTGCGTTGAAACAAATCAGATAGTACCCCAAACTCAAGGAGACTATATGCGCTTGGTATGTCAATCGTTGGCAACCGAGTATGCAAAGGTAAAACAGGAGTTGGAACTATCAGTTGGTCGTAAAATAAAAACAATTTATATTGTTGGAGGAGGTTCACAAAACGGATTGTTAAACAAACTGACAGCCGAAAAAACAGGATGCAAAGTAGTGGCAGGACCTGTTGAAGCAACAGCCATAGGCAATATAAAAGTACAAGCACAAGCGACAGGAGAGTTATCAAAAGAGAAACCTCTCATATTAAAAGGTAAGGGAATGGAATTAAAAACATTTATGCCTTAATATTAAACACAATAAAAACTGACTATAATGACAAAGGATAAAATAAAAGTAATTGAAAAAGCAGTATTGGCACCCTTTATAATGTTGGTGTCGTGCTTCGTGTTGTGGGGATTGCTCAATAACATGACCGATAATCTTGTGCCTGCATTCGGAAAAATCTTTATGATGTCGGCAGTCGATTCATCGTTTGTTCAAATTGCCTTTTATGGAGCATATGCAGTATTGGCAATACCTGCGGCAATCATAATTAAAAAGTTCTCATATCGCGTGGGAGTACTTATTGGTTTAGGACTATACATGATTGGAGCATTAGGATACATCCCATCTGCCATAATCCAAAGCTATGATATGTTCTTGGTCTCAATATTCGTTTTGGCATGCGGACTATCTGTATTGGAGACAACATGTAACCCATATGTACTATCACTTGGAGCAAAAGAGACATCAATCCAACGATTGAATTTTGCACAAGCCTTCAATCCTCTTGGCTCATTAACAGGAATATTTTTGGCAAAATATCTAATACTTGCCAACCTTAATCCTGCAACATACGACGAGCGTTTGGCAATGGAGCCCGATGCCTTGGATGCCATACAAAACAATGAGTTGGTATGGGTATGTGTTCCATATGTGGGATTGGTATTGATAGCCTTGATAATTTGGTTGTTCTTCTATAACTTCCGTCGTCCTGAGAATAAAGCAGAGGATGGCGATTTGAATATAGCTTCATCATTCAAAAAACTCGTGGCAATGCCTCGCTACTATTGGGGAGTTATAGCACAGTTCTTCTATGTGGGATTGCAAATTACTGTGTGGACATGGACAGTAAAATATGCCATGACAGTGTTTGGAGTAGCCGAAGCCGAAGCAGCTCAATATTACCTGTATTCAATAATTTTGTTTATTGCATGCCGTTGGATTTCAACCGCAGTAATGACAGCAATGCGCGATAAGATAAACCCCGCAGTGATGCTCTCACTATTTGCTTTGGCAGGAATATTGGCATGTTTGGGAACAATATATTTGCCCTCTGCCATTTCAATTTGGTTCTTGGTTGCAGTATCGGGATGTATGTCGTTGATGTTCCCCACAATATACGGAATAGCACTTTACGGAATGGGTGATGAGGTAAAACTTGGAGCCGCAGGATTGATTATGGCAATTCTTGGAGGAGCAGTAATAACACCAATTATGGGAATGTTTATCGATAATGGATGGTTAAACTCTTTGTTGCCATCAACATTCTCGGTTGCAGAGGCATCAATCCGCTCATCATTCTACATTGCTATAATCTGTTTTGCAGTTGTATTTGCATACGGAATCTATATAAAAGCAACAGACAAAAAATAGAACCTATAAATTCAAATATAACAGAAAAGAGATAGCTCACCAACTATCTCTTTTTTGCTTATTATTGTATTGCTTGTTATATCTTCTTTGGAATTTTAATTTTAAATACCGTTGACAGAATATTAAGCAAGTTCGCTTCAAATTCATTAGCGGCCTGAATATCGGGAACCATAATTCTTAAGCCTCTTTTGTGACATTTAATCTCTATCTTTTCGGGCATTTCAATAGGCTCACCGTCGAGGTGCATAATACCGGCTTTTGAGCGAGTAATAACCATCTCTGATGTACAGAATGTCTTTACCGAGGGGTTTCTGTTAAGAGTCTTTGTGAAGAGTTGTATTGCTGTTGGTAGAACCTCAAAAAACTTGATGTGGTTAATTATTGTAACGTCAATCAAACCATCCCTTAGCGAAGCATAAGGAGCAATAAAAGCATTATTTCCATATTGAGATACATTACCACAAGCAATAATAAAAGCTTTCTCTTTGCTATATGAACTTTCGGTTTCAATAATATACTCTTCGTCTATATAGTTGAAATACTCCTCTAAAGTCTTTTCAACATAAGTAATACCTCCACGGGTTTTTGATTTCGAAAATTTATCGCTTATTTGAGCATCAAAACCAAAACCACAAGTGACAAAAAATGGAATATCGTTTGCAGTACAGAAATCGGCACGAACCATATGCGACTTCTTTAACGATTTCAATGCCGCAGTAATACCAATGGGAATTCCTAAATGTCTTGCCAAACCATTACCTGAGCCTGTGGGGATAATGCCTAAAGCCGTTCTCGTATTTATAAGAGCTTTGGCAACCTCGTTACAAGTGCCATCACCACCAATGGCAAGAACAACGTTATAACCTTCTTCAACCGCATTTTTAGCCAAAACAGTAGCGTGCCCGGCATATTCGGTATATACAATATCAATGGAAACATCATCAGAAGATAAAATATCATTAATCTTTTGCGGAATATTATTCTTCTTTGAAGTTCCTGATATGGGATTAATAATTGCAAGAATCTTTTTTACTATCATACAAACATAAGAAACCGTTCATACACGAAACAAAATTATATAAATAAATTATTTAATACAAAAGAATATAATACCCATTACAAAAGAGTAACATTTTTTAAAGAATCAGTAACCATCCTCAAAAAACATACACTCTATTTTGTATTACAGCTATACACTATATTCAAAAAAAACTCCGACTTGTAAGTCGGAGAAATTTTACTATTAACTTTATGCAATGGTCAGTAATAAATATTTAACTGATGAACCTAGGATTTTCTTTCGAAAGCTAAGAGAAATCAAACTTAAAGCATATCAATATTCAGTCTATAACTTTATATACTGTATTTACATTTTAGTATTGTATATTAAATGCTTTTATAACGTGAACTATTTAAATTACTACTTATAATTTGTTTTTATAAAATCTTTTGTAAATCTTGCTCGATTTTAATCTTTTATTATTAATCCACATAAAAACCTCGTTATCAGAATAGAGGTATGGTACAAAACCTATAGCTCTATCTAATCGTATTGCGGTAGCATTAGATATTTGACAATATGTTCTTACTTTTAGACCTAAGTTAAGGAGGTGTTCAAGCAATAATATATATCCTCTGCAATACATTAAAGGATTTTCCCATCCACCGCCGTGAACAGAAAACACTGTTCCTGCAAGGTTTTCTTGCATAATATAAAGAAATGCTATAGAATTATCATTTGAACACAATTTAAGGATGTAGCATTTGACAATTGATGAATCTTTCAAAAAATCCTCCCATTCTTTGTCTGAATTTATGTCGTGTACTGCCATATGCCATTCATCAAGAGAAAACCGTTCACAGATTTTTTCTTCATTGCTATATGGTATCCATTTGACTATTCCATCGGAAATATTGATATTATCCTTTAGGCGCATTTTTCATTTGCATCTTCAACATGGAAATTTCACTCTTTATACGTGCTATTTCACCTTTTGTTCGTTCTATGTCGCGCCTGCAAGCATCTTTAGTAGATGTACGAGGAAGCCACGCTTTGTAATGCGCTAAATCACTCTGGTATTTGATAAGTAAACGTGTTTTTGACTCGATTTGATTTAAGTAAGACGATTTTTTTGGACTAGATCCCATAATAATAAAATTTTAAGTTGTTTTGCCTACTCTTTTATGGATTTTCGGCATTTTCCGTTATTGATAGCTTTTATTGTCTCCATTTAATTTTGCTGTAGTCCTTAGGACGTTGAGGAATTTCCTCTTCTTCTGGTTTGAATTTGAATCTTTTCCACGCCTCATATTTGAGTAGGTACTCAACTGCTTGGCAGTGGTCGGTAAGACCTGCAATTTCTCTTGGTAAAAGAACTATATTTGCAACACTGGTGTGATAACGAGCATCGTAACAGGTATCGGGCCAAATGTGGCAAGCTTCGAATCCTTTAAATGATTGTCGAGAATTACCATGAATACCGTATTTGCTAAGTCCTTTTAATATAGCTGCTTTAATTGCTGAGTTTGCTTGAGTGTTATCGTCAAAACGTACTTTTTCGTCTTTATACTCTCCTCGCTTTTCAAAGTGTTTGGCTCTTTGAAATGTATAATGGAACCATGCACCAAACTCATTGCCTATTCCAAGATTTTCTTTTCCTCCGAGTTCTCCTTTTTTTACCATTTCAAAAACTTCAGTTGAGCAGAATATAGCTGATTGGGCAACCAATTTACAAGCTATGGTGTCAAAATCTTTAATTGAATGAAGATTTATTGTTGAATCGGTAAAACCACATATAAAATCACCCAAGTGCTTTACTCCCGATTTCCATTGGTTTTGTGGGGTCTTTTCAGGATGATTATTAAAATATTTATCAAAGGTCTCTGAAAGATGTTTTATTGGTGTTTCACTTGCGATAGCTTCTTTTAACCATTGGTAAGTTTCTCCATCATTTGCTTTGTCTAATGATTTAATATATGAGACATAACTTTTTTGTGAGTTTGGGTTTTCTGTAACGCAATGTCCTACAAAAGTCTCAAAATCAGCTAAAATAGCTTCTAACTCTTTATTCATGTGGTTTCCCTATTTCCCCTCAGCTCTCAAAGAAGTAAAATGCTATATATACAAAGAAAGTGTGGAGCCGGTTTCGTTTATCTTAATGAAGGTTGAGGAAAGACCCTGTAGAAAATAAACGACACAATACCCCACACTCGGATAGATATAAACCGTCATGGTACAGAACGTACCACAACTCAGGTATCCATACGAAAGTGAGTGTTGTTCGTATCATCCCTTCTACAAGAAAACTTCCACATTTTCATTAAAGGACTTGCGAAAACACTTTCACGATATGTAATGTTAAACGGATAACACCGCTAACGTTGTAAATGTAGAAAGAATTTTTCGGATAAACAACACTCACAGGGGTATTGCGTCGTTTTTAGAGAATCTCTTAAAACGTTAGCAAGGTTCTGTATAAAAATAACTCCATTCGCAAAGGTAGTAACAATGGTGAATAATTGAACTATTTGAAGCTAAATTTTGGAGAATATACAACTTCTGTTTTGGCATAATATTTGAACATTCAATATTATAAAGTAAAACTCAGCACCATGTTAGAGAAAGAGATTAATTCAGATAGAGACAATATATACAAAGCTATAAAAGAAAAAAGGTTGTATGATGCTTTTAGTTACATTGAAGTGTTGTTGGATTTAGAAACTTCTCCACAGCTAAACTCAAGGTTTAATGTGCAAAAAACAACCTATTCATACATGGCAGATTATCTTATGCAGGGTGTTGATGATCCTGAACGAGATAAGTTGTATAACGATATAATTAAGTCGTTATATGAGATAACCGATCAGTTATTTGATGATATAAATATAAACGAAGTCTCTGATTATATCTATGATAAACGTCGTTATTACAGGCTGAAAGGTGGTGCTGAAATTCACAAATTTGTATCATTGTTAAAGACAGAAAAAGACAAATACAAATTAATGAAAGAGGCAGGGGCTGATGATTCACAAATATTGCTCTCTGCAAAAGCTATTGAAAATCTACAAGAGGAAATCTTTGGAATAGTAGCATCATCATTTGCATTCTCTGAGGATGAGTTTAATGCTATAAAAGAGCTTTTAAATGCAAAGGAATTTGGAGAAATAACTTCATCATTGGTTGTCTCCGCACTTACCATATCGGCTCTATACTTCTATTCCGAAAATAAAATATTAACTCTTTTCAATACCTATTTCTCAACCGATAGCGATGAGGTAAAACAACGAGCTTTGTGTGGTGCTTTAATTCTTATGTATCACCATAGAGACAGAGTAGATATGTCGGAAAAGATAAAGAGACTTATTGAACTCTTCTCTGATGATAAAAAGTTCTGTAATGATATTATATATCATTTTCTTACTTTTATTCGCACATTGGATACCGAAGAGATATCAGATAAATTATCTCATGAGATGTTTCCGGATTTAGTAAAATTATTCTCAAAAGGAGATAATAGATTAAGTAAAAAAGAGATATCTGAAAACCTCTTATTTGATATGGAGGATAACGATTCTGATATAAAAAGAAAAATACCTAAAAAAATAGCAAAAATGCTCAGAGAGTATGACGCTAAACTGATTGATGGATTTGATGTAATGTACCCATTCTATAGTACATTAAAAAGCTTTCCTTTTTTTAATAAAATCACAAATTGGTTACGACCATACTCGTCCGAAAACAGTGAGATATATCCATTAATAAGAAAAGATTCAAGGTTCGACAAAATATTAACCAAAGCAAACAATCTATGTAGTTCTGATAGATATTCAGTGGGCTTGCTATTTTATTCAGAACTTTTGCGCGAATATGTAAAGTTTGATAAATCTAATGATGACGAAGATATATTAGATATATTTGGCGGAGAAAGAACTGTTTTGCCGGGGGATGAGGGCAAAATAGTTACAGATTTATATGTTCAAGACCTATACCGACTTTTCAATCTTTCAAAATTCAACCTTACAAATATATTTGATTATCATATCAACCTTATTGAAGTAGATGCTCTCAAACCAATATTGTGTACAGATGAAACTTTGCAATTGATTGGCGCATACTATATGAAGAATAGATATTTTATGTATGCTCAGGAATATTTCGTAAAACTTCTAAAAAGAGATTTGAGTAACTATTCTTTACGTCAAAAAATAGGATATTGCAAACAGCGACTTCAAGATTATCAAGGAGCAATAGCAGAGTATGTTAAGGCCGACCAAATAATGGAAGATATATGGACATATAACCAACTTGCTCAATGTTATAAGGCATTGGATAATATTCCAAAAGCTATTGAGTGCTACAAAGATGCTTTAAGAATAGATTCCAATAACCAGAACTTGGAGTTTCAATTGGCAAATTGTTTAATGCGGCAAGAGCGATATGAGGAGGCATTAAAGTATTATTATAAAATCGATTTTATGACCGATAACTCTCCTAAAATATGGAGACAAATTGCACGATGTTCATTATTGATAGGAAAATTGGAACAGGCAGAAACTTACAGCAAAAAAGTCTTATTGTCCTCTCCGGTATCAAGTGATTATATGAATATGGGACATATATGTCTTGTTCAAAAAAAGCTGAAAAAGGCATGTGAATATTATAAAAAGAGCATAGCCTTAAATAAACAAGTCAAAGACTACTTCGATAAAACCTTTGTCGCCGATTACAATACTCTTATAAACTTAGGAGCATCTAAGAGTGAAATAGCAATTATACGAGATGTGCTTACAAAGGAGTAGTGGATATTAACACACATTAATTCATATTGTGAAATTTAATAGGCAATATTTTGGCATTTAGTTTAATTTGGTTTATCTTCGCAAGTGGAATTATAAATTTACTATGAGGGGAGAAAAAACAAGAAAAAATTTAATTGAGGTAGCTCGCCAACTCTTTATAAAATCGGGAGTTGAGGCTACAACAATGAATGATATAGCTACTGCCGCAGGAAAGGTGCGACGCACCCTATATACCCACTTCAAAAGCAAGGAGGATATATATTGGGCTGTAGTTGAATCGGAAATTATGCAATTGATTGAGCGTTTGAAATCAATTGTTAACCAAGATTTACCTCCTGAAGAGAAACTTACTCACTATATTTTTAACCGACTCGAACTTATAAAAGAGATTGTTTTGCGTAACGGAACTTTGCGAGCAGAATTTTTTAGAGATGTATGGAGTTTAGAACATGCTTGGAAAGATATAGGACAACAAGAGATTGCTTTGGTACGCTCTATTTTGCAAGAGGGTGTTGAGAGCGGAGCTTTTGAGGTAGAAAATATTCAAGCAACAGCAATTCTTATACACTATGCGTTGCGAGGTTTTGATGCTCCATATACCCGAAATCATTTCCAACGAATGTCACCGGGTAGAGAGGAGATTCGTAGTGCAGCAATAACCCTAATTCTAAATGGGGTTAAAGCAAAAGGTAAGGTAAACGATAAATACATAACAGGATAATCACTAATAAAAGAATATATGAAACTATTAGAAGGAAAAGTTGCTGTGATAACAGGAGCTGCAAGAGGAATTGGAAAAGCAGTTGCACTAAAATTTGCTCAAGAGGGAGCTAACATTGCTTTTACCGACTTGAAATATGATGAGAATATGCAAAAAACAGAAGAGGAGATTGCTGCTCTTGGTGTTAAAGTAAAAGGATATGCATCAAATGCTGCAAATTTTGATGATACTCACAGTGTGGTAGAGTCAATTATGGCAGACTTTGGAAGAATTGATGTTCTTGTAAACAACGCAGGAATCACTCGCGATACATTGATGTTGCGTATGACCGAGGAGCAATGGGATATGGTATTGAACATAAACCTTAAATCTGCATTCAACTTTATCCACGCAGTATCTCCAATTATGATGAAACAACGTGGAGGTAGCATTATTAATATGTCATCAGTAGTTGGAGTAAGTGGTAACGCAGGACAATGTAACTACTCAGCATCAAAAGCAGGTATGATTGGTTTGGCTAAATCAATAGCTAAAGAGATGGGGCCACGTGGCGTAAGAGCAAACTGTGTAGCTCCCGGATTTATCATAACTGAGATGACAGCAGTATTGCCTGACGATGTAAAAGAGGCATGGGCAAAACAAATTCCAATGCGTCGTGGAGGTACTCCTGAAGATGTAGCAAACGTATGTACATTCCTTGCGTCTGACCTCTCATCATACGTATCGGGTCAAGTAATCCACTGCTGTGGTGGTATGAACATGTAATAAACAAATGAAATAACTAAACAAATATCCCCCTTGAGAGAGGGGGATATTTGTAAATATAAATAAAAGAAGTAAAGTGGAAGTTCTTTACGAAGATAATCATATAATAATTGTCAACAAAAGTTGCTCCGAAATAGTACAGGGAGACAAAACAGGAGACAAACCACTCAGTGAGATTGTAAAGGAGTGGATAAAGGAGAAGTATGCAAAACCGGGTAATGTATTTATTGGGGTGACTCACCGTTTAGATCGTCCTGTTAGCGGAGTTGTGGTATTTGCCAAAACAAGCAAGGCATTATCGCGTTTGAATGATATGTTTCGTTTGGGAGACGTAAAAAAGACATATTGGGCAATAGTGAAAAACGAACCACCTTTTGAGAGTCAAACACTCAAACACTATATCTATCGTAACGAAAAACTTAATAAGAGTGTAGCATACGATAAACCAAAAAATGGAGCAAAAGAGGCAGAACTATCGTACACTCTTTTGGCAAAGAGTGTAAACTATAATCTTTTGCATGTAAACCTAAAAACAGGGCGTCATCATCAAATACGTTGCCAATTGTCAAAGATTGGTTGTCCAATAAAGGGTGATTTAAAATATGGGGCAGAGCGTTCAAACTCAAATGGAGGAATATCGCTACATGCACGTTCAATTGAGTTTATACACCCGGTATCAAAAAAACTGATCTCCGTAACAGCACCTGTGCCCAATGATGATAAATTGTGGGTAGAGATGGAACAAATAGCAAAAACAAAATAGAACTATGGCACAAAATCTCTTTAATAAATATATATGGTTGGTAAATACACTTTACCGAAACAAACGTATGACCTTAAAAGAGATAAATCATAGTTGGATACATACCGATCTATCTGATGGCAATCCATTGCCACGCAGAACGTTCCACAACCATAGAGAAAAAATACAAGAGTTTTTCGATATAAACATAGAGTGCGACCGAGCAACAAGTGAATATTACATAGAGGATGTGGATACTTTATCAAACGATAAAGTGCGATTTTGGCTTTTGAATTCATTTGCTGTCGGAAACATAATAAACGAACAGCAGAAGTTGCACGACAGAATAATGTTGGAGAAGAATCCATCAGGAGAGATTTTTCTTACGACAATAATTGAAGCAATGCGTGAGAACAAAGTGCTGCAATTCTCGTATAAAGCATTTTTGGAGAGTGAGGTTCATACTGTAACACTATTGCCATATTTCATTAGAATATTCAAACAACGTTGGTACATCATTGGATTCAATAATGCATACCAACAAATGCGTATCTATGCGCTCGATAGAATGACTTCGGTAGAGCTTTTAAAAGAGGAGTTTGAATATCCTGAAGATTTCTCTCCCGAGGAGTATTTCAAAAACAGTTTCGGAATAATAGTAGAGAACAAAGAGGTGGAAAATATAATAATTAAGGTAAAATCACCTCAAAACAACTACATCAAGACATTGCCTCTGCATCATACGCAAAAACAACTGTTTGACTGCAGTAGCTTTACAACTTTTCAATATACTTTACGTCCATCTTTGGATTTCAAGCAGGAAATTCTATCGCTGGGAGCAACAGTGGAGGTAATACAACCTCAATCGCTGCGAGAGGAGATAATATCTACTCTAAAACAATCTCTTGAAAACTACGAGTAGGAGAGAGTAGTGCTATATTATAGTAAATCTTTTATTTTAAGGAATTCACTCTCAAAATTGGGGGTAAAAACCCCTTTGCCAATATTCTTTATTATTTCATCAAAACTCCAGAATCTACCTTCGTCAACCTCGTCAAGGTCAGGGGTTATATCTCCGTTATAACAGGTTTTAAAGCAGTTGATAAGTTCTTTCTCTATCTCCGATTCAAATAGATATTTGCAGACGAGAGAGTATTTGAAATCAAGAATACCCAACTCTTCACGAGCTTCGCGTTTTAAGGCGTCTTCGGTTTCTTCTCCAAAATCAATATGCCCACCAACAGCAGTGTCCCACTTGCCTGGTTGAATATCCTTTTTCATTGAACGTTTTTGAAGATAAATCTCACCTCTGTCGTTAAGAATGTGAAGATGCACGACAGGGTGTAGAGCTTTACTACCACTATGACAAAAACTTCTGGTAGCCTTACCAATAACAACACCCTCTTCGTTTACCAAAGGAAATAATTCTTCATTTTTCATACCTAATTCTTTACTCGAAAAAAGATATTTTAGTTATTTAAATTTCAGAATTATTTTCTTCTGCAACATATTTAGGAGATGGACCATACTTGTTTTCTCCCTTATCGCTATCTATGCAACACAGAATTAATAATACAATATCGTAAATTGCTATAATTATAATACCAATTACAAACTTTATAACGAGGAAAATTTCAGATTCGGGAATATTATTAAAATCTTCATCTATTGTAGTAAAATCATAGCCACCTAAAGCAACTTTTGCAATAGAGTATAATATATATATAACAAAAGCAAACTTAAGTAGAGCGCCAAAACCCCACCACCAACCGCTACGTCCGGTATCGTGTAAGCGACGTATAGTTAAAGGAATTGTCAATATCCTTAGGATACTTCCAACAAAAGGAGTTAATGCTATAGTTGCTATATACACCAGCAATTGTGTCCACCAAAATTCCGAACGGCGTGAGCGTCCTTTACATTCAAATATTCTACTGGCAGCTAAATTTATAGCCTTTGAAAATTCTAAACTTGGAGTTGCTTCAATCATAATTTTTATATTTTATTGTTTGCAATATTTGCTAAAGTCTCAATATCTGCATCAGCTGGGCAGTCTGTGAATGGAATAGTAAAACGACATCCGTTTTTCCATTCGCTGCATCCGTATGCATTTTTACCTTTTATTAAAATTCCTTTACCGCAAGCGGGACATTTAACCTCATACAATTTAGTCTTCTTTGGTTTTGTGCTCTTTTCTGACTTTTTAGGAGCCGATTTCTTATTCTTTGCGGTTTCCTTATTATCTTTGTTTATCTCCTCAATGGTAATTTTTTTGTAACCGGCATTTCTCACATTGGTAACAATATTCACCACCATCTCTTTAAGTTCGTCGATAAAATCTTTACCCGTATATTCTCTCTTCTCAATCTTACGAAGTTTATTCTCCCACTGCCCGGTAAGTTCTGCCGATTTCAATAGCTCCTCATCAATGGTCGCTATAAGCTCAACTCCTGTTGGAGTGGCATATAAACTTTTTCTCTCTTTTCTGATATAGTTACGTCTGAAAAGAGTTTCAATAATAGCCGCCCTTGTTGATGGGCGTCCAATACCATTCTCTTTGAGGGCATCGCGAAGTTCATCGCTGTCAACAAATTTACCTGCAGTCTCCATTGCTCTCAACAATGTAGCTTCGGTATATGGTTTGGGTGGCAGAGTCATCTTCTCCGAAAGGGCAGGAGAGTGTTCTCCGCTCTCTCCGTTAACAAAGGTTGGCAATATTCTCTCCTCATCCTCCTCCTTTGTATTATCATCGTCAACCCTGTTCTTCTCAAATAGCTCGCGCCAACCTTGTTCTAAAATCTCTTTACCGGTTGTTTTAAAATCAACACCATTACACTCTCCCAAAACTGTAGTAGTTGCAAATTTGCAGTCGGGGAAGAATGCTGCAATAAATCGTCTTACAATAATGTCGTAAACTTTTCTTTCGTTGTCCGACAAATTATTTGGAACAACATTGGTGGGAATAATTGCATGGTGGTCGGTAACCTTTGAGTTGTCGAACACCTTTTTCGATTTAGGCAGTTTATTGATATTTAGTTTTCCTATATATGTCGAGTATAGGTTGCTTTTAGCTAAAGCACTCATTATATTTGGTACTTTAGGATATATATCATCGCTCAAGAATGTTGTATCAACACGAGGATAAGTAGTGAATTTCTTCTCATATAAACCTTGAATAATTTTTAAGGTCTCATCTGCCGAGAACGAAAACTTCTTATTGCATTCAACCTGTAAAGATGTCAGGTCAAACAGGCGGGGAGGAGCCTCCTTGCCCTGTTTCTTCGAAACATCGGTAACAACAAACTCTTTACCAATAATGGCATTCAAAGCCTCTTCGCCCTTCTCTTTGGTATCATACTTTCCTTTTGCTGCCGAGAAAACAGTATCTCTATATACGGTTTTCAGCTCCCAATATGGAGTGGGGATAAAGTTCTCAATTTCAAGCTGACGATTGACAATAAGAGCAAGAGTAGGGGTTTGTACTCTTCCAACCGACAAAACTTGTCTGTTTTGTCCATATTTTACAGTATATAGTCGAGTGGCATTTATTCCTAACAACCAATCTCCTATAGCTCGAGTAAGTCCTGCCTCATAGAGTTTATCAAACTCCTCTTGAGGTTTCAAAGAGTTGAATCCCTCTTTAATAGACTCCTCTGTCAATGACGAAATCCATAACCTTTCAACCTTGCATTTACATCCAGCTTTTTGCATCACCCATCTTTGAATAAGCTCTCCCTCTTGACCGGCATCACCACAGTTAATAACCGTATCTGCCGACTGTATTAGCTTTTCAATGGTAGCGAACTGTTTTTCCACCCCTTTGTCCTCAATAAGTTTGATGCCAAATTTAGGGGGAATCATGGGTAGAGAGTTTATATGCCAGCTCTTCCATTCAGGGGCATATTCATGTGGCTCTTTAAGAGTACACAAATGTCCGAATGTCCAAGTAACATAATAGCCATTTCCTTCAAAATAGCCATCGCGTTTGGCGTTTGCCCCAATAATAGAGGCAATCTCCTTAGCTACACTTGGTTTCTCTGCAATACAAACTTTCATTACAAGAAATTATGAATTATAAATCATCTTCGCTTTTAAGGTTGGGTAAAGTCCATTTAAATCTCACGGCCATAATTCGAGTGGCAATAACTCCTGTAGCTGCAAGAATTTGAGTTAAAATTCCATTAACACCCATACGGAACGATACCCAATAAACAATACCTCCGAAAATACAAGCCGAAGCATAAATATCTTTACGGAAAATCAGAGGTTCTTCATTTACAAGAATATCGCGCAAAATACCACCGAAAGCACCGGTCAGTGTTCCCATAATAACGGCAACCCAAAAAGGGAATCCAAGGACTATTGATTTTTGAATACCAACCACAACAAACAGAGCCAAACCAATGGTATCGAAAATAAAGAATGTATTTTCAAAGCGCAACATATTCTTGCGTAGTATAATAACCAAGAGTAGAGCAACCGCTGTAACTATTAAATAGATTGAGTCATCCATCCAAAATGGTGTTACATCTAAAAGCAGGTCACGAAGAGTTCCTCCTCCAATGGCAGTAACAAGACCAACGACGTATGCCCCAAAGAGGTCGAACCTCTTTCGGGCAGCCATTCTTATTCCGCTTATAGCAAAAGCAAATGTTCCTATAATTTCAACAATATATAAAAAAGTGCTATCGCTCATACGTCATTATATCTTTCTTTATTCTATTACTTCTTTGTACCAATCATCATTACCTCAAATTTGTCTGCTTTTTTGAAAATCTTTTTGACAAATTTGTTGACATCCTCTATTGAAATACCTTCGATGGTTTCGATATATGTCAAAATGTCACATGTGCCTAAAACAGCTTTTTCGTTAAGTTGAGTAATCCAGAAGCTGTTGCGTTTAATGTCGTCGTTAGCCTTTTTGAGCATATACTTTTTAACTCTGTCAAATTTCTCTTGCTCAAGACCATTTTCAACAACGTTGAACATCTCTTTTATAGCGCGATCTTTCAAACGATTCATGCTCTCAACATTTGTATCAAACGCAAAACGGAAAATCCATTCGTTTTTGATAGTCATAGAAGTTTTAGTACCTACACCGTATGTACCTCCCTCTTCCTCTCTGATAGTTGATGTGTAAACCATATCCATAACTTGCTCAAATATGCTCAACATTATCAGATTTTTTGTCGAGCATTTAGCTTTACCAATGTAACCTGCATTTACAGTACCAACGATATTTTCCATCTCTCTTTCAAAAGTGTTCAAATATTCAGCATGACGCATACCATATTTGTCCACTCCACATTTCTCGCGTTTTTTTGTCGCGGGAAGAGATGCAATATATTTTTCGATTAGAGGTTTAAGACTCTCCTCATCAATATTACCTACGAAGTTGAAAGTAAAGTCTCCTGCATTGCTGTATCTCTCTTTCCAAATTTCAAGAATTCTGTCATAGCTGATTTTGTCCAAATCGTCAGCATCTATTGACATTCTTCTTGGGTTACCTTTGTAGATAGCAACAGCAACGCTGTCTGCTACTGCAGCTTTGGGATCTGCGCTTTTGTTTTTCAATCCCTCTTTCATGGCATCCATCCAAGCAGAGTAAGCCTCCTCGTCTTTTGTAATGTCTGTCATCAAAAGATACACCATTTGAAGGAATGTCTCAATATCTTTTACAGAGCTAACACCTCTTACAGTTTCGCTTCTGTTACCCAAGCCAATTGAGGCGTTTGCTCTCTTCCCGGCCAATAGTTTTTTAATCTCGCTATCTGTGAATCCACCAACTTTACTTAAAGCGATGATATCATCAAAGAACAATGAGTTGTAAACATCGTTAATATTGTTGTCATAAAGGTAAGCACCACCTTTACTTACACCGTTAACCATAATTTGGTCTTTCTTGTAAGTTGTGTTTTTAAGAACAACCTTAGCTCCGTTTGAAAGAGTCCACGTTTTAGTGCCAAGCTCTTTGTCAATCTTCTCTTTTATAATTTCGCCCGGAACTATATTAACAGATATCAACTCTTTACCGCTCATATCGTCTTTGTAAGGTTCAATTTCAGCTTTGTCAAGACCGCTTACCATTGCAAGAACCTCTTCCTCTGAAGGATATTTCACACCCTCTTTCTCAATACCTTCAATAACAAAAACTCTGTTTTTATCGGTAACTATGGTTTTGATATATTTATTAATATCGTCAGCAGTGATTTTTGCCGCAACATTTTTAATTGCCTCAAAATCATTTTCAATACCCATGATTGAACCGCCATGCAAGAAGAAGTTTATGTACTCTTTTACATATTTGCTGTTTTGAACTTTATCTCTTTCGTTATACTCTCTCTCAAAAGACGAAATTATATCTGCTTTAGCGCGCTCATATTCACCCTCTGTAATTCCATAACGTTGGTAACGTTCAATTTCTGTTGCAATAAGTTTAAGAGCCTCAAAGCTATTACCTTCTTTCGCAACAGCATCAACCATAAATGCATCTTTGTCAGCAATCATTTTGCCATCGATACATCTTGAATCCAATACAGGAGAACCAGGTTTTTTACAAATTTCATCCATGCGTTGACCGAATACATTTCCAACAATTGATTTGATGTAAACATCCTCTACACCAAGCATTGTAGCTTTAAGTTTTCTATCAAGAGTTTTATGTTTGCAGTAAATTGCCACCTCAGTGCGGTTATACTCTTTATCTGTAGAGATAGAAACAAGAGGAGTGTCATTGTCAGGAAGTGTAGACCAAACTCTCTCTGCTCTGTTCTCGTCCAAAGTTCTTACACTCCAAATATCTTTGATTTTAGCTTCCACAGCATCAACGTCAATATCACCCACAATAACAATGCCTTGAAGATCGGGACGATACCATTTTTTATAGTAGTCTTTCAAAGTATCGTACGAGAAGTTTTGAACAACCTCCATAGTACCAATAGGCATTCTCTCGGGGTATTTAGTTCCCTTGAACAAAACTTTAGCAGTAGCTTCGTATAATCTCAAAGGAGCATTGTTTCTGGTTCTCCACTCCTCAAGAATAACACCGCGTTCGTTATCAATTTCGTCGTGTTCCAACGAGATGGCAGCCGACCAGTCAAAAAGAATATACAAGCAAGAGTCAACAATATTTGCTCTGTCAACAGGAACATTGTCAATGTTATAAACGGTTTGATCAAACGATGTGTATGCGTTAAGGTCATTACCAAATTTAACACCGTTTTTCTCCAAGAAGTTAATCATTGATTTACCTGGGAAATGTTCGCTTCCGTTAAAGGCCATATGCTCAAGGAAGTGAGCCAAACCTCTTTGGTTATCCTCTTCAAGAACCGAACCAACCCTTTGTGCAATATAAAAATTAGCACGATTTTTACTCTCGTCGTTGTGACGAAGAATATAAGTCAAACCATTCTCCAAAACTCCATATCTTACGTTTTTATCAATAGGAAGCGGAGTCAATTGTTGAGCCATCAAAGTTGTGGTGAACAAAGTTGTGGCAATTAATAAAAATAACTTTTTCATAGTATCTCTCTTTCTGTTATTATACAATTCATTTTAATATCGTGTTCCTCAACGGGAATATAATCCAATAGCTGTGCGTGGTAACCAACACCTACAAAAAAAGCTTTGCTCTCCGAGAGCAATCTGTCGTAATAACCTTTGCCTCTTCCAAGACGATTCAAATTTCGGTCAAAAGCAACTGCAGGTACAATAATAAAATCAATAATTTCACTATCAATCTCAGCACCCAATGGCTCAATAATACCAAACGCACCAACCCTTACACTCTCTTTGTCGTATCTCTTAATAACCAAATTTTCCCCATCTATGACCGGTAAAAACAGATTCTTTTCTCCTTCCCACTTGTTGAGCATGCACTCTGTTGGCAGTTCATCGGGAAGAGCATTATAGAGCAGAATATTTTTAGCATCGGCAAATTGGGGTAGCAACTCAACTTTAGCCATAACCTCCATTGCCGCAGCCTCTCTATCCTCATTCGATATAGCGAGCTTAACTCTTTTTATCTCTCTCCTGATCTCTTGTTTATTCATCAGCCTCGTTTTCGCCTAAAGGAAAACCTTTGTTTTCGTTAAGAATCTCAACAGCTTTAAGAAATGTTTCGTCATTCATCAAAGCAATAGGGTAGAAAGCCTTATCCCCTAAAATATTACGGGTAATATTTGCGTATAAACTATTAAGAATCTCTTTGCGAGAAACATTTATATATACAGGTCTTGCCTTAATACCTTTGCTTGTGGCAAACGCTACGAACTCATCCAAAATGTTCTCTTTCTTAAGATATACAACCAAACTCTTTGCCGATTTAAATTTCGACAACAACTCTCTGTGTTCGTCAGAATATTTAAATGCGAATTGGTAAATAATACCATTGTTTACAACTTGAGTAAGGTAAGGACTGTATGCCGATGTGTCGCGAGGAACAAATATATCGGGCATAATACCTCCACCACCATACACAGTTCTTCCGTATATAGTTTTATATTTTATAGAGTCATTTACATGAATACTATCTTGAGAATCAAACTCGCCATGCTCAAATCTATTTAGCAAATCTTTCTCATAGTTTTCCGAGTCTCCCATCTTATACTCCTTTTGAATTGAACGACCCGAGGGAGTGTAATATCGAGCAATGGTAAGTCTTATGGCAGAACCATCATTAAAGGGAATCTGTTGTTGAACAAGTCCCTTACCGAAAGAGCGTCTGCCAATAATCAAACCTCTGTCGTTATCTTGAATAGCTCCTGCAAAAATCTCACTTGCCGAAGCACTCCACTCATCAACCAAAACAACAATTTGATTGTTTTGGAACGAACCAATACCATTAGAGAATACCTCGCTCAATGGCGAAGCATTACCTTTGGTGTAAACAATCAAGTAACCGGCAGGCAGGAACTCGTTAACCATGTTAATGGCAGATTCCATGTAACCGCCCGAGTTTCCTCTCAAGTCTATAATGAATTTAGTTGAGCCTTCGATACTTAATTGAGCCAATGCATTTAAAAATTCACCGTATGTGTTTTTTCCAAATTTGCTAACCTTAATGTATCCAATCTCCTCATTGGCTCTAAAGGCAACATCAACGCTGTTAACGGGAATATCACCGCGAGTAACGACAATATCAATCAAATCGTCTGAAAGAGGACGAGCAATGGTAAGTTTAACCTCGCTGTTTTTGGGACCTCTCAAATGTTTCATCACACGTTCATTGGTAACCTCTTTGCCTGTAAAAGCAGTGTCGTTTACGGCAACAATTCTGTCGCCTGCCAACATGCCTGCTCTTTCAGAGGGACCTCCCGATATAACATCAACCACCATAATGGTATCGTTTAGAATACTGAATTGAACACCAATTCCACTAAAAGAACCCTCAAGGTCGTTGTTCACCATCTCCAAATCCTCCGCAGGAATATAAGAAGAGTGGGGGTCCAACTCTCCAATGATTTTGGGCATAACCTTCTCGGTTAGCGAATCAATATTAACCGAATCGACATATTGAGTATTTATTAAATACATCAATCCGTTAATCTTGCTTTGTCCTAAATTCGATATAGCCGAAAATGAGGAGCTGTTGTTATAAATGGTTCCAATAAAAATGCCAATAACAATAGCAATGGCAAGTAGTAGAGGATATATAATTTTAAAACTAAGTTTCATAATAAATAAGAAAACTATACATCAATCTTTTCGTCGCCTATGTAACAAATTTCAACACCGGCTCTTTTTAAAAGGTCAAGCCCTTCGCTCAATCTGTAGTATTCCAAAAACACCACACGTTTAATACCTGCTTGAATAATAAGTTTTGCACACTCAATACAAGGCGAAGCCGTAACATAAAGAGTTGCCCCTTCGCTACTGTTGCTTGTTCTTGAAACTTTAGTAATTGCATTGGCTTCGGCATGAAGAACATACGATTTAGTATGACCTGTCTCATCCTCGCAAATATTCTCAAATCCCGCAGGAGTGCCATTATACCCATCCGAGATAATCATTTTATCTTTAACAATCAAAGCACCAACCTTACGTCTTTTGCAATAAGAGTTTTCTGCCCAAATTTCCGCCATTTTCATATAACGGCGGTCTAAAATATTTTGTTTATCTTCCATAATTCTATTTTAAAAGTAATAATGCAATCAATTATTATTCAACTTGACTCTTGAGCCAAGCAATCTCTTCAGCCCAAATATCTTCGTTGGGAGTTTCAAGAATAAGCGGAATGTTATTCATTCTCTCATCCTTCATAATTCTTGCAAATAAATCTTTACCAATGACACCCAATCCTAAAGAGTCGTGGCGGTCAACACGCGAGCCAACACCTTTTTTAGCATCGTTGAGGTGCATACCTCTCAAATATTTAAAACCAACAATGCGCTCAAAATCATTAAAACTCTTTTCGTATCCCTCAGGCGAAATCAAATCATAACCGGCAGCAACTGCATGACAAGTGTCAATACAAACACCAACACGGCTTTTGTCTTCAACTTTGTCTATGATAGCAGCCAAATGCTCAAACTCATAACCAATATTCGAGCCCTGTCCTGCAGTGTTTTCAATAACAGCAGTAACGCCCACGGTTTTATCCAAAGCAATATTTATACTCTCGGCAATAAGAGCAATGCACTCGTCAATGCTAATCTCTTTCAGAGTACTCCCTGGGTGAAAGTTCAATAGTTTCAATCCTAATTGGCTGCAGCGGAACATCTCGTCGTTAAACGAGGTTCTCGATTTCTCTAAAGCCTCTTTGTTAGGGTTACCCAAATTAATCAGGTAACTGTCGTGAGGGAGAATAACATCGGCAGAGTAACCAAATTCTACGCATCTCTCTTTAAAAAGCGATATGCTTTTCTCTGAAAGGGGAGCACTCAACCATTGTCTTTGATTTTTGGTAAACAAGGCAAAGGCTGTAGCACCTATATTGTGAGCATTGACAGGGGCATTTTCAACGCCACCCGATGCCGAAACGTGAGCACCAATATATTTAGTCATAAATTATTCGAGTTTAACTTTGCGAATATACAAAATAAATCACAAATTTATTAGTTTTTAGATGTCTGTTTTTAGATGTTTTTTAATAAGAGTCAGCTATGTTAATTTATTACAAAAAGATTTTGGCATTTTTGCCGATAAGTTGTAACTTTGTACAATATTAAAATGGAATAACTATATTAGATGAAGAATATCCGCAATTTTTGTATAATTGCCCATATTGACCATGGCAAAAGTACACTTGCCGACCGCTTATTGGAATACACCAACACAGTATCAGGAAAAGACTTGCAAAACCAAGTACTTGACGATATGGAGTTGGAGCGTGAGCGAGGAATTACAATAAAGAGTCACGCAATACAGATGGAGTATAAAAAAGGGGGAGAAACATACAAGTTGAACCTTATTGATACTCCGGGACACGTTGATTTCTCATACGAAGTATCGCGTTCAATAGCAGCATGCGAAGGAGCATTGTTGATAGTAGATGCCTCACAAGGAATACAAGCCCAAACCATATCTAACCTATACATGGCAATAGATAACGATTTGGAGATAATTCCTGTATTGAATAAAATAGACCTACCCAGCGCACAACCCGAGGAGGTTGAAGATCAAATAGTATCGCTACTTGGCTGTAAACCCGAGGATGTGCTACGCGCCAGTGGAAAAACAGGAGAGGGAGTACTTGACATATTAGATGCAATAGTGGAGCGTGTTCCTGCACCAAAAGGAGACCCTGAAGCACCATTGCAATGTCTAATCTTCGACTCAGTATTTAACCCCTTCAGAGGAATTATAGCATACTTTAAAATTGTAAACGGAACAATCCGTACAAACGACAAAGTAAAATTCGTAGCAACAGCAAAACAATACGAAGCCGATGAAATTGGAACGCTAAAACTTGATATGGTTCCTAAAAAAGAATTATCTGCAGGAGATGTAGGTTATATTATATCGGGAATCAAAACTTCAAAAGAGGTAAAAGTAGGAGATACAATTACTCATATTGCTCGCCCTTGCGACAAAGCAATTTCAGGATTCGAGGAGGTAAAACCAATGGTCTTTGCAGGAGTATATCCAATCGACCCACAAGATTTTGAAGATTTGCGTGCGTCGCTTGAGAAACTGCAGCTTAACGATGCCTCACTGACATTCCAACCCGAGTCATCAGTGGCATTGGGATTTGGATTCCGTTGTGGATTTTTGGGACTTTTGCATATGGAGATTATCCAAGAACGATTGGATAGAGAGTTCGATATGGATGTGATTACCACCGTACCCAATGTATCATATAAAGTATATGATAAAAAGGGAAATATGATGGAGGTACACAACCCATCGGGATTGCCCGAACCAACACTAATCGACCATATAGAAGAACCATTCATCCGAGCATCAATCATCACAACAACCGACTACATAGGACCCATTATGACACTATGTTTGGGTAAACGAGGAGAGTTGATAAAACAAGAATACATATCAGGAAACCGAATAGAGTTGATATACGATTTGCCATTGGGCGAGATAGTAATCGACTTCTACGATAAACTGAAGAGTATATCAAAAGGATACGCATCGTTCGATTATCACATTCACGATTTCCGCGAGTCAAAACTCGTAAAATTGGATATCCTGTTGAATGGAGAAACAGTCGATGCCCTATCAACCCTTACTCACTTCGACAATGCCGAGCCATTCGGTCGCCGTATGTGCGAAAAGTTGAAGGAGTTAATCCCTCGTCAACAGTTTGATGTAGCAATACAGGCGGCAATCGGAGCAAAAATCATAGCTCGCGAAACCGTAAAAGCAGTGCGTAAGGATGTAACCGCAAAATGTTACGGAGGAGATATAAGCCGTAAACGCAAATTACTTGAGAAACAAAAGAAAGGAAAGAAACGTATGAAACAAATTGGTACCGTGGAGGTGCCACAAAAAGCATTCCTTGCAGTATTGAAGCTCGATTAATAATACAAAAAAAGATTGTGACCTCGTCACAATCTTTTTTTTGTATTTGAGAATTTACTTTAAGGAACCCTCGAACACTTGAGCAGAACCTATGGTATATACAGCACCAGCCATTGAAATGTTTCGAGTTCCTCTGTCCATATTCAAATAGAGGTCGGCAATATTTGAATTACGATTAAGATTTAGAGTTGCCACTGCATTGAGAATAGTTCCGTTTAAGCGTAAAGAATATGAGATATTGCCATGTCTGTCAACATCCACATTTTCAACTTTAATAAGTCCTGTTGTGGTTATTCCTCCCATATTGTTTGGACCTCCGCCAAACCCTGTTGATGTTTGGAATGTAAATTGATCGCCTTGCACCATCAAAAAGTTTAGGTTCGAGGGAACGTTTATCATTGCACTTCCGCTTACATTCATTGATATTGCACGAAATATCCACTCTCCATTCGCTATTGCATCTTTTGCAATTACCCCGGCGATGGAGTCTTTTTGAGCTTCAAGAGCTCGTTTAGCTGCTTTTTGCTCTTTTTTTGAAAGTTCTTCGGCTTGTGCCGAGATATTGAATGAGAATGATAATGCAAATATTGCAGTTAAAATAAATATTCTTTTCATGGTTCTATTTTTTTTGCGAAGATATTAATAATATTTCTAACATCAAGGTATTGAACGTTTTTTATCATATATTTTTGTTTTATACTCCCGCTCGCTGTAAAATATTCAAGTAAGCTTGCTATTATTTTGCTCGTTTATTTGTGTCTTTTTCGTATCTTTGCAAATAATGAGATAGAGAAGAGTTAGACTATATCTGTAAATCAAAATAAATTAATAAAAAACTAAATATATTTGCCTATGAAACAATAACGTATCGTTTATACGTACATTTTAAATATATATTGAAAAAAGCGTTTTAGCAATTATTCTGTTATTCAGAAAGTTTGGCGACTAAAAGAATATCAACACGAATAGTAGCAAAGATGCTCGTACTCTTTTTGGTACGGGCTTTTAGTTATTCTGTTGATATGGTAACGCCAAACACCACTGAATAAGAATAAACTAAAGGTTCCGTGCTTTTTTTATGTGCGTATTTGAAGTTTAAAAGGAACTTTTTACTAATATAAAATAATAGAATTATGAAAATAAATTATATTAAAGCACTATTTGTGACAATATTCGCCATATTTGCCATAATCACACAAGCCGAAGAGTATAGCGGTAGTCTAAATAAAGATAAAATCATAATAAATACATCAGATAATAAAAAAGATGAGTATGGTGTAAATAATATTCTGAATATAAAATTCTCAAATGACGATAATTTTATTTTGTCAACTACAAATTCAACAGAAGTCTATTCAATCTCTCAAATAGATTCTATAACAACCGAATCGCAAGATTTAACTTCCCTAATACTTGTTTCTGATGAAGGAGAAAATAAATATGACTTATCAGCAATAGAAAAGATTGAATTTGGATATTCAACACCGCATGTTATAGCCGATTCAATCTTTGTATCGGTAGAAACTATAAAATTGGCCCCTTCATCTACAACCAAATTAGAGGTAGATATT
>JAZLBW010000054.1:0-2165 GCA_045613905.1 Candidatus Caccoplasma sp.
CAAATATATTCCGTATCTTTGCTCCGAGGTTAATTGTTTATACATTGCAATACAAAAATAGTTAATCTTAGGGAGACTTCGGTCTCCTTTTTTTGCATTGTCAATGAAAACTACCTTTGCACTTTCTTTTTGAAATTACGCGATATTCTATGGTGTTGCTCAAAGAGATTATAGTTCATTGCCAAAACCTTTAAAAGATAAAATTAATAAAATTATTTCTGAGATTGAAGATCCTCTTGACACGAGTAAGTTCAAAATACAGATTTTACCATTTGAAACAGATAACGACAATGAAAGATATAAATGTGTTATGGATGCTATTGGTGATTTCATTCCTAAATTAGGAAATATATCTATAGCAAAAGACAATTTACATGGAATTTGGATAAAGGATATTTTTAGAAGTGGAACGAAAAGGACATATGATATAAAACTAACTAAAAAGGATATTATATGGCCTTTAATAGTTCTTGTAACTCAAAATGAGAATTATGATGAAGATGAGTTTGATGACTCTGAGATATATGAACTATCGAGAAGTTACGAAGCAATTATTAATACCTGCTCGGAAAAATACGAATTTGTAACTAAAGTGCTATGTGCATATAATAGTTTCTATAAAGAAGCAAAACACAGTGAAAGAAAACAAAAATTTATAGAAACAGAGAGTTGTAAATTCGCATATATTTTTGAAGGAGAAAATATATTTATGCCTAATACTTTACAAGAAAAACTTCTGCAAATTATTGTTCGCAATATTTTGAACAAACGTATTCAGATAGACAACATTAAGAATGCTGTGAACCTATGATTTTCAATTCAATCTATATCGAAGAGGCTGGTAATAAACGCTTGATTGTTTTCTCTGATGGAAACAACCTCATACATAGTCTTGCAAACAGTAAGGGCAAAACTACTTTACTAAGACTTATGTTATATTCAATCGGATATAGCGTTCCCAATACTAAGCATATAAAATTTGAGAACTGCAAAGTCGAATGTCAAATAACTTTGGATAGTGGAGAGGTTTTAGTTTTATGCAGAGAATCGAGGGATTATCTTGAATTGAAACAGAATGATTCTGTAACGACATATGTTTTGCCAAGCGATGAAGTATCTCTTCATAAAATTATTTTTAAAGCAAATTATCCTGAACTGATAAATAATCTTTTAGGAATATTCTATTTTGATCAGGAGAAGGGGTGGACTTTGCTTAATCGAGGAGTTGTCATTGGAAGTATTCGCTTCAATATTGAGGAACTAATTAGGGGAATCGCAGAGATTGATTGTTCTGAATTATACAGGCAAAAGGAGACAAAGAGACAAGATTTGTTGAAATACAAACAGATGTTTAGTGTTTCTAAGTACCAAGAAACTATTGATGCCGAATCTAACAATCTTGCTGAAGAATCATATAATTCATTGATTGATAGTAAAATCAATCAATGCAAGATACAGCATAATATGTTAAAGACGGAATTATGCAGAATAGATAAGGTTCTAAAGGAAAATAAACATTTTAGAAATTTCATTGCAGAAATAGGGCTATTAGTTCAAGCTCCTAATAAAGAAATCTTTGCCGTTACAGAAGATAATATTATAGGTCTTAATGACACCATTGACTTCCTTGTAGCCAAACGAAAACTAATAGCTTCGCAATATAATCAAATACAGTCGGAAATATCTGAGCTAGAGAAGGAACGCCGAACTGAAGAGCAACAGTTGTCTTTCTTTGACAATGTTGAAACGATTTCCGAGATTTTTGATAAAAGAATTTCAAGTATACCTATAAATGAAGTAGCTGTCAAAAAGGGAATTGCGAAATTAGAAAAAGAAATAGCGGACATCAATCTAAAAATTAGAGAATTAACACGGAGTGCTAATACTGTAATATCTTCGATATTTAATACCACTAAAAAATATCTTCAAGAATTAGGAATTGATGAAAGTCATAATACCGAAAAGTATTTATTTACCTCAAATCTAAAAGAATTATCAGGAGCCATTTTACATAAAACGGTTTTCGCTTTTAGACTTGCTTGCTTGTTAGAGGTTGAAAAGCATTTGAACATTAAATTCCCGATAATTCTTGATTCTCCAAGTGGAAAAGAGATTGATAAGCAAAATATAGAAGCAATGGTTGAAATATTAAAAAGAGATTTTGC
>JAZLBW010000055.1:0-23467 GCA_045613905.1 Candidatus Caccoplasma sp.
CGTTCGGCATTAAAAGATTATTATATGCCAAGACCTATTTCAAACGAACCGAATTTGCCAGGCGAGTATAAGTTGAATATTCCCGATAATCCGATTATTGACCTTGAAGGATTGTCGCTAAGCGAGTGGATGGAAAGAGAGGATAAAATAAAGTCTATATTGGGCGAAAATTATAAATCCAACATCAGAACATTGCTACATAAAAGTACTGATCCACCAGCCATTCCGCATACTTTGATGCTTACCGAAGAGGATATGAAAAATGTCAAGAAAATACCTACTGTTCTATATGATAATTCTCTGAAACGCATAGCAACAGACGATATTGCAAAGAGTATGAATATGAAAACTCGTATGTTTGACGATATTTCATCTCTTCCCGCGGAGTATAAAAAATATTTGGATGATCACTCTCGCAGTAAAGGATTTTATAATCCCGAAACAGATGAAGTGGTTGTTATTGGTAATAACATAGAGAATGAGGCAGATTTGCAAAATCTTCTTATTCAAAAAGGATTCTCTACAAAAGGGTTAGAGGGAGTATTAGGTAATGAATTGGATAATCTGTTGGATGATGTGTACAAGAATATGAGCAATAGAGATAGTGCAAAATATTCCGATAAAAACAAAACCCCAAAGGGAACGGCATTGTCGTACATCTCCGATTTATCTAAGAATCCCGAGAAGAATCCCGAGGAGTGGAATAGGTTGTCGTCTTATGTTAGAGAACTATTTAAGAACAAATACAAAGTTCAAAATCTAACAGACGAAACCATTCAAAAACTTCTTTGGCGAACAGGAAACCAAATCACAGGAGATGACTCTATTGAGGAGATGATTAGGAAGAGTTTGAGGAAATAGAGCATTGTTTGAAATAGCTCTTTGTTTATGATAAAAATGGCAGGTTTAAAAATCCTGCCATTTTTTATATATTTTTTGAATAAAAGATATATTTGAAGAAAAAAGTTATATCTTTATTGTGTTAATATTTTTCATCTTTTTAGGTTATGAGTGCATCTATTACAATATGCGGAAAGAGCTTTACCAATAAAATAGAGGATAAGGCTTTTTATGGGTTTTATATGAGTTTTGTTGAAATTCCTGAAGGGATAACCGAAATAGGAGAACAATCTTTTGCCGATTGTAAAATAGAGAGAATAAAACTTCCCACAACTTTAAAAAAAATCGGTAAAGAAGCATTTTATCATTGTTCTTGTCTTACAGAAATCGATATTCCCGACTCGGTTACAGAGATAGGTGAATATGCTTTTTCTTCGTGTAAAAACTTAAAAAGAATCAGCCTCCCTTCTTCTTTGAAAAAGATAAGTTCTTATGCTTTTACTCACTGTCAAAATCTTACAGAAATTGATATTCCCGACTCGGTCGCAGAGATTGGAGAAATGACATTTTTCTATTGTAAAAGTTTAGAAAAGGTAAAACTTCCAAAATCATTAAAAGAATTGAAGAGTGAAACTTTTCATAGCTGTCCTTTCAAAGAACTTGTACTCCCCGATTCTATAAAATTGATAGAGTCTCATTCTATAAGATATTGCAATGAATTAGAGACTCTGTATGTTCCTAAATCGGTAGAGGTGATTGAAGGTCCTATAACCCAAGAGTGCATCAAACTAAAAGTGATTGAGGTTGATAGAGAGAATAGTTTTTACGACTCGCGAGAGAACTGTAATGCAATAATAGAAACTGCAACAAATACTTTAATTCAAAGTTGCACACCAAATATACACCCTTCTGTGACAACAATAAGTGGCAACGCATTATTGGGATTTGACAATATTGAGAAGATATATATTCCTCCAATAATAGAGAGTCTCGGTTTTTGTATATTTTCAGATTGTAAAAATCTTAAATCTATATCTATTCCTGCATCGGTTAAAGAGATAGGAGTTTATCCATTTTCAGATTGTCCCAATATCGTATCTATTGAAGTTGATAAGGATAATAAGTTTTATGATTCTCGCAACAATTGCAATGCTATAATAGAAACTGCAACAAACACCTTGATAAAGGGTTGTCCGACTACCATAATTCCAAACGGAGTTGAAAGAATTGCCGCTCATGCTTTTGACAACTACAACAATTTATACGAATTGACAATTCCTGAAAGTGTCACCTTTGTGGAAAAATCTTTTGTTTGCTATTGTAAAAATTTGAAGATTATAAAAGTAGCAAAAGGGAAGGCAGGGTTTTATAGAGAAATGGTATCAGACGTTCTTAAACCATTAATAGTTGAAGAGTAAAAGAGTAGGCGACGCACAAATGCTATAAGAGGAGTCAATTAAGATACGTTACATTTATAATTATTTTTATGATAAGCATCATACAACAAAGGAGTGATTTTATCACTCCTTTGCTATTTTATAATATTCTCTTTTTTTAGAACTCTGCGTTGCGTGGAGTACGTGGGAAAGGAATAACGTCACGAATGTTGCTCATACCTGTAACAAACAACAATAGACGCTCAAATCCTAAACCGAAACCGGAGTGGGGAGCAGTTCCGAATCGGCGAGTATCCAAGTACCACCAAATATCTTTTTCAGGCACACCCATTTCTGCAGCGCGTTGAGCAAGTTTTTCGTAGCTCTCTTCACGTTGAGAACCACCGATAATCTCTCCAATTTTTGGGAAAAGAATATCCATTGCACGAACAGTCTTTCCGTCCTCGTTCTGTTTCATGTAGAACGATTTAATCTCTTTAGGATAGTCTGTCAAGATTACAGGACGCTTGAAGTATTCCTCTACCAAATAGCGCTCATGCTCTGCTGCAAGGTCTGCACCCCAGAATATAGGGAATTCAAATTTCTTGCCATTAGCAACAGCCTCTTCCAAGATGCTGATACCCTCGGTGTATGTTAAACGTTTAAATTCAACATCTATTACTGAACGCAAACGTGATATAAGCTCTTTGTCGAACATATCGTTAAGGAATTGCAAATCGTCAGTACAATTATCCAAAGCCCAACGAACGCAATATTTAATAAAGTCTTCAGCCAACTCCATGTTGTCCTCAATCTCGTTGAAGGCAACCTCCGGCTCAATCATCCAGAACTCTGCCAAGTGGCGAGGAGTATTTGAGTTTTCAGCACGGAAAGTAGGACCAAATGTATAAACAGCGCCAAGAGCCATAGCTGCCAATTCAGCCTCTAATTGTCCTGAAACTGTCAACGATGCTTGACGTCCGAAGAAGTCATTGTCGTACATTATAGAACCATTCTCGTCTTTTTTCAAATCGTAAAGGTTCATAGTCGTAACTTGGAACATTTGTCCTGCTCCTTCACAGTCCGATGCTGTAATCAAAGGAGTGTGGAAGTAGAAGAACCCTCTTTCGTGGAAGAAGTTGTGTATAGCCATTGCCATGTTGTGGCGAATACGGAATACAGCACCAAAAGTATTTGTGCGAGGACGCAAGTGAGCAATTTCACGCAAATACTCCATTGTATGCCCTTTCTTTTGAAGGGGGTAAGTTTGAGGATCGGCAGTACCGTAAATCTCAATCTCGTTGCATTGTATCTCAATCTCTTGTCCGCCACCTTGCGAAGCAACCAAATCACCTATAACAGATAGACAAGCACCTGTCGAAATAAGTTTCATTTGTTCTTCGTCTGCCGAAGCAAGGTCAACAACTACTTGAATGTTTTTAATTGTTGTACCATCATTTAGGGCAATAAACGCAACTTGTTTGTTCCCACGTTTTGTTCTCACCCAACCTTTTACGTTAACCTTTTCGCCTATTGGTTTTTGAGCAAAAAGATCTACTATTCTAATTCTTTTCATATCTATGTTTTTATATATTTCTTTCTGTTATCAAACTATTCAAAAGCACCCATGTGCAACATGCCAACTTCCTCTTTTGTGAGGTAACGCCAACGTCCGCGAGGAAGATCTTTTTTTGTCAATCCGGCGAAGTAAACTCTGTCGAGTTTTTTTACTTTGTATCCTAACGACTCAAATATACGGCGAACAATGCGGTTGCGACCCGAGTGTATCTCAATGCCAATTTGGTCTTTGTCGGTCTCTGTGGCGTAGCTAATGGCATCGGCATGGATAGGACCGTCACTCAATTCAATGCCGTCGGCAATACGTTGCATGTCCTCTTCGGTTACATCCTTATCGGTGCAAACGTAGTAAATTTTCTTTTTGACATATTGTGGATGTGTAAGCTTCGAAGCCAACTCTCCGTCGTTTGTCAATAAAAGAACACCTGTTGTGTTGCGGTCGAGACGTCCCACAGGAAAAATTCTCTCGGGACAAGCCTTGCGGATTAAATCCATTACAGTTAAGCGTCCTTCGGGGTCGCTCATTGTTGTGACGCAGTTTTTAGGTTTGTTCAACAAAACATAAACTTTATGTTCGGGAGTAACCACTTTGTCTTTAATGGTAACAATATCGCCAAAAAGAATTTTAGTGCCAAGTTCTGTTATTTTGTTACCGTTAACTTTAACTTCGCCACGTTGTATCATCTCATCAGCCTCTCTGCGCGAGCAAACACCTGCTGTTGACAGATATTTGTTTAGACGTATAGGTTCGTCGGGGCTGAAAGGTGCTTTATAAAGTAGAGGTTCGGGACTCTTTTTCGCTTTTACCTTAGGAGCCGATTTTTGAGGTTTAGGACTATTGTATTGAATTGGTTTCTCAAATTTATTAGATCTTGGTTTGTATCCCTCTTCTCTGTTGTCTCTGCTAAAAGCTTTTTTGTATCCGCCATTACTGTTATATCTGCGTTCCTCTCCAAAGTTACGTTGTTGAGGACGTCTATCTTCGCGATACGAACCGTAGTTGTTCGATTCATATCTTCTCTCTCCCTCTGTGCGAGAACTATAATTTCTGTTGTTTGAAGTTGGGCGGTATTCAGAACCGTGAGAGTTATTTGGGCGACTATCTCTGTTAAAAGTTTTTTTGTATCCGTTATCGGAATTTCCACGCCCGAAATTATCTCGTCTTTCGCCTATTCTCGGACGACGAGATTTTTGTTTTTCATCCATTGATTCAGTATTTGTTATTGTTTTAGCATTGTCCATATTATCGGACCCTGCCTATGGTTTTTAGCAATATTGTAATATCACAGGCCTCACGGCTTTGAGAATATTAGTTTTACGGACTTCCCGAAAACTAAAAACTTCATTAATTAAGTCGCAAAGTTATTATTTTTTATGGTAATAAACAATCACTTATGTAAAAAAGTTTAGAAACTGTTTCGATTTGTTCTATTTTTTGTAACTTCGCATCATATTAAAATTTACTACTATGGATATTATTAAAGACGGAAAATATGTAGAAGCCTGCTATGTATTGACAGTGGGCAAGGAGGAAGAGGTTATGGAAACAGTGCCACAAAACCGCCCTCTATCGTTTATTTTTGGAGCTGATCAAATGCTCGAATCATTTGAGGCTCAAGTGGCAGGACTTAAAGCAGGCGATAAATTCGATTTCAGAATTTCAAGTGCCGAAGCTTTTGGAGAGTATGATGAAGCTCGTGTACAAGAGTTATCAAAAGAGATATTCAGTCCCAACGGAGAATTTGATGCAGAGAATGTTGTTCCTGGAAAAACATTCCAAATGATAAACTCTGACGGCGATAGATTCAACGGCTCTGTGTTGGAGGTGACAGAAAATACCGTTATCATGGACTTTAACCACCCACTTGCAGGAGAGGAGCTACACTTTGTAGGTGAGATTCTTTTGGTACGTGACGCAACAGAGGATGAGTTGAATCCTAAACACGCTTGCGGATGTTGCAGCGGTTGCCATGGAGGCGATTGTGGTAGCGATAGCGGTTGTGGAGGCTGTGACGGAGGGTGTGAATAAGATTTATTAATGAGGAATTGGGAATTAGAAATTAGAAATGAGGAATGAAAAATAATTCCTAATTCCTAATTGTGACATAGTCACCAACTAATTACTAATTGAATAAAATGGAATTCATAGCTATTATTCCTGCTCGATATGCATCAACACGTTTTCCTGGCAAACCATTGGCAGATATGAACGGAAAGCCAATGATACAAAGGGTTTATGAACAGGTGAAAAAATGTGTTGATAAGGTATATGTTGCCACAGACGATGAACGTATATATAGTGCGGTGGAGTCGTTTGGAGGCAATGTGGTGATGACATCGCAAAACCATAAAAGCGGAACAGACCGTTGTGCCGAAGCCTATGAGAAAATAGGAAATGGAGAGGATGTCATAATAAACATACAGGGAGACGAACCATTTATTGCTCCATCTCAGATACATTCAATCATGCAGTGTTTCAACGATTCGTCGGTTCAAATTGCCACGTTGGTAAAGCCATTCTTGGAGAGTGATGGTATAGATGCTTTGATGAATCCAAATTCACCTAAAGTGGTTTTGGGAGTTGACAATCAAGCACTCTATTTTAGTCGTTCGGTAATACCATATGTAAGAGGTTGCGATATGCAAGATTGGTTAAAGGAGAATACCTTTTATAAACACATTGGAATGTACGCCTATCGTGCCGATGCATTAAAGCAGATAACTCAATTGCCACAATCGTCGTTGGAGAAAGCCGAATCGTTGGAGCAACTACGTTGGTTGCAAAACGGACTTAAAATAAAGGCAGGAATAACAACTCAAGAGACAATTGGCATTGATACTCCCGATGATATGCAAAAAGCATTGGAGTTTATGAAACAAATAGCAAAAAGTTAATTAATAACAGACTCAATGCGTCCACAGGTAAAAGAGTTTGAAAATTTGCAATTTAAGATGCCTCGTTTGGTTGATGCCGGACGAGGCATACCTCTATACGTCTATGACGGAAGCATACAGGATGTCTCTCGCATAGACCTTATATTTCAAACAGGAGCCTACGAACAGAGCGCGCCATTGGTGGCTCAGGCTGCAGCCGAGGCATTAACCGAAGCTTCAGAGAAGAAGAGCTTTGGCGTGGTTTCGGAGTTGATGGATTTTTATGGAGGGTGGCTAAGAAAGAGTGTCTCGCTTCACTATACAATATTTACGCTCTACTCTCCAAACAGAACATACAAAAAACTGTTGCCTCTGTTTTTCGAGCTAATAACCTCTCCTCGTTTCAGTAAAAAGGATTTGGAACGATTCAAAAGACAAGGACGAGAGAGTTTGAAGGTTAATCAGAAAAAAGTGGAGAGTATATCTTCCACAATTTTCAAAAGCAAAATGTTTGGTTCTCATCCGTATGGAGTAACACCTACGGTGGAGGATTACGATGCTCTGTGTGTTGAGGCGACAAGAGAGTATGCTTCTGAAAGATTTGTGGCAGAGAGATGTCAGGTTATTCTCTCAGGCGATGTTGATGAGGATATGATAGCTCTTCTTGTGGAAAATTTGCAAAGGGTAAACTCCTCTTCAAATATTAAAGAGATAAAACATGAAATAGGAGTAAATCCTCCACAAGGGTTGGTTGTTGAGGAGGTTAAAAACGCATTGCAAAGTTCCGTAAGAATAGGTGCGCGTACAATAAACCGAGGAGATGAAAATTATATGAATCTCCACATCCTAAATAGTGTTTTGGGAGGATACTTCGGAAGCAGACTCAACAAGAACATCAGGGAGGAAAAAGGTTATACCTATGGAATAAATTCATGGTTGATAGGCTTGCCCGATGCTGCCTATTTTACTATATCGTCGCATACGGCAATTCGTTTTACCAAACCATTGATTAATGAGGTGGAGAAAGAGATAGACAAAATAAAAACCTCATTGATACCCGAAGATGAGCTTCAAATATTAAAAGGTTTCTTATTGGGAGATTTTGCGAGAATGTTTGACAATGCATTTACACTTGCCGACAATTTTATAGCGGTATTAACCAATGATGTCCCTATGAATTATTACGATGTTCGCATAGACCACATAAAAAACGCAACACCACAAATATTGCTTCAAACAGCTCAAATGTATTTGCCAAAATTTGAAGATATGACCATCGTAGTGGCAGGAGGAATAGAGTAGAGAGAAATAAAGAGATAAAAAAAATCGGAGTCAAACTCCGATTTTTTTGTTATAGTGCAGTTGTTTTAATCTTAAAATCTATAAGCTCCGCCAATTGACCAAACAAAGCGAGAGCCGTGTTTGCTTACCAATTGACCTTTCATTTCGGTGTAAACCGCCCACGCGTTGTTAATGTCGTATTGGAAACCGCCTCCTAAATTAACTCCCACGCAAGTAGAGTTGGCAGAATAGTGGGTTGCTTTACTATCTTCAACGTCATAATCTCCGTAAAAGCCTTCATCAAGTGTTGTGCCGTAGTGGTATCCCATAAAAGTAAATCCGGCCAAGGGGTAAGCTCTCATTCCTTTACCAAAGAAGAATTGGTAATGAGCATCAACATTAACATCCCAAGTGCTAATCCCTTTGTTCTTGAACCCGTAGTTGGCAGAAGCCGCCAATCTCCAAGGGTCGGTAATGCTATATGAGAATTTAGCTCCTAATCCGGGCGTTGTAATGCCTTGTCCTGCACCTAAAATAAATTGTGCACCAGCCATCATTTCTCCTTTTTGAGCATATCCCACAAGAGCCATGGCGCACATAACAATAGTAAATAATACCTTTTTCATAAATCTTTTTAATTACTTTAATCTTTAAATTCTTTGCAAAGATAGGTATATTGAGATAGAGCGGCAAGATGTAATTTTAGTTTTTAATTAAAATTTGTAAAAATATTTCTTAGTAAAAAATATTTTATTATTTTCGTATCGTCTAAACCAATGTCAAACAAAAACGTTGTAAAGAGAGAAGATCTATTTAGTAAACGATTTAAAATCAGAGTAATATTATGGAATTAAAAGGAAGTAAGACAGAACAAAACTTGATGACTGCATTTGCAGGAGAGTCTCAAGCACGTAATAAATACACTTACTATGCTTCAAAAGCAAAGAAAGAGGGCTATGTTCAAATAGCAGAGTTGTTCGAGGCAACAGCTAACAACGAAAAAGAGCATGCTAAAATATGGTTTAAACTATTGCATGGCGGAAAAGTTGCTGACACAATCACAAACTTGGCAGATGCAGCAGCAGGAGAGAATTATGAGTGGACCGATATGTATGCAACTTTTGCAAAAGAGGCAAAAGAGGAGGGATTCGACCACATCGCATTCTTGTTCTCAGAGGTAGCAAAAATAGAGAAAGAGCATGAGGAGCGTTATCGTAAACTTTTGGATAACATCGAGAAGAAAATTGTATTCTCTCGCGACGGAGATGCAATTTGGGAGTGTGGTAACTGCGGACACATAGTAATTGGTAAAGATGCACCTGAAATGTGTCCTGTATGCGATCACTCTAAAGCATACTTCAGATTAAGAGCGACAAACTATTAATATTAGGTAGCTGTATAAGTTACAAAAAAAATCGGAGTTAGCTCCGATTTTTTTTGTATATTTTTGATTATATATCGTATATTTTTGCAATCTGCTTTAAAACATCTGAATTTTATTGCAATTATTTTACCGAATTTAATAGAAAAGATGAAAAATAATTTCTATCTTTGAGAGTTGTAATAGCAAAAATAATAATTAAAAATCATAAATCTAATAAAATGAAAGTGTTAAGTTTGAAGAGCATATTATTGGCTGTTGCCATATTTAGCTCTGTATCTGCATTTGCAGGAAAGAAAGGCTTTGCGATTATTATCGACAAACAAAGTTACAAAGAGGCAAAAGCCGAAGTTGATGCGTATGCTCAATCAATAGAAAAACAAGGTTTGAAAACCTATATTGTTGAGGATGTTTGGTATAATCCCGACTCAATAAAAGCCGTAATCAAAAGTTTGGCAACTCAAAAAGATGCGCCTATTGAAGGTATGGTGTTCGTAGGAGATATTCCGGTTCCAATGCTTTTCGATGCACAACACTTTGCATCGGGCTTTAAACCCAAACAAAACATGAAACGTATGGAGAAGAGCTCTTGCCCATCTGACCGTTTCTATGACGATTTGGATTTGGAGTTTGAGTTTATAGCTCAAGATTCTAAAAAAACAAATCTATTCTACTACACTCTACCTGCAACATCAACACAAGTATGCGCACCTGAACTATATTCAGCACGTATTAAAACTTGTGATAAAGGAGATAAAACAAAATATGACCGTCTTAAAGCGTACCTTAAAAAAGTAGTTGCACAAAAAGAGAAAAACGAAACACTTTCACAAGTTTTCTATTTTGCAGGACATGGATATAACTCAGAGTCTATACTTGCACGTATGGACGAGAAGATTGCATATCGCGAACACTTCCCATGGTTGCAACGTCAAGCAAACGGAATCGTATTCCAAGATCACCTTGATGATGAGTTCAGTAAATTCCCATTGATGACTCAAATGCAACGCGAAGACCTTTCTTTGGCGGTGTTACACCACCATGGTTATCCCGATGAGGAGTATCTAAACGGATACCCATTACCAAAGAATGCAACAGATGAGTTGAAATCGGCAAACCGTTTCTTCCGCTCAAAAATTCGCAAAGCGGTAGAGGGTGGCGAAGATAAAGATGCTGCACGTGAGCGTTGGGCAAAAAAATATGATGTCCCTGTACATTGGTTCGATTCAATCTTTACTCGCACTTCAATACTTGAAGACTCTCTATATAATGATAAATTAGACCTTCACATAACCGACCTTGGCAAATATCAACCAAATGCAAAAGTGGTGTTCCTTGATGCATGTTTTAATGGAGCATTCAACTACGATGCATACATGGCAGAGGAGTATATCTTTGAGGATGGAGATTGTGTTGTTACCATTGCAAACAGCGTAAACTCATTGCAAGACAAATGGTGCGACCGCCACATTGGAATGTTAGGTTATGGATTACGAGTAGGAAACATGGTAAAATATAACCCATATTTGGGTGCGCACGTATATGGAGACCCCACATTCTCATTTGCACCCGGAGCCGAGTTGTCATTTGATGTAAACGAGGCAATCTACAAAAACAATAAATTCTGGAAAAAACAACTTAAAAATGCCGACCCAGCAATTAAATGTTTCGCAATGGAGATGTTGGTTAAAAACAAAGGCATCACATCGGCAGAGTTGTTAGAGGTATTCAAAACTGCACCTGAGAACACAGTTCGCCTATATGCATTTATGATGTTAACAACATTCAAAGACGACAACTTTGTCGATGCAATCTCACTCGCTCTAAACGACTCATACGAAATTGTACAACGCTTTGGTGCAGTATATGCAGGAAAATGCGGTGATGAGCGTATAATACCCTCATTAGTATCAGCAATCTCTCGCGTTGCAAATGGTTCACGTGTTGACTTCCAACTACGCGGAGCATTGGAGTTGTTCCCACAAGATAAGATTTTAGCAGAATTTGAGAAACAAGATCCTTGCAAAAACTATTATGACAAAGATAAAGAGGTTGCAAGAATTAAAGCATTGTTCGGACGTTACTCAAATGTAATAATGGAAAAAGAGTTAGATACTCCTAATGCAACTGTAAAAGAGAAGATAAATATGATGCGTAACTTCCGCAATAAAAATCTTCACACAGCAACAGATAAGATGATGCAAATGTTTGCGGAGGAGAGCGACGAAGATTTACGCTGTGCAATAGTCGAGGCATTCGGATGGTTCAACTACTCATACAAACGTAACGACATTATAACCTTCTGCGAGCAAGTTTGGGCAAGCGATGCTTATAGCGACAAGATTCGCAACGAGGCTCTTAAAACTGCAAAACGTTTGAGCGGAATTTAAAATATAGGCAAAATAAAAGAGGTGGACGTGGAATACCACGTCCGCTTGCTATTATCCCCATACAAGAAAAGTTTAAAACATGGAAATATTTATAGGTTTAGTTATTGGAATTTTAATAGGAGCACTTTTACTTGCGTTTATTGTAAAAGCAAAAAACAGTTTGGTAAAAAAACAAGAGCAAGATATACTGCAACTTAACCAAACTATATCTAAATTGCGAGAAGATAAGTCGTCGATTGAGATTGAAAATGCAAAAATAGTTACTGACAGCAATGCAAAGATGCAGGCTTTTGTCGAAAAGGTTGAGGAACTGAAACAGGCAAGAATGACTATTGATGCATTAAATCAAGAAAGAGAAGAGTTAGTTAAAGTGAACTCCTCGCTTAAAGCGGCAAACAATGCGCAAGATAAGATGCTTGCCGAAAAAGAGTCAGAGATTGAGAAACGTCTTAATCAACAAGCAGAACAATTCCGTCATCAAACCGAAACTCTTAGATTGCAGTTTAAAGAGTTGTCGGAGGAGTTGTTAAAGGAGAAGACTCAACAACTTGGGGCAAACAACAGAGATATGCTCAACCCTCTTATCGAAAACCTCAGAGAGGAGATGAAAAAGGTGGGTAACGAGATAAAAGATACTCGCGAGAAGAGTGTTGCGCAAAAATCATCGTTGGATACAGCTATACGCGATATGATGGCGCGCACCAATGAAATTGGCAACGAGGCAAATCGTTTGGCAGAAGCATTGAAAGGGAAATCAAAAACACAAGGTCAATATGGCGAATTAGTGTTGGCTGATATACTAAAACGCAGCGGACTTAAAGAGGGGGAGCAGTTTGAATGTCAGGAGATGTTGCGCGATGCACATGGTAATGCCATAGTAAACGAGGATACGCAAAAGAAGATGATACCGGATGTTGTTGTCCACTACCCCGATAAAGATTTGATAATTGACTCAAAGGTGGTGCTGACAGCATATATTGATTGGTGCAATGCCGAAACCAACGAGATTCGCGAAGATGCGGCAAAACGTCATATTGCAAGTATAAAGAGCCATATAAGAGAGATTGTCTCAAAATCCTATGCTGCATATCGTAAAGAGGTAAAACGCGAAACCATCGATTGCGTGGTGATGTTTATTCCAAACGAAGGGGCTTTGCAGTTGATGCGCGAATTAGAACCCTCGTTATGGTACGAGGCATACAACCAAAAGGTGATAATCGCGAGCGAACTATCGTTGTTCTCGCTATTGAAGATGATAGAGAACTATTGGGCGCAAGTTGAGCAACAACGCAATCAGGATAAGATAATAAAGGCTGCAGAGAATATGCTCGACCGTATGGCTGCTCTATACGATTTGGTAGATGATGTTGAGAAGGCATTTAAAAATGTAGAGAATAAATTTGAGAGTGTCAAAAGCAAAATGTTGGTCGGAAGGCAAAGCATTGCAACATCAGCCCGACAAGTGATAGAGTCGGGGGTTAAGTCTCAACGAATGGAGGAGCGACTTAACGGTGACACATCTTTTTTAATAGAACAATAATAAAAACAACTCAATATTTAAGATAGAGAAGATATGAAGTACAATTTTGATGAGATGATTGATCGTCACGGAACACAATCAGTAAAGTACGATTCAACAAAAGAGTTATGGGGTAGAGAAGATGTGCTTCCTTTATGGATTGCCGACATGGACTTCAAAACACCAACGTTTATAACAGACGTAATCAAAGAAAGATTATCTCATGAGATATTGGGTTATCCACAACCACACGACGGATATTTTGAGTCATTCATTCGTTGGGCTGATCGAAGATATGGATTGGAGGTAAAAAAAGAGGAGATACATCACGTTCCCGGAATCGTTCCGGGAATCTATATGATGATAAACCACTTCTCAAATCCAGGAGATAAGGTTATGGTGCAACCTCCCGTATATCATCCTTTTCACAATGTAATTGCAGCAACAGGACGCCAAGCTGTGCATAACTCGCTTATAATTGAGAACGGACGTTACACAATAGATTTTGACGCGATGCGTCGCGACATAAAAGGTTGTAAAATATTTGTCCTTTGCAATCCTCATAACCCGGGCGGAAGACGTTGGAGTAAAGAGGAGTTGAGCCTTATGGCAGAGATTTGTGCCGAGGAGGGAACTCTTGTTTTAAGTGATGAGATTCATGCAGATATGACCTATCCTCCGGCTCGTCACTTGCCCTTTGCGGCATCATGCGAAAAGGCACGACAAAACTCTATAACATTTATGGCGCCCTCAAAAACATTTAATATGCCCGGTGTCGTAACATCTCAAATATTGATTTTTAACGAGGAGCTTCGCAATAGTGCATTCCCATATTTAGACAACAATCATATCTCGGGCGGAAACGTATTTGCCTTTGTGACAGCCGAGGCGGCATATAACCAAGGAGAGGAGTGGCTGAACCAAATGCTTACATATGTATTTGCAAATATGGATTATGTAAACGACCGTCTCAATGCCGAGATGCCTAAAATCAAAGCAATGAAGCCCGAAGCATCGTTCTTGATGTTCTTCGACTGCCGAGAGTTGGGATTTGCCACACAAAAAGAGTTGGACGACTTCTTTGTAAACGAGGCACGATTGGCTCTGAATTCAGGAGATATGTTTGGCCCCGGAGGAGAGGGATGGATGCGATTCAATGCTGCATCACCTCGTCCAATAATGGAGGAGGCAATGAATCGTTTGAAAGAGGCATATGACAAACGAGGATTTTAATCTGTCGTAAAACCTTTTTATAGACAAAGTGTTGAATCTATATAAAGAGATAGATATATTAAAAGGAATTGCTATAATTCTTGTAGTATTGGGACATATAGAGTTACTATATGTCCTCGATGCATATAGTCAATTCCGCGATTTCGTATATACATTCCACATGCCGTTGTTTATGGCCATATCGGGATATTTATATGCAAAACATCATAATACGTCGTTCAACTATCTCTCTTTTGTAAAGAAAAAAGCAAAAAGGCTGTTGCTCCCTTATCTCTCTGTTATGGCAATATATTATCTGATAAAATATATTTCGAGTTATGTAGTGGGGGTAAATACGCCAATAGAACTAAAATCATTTCTTTATACACTCTTTGTAAATCCATATGGAGGGTTTGTATCGTTCCTTTGGTATGTATATGTACTTTTCTTAATATACCTTATAGTGCCAATTTTTAAGAGATTGTCCCTTCTGTTTGTGATAAGTGTGGTAATATATTTTATGCCATTCCCATCTGTGTTTTGTTTGGATATGTTGGCAGAACATTTGGTGTTTTTCGTATTAGGAGTGCTTCTTTACAAATACCACTCAAAAGGCAAAGAGTTAAATGTAAAGAATCTATTGATTCCATCTTTGATATTGCAGATACTGCTTTATCTATATAGCATACAACATTCCAATATTATATTCAATTTTATGTTGGCACTGTTGGGAATTGTATCAACATATTCACTTTCAAAGATAATAACAGATTTTAGATTGCCCACTTTGAGGTATATAGGCAAATATTCGACAGAGATATATTTCTTACACGTAATATTCCTCCTTGGAGTAATAACACTCTTCAAACTCGTACCATGTAGTTTCAATGGAGAAGTATATGTGCAACTCTTAGTTCAATTTTTGGCAGGAGTGATAGGACCGTTGCTCTTTGCAATGCTATTGAGAACTTTAAAGGTGAAGCGACTGTATCAAATATTATTTGGTAAGAATATATAGTATAAACGGTGTATATGCGCCGAAGGGGTTTGACTAAAAGGCTCTTTTTATTCAATCCCTAACAAAAAGAGGGTGACCCATTTTTACTTTTGGGTCACCCTCTTTGTAAACTTTATTTCAGAAATTATTTTTTATAACGAGCGTTCAAACCTTTAACAACCTCGTCTGTGATATCGAATTTTTTAGAAACGTGTAGTGTTCCTGCGTTGTTCAATACAATATCGTAAGCTTTGCTCAAAACCTCGTTAATGTAATTTTGAACAGAGTCGTTAACTCTCAAAACCATTTTTTGGCTACTTTGTAGAGCCTCCATTTCAAGTTTTTGAACATACTCTTGAAGTTTTACCTCTTCGTTTGAAATTCTTTGATACTCTTGTTGTGCACGATCAGGGCTAAGGAATGCGTTGTTCTCATATTTGCGTTGGAACTCAGCCATCTCTTTTTCCAAAGCTTTGCTACGCTCGTTGACATTAGCTCGCATGCTCTCTTGTTGTTTCAACATTTCGTTGTTCAACTCTTTTGCAAGATCGTAGTTTTTCAACAAAGAGTCAGTGTTAACGTATGCAATTTTTATTGCAGAATTACATGTGCTGTCGTTAGCTGAAATAAAAGAAGCATTAGCGTCAGAATTTTTACATTGAGTAAATGCTGCAACAACAAATAACGTTGCGACAATAAGCGATAATGATTTGCCTAAATTTTTCATAAATAAGTAAAGTGAATAATATTATTAATTTTTTATATTTTGCTCTTTTAAAATATCTTCAAGGTTTTTCTTTGCTCTATCTCTTGCATCAGTCGAAACCGAGCATGTAATACCTCTGTCGCGCATAGGTTTGCTTTTGCCTATATGACCGTTAGAGAATTTACCTCCCTTTTTAAATAAAATTTTAACAGCCATCGCAAATATTGCAAAAGTAAGGATAAGAAATGTAAAAAGCAATACTAAATACCACATTTTTGTTATATATTTGTAATGGATAAAAGCAATAAACAATTGGGCGCTAAAAGCCGTTGCAAAAAGCGAGTACAAAGATACAAATAAGCGTGATATATGCAAAGTTCGTATCCAAATTTCGCCGTTGCTTTAAATATATTCACATAAATTAATAATTTAACATCATAACATATGAAAGTAACAGAGTTAAAACCACAAGCACTTTGGACTATCTTTGACGAGATAACACAAGTTCCGCGTCCCTCAAAAAAAGAGGAGAAGATACGCCAATACCTAAAAGATTGGGCGGTAAAAAACAGTATAGCTTTAAAAGAGGATGAAGCAGGAAACATCCTATTGAGCAAACCAGCGACACCCGGATGTGAGAATGTACCTGTTTTGACAATGCAAGCACACATGGATATGGTGTGTGAGAAAAACAACGGAGTAGAGTTCAACTTCGAAACAGACCCAATAAAAACCGTAGTAGATGGAGAGTGGGTTAGAGCCGAGGGAACAACGCTTGGAGCTGATAACGGAATAGGGATGGCTGGAGCAATGGCAATTCTTATAGACGAAACAATAAAACATGGTCCATTGGAGGCATTATTTACTGTCGATGAAGAAACAGGTCTTACAGGAGCATTTGCCTTGAAAGAGGGCTTTATGGATGGAAAATATTTAATAAACCTCGATTCAGAAGACGAAGGCGAAGTATTTGTCGGATGTGCAGGAGGAGTTGACACAGTGGCTACATTGCAATACGAAACAGAGACTGTACCCGAAGGATACCACTTCTTGAAAATTTACGTTGAGGGACTTCGTGGAGGACACTCAGGATGCGACATTCACTTGGGATTGGGTAACTCAATAAAAATACTATCTCGTTTCTTGATGAAATGGATGCGTAAAAATCCTCTATATCTTGTTAGCTTCGAGGGAGGAAACCTCCGTAATGCTATACCTCGTGAATCATCTGCGGTAGTAGCGGTACGCAAAGAGGATAAAGAGCCAATAACAATAGCATTGAATATGTTTGCTGCCGAAGTTGCAAACGAGTTGAAAGGAGTGGACGATAACTTTAAAATGCGTTGGGAAACAACAGATGCGTCTGAAGCCATTTCTACTCAAACTGCAAAAAATCTCATAAATGCACTCAACGGATGTATTCAAGGAGTGGTGGCTATGAGTCGCGACATAGAAGGATTGGTGGAGACATCGACAAACCTTGCATCGGTAAAAATGCCAGGCGATAACAAAATAGTAATATCAACAAGCCAACGCAGTAGCGTAGAGAGTGCAAAACACTCAACCGCATTCAGTCTTGAGAGTGTATTTACCCTTGCAGGAGCAACGGTTACGCACAGCGATGGATACCCCGGTTGGAAACCAAATATGGATTCATCAATACTTAAAACAACAGTCGAAACATACGAGCAACTATTTGGAGAGAAACCTGCAATTAAAGCAATACATGCAGGACTGGAATGTGGATTATTCTTGGAGAAATACCCATATTTGGAGATGGTATCATTCGGGCCAACAATCCGTGGAGTACACTCTCCCGACGAGAAGTTACACATTCCTGCAGTCGCTAACTTCTATAAACATATGGTTGCAATCATAGAAAAAGTAGCAGAGGAGAAGTAATATGTTAGATCACGAACCAACATTGGAAGAGAAGGTCGTGAAGATGCTTCGCACCGTTTACGACCCTGAAATTCCTGTAAATATATACGATTTAGGACTTGTTTACCTTATTGATTTCGATGAGGAAAACAACCTAAAAGTAGAGATGACCTTTACAGCTCCCAATTGTCCTGCGGCAGAATTCATTTTGGAAGATGTAAGAATGAAGTTAGAAGGAATTGCGGGAGTAAAGAGTCTTGACTTACAAGTAGTCTTTGAGCCGGAGTGGAACAAAGATATGATGAGTGAGGAGGCAAAACTCGATTTAGGATTTTTGTAGAATTGAAACAGCTCAAATGCCATATTCAATAATATATGGCATTTGCTCATTAACAAACAATTGTTTATTGATTTTGCTTAGTATCAATACTTTGTGCTAATTAGCTCGTCGCTAAAACCACAGTTGTTAGTTGTTAGTTGAAAGATTGGAAAAAATAAAAGATAATAATTTCTCATTCCTAATTTCTCATTCCTAATTTCTCATTCCTAATTTCTCATTCCTAATTTCTCATTCCTAATTTAAATAAAAGGATGGATAAAAAAATATATTTCATATCTGATTTGCATTTAGGAGCAAAAACTTTTAAATCAACAAGAGAATCAGAAAAACGTGTAGTGGCGTGGCTCGACTCAATAAAAGAGTCGGCCTCTGCCATATATTTGCTTGGCGATATATTGGATTATTGGTTTGAATATCGTTGTGTCGTACCACGAGGTTTTACGCGTTTTTTTGGCAAAATAGCTGAGTTGACTGATAGTGGAGTTGAAGTGCATTGGTTTATCGGAAATCACGATATATGGATATTTGATTATCTACCCACAGAGTTAGGAGTAATAGTACACAAAGAGTCATATGTAACCAACTTACTTGGTAAACAATTCTATATGGGACATGGCGATGGCGAGGGAAAACGACCATTGGGATTTCTCTTTATCCGTTGGCTTTTCCGTAACAAAATCTGTCAAAAACTCTACTCTTCAATACATCCATGGTGGACAGTGCCATTTGCATACGGATGGTCATCAAACAGCCGAAAAATAGGAGAACAAGCTCCGAAATTTGGGAACAACGAAGATAATCCCCTTGTTGAATGGGCGACAGAATACAACGAAAAAACCGAAAACAAAATAGACTATTTCGTTTTCGGTCATCAACATCTATTCTTTAAACGTCCACTAAAAAGTGGCGGAGAGATAGTCCTTACAGGAGATTGGATAACTCACAATTCATATATCGAATACGACGGAGATACCCTTATTCTAAAGAAATTTTAGTCGTATTTCTTAGAATATTTATTGCTAAAATTTAGCAGTTGATAATAAAAGATTTGAATAAGCTAAATCTCAATAACTATCAACTAACAACTCTCTTCCTTAATATTATCCAAAAGCTTTTTAATCTCCTCGTCAGTTTGAGTTAGGTGGCTCTTACAAAACTTTATAAGCTCCACGCTTTTAACGGCATACGCTTTTAAATCGTCAATTTTACATTTGTCGCTTTGCAACATGGCAACAATATTCTCAAGTTCTTCAACAGCTTCGCTGTATGATTTTACACTATCCATATCTATATATTCTTTAAATTTTTAACTTCAGTTTCAGCCTCGCCATCGGCAAAAATAACCATTATGTTATCACCCTCTTTTAGCTCTGTAACACTTTTAACGGGGAATCCATCTTTAACAGAGATAGAGTAGCCGCGTTTCAAAATTCTGTCGGGCGATAAAAGTTCAATGCTCTTTTCTATATTGGCAACTCTGTTGCACTCACGCTCAATGGCTCTTTCAAATTTATCAATTAAAGAGGTCTGTGTGGTAGCCAATTTAATCTGTTCTCTTCCAATACGCTCTCTAATATTCAACAAAACCCTGCTTTTCTGTTGCTCCAAACTATTTCTCTCCCTCTCAATCTTGTTTATAACAAGCGAGGGCAATTGGTTCTCTATATTAGAAAGAGTTAATTTCTCGCCATTTAAAATGTCCTTTATTCTATCGGCAATCTCTCCGCTAAGCTCATTCAAATAGTCATCACTTTTCGCAATCTGCGAAATCAGGAATTCAGCAACAGCCGTAGGTGTTTTAATGCTTTTATAAGCAACGTAATCCAAAACTGTAATATCCCTTTCGTGTCCAATACCAACAATAACAGGCAAAGGAAATTGAGTAATGTTCAAAGCCAGATTGTAATCGTCAAAACAGTTAAGTTCCGAAGTTGCACCACCTCCCCTTATAATAACCACGCAATCGAACAGATTTATATTGCTGTATATTCTGTTCAATGCATTTATAATACTCGCGCTTGCCTGTTCGCCTTGCATCAGGGCCTTGAAAAGAACAGGATAAAATATATAACCCTTTGCATTCTTTTTCAGTTGATCGCAAAAATCACCATAACCGGCAGCAGTGGCTGACGATATAACAGCAATCCTTTTGGGAATGGGCGATAGAGTAAGACTTTTATTATCATCAATCACACCCTCGTCGGCAAGACGGTTAAGAATCTGCGTGCGACGCATAGCCATATCTCCGACGGTATAGGCGGGGTCTATATCCCAAACCGTAAGAGAGTAGTGGTAGAGAGGGTCAAAACCAACCTTTACGGTAACCAATATCTTAATACCTGCTTTAAGAGAGATGCCTGTTGAATATTCAAAGAATGGTTGCAATTTGCGGAAAGTTGAAGCCCATATATTGGCACGAGCCTTTGCAACAGTATTGCCCTGCTCGTCCTTTTCAATTAACTCCATATAACAGTGCCCCGAGCCATTCACGCGCAACTCGCTTATCTCTGCGGCAACATTGTACTGTTTTTGGAAAGCATTTCCAACGACAATACTCAACATATTATTAAGTTCGTATAGAGTAATATTCTCTGCCATCAATATTCAACAACTAAAAATACTAACTAAAAATCCTTTTTAATCGCAATGGAACCGGTAATTGCTGGAGCAGCAAACGATGTTCCGTAAGCACTCATTATCTTGCCACTGCCATTTATGACAGGTACGTCCGAAGCAAGAGCCTTTGCCTTCGGAACAACATATCTGTCATCAACAACCTTTTTTGAGGTAAAATCAATAACCCTACCGCGTTTGTCAACACCGCCCACGGCAATCACTCCATCAGCATCTGCAGGGTGAGTAAACCCACCATTTCCTTTGTTCCCGCAACTTGTAACAACTTTAATGCCTTTTTTTGTTGCAATTTCCGAGGCTATACACGATACCGAAGTAATATCTCCCACCTGCTCGTAGCCTAACGAAGCGTTTACAATATCAACGCCGAGGCTGTCGGCAATCTCCAAACCCCTGACAAAGAAATCCTCTTCAAAAGGAGTCTCAAAGCCAATATCTTCAGTGCGGATAAGAGCGTAGTCACTCTCAGGAGCAACACCCACAAACTCACCTATACGATTGGCAAGCATAATCGACAGAACCGCAGTTCCGTGGTCATCTTCACTATAAATATTCCCTTTGGGGTTTACCACATCGCAAGCAAACTTTATTCTGTCCTTGTCAAACCATTGGCATAAAGAATCAACGCCTCCAAAGCCATCGTCAAGAACTGCAATGAAAACATCCTTGCCCCAATGCCCGTTTTTATGTGCTTGGGATGCCTCGACAACCGTTGATATTGATTGAGCAACACCATATAGAGGGTGACGTTTTATTGCCCCAAAGTTATAGAACTCCGACCTTGTATCATTTCTAACAATCTTACCTCTGCAAAGCACCTCAACTCGTCCAACAAAAGGAAGGCACTTAACATCCTCCGCTGTTGCAGAGTCGCACTCAATAACCAAAGTATTAAGCCAATTAGAGTGGCAAATCAATCGCTTGGCAATAGTCGCCAGCTTATCCTTATAGCGTTTCGAAACAGGCAAGTCGTTAAGAGAAAAATCAACATTATCTCTCTTGCGTCGAGTAATTGCTCTTTCGCTTAAAAACTCCTCAGGGTGCGTAACAGAGTATCCGCAGCCCTCTTTATCCAAGAGCCATACCCTTACGGTAAACAAATCCTCTGCTGACAAACAGAAGCATACACAAGAGAGTAAAAGTGAGATTAAAAATCTTAACATACAATTTCATGCTCCGCAAGAGGAGACTCAATAAAACCGCCACCAACAACGCGGTTTCCAATATAGAAGACAGCCGATTGTCCCGGGGCTACAGCCGAAGCCGAACTGTTTAAAACAACTTTGATACCCTTCTCATCGGTGGCAATTGATTTAACACTGTACGGAGTGCCACGGTATCTGATACGCACAACCAACTCAGGCGACATCATCAAACTCTCATCAATAAACTTGCAGTTGCTCAATCGCATGCCGTTACATAAAAGCTCGTCCTCAAATCCAAGTTTAACAGTGTTTTTAAGAGGGTTAATCTTTGTAACATATGCAGGACGTCCAAGAGCAATTTCAAGCCCCTTGCGTTGTCCTATGGTATAGAACGGAAAACCTTTGTGCTGTCCCAATCTCTTGCCAAGTTTGTCAACAAAGAAACCTCCCGAATATCTTTCATCAATACCCTCAACATTTTCGCGGAGGAATGAGCGATAATCCTTCTCGATAAAGCAGATCTCCATACTTTCGCTCTTATCGGCACTTGCGGCAAAGCCACGTTGACGCATCATCTCTTTAACCACACGCTTAACCAATTTGCCCAAAGGGAAAACAGTGCGAGAGAGTTGCTCCTGAGTCAATCCCCAAAGAAAATAAGATTGGTCTTTGCTATCATCACCACCCTCTTCAACAAAGAATTTACCATTCTCCTCAATAATATTCACATAGTGACCCGTAGCAATCTTTTCGCAACCAAGTTTGTCGGCGCAATCAAGCAGAGCTTTCCACTTGAATCCGGGGTTGCAAACAACGCAAGGATTAGGTGTTCTGCCGCTCATATATTCATTAATAAACGACGCAATAACCCCATCCTTAAACTCTTTGCGAATATCAATGGTATGGTGTTCAATGCCCAGACGCTCAGCTAAACTCCTTGCATCCGAAATAAAAGTAGGCTCTTCGTTGCTTTCTCCACGCTCCCACATACGAAGAGTAGCGCCAACAACCTCATAACCCTGCTCTTGCAGCAAAAGACAAACAGCCGAGCTATCCACTCCGCCACTCATACCAACCAAAATTCTCTTGTTACTCATAATCTAAAATTCACGAATACGAAAATACAATAAAAATACCCTTTCTCGAAACTTTTTAATAAATATTATCTTTATACGTAATTTCAAAAAGAAAGTGCAAAGGTAGTTTTCATTGACAATGCAAAAAAAAGGAGACCGAAGTCTCCCTAAGATTAACTATTTTTGTATTGCAATGTATAAACAATTAACCTCGGAGCAAAGATACGGAATATATTT